>WRDM01000029.1 GCA_009783465.1 Phycisphaerae bacterium | reverse complement strand
TCCTCTTCGGTCAGTTCCCGGGCGGGGACGTCCTTGGCTTTGACGATGGTGGCGTTGATGTTGTAGGGCTTGATGGCCGCGGCGAGGCGTTCGGCGGCGGCGAGGTTGTAGTCGCTGTCGCCGACGGCGATGATGACGGCGCGTTGGTCGCGGAAGAAGCGGTAGATGTTGGTTTTGTCGTCGCCGAAGAAGACGGCCCGGTGGGTGGCTCCGGCGAGGTTGCGGGCGCGGGTCAGCGGTTTGAAGTCGAACGTCGCGTTGCCCGTCGTGCCGGCCAGCAGGTCGGTGACGGTGACGGTCCACGTGCCGGCGGCGTCGTTGGCGGCCAGCGGGAGTTCGACGGCGCAGGTGCCCGCGTCGGTGGCGCGGAAGAGGTCGTATCGGACCGCGCCCGCCGGGTCTTTGACGACGATCTGCAGCGGGGCCGTGCCGGAGATGACCTGGTTTTTCGCGTCGACGAGCGTGGCGGCGAAGTTCATCACGATGGGCGGCTGGCCTTCGCGGGTGAGGTCGAAGTTGACGACCGGAGCGGCCACGAGGACGCCGCCGATGGGCCTGGCGGGCCTGGCGAAGATTTTCATGTCGCCGGCGGCGAAGTCGATCGTCGCGCTGACGCCGCCGTTGGCCTTGGCGAAGGCCTTCGTGAGATCCTTGCCGGCCATCGCCTCGTAAATCGGCCGGCCCGTGTCCGGCAGCGTGATCGTGGCGGAGGTCGGTCCCGGCTGATCGGCAAAGCTGTCCGGCAGATGGCCGGCCATCACGAAGTTGACCGCGAAAATATACTCGATCTCGCCGCGAACCTGCCGGCCCGGAGCGATCAACGGATTGTCGCTGAGAAACGCCGGCGCGATCTTCGCAGCCGCCAACTTTTCCTTCAACGACTTCGCCAGCGGATCGACCGCCTTGAGCCACACCGCCCACCCGGCCAATTCAATCCGCCTGGCAAGCCTGGCTGCGTTGTCGGGCAGGGTGTTCATCACGTCGACATACGCCTTCCACACCTCCGCGTTGAGGCTTCTCGTCGAGGCATCCAGCGCGATCGCGCCGGGAATGTTCACCTTCACCTCGTCGGTCACCAGCACCAGCCCGCCGTTCCTGGCAAAATCCGCCAGCGCGTCAACCACGCCGGGGTCAAGGTATTCCACGCCGCACACGATGACGGCCTTGTGCGCCGCCGCCAGCGTGCCGTCGAGAACGTCCTCCTCCAGCACCACGGTCGTCGGCTGCTGAATAATCTTGCACGCCAAGTACACCATCGACAGGTGCCCCTGCTGCACCGCGGATTTGCGGAAATACGTATCGCTCTTGGAATACAAAATGGCCACGTCCTGCCGCGTGAACGCGGGCTTGGCGAAAATCGTGCCCAGCCGCAACACGGTCCGATTGGCCTGCGTAACCCCCTCGGCGCCCCTGGCCTTGGGGTTCATCTGCGGCGGCACCTCCAGGCCCTGGATGCCAGTGATGAACGACATGTAATGCTCCAGCAGATACTGTTCGCTGGTGTAATTGCCCCACTCGGGCAGATACCACGTGGGCTTGTCCCACTGCCGGGGCAGCGAGCATTCGAGGTAGTACGTGGCGTTGAGGTTCATCAGGCCCGAGTCGTTGTACCCGCCGTGCCCGCTGATGACGGGCATGGACCGCGCGACGTTGAAGTAGTAGCCGTCGTACAGGAACGGCCAGCCGTAGACGGTCTGCGTGACGGCGAGCATACCGGGCTTGATCCGCTCGATGGCGTCGCGGGAGGCCTTCCAGAACGCGTCCATGTAGCGCATTTTGAAGTCGTTGATCTGCGTCCAGTCGGCCAGGCTGGCGGGATCGGCGGTGTCGATCTCGTTGACCCAGGTCTGTTCCTTGCCGAACGCGCTGGCGTAGGCGCGGCGCTGGCTGGCGATGTCGTGATGCGTCATGACCGACTCGCCTTTGTCGTTCTTGAGATGCGGATGCCTGTTCCACGTCAGGCCCGGCTCGTCGTGCAAATGCACACCGATCGCGTTGGGCATCGTGCGGAACGGCAGGCCTCGATCCATCGCCCGCTGAATCGCGCCAATGTACACATTCGGATCCGACCAGTCGCACTCAAGGTTGAGGTCGTGCTGATGCCCGCCGCCCATCGCCATGATGCCCATGATGTCCATCTTCTCGCGAATGGAGATCTCCTCCACGCCGCCGAACATCAGGTTGATTTCAAGCCCGCCCTCGCCGTGGCCTTTCATGTTGTCGCCGCGCGGGCCGTTCCATTGAATCGTGCGGTACGTGCTCCGGCGGATGTGGCTGAACACGTCGATGTCCGCCTTGTCGCTGGCATCACCCATCGTCGCCGTCAGCGTGTACGCGCCCGGCTTGATCATCCAGCCGTTGAGACGCAGATTGTCCGTCGCGCTGCCGTCGCCGGCCTTCAGGCCGAACACAAACGTCATCGTCGATTTCCCGTCCGCTTCCGCCAGCACCAGCGTCACGGCCCCCGCCGGCAGCGCGCCCTCGCCGGAACGGATCACCGACACGTCGATCAGCTCATTCGTCTGAAACGCCGAGCGATTCTGCGGGAAGAACAGTGTCAATTCGATAGCGGAAACCATCGTCGCCGGCAGCAGCGTCATCAGGGAAATCAGCATCCATCTCGTCACGGTGGTCATGGGATATCCTTTCGATTGGAACGTTTTTGCGGTCCTTATTTTTTCAGCACGTCGCTGCCTGTTCGGTTGGTGGCGTTGCCGTCCCAGTGGTGTTTGGCGATGGCGTCGAGGATCTGGTAGGCGGTTTCGATGGCGGCCAGGCCCGCCTGGGCGGAGACGGTGGGGGCGGCGCCTTCTTCGACGGTTTTTCGGAAGGCTTCGGCCTGTCGGCGGAGCGGTTCGGTGCTGTCGTCGACGGTGAGCTGTTCGAATTTCAGCAGTTTGGTGTAGTCGACGCTGGCGGCGAGTTCGGCCAGGTCGGTCACGTCGAGTTCGCGGGCCATCTGGAGGAGGTCGAGGTTGTCGTGTTTTTCGATGACGACGCCGGTTTTCTTCGCGAAATCGACGCTGAGGTAGGCTTGTTCGCTGAAGATGCGCATTTTGCGTTCGGTTTTGACGGCCAATCGGCTGGCGGTGATATTGGCGACGCAGCCGTTGGCGAATTGGAGTCTGGCGTTGCAGATGTCCTCGTGTTTTCCGATGACGGCGACGCCGATGGCGTGGACGTCGACGACGTCGCTGGCGGCGAAGGTCAGGACCAGGTCGATGTCGTGGATCATCATGTCGAGGACGACGCCGACGTCGGCGGAGCGGAAGGTGAACGGGCTGATGCGGTCGGCCTGGATGAATTTCGGCGCGACGGCGTATTGGTTGATGGAGAGGACGGCGGGGTTGAATCGTTCGGTGTGTCCGACCTGAACGCGGGCGCCGCTTTGGTTGGCCAGTTCGATGATTTCGCGGGCGGTGGCGACGTCGGGCGCGAGCGGTTTTTCGATGAGCACGCTTTTGCCGGCCTGGAGGAACGGCCTGGCGGCGTCGAGGTGGAATTTTGTCGGCACGGCGATGACGGCGGCATCGCAGAGGGCGACGGCCTGCGCGGGATCGGCCAGCGCGGTGCAGCCGCGTTGTTTGGCCAGAGCCTCCGCGGCGGCGGCGTTGGAATCCACCACGCAGACAAGCTGCGCCCCGGACAATTCACTGAGGACGCGGGCATGCAGCTTGCCCATCCGACCGGCCCCGACGACGGCAACGCGAAAACTCATGGCAGCTCCTGGAGGTTTTGTTTTCGGGAGTGTACCGGAAAAGGGCAGGGCGAATGTATCTAAAATTCGGGTTTCGGGTGTGGTTGAATTTTCTGGTACGATGAAAAGTCTGGTTTTCCGTGACAAACAACCGATTGGCCTCCCCGCTCTCGTATCCAACGTTGATACACATCTACAACGCTACAGTCTCCATTTGCTTCGGGCTTCGAGTTTCGGATTTTCCGCTGCCTCGCCGTTGTGGTACAGTACGGCCATGGGTACACGAATTCAGCGGCGTGATGGGCGGCGGGCGGATGCGCTTCGGGCGGTGCGGATTACGCCGGGGTTTGTTCGCAAGGCGGACGGTTCATGCCTGATCGAGATGGGCGGCACGCGGGTGATCTGCACGGCCAGCCTGGCGCCCGGCGTGCCGGAGTGGCGTGTCGGCAAGGGCCTGGGATGGATGACCGCGGAGTACGGCATGTTGCCTGCCTCCACGGGCGGCCGGAAGGCCCGGCCCGGCGTCAAACCCGACGGGCGCGGCGTGGAGATTCAGCGCCTCATCGGCCGCGTGCTGCGAACGGTGATCGACTTCGCCGCGTTGGGCGAAAACACGATCTACCTGGACTGCGACGTCCTGGAAGCCGACGGCGGCACGCGCACCGCCGCCATCACCGGCGCGTACGTGGCGATGGCGATGGCGGTGGCCAAAGCCGCCGCCGCGGGCGTGTGTTCCGCCCGCGCGGTGCGCGGCGCGGTGGCGGCCGTCTCGGTCGGCATCGTCAACGGCAAAGCCCTCCTCGACTTGGACTACACCGAAGACTCCGCGGCCGACGTCGACATGAACGTCGCCATGCTCCACAACGGAACCTTCGTCGAAATCCAAGCCTCCAGCGAAAAAGCCCCCTTCACCGACCACCAACTCGCCACCCTGCTGGCGCTGGCCCGCAAGGGAATCAAGCGGTTGCTGGCGGAGCAGAAAAACGCGTTGATTCGTTAACCAAAGGAACAAATAATGATCGCCCCGTTTACGAAACACCAAGCCGCTTTTCTCGAACTGCAATACGGCCTGTTTCTGCATTTCGGGCCCAACACGCTGGAAGGCGAAGGATGGGGGTCGGGGAAATTTCCCGCCGCCGATCTGGTGTTTCCGAAACTCGACCCCAATCAGTGGGCCGACATGGCCGCGGGGGCCGGCATGAAGTATGGCGTCCTGACGGCGAAACATCACGAGGGGTTTTGCCTCTGGCCCAGCGAGCACACGGAATATTGCGTGAAAAACTCGCCGGGCCGGCCTGACATGATCGGCCAGTTCGTCGAAGCGTTTCGCAAAGCCGGGCTGAAAACGGGCATCTATTATTCACTGTGGGACAAAAATTATCCGCGGTACGACGACGATGAAATCTACGCCCAGTACATGATGAATCAGCTCACGGAGCTGCTAACGAATTACGGCGAGATCCTCTGCATCTGGTTCGACGGCATGTGGGACAAGGATCACCCCACGCGCGAGTGGGCGTACGACCCCGCGTGGGAGGCGGACCCCAATTCCGGCCTGGGACACGGCGAGCGGTGGCGCTGGCCTGCCGTGTACGAACACGTGCACAGCCTTCAGGACAACTGCCTGGTGACGATCAATTCCAGCAGCGACCGCCCTGGGCTGGTCAAGTATCCGCCGGTGGATTATCGAAGCTGCGAGCAGTTGGATTTCATTTTTCAGGGCAAGCGGTTCGAGCCGCATTTTGACCCGGTGTACACCAACCCGGACGGCTCGCAAATCCGCCTGCCGCTGGAAATCAGTTGCTCGCTGCCGCCGCAATGGTTCTGTCTCGACAAGCTGTTCTATTTCCATCCCTCCGTGGATGCCATCTGCGGCTGGCACAAAACCGCCAGGGACAACAATGCCAACCTGCTGATCAACGTCGGCCCGGACCGAACCGGCCTGGTCCCCGAGTATCACCGGTACTATTTCGACACGGTGGCGAAACGGCTGGGGCTGCGGTAGGCGAGAGTTTGTTTCGATTTCGTGCTTCGGAATTTCGGATTTTTTCGCTACGATTGGTGCCATATGATGACCATGAAAACAATTTTCCACGTCGGATGCCTCGCCGTGCTGGTCGCGACGTTGACGGGATGCGGCTCTGGATTCACCGCCGACGGCGACGTCCGCATTTTGCTCTACACGTGGGACGCGGAGGACGGGGATCATGCCGGCCATGCCGCCAGGGTCAAGGCGATTATCGAACGCGACAAGTTCAAAAACCTCACGATCATCAGCAAGCAGAATACGACCGAACTGTACATGGGCCGTTACATCACCATCGAGGCCGCCGAAGACGACCTCAAAATGGCCAAGGCGTACAAAAACACCCGGTGGGGCGACGACCGCCCGTTCGCGTTCGCCCGAACCGTGCTCACGCCGGGCAAGGACGTCGGCCCGCCGGAATGGAACCTCATGAACGTCCACACCAAGTACGTCTACACCGTCGTGGTCATGACGTACCACGATCAGGACAAGTACGTCGGGCGGCGTCAGCGGGCGGTGGAGGCCTGCAGGAAATTGCGAAGCCAGGGCGAGTTGGCGTTTTTCCACCACGGGGCAAGCAGTTCGAGCGTGTGCGTCGGGCTGTTCAAAATCAACGGCGTCCGCATCCGCATGGCGCCGGCCATGGCGAGCGACACCGAACGGGGCGTCCCGACGATCGAGAAACGGTATCCGTCCGCCGAAGTCCAGGCGGTGCTCAAGAAATATCCGGCGATCCTCGCGAACGACCGCCAGATGATCATCACCGTGCCCACCGCCAAAAAGCCCAACATGGATGTCAGCAGCGTAACGCTGACGGGCGACGCCGACCGTCTGGGCTCCTTCGAGGAATTCCATGCCCCCAGCTATGTCATTGAAATCCCCCGACGACCCTCCGCAAACGATCCGTTTGCTGGTATTGGCGACTCGTAATCCGGGAAAACTCAAGGAAATTCGCGAATTGCTCGCCGGCGGGCCGCTGACGGTGGCCGGCCTGGAGGCGTTCGGCGACATTCCCGAACCCGAGGAGACGGGCGAGACGTTCGCCGACAACGCGCGCGACAAGGCGACGTATTACGCCGCCGCCACCGGACAATGGTGCCTCGCCGACGACAGCGGACTGGTCGTCGACGCCCTCGGCGGTCAGCCGGGCGTGCGGTCGGCCCGATACGCAGCCGACGACGTCCCGCCCGGTGCGACGCGGCACGAGATCGACCAGGCCAACAACCGCAAACTGCTCCGCGAACTCGCGGCCACGCCCGACGACGCCCGCACCGCGCGATTCGTCTGCCACGTCGCCCTGGCCCAGCCAGGCCCGACACAACGCGACGCCCGCGTGCAACTCGAAGCCGCCGGCGGCGTCGAAGGCCGAATCCTCCACGCCCCACGCGGCGACAACGGCTTCGGCTACGACCCGCTCTTCCTCATCATCGAAAAAAACCGCACCACCGCCGAACTGCCCGCCGACGAAAAAAACGCCATCAGCCACCGAGGCCAGGCCATGCGAAAACTGGCGGCCATGCTGCGGGACCATTTGTAGCGGGGACATTTCTTACCACAGAGACACAGAGAACCACAGAGAGATACGTGTTGGCGTTCGAACAATTGCTTTCACTGTGTCTCTGTGGTAAAAAACACCCCCTCGATTTTTCACGCGGAAATCGCACATCCGTGTAATAATGGTGACATGAGCGTCCAACGTATTCTCATTCTGGTGAATCCCGCCAAGGCCGGTGCGGCCGCCGCGGTGGCGGAGTGGAGCGCGTGGCTGCGGCCTCGCGTCGAACGCGTCGATGTGCGGCACGTCAGCCCGGACGGGATGGATGTCTCCGACCTGCCCGCCGACGCCGATCTGTGCCTTGTGCTGGGCGGCGACGGCACGCTGCTCTGGGCCGCCCGAATGCTCGCCGCCCGCTCCGTGCCGCTGCTGGGCGTCAACATGGGCAAGCTCGGCTTCCTCGCCGAGTTCAGTCGGGACGAACTCCAACGCCACCTGCCCGCCGTGCTGGCAGGCGAGGTCGCCCCCACCCGCCGGCTGATGCTCCGCGTATGCGTCAGCGGGGCCGACACGCAACGATTCTGCTCGGTGGTCGCCAACGACGTCGTGATCTCCGCAGGCCCGCCGTTCCGCATGATCGAACTGTGCGTGCAGCAGGACGGCCGCGACGTGGCCCACTACCGCGGCGACGGGCTGATCATCGCCACCCCCTCCGGCTCGACGGGCTACAACATGTCCGCCGGCGGGCCAATCCTGCACCCGACCATGACCGCCGTCGCCATCACGCCCATCGCGCCGCACAGCCTGTCCATCCGCCCGATCATCACAGGCCCAGGCCACGTCATCACCGTCCGCGCCCTCCGCGTCAATCACGGCTCGGCCCTGATGGTCGACGGACAGGCCACAAGCACCCTCTGCGGCGGCGACACCATCGAAGTCACCCGCGCCCCGCACGACGCCCTCATCATCCCGCACCCCGACCGCTCGTTCTTCCAAACGCTCTCGGAAAAACTCCAATGGGCCAAGGGACCGCACTACCAGTAGGGACTTTCCTTCTCGTGGCGCTGGGGGAGATCCCGTTCAAGGGAACCGTTCAGCCAATAGCCAGTAGCCATCAGGTATGGCCAGGCTTGCTGTCTGTCACACGATCAAACGTTTTTCACCCCGTGAATCACATTCCCGCCCTCCTTGTCTTTTCGCCTTCGTCTCTCCATACCTACTGGCTATTGGCTATTGGCTGAACGGTTCCCTCGAACGGGATCTCCCCCAGCGCCACGAGAAGGAAAGGTACAGACGCTAACGCAAGTCCCGCTCCTCGCCTGCCGATAGGTACGGTGGATCCCTGCCGTTGTCGGCATGCGAGAGCGTATGGATATAGCGACCATCATTGGAATCGTGTTGGGCCTGGCGTGCATTTTGATCGCCGTCATTGCCGACGGCGGGCAGTTCGGGCTGTTTTTCAATATTCCCGCCATCGTGGTGGTGATTGGCGGCTCGATCGCCGCGGTGTTCGTGCATTTCAGCATGAAGGAAGTGTTCGGCATCGCGGGCATTCTCAAGAAGACGGTCTTCAACCGCCTGCCCAGCGAGCAGGAGTTGATTCAGAAGATGGTCGATTACTCGGCCATCAACCGCCGCGACGGCGCGTTGGCATTGGAGCAGCAGTTGGCGTCGGCGGGCGAGCCGTTTCTCGTCAAGAGCCTCCAGATGGTCATTGACGGCCAAAGCGAGCAGGCCATTCAGCAGCAGCTTGCCTCGGAGATTCTGTATCTTGAGGAGCGTCACAGCGACGGCAAGAAGATCATGGATTTCATCGGCGCGTCGTGTCCGGCATTGGGCATGGTGGGCACGCTGATCGGGCTGGTGCAGATGTTCAGCCACATGGACGACCCCCAGAGTATCGGCGCGGGCATGGCGGCGGCATTGGTGTGCACGTTTTACGGCGCGTGGTTCGCCAACCTGTTTTTCCTGCCGATGGGCGGCAAGCTGGGCATGCGGTCCAAGAAGGAAAAGCTCATTCGCGAGATGATTCTGGAAGGCGTGATCGGCATCGTGCGCGGCGAAAGCCCCACCACCGTCCGCGAACGCATGCAGGCGTTCATCTCGGCCAGACACCGCGAACAGCTCAAGCCTCGAGTGTGACGCACGGGGTTTCCGTTCTCGTGGTACCCACGAGAGACTCGTTCGAGGGAAACAAGCCAATAGCCAGCAGCCAGTAGCCAATAGGTATGGAAAAACGAGGGCGAAAAGGCCATAAAAGCGGGAGCGAATACGTGGATCGCCAAAATCAACATCGTGTGATATGCGGTCACACCCAGCCATACCTGCTGGCTACTGGCTGCTGGCTATTGGCTTGTTTCCCTCGAACGGACGGTTCGCCCACGCCACGAGAACGGAAAGCCCCTGGAGTATGACGCATGCGATACGTCAGGCCCCAGCAACATGGCGAGGAGGAAGGCGGCGGGCACAGCGTCGGGCTGTGGTACGTCTCCTTCGCGGACATGATCATGCTGTTGTTGGCGTTCTTCGTCATGCTGAGCACGTTCTCCTCCTACGACCAGGAAGCCCGCACCAAATTCGCCGGCGCCTGCTACTACATCGCCTCCAACAGCGTGTTCCCCGCCAGGGAAATCCCGCACCAGGCCTTCGCGCAGATCCTCCCGCCGGTCGTGAACTTCACGCAGGCGGGCGCCGAAAAACCCAACGAACTCGACGACGAGGACGTGCCCAATCCGCTACGCCTCGAGGTGCAGGACAACCGCGCGTTCTATGAACAAAAGGTGCTCTCCCTGCCCGCGAAAACCCTCTACAACCGCGACGGACAACTCACCGACGACGGCATACAACTGCTCGCCAAACTCGGCGAATACCTCCGACGAGACCCCTGCGCCGTGCTTGTCGCGTATCCGCCAAACGGCGAGTCCGCCGCCGCACACATCGGCGCCGCCTACCGCGCCGAACGTGCGTACACCGTCCTGAAACACCTCGCCGATGCCGAACGCATCCCCGCCGCACACCTGGGCATGTATCAACCCCCCGCCGCACAGAGCAATCCGTACGCGGGCGAACCGATTCTCGAAATCACACTGCGTAACGGGGGAATTTTCCGATGAGCGACGGCGGCGGCGAAAAAGTGCCCCTCTGGATCATCTCCTTCGCGGACATGATCACGCTGCTGCTGGCGTTTTTCGTCATGCTTCAGGTGCTCGCCACCGAACGGGACCTGACGTACAAAGGCCGCGCAGCCAGCGAAAGCTTCCGCCGGGCGATTCAGGGATTCGGCATCCCCGATCTGCTCTGGGGAAAGCAGGTTGCGGAATACGACCAGTTAAGGCCGGCGTATGCCACGGAATCCGACCCGCAGCCGGACCCGACCAATCGTCAACGGATTCTTGGCGACGAGGCGATTCGGGCGGCCTTTGCGGACGTGGAAAAAGCGATCGCGACAAAGTCAACGCGGCTGTCGGAAGTGACGATAAGTAAGAAGATCGTGCCGTCGGCGTTTGAGCCTGGCGGCGCGACGCTGACGCGTGCGGGTCGGGACGCGATGGAGGAATATCTTCGCGCGGTCCGCGACGCTCGCGGGAATCGTCCGACGCGTGTGTACGTGATCGGCGTGGTGGCGGATGCGGAGGGCTTGCCGCCGGCCAGGGCGTGGGAATTGTCCGCCCGTCGTGCGGCGGCGGCGGGTCAGGCGCTCGACTCATTGACAGCCGACGTGCAGGGTCGGGGACTTTGGCAGGTGCATTCGTACGGCAATCTGGACGCGTCGCGTTGGCGTGACGTGTACGGCGAGGGCGTGGAAAACGCGCAGTTGTTGCTGGCGGTGACGGAGGCTCAGCGGTATGGCGACTGACGAAAAAAAATCCGGCGGTGCCGCATCGAAAGCGGGCAAGGCCGATAAAACCGGCGGCGGGAAATCCGATGCCGACAAGGCCGGCGCCATCGTGATGTCCCGCGCGATGATGGTCGGACAGCTCGCGCTGGCGATGGCGGCCGTCGGACTCGTGGGAGGCCTGATGGCGGCACAACTGGCCGGCAGCCCGCGCGCCGCCAAGGCGGCCACCGACGCCGACGCCCACGCCGAGCATGGCCACGCCAAACACGGCGCAGCCAACGACGCGCGACCCGTCGACGACAAATTCGTCTACATCGAACTCGATCCGGTCATCGTCAACCTCGACGAACACCGCATGCTGCGCTACGTCCGCGCGAGCGTCATCATCGAACTCGACGCCACCAACAAAAAACAACTCAAAACCACCCAAGACCTCATCGAACGGCGAAAACTCGTCCTCAAAAACCGGCTCACCCTCTTCCTGGCCGGCAGAACCCCCGACGAAGTCCGAGGCGACAAAGCCCTGCGACACCTCGAACGACAAATCCGCGACGACTTCAACCAGGAACTCTGGCCCGACAAAAAAGGCCTCATCCACGACGTCTTATTCAAAGAATTCGCCGTCCAGTAGGCACGCCCGCAGGAAAGATTTTTTCATCACAGAGGCACAAAGGATACAGAAATGGACGTTGAAAACTCACAAAATGTTTTCATTGGCTCGCCTTTTTGCGCTGTAGAACGTTGAAAAAGCGAACACCTTTAAAGAAAAAACGCCGGCGTAAGTAGTACCAAGTACACCGACAGGAAAACTGCGCCCACAATCCTCTGCCCCCCACGGCCTCGCATCGTGAGACTCAGGGCGAGCGCGAAAGCGATGACAGGCACGGCCACCCGTATCACGGGCGAGGCCTCGAAGAAAAAACCCTCATGGCCGCCGATGTGGCCGCACATACACATAGACACCGACATCCACAAAACGGCTAAAAAGCAGACCCAATTCAAGATTTCGAGCGTTGTTACACTGACGAGCGACCTGCGATACCATGGTGTTTTGGTGACCATGTTCTATCATACCGCTGCGTTCACGCAACGGCCCCCAGCCGGTCACCGTCGATTTCCACGTAGTCCGCCTGGAGGATCGTCGGTTCGGGAATCGGATCGCCGTCCTCCAGCATGCCCTTGAGATGCAAGGCGATGGCCTCTTCCATGAGTTGTAAACATTCTTCCCGCGTTTCGGCGGCCGCCACGCAGCCGGGCAGGTCGGGCACGTAGGCGCTATAGTTCGAGCCTTCGGCGTACTCCAGCAAAATGAGATATTTTCGCGATGCCATGTCGTTCTCCTGCTCCACTGATATTGTACCACAGCCCCGCAGATCGGCCTACAGCAGGCCGGCCTGCCTCAAGATACTTTTTTGTGTCTTGGGATGAAGATCCACGCTTGGCTTTCCCGCGATGGTCACGCGGCCCTTCTTGGCTGGGTGTGTGTACTGCCTATGGCTCGTGCCGCCGCCGGGCAACTCGATCCACCCATCTTTCTCCACCAATCGGATAACCTCTCGGACCTTCATCGGCATGGTCTATTCCTTGGTAATTTCCGCCGCGAGGATATCTTCATACGTCTCACGCCGCCGGATCACGCGCCAGGCCGTGCCGTCGACCAGCACTTCGGCGGCGCGGGGGCGGCTGTTGTATTGGTTGGACATGACGAATCCGTACGCGCCGGCGGTGAAGATCGTCAGCAGGTCGCCGCGTTGCATGGGCGGCAGCGTGCGGTCTTTGGCGAGGAAATCACTGCTCTCGCACACACCGCCGACCACGTCCACCTTTACGCCACCGGGGGCTTCGTGCGAAATCTGTCGCGGCGGCGAGGTCTCGCCCGCGGCCAGTTTGGCCGGCCAAACAAAATGCTCCGAGCCATACAACGCCGGGCGAATCAGGTCCGTCATCGCCGCGTCGACGATCACGAAATTCCGCTCGCCGCCCTGCTTGACGTACAACACGCCCGCCAGCAGCACGCCGGCGTTGGCGTTGATCGACCGGCCCGGCTCGAGAATCACCTCAAGCCCGCGGCCGCGAAGCAGCGGCACGATCGCCGCCGCGTACGTGGCCGCGTCGGGACTCTTGCCGGCTTCGTAATCTGCCGCGAACCCGCCGCCGATGTCCAGCGTGCGAATCACGAACCCTTGCCCACGCAGCCGCTCCATCATCGCCAGCGTCTTCGTGACGGCCTCGACATACGGGTCGGCCGTGTAAATCGGCGAGCCAATGTGCAGATGAATCGCGTCCAGCCGCAACGACTCCACGCGGCCGTACGTCTGGAAAAACCGCTCGGCCCGTTCGATGTCCACGCCGAATTTACTCTCCTTTTTGCCCGTCGACGTGTAGCGGTGCGTCTTGGGGTCGATGTCGGGATTGACCCGCAGCGCCGCCCGCATGGATCGGCCGGCCTGTCGGCAGAGGCGGGCGACGTTTTCGAATTCCTGCTCGCTCTCGATGTTGAAAAGCCCGATGCCCGCGTCGATGGCCTGGCGGATCTCGGCGTCGGTCTTGGCCACGCCGGCAAAGACGACCTTGCTCATCTCGCCGCCAGCGGCCTGGGCGCGAACCAACTCGCCGCCGCTCACCACGTCGAAACCGCTGCCCAACTCCCTGAGCAGCCGCAGCACGTGAACGTTGGAAAGGCTTTTGATGGAATAACAAATCATCGGCGACAACTCCGCGAACGCGGCGGCGATTCGACCGTAATGATGCCGCAACGTGGCCGCGGAATATACATACACCGGCGTGCCGACCTTCGTGGCGATATCCGCCACCGGCACGTCTTCACAAAACAGCGACCCGTTTCGATACGCAAAATAATCCATGACACACCTCGGTAAGTAAGCTCCCTAGCCTAGCCGACATTGCCGCTGGCGACAAGCCGTCAATCGGGACCGTCAGGGTCTTTCGGTTCTCGTGGCGTGAACGAACGATTCGTTCGAGGGAACCGTTCAGCCAGTAGCCAATAGCCAGTAGCCATCAGGTATGGTGGAGTTTGTTGTGGCTCACACGATCCGCAGGGTTCGCTACGCGACAATACGTTGCCGCTCTCATTGTTTTTTTCGCCCTCGCTCTTCCATACCTATTGACTACTGGCTATTGGCTACTGGCTGAACGGTTCCCTCGAACAGGCGGTTCGCTTGCGACACGAGAACGGAAAGCCCCTGCGGGGTCGTCGGCGGTCTGTTGTTTTCTCGGCGTACGCGGTACAATCGGGCCATGCTGGAATTGATCGAACAATTGACGCGACTGGGTTCGCCTCGTGTGCTGCTGATTGGCGATTTTCTCCTCGACGCGTACGTGTATGGCCACGTGGAGCGGATCAGTCCCGAAGCGCCCGTGCCCGTGCTGAACGTGCTCCGCCGCGAGGAGATTGCCGGCGGGGCGGGCAACGTGGCCGCGGCCGCGGCAGCGCTGGGAGCGCGCGTCACCTGCGTCGGCGTGATCGGGCAGGATCTCGCGGGCGGGCGTCTCGACGAATTGCTCACCGGCATGGGCGCGGACACGACGCGGCTGCTGCGGTTGACCGACCGCCCCACCGCCGTCAAGACGCGCTACGTGGGCCTGGCCCAGCACCGCCACGCGCAGCAGATGCTCCGCGTGGACGAGGAACATCTCCACGACCTGTCCGCCGACGCGCAGGACCGGCTGGTGCGGGCCGCCGCCGATGCCGCCGCCGATGCCGACGTGGTCGTGCTAGAAGATTACAACAAGGGCGTCTGCCGCGGGGAGTTGGGGCGTCGGCTGATCGAGGCCTCCCGCGCCGCCGGCCAGTGCGTCGTGGTGGACCCCGCGCTGCTGCACGACTTCACGCGATACCGCGGCGCGACGCTGCTCAAGCCCAACCGCTTCGAAGCCAGCCGGGCCAGCGGCGTGGACATCCACGACAACGCCACGCTCCAGCAGGCCTCCGAGCGGCTGCTCGAACAGGCCGACGCGCAGGCCGTCGTCATCTCACTCGACCGCGAGGGCGCGTACTTCTGCCGCCGCGGACAGGCGGGCAAACGCATTCCGCACCAGCGGCCTCGAAACGTGTACGACGTCACCGGCGCGGGCGACGAAACGGTGGCCGTGCTGGCGGTGGCGATCGCGGGTGGATGCTCGTACGAGCAGGCGGAGGAACTCGCCAACGTCGCCGGCGGGCTGGAGGTCGAAAAATTCGGCTTCGTGCCGATCACGCGGCAGGAGATCGCCGACGAGTTGCGGCGGATGCAGGGGCTTCGCGGCGGGAAGGTTCTGCCGCGGACGAGCCTCGTTGGCGAACTCGCGCGGCGGCGGCAGCGCGGCGAGGTGATCGTCTTCACCAACGGCTGTTTCGACCTGCTCCACACCGGCCACGTGCGGTATTTGCAGCAGTCTCGCGAGCAGGGCAACTGCCTGATCGTCGCGATCAATTCCGACGCGAGCGTGCGGCGGCTGAAGGGCCCCACGCGGCCTGTCGTCGGCGAGCGCGAACGCGCGGAAATGCTCGCCGCCCTGGAATGCGTCGACTACGTGACGATCTTCGACGAAGACACGCCGCTGGAACTGCTGGATCTCCTTCGCCCGGACATCCTCGTCAAGGGCGGCACGACGCCGGAAATCGTCGGCCGCGACCTGGTCGAACGCTACGGCGGCAAAGTGTGCACCATGGCCCTGGTCGACGGCCAAAGCACGACGCAGATCATCACGAAAATTGTGGAACAGACGAAGTGAGGAAACAGACTGTTAGGCTGTTAGGCTGTTAGGCTATTAGTCTGTTAGGCGCGACGGTTGGAAGATGAAAAACGCGTCGCAATGGCTTGCCGGTTTGCGCTGTAGGACGTTGAAAACAACCGAGCGGCCTCCCCGGTCTTACGCGTGGAACGGCCGGATCACAGCCGCGTCAGCGGCGTCTGATGTAGCCCAGGGCGAGCCGTACTCGGCGAGCCCTGGGGAAAGGACTTAAAATATTCAAGCCCCGGAGGGGCGCCTGCACGCGGCGGCAAAGTAGGATTTTGTCGATGTCCACGGATGTGTTTTTCACGGAACCTTTTTTGTACATCGCCAGTCGTGTTTCACGACCGATGGCCTGGCGAAAACGATCGCGTTTATTCCGGAAACGGCCAAAATTGAAATTGGTCGATCATGCCGAAAATTTTGAGTGCCCCGATGATACCGTGCGCCTGTTACGGTTATTTCTGAAATGGACCCACATGAGCTTTGGCGTTCCCGTTACGCGATTACGCCCAGAGGACAGAGTCGATGTGGAACTAAAATTCCCGTCGTTACGATTGCATGCTGCCATGATGAATGAATTTTTTGAGAGCCTTGAATGCACTCTCGTGGAGTTCGAGTGCGGTTTTTTTCCGCCACCGTTTGATAACATAGACCTGCACCGGTGCTCGTTGAAACAACTGTTTGATCATCTGTTGTATTGTATTCATGAGAACAAAACACGGCCGCCGAATGAATCGGACTCGCTGGTGTAACGCTGTGGAGAGCAAACAATGTCTCGTCTCGCCATATTTTTGGATCGCGACAAAACATTAATTGAGGACCCCGGCTACATTGCCGATCCTTCGCTGGTGAAATTATTACCCGGCGTCGGGCCGGCGTTGCGGAAGCTGGCGGAGGCGGGCTATGCGTTGGTCGTGGTGACGAATCAATCGGGGATCGCGCGGGGGATGTTGACGGAGGTGACGCTTGGGCGGATTCACGACGAATTGCGGCGGCAGCTTGGCGAGTTCGGCGTGACGCTCGACGCGATTTACTATTGTCCGTTTCATCCCGAGGGCACGGTGGGGCCGTACGTGAAAGAGAGCGAATTTCGCAAACCCCAGCCAGGCATGCTGCTACGGGCGGCGGCGGAGATGGGGTTGTCGCTGGAGGGCAGTTGGACGATCGGTGATAGCGTGCGCGACGTGCAGGCGGGGCGGCTTGCCGGCACGCGGACGATTTGGATTGCGGCATCACACACGTCACAGGGCGCGGCGGATGCGTCGCGCGAGGCGTTGGCGGATTTCGTCGTGGGCGATTTCGCGGCGGCGGCGGCGATTATTTTGCGAAGCGGATCCGCTCCAACGCGCCGGCCAACAGCGCCGCCAGCGTCGTGAGCAGTTGGAACTGATCGGGCGACAGCGGCCGATGGTCGAAAGGCCTGACGCCGACGACACCGATATTCGGGACCAGCGGCACGAACAGAATCGGGCATGCCGGCAGCGTGTCGGTGCCCAGTCCCGCCGCCTGGCCGTGCGCGAGAGCCCACTGCGCCACGGCGAGATCCTGCGGGCCTGGCGACGACGTAGCCGGCCCGGCGGGCAGCGACTCGTCAACACCAATTCGTTTGTCGCCGCCGGCCTGCAGAATGAACACCTCGCCGCCGAGCCCCTTGCCGACGTGCCGCCGGGCGATCTCGACGGCCTGGGCCACCGTGGCCGCCGTGGCCAACTCCTTGCTCATCGCGTAGAGCGTGAGCGTGCGCCATTCGCGATGTCTCGCCGCATCGGCCTGCCGACGAAGGCGAATCGCCAGCACGCTCACCACCACGCCAAGCAGACATACCAGCACCGTCGTGGACACATGCATCGCCGCCAGCAGTTTCGCCGCCTCCGCGCAGGCGGCCACGACCAGCACGGCCAGCAGATACCTTCGCCACGGCCAATCCCGCCGCGCGCGACGCCCGCCGTCGCGACGAACCGCCGGGCCAACCGCGCCGGTGATGACGTGCACGTCGATGCCACCGCACCGCCGAATGAGTTCGTGCGCGAGCGAGCCGCACAGCCCGCCACGCCAGCGAACGCGGGCGGACCTGCCGACGACGATCGTCGTGACATGCCGCGCCTGCGCATACGCGACAATTTCCCGCGCGACGCCGACACCCGACAGCGTGGCCGTCTCCGCGCCGAGAAGCCCCGCCATCCGCAGATTCGCCCACACGCGGTCCTGCGCCACCGGACTGACTCGCGAGCCGACCAACTCCACGGACACGGCCAGCCACGGGCAGCGTTGCGTCATGGCCATGCGCGCGGCGGCCCGCACCAGCCGGGCAGAGAGCGGACTCGGCCCCACGCACACCAGCAGCCGATCGGTCGTCGGAACCACCGCGCCCTCGTGACGGTAACTCTCCGCCTGCACGTTGACACGCTCGGCCATACGGCGCAACGCCAGTTCGCGAAGGGCGACGAGATTGGCCTTGGTAAAAAAATTCCGCATCGCCGCGGCCGCGCGGTCGGGGACGTACACCTTTCCCTCGGCCAGCCGCTGGAGCAGGTCGTCGGGCGGCAGGTCGACGAGTTCGACCTCGTCGGCCTGATCGAAGAGGGTGTCGGGTACGGTCTCGCGAACGCGGACACCGCTGAACTGGGCGACGACGTCGTTGAGCGTTTCGATGTGCTGGACGTTGAGCGTGGTGTAGACGTCGATGCCGGCTTCGAGCAGTTCGGTCACGTCCTGCCAACGTTTTGCGTGTCGGCTGGCGGGGGCGTTGGTGTGGGCCAACTCGTCGACGAGGATCACGCGGGGCCTGCGTGCCAGAGCCGCGTCGAGGTCGAACTCCGTCAGTGTCGTGCCGCGATAGTCGACGCGGCGGACCGGCAGCGACTCCATGCCCGCCAACATCGCCATCGTTTCCGGCCTGGCGTGCGGCTCGACGTAGCCGATGACGACGTCGGCGCCCGTGTCGCGCGCAAGCCGGGCGGCCTCGAGCATCGTGAACGTCTTGCCGACACCCGCGCACGCGCCGAAGAACACCTTCAGCCGGCCTCGCGCCGCCTGCCGCTGCTCGGCCTGCACCTGCGCAAGCAACTCGTCGGGATTGGGACGGTCCGATTCCATATTCGTTGACTCGTTAATTCGTTATGAAAAAACAAAAACACATGTTCCCAGGGTTCGCCGAGTACGGCTCACCCTGCGTAGCTCGCAGAGCGAAGCAGGGGGCTACCCAAGACGCCCCGTTGGGGCTGTGGGCCGGCGACTGCCGCGCGAGGTCGGGAAGGCAATCGGTTGTTTTTCTCACAAAACCATACACCTCCGTCATACCAGAAAATCCAGTCACGCCCCCGCGCTGCATCGTTAAAACACGCCCGGTAATAATCGCCAGCGGACCTGGCCACAATACGCCACGTAACCGCTTAAATGTTTCGCGAGAAACCGTTCCTCCAGCACCAGCCGCCAGAGGATCGCGACCGCGACGGGGCCGTACAGCGTCAGGCCCCACCACGACCCCATCGCTGGCGGCGTGCCCAGCAGCATCAGCAACGCGCCGCTATACATCGGATGGCGAACCGCCGCGTACGGGCCTGTCGAGACGACGTGCTGGCCCGGCTGAACTTCCACCGTCGCCGACGCGAACGCGTTGGCCCGCATGGCCGCGTAGACGATCCAATATCCCACCACCGTGAACACCAGCCCCGCCACCACCGCGACGAGCGGCACGTGACTCCAGCCAAAACGATGGTCCAGGCCCGAGATCAACAACATGCCGTAAAACGGCACCGACGCGAACGCCTGAATGATTTGTTGCGCCCGCTCCGTCTCCGCCCACGGACCAGCCTGTAACCGCCGAGCCATCAACTCGGGATTTTTCCTGGCCAAATACCACGTCAGCCAGACGGTGCACGCAAAAAACGCAACCCAGTACGCCCAGCCTTGCCAATACGACAACGACCACGCCGAGACGAAAATCAACACCCACGAACTGATCCCCGCCGCCGTCAACTGCCGCCACGCCCGCTTTTCCACCTCACTCATGTTCGCCTCCGAACCGTAGCACGGGCGTCCCGCCCATGAGTCCCACGGGCATCTTGCCCGTGGTTGCGGCTGGTTGGAATTTCGTAATGGAAAATCGCCACCGCTCGCACTAACTTCATACTGAGATTTTCAAGGCCACGTTGCATGGGCAGGATGCCCATGGGACTCACGGGCGAGACGCCCGTACTACGGCTTCATGTCGTCCAGCGCGAGATTCAATTGCAGCACGTTGACGCGCTTCTCGCCGAGCACGCCCCACTGCCGGCCTTGCGTGTGCTGATGAATCAGGCCGCGAATGACCGCCACGTCAACACCCCGCGCGCGGGCGACGCGGGGGGTCTGATATAACGCCGCCGCCACGCTGATGTCCGGATCCAACCCGCTGCCGCTGGCGGTCACGAGATCCACCGACACGGGCGCTGCGTTGTCCGGGTCGGCCTGACGCAACGCCGCCAACCTCGCCTCCGCCGCGTCGATGAGGCCTGGATTCCTCGGGCCGAAATTCGACCCGCCCGACGCCGACGCGTTATACGGCCCACCACTCGTCGCGCTGAGCCGGCCCCAGAAATACTTCGGTTCATCGAACGGCTGTCCAATGTGCTGCGAACCCACCGCCTCGCCGTCACGAAATATCACACTCCCGTTGGCCTGATGCGAAAAAAAAACCTGTGCGACGCCCGTAACAAGCAACGGGTAAAGAACGCCCGTCAGGAACGTCATCACCAACAAAATCACCACCGCGGGGCGCAATTGTTTCCACATGATGAAATCCTCACCTGGAAATTAGCAGATTATCAGAATTTTTTGTCACACCCTCACGTCAATCCCAACACCGTCAACAGCATGTCGATCAGTTTGATCCCCGCAAACGGCGCCGCCAGGCCGCCGAGGCCGAAAATGAACAGATTCCGCCGCAGCATCTCGCTGGCGGAGATGGCGCGGAATTTCACGCCCTTCAGCGCCAACGGAATCAACGCCACGATAATCAGCGCGTTGAAGATGACGGCGGACAGAATCGCGCTGGCGGGCGTGGCCAGCCGCATCACGTTGAGTGTGCCCAGCACGGGAACCGTCGTGGCGAAGGCGGCGGGGATGATGGCGAAATACTTGGCCACGTCATTGGCGATGGAGAACGTCGTCAGCGCCCCGCGGGTCATGAGCAGTTGTTTGCCAATTTCGACGACCTCGATAAGTTTGGTCGGGTTGGAGTCGAGGTCGACCATATTGCCGGCTTCCTTGGCGGCCTGCGTGCCGGTATTCATGGCCACGGCGACGTCGGCCTGGGCCAGGGCGGGCGCGTCGTTGGTGCCGTCGCCGGTCATGGCGACCAGGTGTCCGCTGGCCTGGTGCTGGCGGATCATGTTGAGTTTGGCTTCGGGCGTCGCCTCGGCGAGGAAGTCGTCCACGCCGGCTTCGGCGGCGATCGCGGCGGCCGTCATCGCGTTGTCGCCCGTGATCATCACCGTGCGGATGCCCATGCGACGCAACCGGGCGAAGCGATCCTTCATGCCGCCCTTGACGATGTCCTTGAGGTAGATCACGCCCAGCGTGCCCGCGCCGCGGCTGACCACCAGCGGCGTGCCGCCGGCCTGCGCGATCCGACGCACTGTGTCACGGACCTCGGGCGAGACGTGGCCTCCCAGGGCAGTCACGTACGATTCGATCGCCTCGGCGGCGCCTTTGCGAATCTGGATCGTGCCGCCGTTGCCCTTCCGCAGATCCACGCCGCTCATGCGGCTCTGCGCGCTGAAGGGCACGAACGCGGCGCGCGACGCGATCAGCTCGCGGCCTCGCAAGCCGTGTTGTTCTTTCGCCAGCACGACGATGGACCGGCCCTCGGGCGTCTCGTCGGCCAGCGACGACAACTGCGCCGCGTCGGCCAACTCCGCGACGCTCACCCCGCCGGCCGGAATGAACTCCACCGCCTGCCGATTGCCCAGCGTGATCATGCCCGTCTTGTCCAGCAGCAGCACGTCGACGTCGCCGGCAGCCTCCACCGCCCGCCCGCTCATCGCCACCACGTTCCTCCGGATCACGCGGTCCATCCCCGCGATGCCGATCGCCGACAGCAGCCCGCCGATCGTCGTCGGAATCAGACACACCAGTAACGCCGCCAACACCGTGATCGTCACCGGCTCGCCTTGCCCAGCCGTCGCCACGCTGTATTTCGAAAACGGCAGCAGCGTCGCCGTTACCAGCAGGAACACGATCGTCAGCGCCGCCAGCAGGATGGTCAATGCGATTTCATTGGGCGTCTTCTGCCGCTTAGCCCCCTCGATCATCGCGATCATGCGGTCCAGGAACGAGTCGCCCGGCTCGGCCGTCACACGGACGATGAGGCGGTCCGAGAGCACCTTCGTACCGCCGGTGACGGCGGAGCGGTCGCCCCCGGACTCGCGAATGACCGGCGCGCTCTCGCCGGTGACGGCGCTTTCATCCACCGACGCAATGCCCGCGACCACCTCGCCGTCGGCGGGGATCACCTGGCCGGCCTCGACGCGCACGACGTCGCCCTTGACCAACGCCGACGCGGTGATCTCGTCCCGATCCCGCCAGTCCGGCCACGACACGCGGCGGGCCATCACATCCGTCCGTCCGCGTCGCAACGCGTCCGCCTGCGCCTTGCCGCGACCCTCCGCCACCGCCTCGGCGAAATTCGCGAACAGCACCGTAAACCACAGCCACACCGACACCGCAAAAATAAACCACGTCGGCGCCTCGCCCGCGCCGGCCACCGCCTGCACGAATAACGCCGACGTCATCGCCGCCACCACCATCGTCACAAACATCACCGGATTGCGAACCTGAATCCGCGGATCCAATTTCCGAACCGCCTGCCACATGGCGATCCGAACGATCGGCCAGGACAGCAGGGCGGGCGATGGTTTTTTGGTTGGCATCATCTTCGTAAACCCCACCGTTTCGTTGGCTCGACGGTGAAATCGAACCCCCAGTTCCAGGGAACACTTTCGTTAATTCGTTAACTGGTTGACTCGTTGATTCGCCCCCAAGTCCACGAATTAACGAGTTAACGAGTTAACGAATATCAACTGTTCCACAATCGGCCCCAGCGCCAGGGCCGGCAAAAACGCCAGCGCGCCGACGAGGACGACCATGGCCGCCAGCAGGAACACGAACAGCGGGCGGTGAGTCGGCAGCGTGCCCAGGCTGGGCGGCACATATTTTTTGCTGGCCAACGAACCCGCCACCGCCAGCACCGCCGCCGCCAGCGCGTATCGGCCGGCCAGCATCGCCACGCCCAACGCGACATTGTAGAACGGACGATCCGCCTCCAGGCCCGCCAACGCGCTGCCGTTGTTATTCGCGCAGGAACTGAACGCATACAACATCTCACTGAAGCCGTGAGGCCCACCGTTGGCGACGGCGGATCGACCGCTCTCCGTCATCACCGCGGCCGCCGTGCCCACCAGCACCAGCAGCGGCGGAATCAAAATCACCACGCTAGCCATCTTCATCTCGAATGCTTCGATCTTCTTGCCGAGATACTCCGGCGTGCGGCCGACCATCAGCCCCGCGACGAACACCGTGATCACCGCGAACATCAGCATGCCGTACAGCCCGCTGCCGACGCCGCCGAAAATCACCTCGCCAAGCTGCATCAGCCACAACGGCGCCAGACCCCCCAGCGGCGTGTAGGAATCGTGCATGGAATTCACGCTGCCGTTGGAGGCCCCCGTCGTCACCGTCGCCCACAACGCCGAATTGGCCACGCCGAAACGTACCTCCTTGCCCTCCATGTTGCCGCCGACAGCGGCACCCGACGAGGCCTGATCCACGCCCAGCCGGACGAACTCGGGATTGCCCCGCGACTCCGATCCGACGCACAACCCCAGCATCGGCAGGAAAATGATGAACATCGCCGCCAGTATCGCCCAGCCTTGCCGCGTGTCGCCGATCATCCGCCCGAACGTGGTGCATAGTGCGGCGGGAATCAACAAAATGGCCAACATTTCCAGGAAATTTGTCAGCGGCGTGGGGTTCTCGAACGGGTGAGAACTGTTGGCGTTGAAAAATCCGCCACCGTTGGTGCCCAGTTGCTTGATCGCCACCTGCGACGCCGCAGGCCCAACCGCGAGCGTCTGCGTTCGCCGTGGCATGGGCGTCTCGCCCGTGCTACGCGTAAGGCCGCCGTCAAGCACTTCGACCTCCCGGTATGGCCCGAGCGTCTGCACCACGCCCTGCGAAACCAACGCCACCGCCAATACCAGCGACAGCGGCAGCAGGATGTACAACGTCGTCCGTGTCAAATCCACCCAGAAGTTGCCAATCCCCGGCGAGGAGACTGTAGAAGACATGCCCGTCGATCGTCGCACGATGCCACGAATCAACGCCACCAGCACCGCCATGCCGCTGGCAGCCGACACGAAATTCTGCACCGTCAGGCCGAGCATCTGGGTGAAATAACTCAGCGTCGTCTCGCCGCTGTAGCTTTGCCAATTGGTGTTGGTGGCAAAACTGGCCGCCGTGTTGAACGCCAGATCCGGCGCCACGCCGCCAAACTGCTGCGGATTCAGCGGCAACGCCCCTTGAAACACCTGCAACGCGAACACCGCCGCCAACCCCAGCGCGTTGAACAGCAGCATCGCCCCCGCGTAGGTCGGCCACCGCATCGAGGCATCCGCATGCACGCCCGCCAGTCGATAGATGCACCGCTCCACAGGCCCAAGCACGCGGTCCAGCCCGCAAGGCCGACCCTCGTACACCCTGGCCATGTACCACCCGAGCGGCTTGACCAACGCCAGCAACACCGCCATGTACAACGCGAGTTGGACCAGACCCGCCGCGGTCACGCGAACCACTCCGGCCTAAGCAACGCCGCAACGAGATACCCCAACAACCCCACCGCCACGATGGCTGCGACCCACTCGAACATGGCGCCCCCTTCGGTCCATTCTAGGTCACGTCTGCCGCAACAGGCACGCGTGGCCGTGGTCGCCGGTTGCGTCCATGGGTTTGAGCTCGGGCCTCTCGGTGACACAGCGGCGGACCACGCGAACCGGTTGGCCGTCCACAGGGATCGTGTGGGTTTGCGCGTCGTTCATCGACGCCGCCAATTCGCGGGTCAGCGGGCATCTCGGATGGAACGCGCAGCCGTCGGGCGGGCTGATGGGCGAGGGCGTTTCGCCGGGGAGTTTGACGCGGTCGCTCTTGGCGGACGGGTCCGGCACGGGCACGGCCGACAGCAGCGCTCGCGTGTACGGATGCGTGGGGTTGGCGTAGAGTTTGTCGGCGGGGGCTTTTTCGACGATCCGCCCGAGGTACATGACGGCCACCTCGTCGGCGAAGTGCTCGACGACGGCCAGGTTGTGCGCGATGAACAGGTACGTCAGACCGAGATCCTTTTGCAGGTCGGCGAGCAGGTTGAGGATTTGGGCCTGGATGGACACGTCCAGGGCGCTGACGGGTTCGTCGCAGACGATGAAATCCGGTTCGGCGGCCAGGGCGCGGGCAATGCCGATCCGCTGCCGCTGCCCGCCGGAAAACTCGTGCGGATAGCGATTGACGTACCCCGCCGACAACCCGACGCGCTCGAGCAGTTCACCCGCGCGGCCGCGACGCTGCCCCCGCGTCGCCAGGCCATGAACCCCCAGAGGCTCGGCCACGATGTCCCCCACCGTCATTCGCGGATTGAGGCTGCCGAAGGGGTCCTGGAAGATAATCTGCATCTTCCGCCGATAGCCTCGCAGGGCCCGCTCGCCGAGGCTCAGCAGGTCGTGCCCTTCGAACCACGCGCAGCCGGCCGAGTGCGGAATCAGCCGCAACAGCGACCGGCCGACGGTCGTCTTGCCCGACCCGCTCTCACCGACCAGCCCGAGCGTCCGGCCTCGACGAATCGAAAAATCCACCCCGTCCACCGCCCGCACATACCGCTTCCGCCCCATCCACCCGCCACGAACGGGAAAATAGGTCTTCAGGCCTTCCACGCGAAGTAACACGTCGTTGTTGATTGTCGGTGCCATAGTGTTGCGTTAATCGACTTCGAAAAGACCGAGCGGGATTAAAGGATACACGTTTTCACCCCGCCGACGGATCCGTCTCGGGCGCCGTCTCGTAGCCTTCGCAGTGCCAGCAGGCGGTCCAGTGTTTTGGGGTGACTTCGCGCAGGGCCGGTTCCATCAGGCGGCATTTTTCGGTGGCGTTGGGGCAGCGTGGGTGGAACGTGCAGCCGGTGGGGAAATTCAACGGGTTCGGCACGCTGCCGGGGATGGTTTCGAGGCGTTCTTTGTGATGGCCCAGGCGCGGGATCGAGCGGAACAGGCCATGCGTGTACGGGTGCAGCGGGCGGGCGAACAGGTCGGTGGCCCAGGCGAGTTCGACGATTTTCGACGCGTACATGACGGCCACCGTATCGGCGGTTTCCGCCACCACGGCCAGGTCGTGCGTAATGAGCAGGATGCTGAGATTTTCGGCGGCCTGCAGCTGCCGCAGCAGGTCGAGGATCTGTGCCTGGATCGTCACGTCGAGGGCCGTGGTGGGTTCGTCGGCGATCAGCAGCCGCGGATTGCACGACAAGGCCATCGCAATCATCACGCGCTGCCGCATGCCGCCGGAGAGCTGGTGCGGATACTCGGAAAATCGCCGACGCGGGTCGGGGATGCCGACCTTGGCGAGCAGTTCGATGGCCAACTCGCGGGCGTCCGACCGGCCGAGCCGACGGTGGAGTTGAATGGCTTCGACGATCTGGCTGCCGCAGGTGTAGACGGGGTTGAGGCTGCTCATGGGCTCCTGGAAAATCATGGAGCACTGCCGCCCCCGAACGTCCCGCATGGCGCGTTCGTCGAGCGTGGTGAGTTCGAGGCCGTCGAGCAGGATGGACCCGCTGACGATCTTCGCCGGCGGCATCGGCAGCAACTTCAGAATCGAATACGCCGTCACGCTCTTGCCACACCCGCTCTCGCCCACCAACGCATACACCTGCCCCGCGCCGATGCGAAACGACACCCCGTCGACGGCCTTCACCACGCCATCTTCGGTAAAGAAATGCGTGCGGAGGTCACGAACACGTAAGAGGGTGCTGGTATTCTGTTGTGTTGATGTTGTTGTCATGTTCAGCTCAACCGCCAGCCACTAGCCACAAGCCACAAGGTATGGCCGATCCCGCCGCAAATCACACGATCCCGATCTACATCGTATTTCACATTCAGGTCCGCTTTCCTTGCCTTTTCGCCGTCGTCGTGCCTTACCTGGTGGCTTGTGGATTTTTCACGAAACGTTTTTCAATCGCGGATCGAGTGCATCGCGTAATCGGTCGCCGAAAATATTCAGCGCCAGCACGAGGAAGAACATCGCCGCGACGGCGGCGGTGAGTTCCCACCAGACGCCGGCGTTGAGGTCCTGGCGGGCCGCGTCGATCATCGTGCCCCACGAGGGCGTGCCCACACGGACGCCCAGATTGAGGTAACTCAGAATGACCTCCGCCTGCACCGCGCCGACAAACCCCAACGAAAAATTGATGATGCCCAGGTGCATCACATTGGGCATGATGTGACGTAGCAGCACCGCAAACCGCCCCCGGCCGATCGCGCGGGCGGCCATCACGTAATCCAGCTCCCGCAGCTTGAGCGTCTCGGCCCGCACCAGGCGGCAGGTGCCGATCCAACTGGTGATGCCCAGGGCGATATACATGCCGTCGATGCCCTCGAGATCCAGTATCCAGAACGTCTTGCCTTTGAAGGCGAATTTCAGGGCGATCAGCAGGATGATGCCCGGAATGCTCATCAGCGTCGAGTACAGCCAGACGATGAAATCGTCGATGAATCCGCCGCGGAAAAACCGTCCGTTGAAATACCCCGCGATGGCGCCCAGCAGCATGCCCAGCGGCACAGCGATGACGTTCGCCATCAGCCCGACCGTCATCGACACCTTCGCACCCATCAACGTCTTGACGAGCACGGGCCTGCCCGACCAGTCGGTGCCGAAGAGCGTCCAACCGGCCCCCAGAAACTCATCCCGCCGCGACGCGCTGCCGGCTTCCGCCAACACGCCCTGATCCGTATTCCGCTCGATCGCCGCGAAGTCCATGTCCTTAAATCGGCCGTCCTTGCCATAGCGGTCGCGAATATCTGTCAACGCCGCCACCACCGTCGCGACGGGCACTTCCACCGTCATCGTATACAGGTCGTCTTTATCAACCGTCTCGGACTTCTTCTCCTGCAGGCCGTTCAGAAAGGCCGACCAGGCCGAACCGACCTCGTCCGACGTGGTGATGAAATCCCCGACCGCCGTATTCGAATCGATCCGCAGGGCGTTGATCCGCTCGCCGAGTTGACCGATGGCGGCCGCACGGGCCAGCAGCTTGCGATCGGTATGCAACGGCCGCTGGTTGCGACGGTCCATGTCCTTCATCTGCTCGAAGGTTTTC
This sequence comes from Phycisphaerae bacterium, assembly GCA_009783465.1. GTDB lineage: Bacteria > Planctomycetota > Phycisphaerae > SM23-33 > SM23-33 > WRDM01. Next base: position 7,076 of record WRDM01000029.1, on the reverse strand, counting down.
CAGTTGGACCATTTCTGTGCGGCCACCTTTTCGTACGCATAGCTGCCGACAGCGACCAGCGCGTAGATCGCGATGATCCCCATGCACACGACGGCCCCGCGATCGCGCGTCAGCCGCCGCCAAGCGTCCTGCCACAAACTCCGCCCCACGGGCGATTGCATGACTTCGATTGTTTGTTCCTGCGTCGTCATTGGTTTAGTCCGCAAGAGAGCCACTAGCCACTAGCCACAAGCCACCAGGTATGGCAAGGCCTGTCGCGAACAAGATCACACTGTTGTCTCGAAAAATCACTTCGTGGCTCTCCATGTATCGCATCGCATTCACGTCAATTCAACCTCTCGCCATTTCGCCCTCGTCGTACCTTACCTCGTGGCTTGTGGCTCGTGGCTTGTGGCTGCCGTTTCCTCACGTCAACCGCACGCGCGGGTCGAAGAGGGCATAGCTGATGTCCGTCAGCAGCAGGCAGATTGTGTATGTCAGGGCCGTCAGGAACACCAGGCCGGTCAGGATTGGCTCGTCGTTGGACGTGATGCTCGTGTAGAACAGGTCGCCCAGGCCCGGGATGCCGAAATAACTTTCCATCAGCAGGCTGCCGAGGATCAGGAACGGCAGCGAGAGGATCAGTTGCGTCAGGATGGGCAGCATGCAGTTTTTCAGCACGTGTTTGAACAGCACGCCCGGCAGCGGCACGCCCTTGGCGCGGGCGGTGCGGACGTAATCGCGGCTGGTTTCGTCGAGGATCACCGTGCGGTAAAATCGGACGATTCCGCCCAGGCCCGCCAGCACCATGATCGCGATCGGCACGTACAGATTTGACCGGTAGAAGATGCCGTACGCGTGCGCGGGGGCGAGGAGTTCCATCAGCTTTTGGCCATAAATCATCCACGCCAGCATCGGGACGCACATGCCCAGCACGCTCAGGAAGACGCCCACGCGGTCGATCAGTCGGCCTCGGTAGTAGGCCACGACGGCGGCGATGGCCAATCCCAGCAGGAACTCCAGCGCGATCACGGGGATCATGAGCGCCAGGCTGTAGCGGGCCCGTTCGCGGATCGTTTCGGTCAGCAGTTTGTCGGTTTTGAAGCTACGGCTTTGGAACGTCGCGGATTTTTTCAGGTGGTGGAAAAATTGCGAGTCGAAGAATTGCAGCGGCGTCCAGGCGGTGATGTCGGCGTGGATGAGCGGTCGGCCTGTGGATTCGTCGCGGTTGGTCGGCGCGTTGTTGATGCGGTCCAGGACGTCGCCGGCGGTTTGCACGCCGTTGAGATTCACGCGGACGCGTCGGCCTTCGGCGGTCTGGAACCACAGGACGGCGCGGGGTCGGCGGACCTCGCCGGTTGGCGGATTCGTCAGGGATTTTTCGTCGGTCAGGATGGCCAGCGGCGTGTCGCGCGTGAGCGGTTCGTCACCGGAGAGCAATCGCCGCTGAACGAATCGCCCGCGAATCGTCACGCCAGGCTTCGCCGCGGCGAGCGTGTCGTCCAGTAATGAAGCGGGCACCGGCGAGGCCATCGGCAGCGGCGTCGCGGGCACTTCCCCTGCCGCCACCGCCTCCAGCACACGGGTTTCGAGCGGCGCCGCTGTCTCCTGTGTCAAGGCCTCGATAGCTTCGCGCGACTGCCGCGTGTCATCTTCCGCCACCTTGAGCGATTCCAGCGCCGTTGCCGTCGCAGCCTCCAGCGGCGCCAACGGATCGGGCCATTCCTTTTCCGCGGCTGCAAGCACCTCGTCCTTCGTCGCGTCGAGCGTCTCCCGCACTTCCGCCGACGCCTCATTCAATAGCCGCAACGCCTTGCCCGACGCCGACGCAAGCACCGCCTGCGCCTCGGCCTTGCCCGCCTCCAGCACGGCCTTCGCTTCGGCCTGCGCCACAGCTGGCGATTCAGCCGCCGCTGTCTTCAGCGTCTCCATCGCCTCGGCCAACGCCGTTTCCATCATCTCACGCGACGCGGTCAGCGTCGCGACATCCAACACCTCGCCCTGCATCGCGTCCAACATCCCCTGGATGTCCGCCGACGCCTCCTCCATCGCCCGCAACGTCTTGCCCAATGCCGACGCAAGCGCCGCTTGCGACCTGGCCCGTGCCGCGGCTGGCGCTTCGGCGGCCGCGGTCTCCAGAATCTCCAGCGCCTCAACCCGCGCCGTCTCCATCGTCTCCCGTGCGGCCGTCCGCGCCGTGGCCGCCAACCGCGTCACCGTCTCGGCTGCCTCCGCCGGCGTCGGTGTCGTTGCCGGTGTCTCGTCCTCTTCCTTCGCCACGCCGAAATCCACCGTCAGTTCCAATGCGCCCACCGCGTTCGAGCCGGCTTTGCTGTCCTCAATGACGGTGAACTTACTCTCGCCCGTGGTCAAATCGCGAACAACAATTTGCCGCGCGTTGTTGTACAGCAGCGGGCGATTGTAGCCGTACTTCGCCCGCCAGTCGGCCTTTTGCTTTTCCGTGGGATGCGGCGAGTTGATGTTCGAGGCCGCGATGTCGCCCGCCACCCACACGTGGAAGAGCAGGAACGTCAGGACCATCACGCCGAAGATCGTCAGCACCGACTGCCCGAGTCGGCGGAGGATGAATAGCAGCATCACCGCCCTCCGTCTTTACGACGCGCCTGCTCGTCGATGCGGTAGTACTTCGTATACCCGTACCCGACGGGATGCGGCTTGTAGTTGTGCATCCAACTGTGCATCAACAGGAACGCTTCCGGCTCGCTGTCGTAGATCACCGGGCAGTCGGCGTTCAGAATGGCCACCATGTTCTTGATGATCTCCGTGCGTTCAGGTCCCATGGGCATCCGGGCCATTTGTTCGTAGAGCGCGTCGTACTCGGCGTTTTTGTAGCGGGTCGAGTTCGTGCCGGATTCGATATTGGGGCCGTAGAACAACTGGAGGAAATTCTGCGCGTCGGGGTAATCGGCATGCCATCCCGAGCCGGCCGCAATCTGCATCTGGCCGCGGTGCAGCTTATCCAGGAACGTCGGCCAGGTCATCAATTCAATCTGGATGTCCACGCCCAGTTCCTTGAAGTGGCTCTTGTAGATTTCCGCCTGCCTCCGGGCCAGTTGGCTGCTGGAGGGGTAGTCGATCGAGATTTTCGGCAACGGATCGTTCGGGCCCAGTCCCAGCTCCACACGGGCTTTTTTGAGGTATTCCTTCGCTTTGTCGAGGTCGAAGCGGGCGTACGGGCTGTCGCCGACGGCCTGCCGTTCGGCCAGTTCCGCCGGCAGAATGGAGCGGCACCACACGCCGCGTCCGTTGCGGAGCACGTCGATGCTCTCCTGAACGTTGTACGCCAGCGACATCGCCTTGCGGAGCGACGGGCTTCGGCCAACCACCTTGTCGTCCATGTTGAACGCCAGGTAATAAATCGACGGCTGCGTGTAGGTCAGCAGCTTGATGCCCTGTTTTTTCATTTCGGGCGAGAGGGTCCGCCCGACACCCGTGATGACTTTGTTGTACTGGTCGGGCGGAATGCCGTTGACATCGTGCTGTTTGGTCATGAACAGCATCCAGGAGGGATTGGACTCGGGCACGTACGTCCAGTAGATCGCGTCGATGAAGGGCACGCGTTTGCCCGCGTCGTCGAGCAGCCCGGCTTCGGCGTCGCCGGGGCCTCCCTCGGTGGGGTAATACTCCGGCCTGAAGTCCTGGTTTCGCACCCAGACGATTCGCCCGCCGTCGGAGTAATCGGCGAGATAGAACGGCCCGGTGCCGACGGTCGCTCGCCAGTCCTTGATTTCGGGGTTTCGGCGGTGGATGGGCACCGGCGCGCGGCCGTCGCCTTGGGGTTCCGTCGCCAGCCAGTAGTCGATCACCTCGCGCGGAACCGGCGCGTACACGGCCATCGCCAGCACGTAGAGGAATTGCGGATACGGTTCGGTGAGCGTGATTTGCAGCGTGTATGCGTCCAGCGCCTTGACGCCGGCGATAGGCTCTTTCTCCTTGTCTTTATCCTTGTCGTAGCGGGAGAAATCGCCAGGCCTGTAGCCGCGCGTCTGGGCGCGATAATCCGACATGCCCTCGATGTATCCTTCGATCAGCGAGTACGACAGCGGCGTCGCGATGTGGTAGTCCGCCACGCGCTTGAACGCCAGCACGAAGTCGTCGGCCGTTACCTCGCGCGTGCGGTACTGCCGGATCTCCTTGCCCTTGCGGTCGATGCCGACGACATCATAACCGAACGCCTCGTTCCGCCGATACAGCACACCCCGCTTGAGCGGAATCGTCCACGTCAGGCCGTCCTCGCTGACCTGCGGTATGTCCGCCGCCAGTTGCGGAACGATCTCCACCGGCCTCTTGAGGTAATGATAGGTATACAGCCCCTCGTAAAAATTCGCCTGCACCCCGGCGGACGTCGTGTCGCCGCACGTGGCTGGGTCCATGCTGTTGACACGTGAGCTGTAGGAGTCGTACAGCATGATGGGACGTCGAGGCTGAGCGTCGAAATCCGGCACCGCCTTCTCGACCATGTCCATGTTCTGGTGTTTCACCAGCCAGTACGGAGCGGCAAACAACCCCGTAGTCCCAAGTATCGCGACGATGTAAAACCATTTCATCGTGGTTGCATCCTAGATTCGGGTTTCCCTGTTTGATGGTGACGTCGCACCGTCAGCGTGAGGGAATCGTTATCGTTGATTCGTTAACTCGTTAATTCGTTGACTCGTTCACTGGACAAAACCACAAGTTAACGAGCGAGTTCACGAAAACGCCCCCTCGCACGAACGGAACGATTTCACCAACGAACCACGAAACCCCGGATCCCGAATCCAGGATTTCGTGCTACTTCGCCGCCCCTTTGGCTGGCGGAGCGGCTATCTTGGCGGGCTGCGTCGTCGCCTTGGTGCGGTACTTCGCCTGGTACTTCTTCGTCACGTCGGCCTTGTCCACCGAGAGCATCTCGCACCAGTCGTACGCCACCAACACCACCGCCGAGCCGGGATCTTCCGACTTCAACGCCTTATCCAGCGACTCACTCAACCGCTTCTCTGTCAGCCGGCGAAGCAGCAGGTCCGCGTCGACCACCAACTGCTTGGCCGCCTCCGCCAGATCGCCCTCGGCCGCTTCCAGTTCGTACGACTTGGCCGCACAATACAGTATCTCTACGACATACCGGACCACTTTGTTTTTCGTTTCCGCCTGGCCGTTGCGATGGAAATACTCCATCGCCATCAGCGCGCCGCGGGCCGAACGCGTCATCTCCTCGTCGCCCCCGTCCACGATCTTCATGCAGACGTCATTCAACGACTTCTCCAGCAGCGCCAGATTGGCCGCGTCCACCGCATCCGCCGCCGCCGCACCCATGCCGTGACGCGCCAGCGGCGGAATACGCATCATCTCGAACATCGTCCCGTAAATCACCGACGACGTCTCCTTCTCAAACCGCGACGCCAGCGACGCCCACATGGCCGAAGCCCCGGTGGACTTCGCGGCAATCAACTGCTCGCGAACGCCGTCCCGCTGACCCTCGGGATCCGTCCAAACGTACCCGCGCCAGCCCAGCAGCCGGACGGCCTCGTCCTTGTGCGAAACCATCACCTCCAACGCCGGCTGCGTCGCCGCGTCGTGAATGGCCGCCACCGCCAAGGCCAATTGGAACGCCCGCGGGCCGTCGAGCTTCTTCAGCAGCGGCTCGGCCTGCTCGGCCACCTTCTTCGCCACCGCCGTCTTGAGCTCCGGCGCCGCCTGGTCGAACTCCGCAACCAGGGCCTGCCGACCTTCCCTGGCCTGGCCCTTCTCGATTTTGTCAAACCCGCCTTTGATCCGCGTCAGCGCAGCCGGGCTAAGCTCCTGCCCTGCCACGCTCCCGGACACGCCAACGACAAGCCCCACCACCAGCACACCGGCAAGATGTTTCATCCGCATTGTGTGATCCTCAAAATGTGAAGTAGCAACTACTTCGATAGTAAGAAAAAGGCACCGGACGTGTCAAGAAGATACCTGATTCCGATACAGCGTCTCCACCACGTTGCGGACGTAGGCTTCGTCGCTGAGGCTTTCGACGGTGGTGTCGGGGAACGCCACGAGACTTCGGAAATGGTCGGCCATCGCGGCGAAGAGTTGCAGCCGGGCGGTGTCGTCGAGGCGGTCGCGGCGACGCAACGCCTCCAACGCCGCCGCCGCCATCGCGGGCGAAACCCGCTGACGAAGCCTCCCCTCCAGATGCGGATGCGCCCGGAACGAATTCTCCTGCATCAGCCGCACGACGGACAAATCCACGCCCCCGCGGCCTGGCAGGCGAATCACCACCGTATTGGCGGCCAGGTCGCCAAGCCGCTGGCACCGCCTGGTCAACGTGCACGCCAGCCCGCCGATCAACCCCGCCGGCAGATTGTCCACGAACCGAACCAGGTTGCGAATCACGATCTGGCTGAACCGGAGATTCAGCCCCGACTGATCCACCACGCGAAGCCCCATGACGTATTTGCCGAGCGTCTGCCCCCGCCAGAACCACTCCAGCACAATCCCGTAGCCCGTCCAGACCGTAAAAAACAGTAGGATGCCGAACATCGCCGCCGTGTCCGGGCTGAACAACCCAAACACGCCGCCAATCACCGCCCCCGCGACGCCCGCCGCCACAACCATCACCACTTGATCCACCAGAAACGCCAGCAGCCGGCTGACAGGCCCCGCCAGCGGCAACGAAAACTGCGCGCCCTCCGGCGTGCGAATCGTCAACACGTTGGTCGCTTCGGTCATGCGGCCTCCCTTGCGTGATGGTGAAAATGTACCGTGTGATCGAGGGAATCAGAGCCAATAGCCAGCAGCCAGTAGCCAATAGAGGTTGCGATGCGTGATGGTAAAATGGAACATCCCGTTCGAGAGAGCGGTCTTGCTGCTTCGCAGACTTGATGGCCGGTGAACATGGACACTCCCGACGATCTCCGAGTCAGCGAAGCCCCGGGATCTCTCTCTCGAACAAACGGTACGCTTTTACCTTTCTGCACCGCAAACCCTATTGGCCAGGGCCATCGCACCTAAATCCGTCCGTTTTTTCGCCAAGAGACTGTTAGGCTTTTAGGCTGTTAGACTGTTAGGCGCAGGCTTATGTAGGATTTGGCCAAATTTTTCATAAGCCTCTCCCTAAC
>WRDM01000028.1 GCA_009783465.1 Phycisphaerae bacterium | reverse complement strand
TTCGGTCCACTTGTGACCATAGCCGCCGCCAGCGTCCCGATCATTATTCGTGTAACATTTACCAATAAACCGCAACGCCGGCGCGTGTTCCTTGTACACCTTCGTGATTTCGAATCCCATGTGTTCCTTTCAGGGTTCCTTGGACACGTTTGCCTGTCATATACGGCTTGGCAAGCCACAAATTCCCATCCGCAGCCGGGTCAAAAGTTTTTCCACCATCTCAAGCCCTTTGGCGTCGGCCTCTCGGAATTCGCGGACGCAGTCGGCCATTCTCGAACGGACTTCGATATTTTCGAACGCCGCCGTCACGGGATCATGCCCCGCTTCCTTGATGTACTTACTTCCCATGATCGTATTGGACCAGGCGAAATGATCTTCAATCTCTTTCAATGCTTCCTTTTCTTCCGGGAAGTACTGCGCCGCCTGATAAAAGAAGTGCATGATATAGTAACGCCTTTCCGCCATCTCGCACCACGTGGGGTCGGCAACTGCGTGAATTCGCTGTCGTATTTGCTGATCCGTAATTTCGCCCTGTGGCAATTCATTCGCGAACATCTGCGCCCCCGGCACATAACGCAGACGCCGGACTTCGCGGATCATGTCGTCCATGCTCAATCGCAGAAAACGTTCCCATTCGTCATAATAGTGAGCGTCTTTCCCGTGAACACCCGCGTGCAGATAGTCGCGTACCTGGACGATTCCCTCGTAATATACTTCCTTGACAGGCCGCACGGCTTGACGTTTTCCGACAATGGTGATTGTCGTGTTGTTTTGATACCAGTTTCGAATCTCTGCAATTTGCGGTTTTCTATTGTCCGGGGCCGCGAAATATGGGGGATAACCAAAGGTCACCAGGACATCCCCGCCTTCTTTATACCCAATGATGACCGCGCCGAAAAAACGGCCCTCGACCGGCCTGAGAATTACGGGTTGTTCCAGCGTGCATAACGCATACTTGATGTGGTCTTTCATTTCCTCGTTATTCAGATGTTCTTTTTTGTCCGGATTGGCATAGAACGTCTGTCGCGCGGGAAAGCCCACGGCCTGATATAACCGATCAAGCCCTTCCGGCGTTTCCGCGAGGACGCAGGGACGCATGGCATAGCCGGTAAGAATATCGGCCAGGGTATAATTTATGTCGCAGCGCCACCCTTCATTTTTATGAATATAACCATATCCTTGACCAGAATAATCCATGAAATACGAAAATTCGTTGGCAAATGTCACGTAGCCGGGACAGTTATGCTTTGTTTCGCCCGTCACCGGGGTGCTTTTGTCCGGGAGGAGGAAACTTTCCGGGTAATCGGCCCTGTGAACCTCAAGAACTTTTTCGCTCATAACATTCATCTCCTTTCTTTAGGCATTTCAGTAATATTCGCGTCACATCGCATTCAACATATCAATTATTTTTACAAAATCCCGCTGCCGGGCCTCCTCGCCTTTGAAGGAGAGGTGCCGCCGCGTCTGCGCCCGTTTGGCGGAGGGCGACAGTTTCAGGAAATTCTCGTACGCCGGCGAAAAGCCGGCCAGTTTTTTCGCGAACGCCTCAACCAACTCCTGTTCGTCGGCCACCGAATCGGGCCTGGCGTCCCACATGCCGCTTTTCTTCGCAGCCGCCACGGCCTGTTCGCCCAGCTCGGTCATCAACTTCTTTTCCCGCAGCGCGTCCACCGTTTTCTTGTTCTTGGCGGACCAGATGCTTTTCGCCCGCCGCCGCGCGAAATACTTCAGATACTTCGTGTCGTCAACACGCCGCATCTGTCCGTCGATCTAGCCGAAACACAACGCCTCCTCCAACGCGTCATTGGCGGACACCGTGACGACCGCTTTGGTTTTACCGAAAATCAGCCACACGCCGTCGCTGGCGGCCGCGTTCTTACGAAGCCACGCGCGAAAATCTTTACGCGACGGGAACAATAGTTCAGACACATCTGCTCTCATTTCGCAATTCCTTACTATAGATTGCTGCCACACCGCCACGCAAACTCAAAAACAAGGCTGGACGTGTCCGAAAGGCAGGACGTTCCAAGCCTCGGGCGGGGCGCCTTGGTATAAACAGTATCAAGGCGCATACGGCCAGACCAACACCCCGCTTGTTTTGCATTGGATTCCCTTACTCGAATTGCACAAATACGGCTATCAGAAAGTATACCTTTTGACAATAGCCAAACCCCGGCGGAAACACAAGGGCAAACGGCGGGCAAGACATGAAATTCGCCAATTCTCAGAAAACGGACGAACTTTTTCGGGAAAATTCTTGACGCGGTGCGTTTGGGAATTTCTTTTTGGGACGTTGGAATTTGTTTCGTGCTTCGGATTTCGGGTTTGGCCTTTCGGCGTCAGGCTTTCCGCAGCCGGGCCACGACGGCGCTGCCGGCGAACCAGAGGCAGGCGCAGAGGATGATGGTTGGCCCGGCGGCGGTGTCGGCCCACGGCTGGGCGGAGATCAGCAGCCCGGCCACCGACGACGTGACGCTCACCACGATCGCCCACCAGAACATGCTGCCGGCGGAGCGGGCGAGATTCCGCGCCGATGCCGCCGGCACGACCAGCATCGCCGTCACCAGAAACACGCCCACCGTCCAGACCGAAAACATCACCACCATCGCCAGCAAGGCCGCGTAGATATACTGATACGCGCGCGTCCGCACGCGATGGGCCGTCGCCAGCACCGGGTTGAACCCCACGTACAGCAGCCGGTTATACCCGATAAACTGGAACCCCATCAGCACGATCAGCAGCAGGGCTTCCCAGAGAATCTCCTCCGGCCCGACGGTGAGAATGTTGCCGTAGAGAAACATTTGCGTGTCGCGGATGACGTGGCGGTAATGTCGCGTGACGGCCAGCCCGAACGCGACCACGGCCGCGAAAAACACGCCGATAATCGTGTCCAGTGACAGCGAGCTCCGCTTGCCGACGGCCGTGATCAGCAGCCCGATCGCCATCGCAAGCCCCACCATGCTCAGCCGCACGTCCAGGGCCGCCAACAGCCCGATCGCGACGCCCGCGAACGCCGAATGGCTGACGGCTTCGGAAAAAAACGACATGCGGAAATTCACCACCTGCACGCCCATCGCGGCGCACATTGGCGCCAGCAACAGCACGGCCACGAACGCCCGCTGCATGAACTCCAGTTGCATGATCTTCAGCGGAATCGCCTGTCCGACGGCGTCGAAAAGGAAGGTCAGGTCAATCATGGCTGCCTCGCGTAGCACGGGCGTCTCGCCCGTGAGTCCCACGGGCATCTTGCCCGTGTCCGTCGCATGGTGTGTGCGTTTCGTTCGCATGTGGCTGTGATGTGGGCGTCTGGTCTCCCGGCTGCGTTTGCATGGGCGAGACGCCCATGCGACTCACGGGCGAGACGCCCGTGCTACGAGGCTCGGCCTCGTCGTGCCGATGTTCCGGGCAGGTACACGCCTGGCCTGGGATTTGGGGCATGGCGTGCAGATTGGCCAGGCCCAGGTGGATGCCGAAGGTGGCTGCCAGCACGTCGGCGGTGAGGGTGGTGGCGGTGGGGCCCTGCCCAAGCAGGCGGCGGTTGAGGCAGATGACGTGATTGGCGTGGGCCGTCACCATGGAGAGGTCGTGCGTGACCATGATCTGTGTGAAGCCCTGGGCGGCGCGGAGCGTGTCGAGCAGTTCGCACAGCAGGCTGCCGCCGCCGATATCCACGCCGGAGGACGGCTCGTCGAGGATGAGCACGTCGGGCTGCTGCTGGATGGCCAGGGCGAGCAACACGCGCTGCAACTCGCCGCCCGAAAGGGCGCCGACGCGTCGGCGGGCGAGGTGGTCGGCCTTGACTTGCGACAGCAGGGTCAGGGCGGCCTCGCGAGCGCGACGACGGATGCCGAACCACAACGGCATGCGCTGGCTGCCCATGGCGAGCATTTCCAGCACGGTCATCGGCATGCCTCGGTCGAAGTCCAGCCGCTGGGGCACGTAGCCCAGCCGGGCGGGGCGGTCGCCCGCGGCAGTCAGGCGGATACGGCCTTCGTGTTGCATCTGCCCCAGCAGGGACAGCAGCAGCGTGGTTTTGCCCGCGCCGTTGGGGCCGATGATGGCCGTGGCGCTGCCCCGCGGCACGGCGGCGGAGACGTTCTCCAGGATGCGAACCCCGCCCGCCGTCACGGAGACGTTGTCAAAAATCACGGCGGATGTCGCGTCAAGCATATTCGATGGTTTCTTTTGCAGGCGAGTTCATTCGGCTGATTTTATCGAAAGCCAATAGCCAGTAGCCAATAGCCAGTAGCCAATAGGTATGGACAAATTTGCCGTGAATTACACGATACCGATCGTTTCATTTTGCATAATCATTTCCGCTTTCACTGCCTTTTCGCTGGTTTTTACGCCAAAATCGTTCCGTACCTATTGGCTACTGGCTATTGGCTATTGGCTACTGGCTTTTCAGCACCCGCACCAGCGTGGCGAGGTTTTTCCGCATTTGGGTTTCGTAGTAATCCGGCGGGGGATTGGCTGGGCCGCTGGCGACCGGGTCGAGCACCTCGACGGGCAGGCGCAGCTCGTTGGCGAGCGTTTGGCCGGCCTTGGAGGACGAATTCGGCTCGACGAAAATCACGGCAGCGCCGCTGGATTGGATCCGCTCGATCAACGTCTGCATGCCGGCGGCGGTGGGGTCCTGACCGGGGATCTCCTCAATGACGGCGGCGATTTCCAGCCCGCAGTCCCGCGCGAGATAATCGAACACCGCGTGCTCGGTCACGATCTTCCGGTTGGGCACGTCCGCCAGCGCCGCCTTCATCTCGTCCGCCAACGCCGTCAGCCGCTGAGAGTACGACAGGGCGTTTTGTGCGAGACGCTTTGTGTTCGCGAGACTCGGATCGACGTCGGCCAATCCGTTGGCGATTTCGAGCGCCATGCGAGCGGCCCGGCGCGGACTGGCGAACAGGTGCGGGTTCCATGGGCCGTGATCGTGATGATGGGCGTGGGCACGGTGTCCGTGTCCGTCGTGGCCGCAGTCCACGTCGCAATCCTCCTCGTCGTCATCGTCCGCGTCGTGATCGTGTGAGCAGGGCGTCATCGGCAGCAGGCCCAGGGTTCCGAGCTTCGTCGTCGACGCGATGATTACTTTGGCGTTGGGATTGGTCTTGCGAATCGCGGGCGCGAAGGCGTCGTCCAGCCCCAGGCCGTTGAGGATGATGACATCCGCGTCGGCGACCCTCTGGATGTCCTGGGCCGACAGTTCGAAATCGTGCGGACAGCCGTGCCCCGGCGGCAGCAGCGATTCGACCGTGACACCCTCGCACTCGGCCGTCACGCCGAGCGTGAACAGATACACCGGATACGTGCCGCACAGCACGCGAAGCCCCGCCGGCTTGCCGCGCTGCGACGAGTCCGCCGACTTGGAACAGCCCGCCAGCAAGACCAATATCAAAACCATCATCGTGATCATGCGAATGGGCGACATGGCAGGGCGATGGCATAGTATTTGCCCATGTTGTCGCGAAGAGGAAGAGGTTGCTCGGCTCTTAGCCCCGGAAGGGGCGCCTTGGGTAGCCCAGGGTGAGCCGTACTCGGCGAACCCTGGGAACAAGGTTTTTTTATCATCTAAGCCCCGTAGGGGCGCCTTGGATGTTCGTGTTTTCAAGGCGTCCCTGCCGGGGCTTTTCCCGTTTTGGGTGGTGTCCCCAGGGTTCGCCGAGTACGGCTCACCCTGGGCTACCCAAGGCGCCCCTTCCGGGGCTAAGAATTCAGCCCATTCACAAAAATAGGACAACCTTGCTACGCTGGCCTTGGCTGACATCGCCCTTGATCTCCTGTCGTTATGTGTACGATAATGGGTACACGATAATGATAGTCCAATATCATTGTCAATCGTTCATGAGAAACCGTTATCAATAATCGGAACATTTTTTACCAACCGAAAGGGCTGTCGTGGAACGCAAACCCGCCACCGAACGCAAGACGTCGCAACGCAGCGCCTTGCTGAAGGCGTTTGAATCCGCCGGTCGGCCGTTGAGACCGCAGGAGGCGCTGGCACTCGCCAGGCCGTTGGCCAGCGGGCTTGGCATCGCGACGGTGTACCGCAATCTTCGGACGTTGGCCGGGCAGGGCGTGCTCAAGCCCGTCCACCTGCCGGGCGATTCCACCGTGCGGTACGAGCTGTGCGGCAAGGCCCATCATCACCATTTCCACTGCCTCCGCTGCCACCAGGTCTTCGAGGTCGACGGCTGCCCCGGCAACATCGAACCGCTCGTGCCCAAGGGGTTCGTGCTCGAAGGCCACGAGGTCGTCCTCTACGGCCAATGCCCGGCGTGCAGGCCGACGAGGCGGAAATCCGAAATGCCAAGCACGAAATCCGAGACAAAATCCAAGAAGAAAAAACCAAAATCCTAGAGCACTTTCTCGCCGCGAATTTCGCGAATTTTTCAAGAGAGTTCGCGTAATTTGCGGCGAGAAATGTACGGCCTCAATCGTGCATTGTTCTACACGGCGAGGCCACGCGTTTCATCGCGTGGCCTCGTCATTTTCGTTTGGAGTTGACGGATTTTCCTATTTCCGTCGCCGCAGCATCGCCAAGCCGCCCAGGGCCAGCAGGCTCATCGTCGCGGGTTCGGGGATGTCGGTGCCGTAGAGGGTCATCGAGTTCATCTGGAGAATGTTGGTTTCGGTGGTAGTCACGCGAATATAGCGGGCCGCCGCGAGGGAGTCGAACCAGAAGGTGTCCGAGTCGATCATCTTTTCTGTGGCGGGATAGACGCACACCTGGGTCCAGTTGGCCGTTGCCCAGTCCGCGTCGTTGGTCACCTCAACGGTGAGGCCGCTCCAGCCCTGGCCTGGCCAAAACGCGTAGGTGAAACCGACCAGGTTGTATGAATCCCCCAGATCTTTGATGAAATAGGAAATGCCTTCCGGGCCTTGTTCGGCAGGGTGGATACGCAGACAGCCTTCCGAAAACAGATTGTTCGGATGGTCCATGGACATCCAGCCCATCGCGTCGACGATCGTGTCCCTGTCATCCACGGTGGTTGCGCCCACGACGAAATAATCGTCAACCACCTGGGCCTGAGCGGCACCGGCCAGGGCGATCATGCCAGCCACGGCCAGCGACAACAACGCATTCCGAAACACGTTCATGGGTTCTCCTTTTCATGTATGTGGATCACAAATAGGCACAATCCTTCCAAAATGTATCCTACCACCACTTGTCGTTTCCGCAAGGGAAAGGTTGGTCCCTGTTTATGTGGTGGTTTGTTTTCGATATCATGACGGCCTACACTTCCTGACGTGTTGCATGGCGACATTGCGGCGGTGTTGCGAATTCGGAGATTTCCATGCCCAATTCGGCGGTGATGGCGGCGTATCGAGCGTTGGCTGACCGGGCCGGCGAGGCGCGGGCGGCGATGGACGGGCGGCGGGTTCATATTCACGTCGGGTCAGCGACGTGCGAAAACGCCGCCGGCGCCGCCGACGTGCTCGACGAATTCCGCAAACACATTGCCGCCTCCGGGCGAACGGATATCCTCCTCCGCCGCACCGGATGTACGGGCCTGTGCAGCCGCGAGCCGATCGTTTCCATCCACGCGCCCGACCGGGCGCCCGTCATGTACGAGCGCGTCGACCGCGACCGCGTGCACGCGATCTTCACACAAACCATCCAGGATGGCAGCGTCGTCGATGAAGCGGTGCTCGGCCACGAGGAGTTCGTCGCCCGGCAGACGCGGGTTGCCCTTCGCAACAGCGGCGTGATCGACCCGGAGGACATTCTCGAATACGTCGCCAACGACGGCTATCGCGCGCTCGCGACGGTGCTGGACAAGGCCGATCCCGAGTGGGCGATCGAGCAGGTGGCGGCGTCGAAACTGCGAGGCCGGGGCGGCGGCGGATTCCCGACGGGGCAGAAATGGGCCTTCGCCGCCCGCTCGCCGCAGACGACGCGGTATCTCATCTGTAACGCCGACGAGGGCGACCCCGGCGCGTTCATGGACCGCAGCATGCTCGAGGGCGACCCGCACAGCGTACTCGAGGGCATGGCCATCGGCGCGTTCGCCATCGGGGCGCGTCGCGGGTTCGTGTACATTCGCGCGGAGTATCCGATGGCGATCGCGAGGCTGGAGCAGGCGATCGCGGCAGCCCGCGAACACGGGCTGCTGGGCGAGAATATTCTCGGCGGCGGGTTTTCGTTCGACATCGAGTTGCGTCTTGGCGCGGGCGCGTTCGTGTGCGGCGAGGAGACGGCCTTGATCCGCTCGGTGGAGGGCATGCGAGGCCAGCCGCGGCCGAGGCCGCCGTATCCGGCCTCGAGCGGGCTGTGGGGCCAGCCGACGATTATTAATAACGTCGAGACGTTCGCGAACGTGCCGCCGATTTTTTTGCGCGGGCCCGCGTGGTTCGCGTCGCTGGGCACGGCCAGCAGCGGCGGAACGAAGGTCTTCGCGCTGGCGGGCAAGGTGCAGCACACCGGCCTGGTCGAGGTGCCGATGGGCACGACGCTGCGCGAGATCGTCTTCGAGATTGGCGGCGGCGTCGCCGACGGCAAACAGCTCAAGGCGGTGCAGACCGGCGGGCCCGCGGGCGGGTGCATTCCCGCGTCGAAACTGGACTGCCCCGTGGATTTCGACAGCCTGTCGGCCCTGGGAACGATCATGGGGTCGGGCGGCATGATCGTCATGGACCAGGACGACTGCATGGTGGACATCGCGAAATTTTTCCTGGCCTTCAGTCAGGATGAAAGCTGCGGCAAATGCACGCCCTGCCGCGAGGGCACCAAACGGATGCTGGAGATCGTCGATCGCATCACGCACGGCCACGGCACGCTGGCGGATATTGACAAACTGGAGCGGCTTGGCACGCTGCTGCAAAAGGCCAGTCTGTGCGGCCTGGGTCGCGCGTGCCCCAATCCGGTGCTCAGCACGATCCAATTTTTCCGCGACGAGTACCTGGCCCACGTCAACGAAAAACGCTGCCCCGCCCGCAAGTGCAAGCAGTTGATTCTGTACACGGTGCTTCCGGACCAATGCGTTGGCTGCACGGCCTGCGCCCGCGCCTGCCCGGTCACCTGCATCGCCGGCGCGCCGAAAAAAGTCCACGAGATCGACCAGGCGCGATGCATCAAGTGTGGCAAGTGTTATCAGGTGTGCCGGTTTAACGCGATTGGCAGGCAATAACAACAGAGCCAGCAGCCAAATAGGTAAGGCGGCGTTTGTCATAAATCGAGAATGTAGTATGGTTGATGTGGAACATAATGGATTGGCCTTCCCGGTCTCGTGTCGAAGTGTCGGCACACAGCCCCGGAGGGGCGTCATTTATAGCCCAGGGCGAGCTGTACTCGGCGAGCCCTGGGGTAGCGGCTCTTCAAAAACAAGCCCCGTAGGGGCGTCTTATGGTGGTGTGAATGTCGGTGTTTGCACAACGAGAAGACGCCCCTGGCGGGGCTTGAATACTCTAGAGCAGCTTACCCCAGGGTTCGCGGCGTACCGCTCACCCTGGGCGATATCAGACGCCGCTTCGCGGCTGTGTACCGGCGTTCCAAAACGGAGACCGTGGAGGCCGATCGATTTCTCTTCAACGTCAAAACCACAACCGACCATGCCATTGTTTCCAAAATGGCAGTGACAGCGGGAAAAGAAATGGAAGTGTTAGAGATCAAGATCGTGTAATTTTCGACAGGTTCATCCATACCTGGTGGCTACTGGCTATTGGCTACTGGCTTTTCCGGGAGAAAACAATGACTTCACCAACATCAATCCAAACCGTGCAATTTACGATCAACGGCAAGACGGTGCACGCGCCGAAGCACTGGACCCTCCTCCAGGCTGCCGATCACGTGGGCGTGCGGATTCCGCGGCTTTGTTTTCATCCGGATTTGAGTCTGATGGGTTCCTGTCGCGTGTGTATTGTGGACGTGGAGAACACGGGGCAGTACATGGCCGCGTGCGCCACGCCGGTGGCGGCCGGGTTGGTTGTGCGGACCAACTCGCCGGCGATCCGTCAGGCGCGGCGGGACATTGTTGAATTGTTGCTGGACAATCATCCCAAGGACTGCCAGACCTGCGAGCGTGACGGGCGATGTGAGTTGCAGAATCTCGCGTACGATCTGGGCGTTCGCGAGCGGCTGTTCGAGGGCGAGCGGAAGTCGTTTCCGCGGGAGGATTCCGGCGCGAGCGTGGTTCGCGAGAGCGACAAATGCGTGTTGTGCGGTCGGTGCGTTCGGGTGTGCGCGGAGGTGCAGGGCGTGTGCAATCTCAGCCAGCACGGGCGGGGGTTTGGCACGGTGGTCACGCCGGCGCACGGGGCGGCGATGGACGAGAGCGTGTGCATTCAATGCGGCCAGTGCGTGAACGTGTGTCCGACGGCGGCGTTTATTGAGCAGGACGCGACGGAGTCGGTGTGGGCGGCGTTGGCGGACGGGGGCAAGCACGTGGTGGTGCAGACGGCGCCGTCGATTCGTGCGGCGATTGGCGAAGGGTTCGGCCTGCCGCCGGGCACGCCGGCGACGCGGCGGATGACGGCGTCGTTACGGCGGCTTGGTTTTGACGCGGTGTTCGACACGGATTTCGGCGCGGATTTGACGATTGTCGAGGAAAGTCACGAGTTTCTTCAGCGGCTTGCCGGCGGCGGGCCGCTGCCGATGCTGACGTCCTGCTCGCCTGGCTGGGTCAGTTTCATGGAGAAATTTTACCCGCAGTTGATTCCGCACGCGTCGAGTTGTCGTTCGCCGATGGGGATGGTGTCGGCCTTGGCGAAGACGTATTACGCCAAGCGAATCGGCGTGGCGGCGAAGGATATTTTCATGGTCGCGGTGATGCCCTGCACGGCGAAGAAGTACGAGATCCGCCGTCGCGAGCACACGATTGACGGCTTGCCGCTGACCGATGCGTTGCTGACCACGCGCGAGGCGGTGTGGATGATGAAGTCGTTTGGCCTGGAGGAACTCTGGGCGCGCGAGGAGGCGGATTTCGCGTCGGACGCGGAGGCGGCGTTTGACTCGCCGCTGGGCGTGTCGACGGGCGCGGGGGACATTTTCGGCTGCACGGGCGGCGTGATGGAGGCGGCGTTACGGACGGCGGCGGCGAAGCTCGACGGCGGCGACGCGCCGCTGGAATTCACGCAGGTCCGGGCCGTCGAGGGATTGCGCGAAGCCACCGTGCGGCTGGGAGGCAGGGACCTCCGCGTCGCCGTGGCGAACGGCCTGACCAACGCCCGCCGCGTGCTCGACAAAGTGATTCGCGGCGAGGAACAGTTTCACTTGATCGAACTGATGGCCTGTCCGGGCGGCTGCATTGGCGGCGGCGGTCAGCCGTACCCGCCGAGAGGATTCCGCGTGCTGGATCCGAAACTGCTCGCCCTCCGCAGCCGGGCGCTGTACACGATCGACAACGAAAAACCGCTCCGCCGCTCGCACACGAATCCCGGCGTGCTGGAACTTTACCGCGATTTTCTTGGCGAAATCGGTGGACACAAGGCCCACGAATTGTTGCACACCCAGTACAGCCCGCGGCTGCCGCGCGGCATTTTGAGGATGCATCATGGACAATTATGACGACGCTCACACGACGACGCTGCCGACGGACAATTGGCCTGCCGTTCGCGACAAAGCCCACGCCGCGCTGGGCGAGGGCGTCTCACGTGACGCGGACGTCTCGTCCGCGTCTGCCGGCGAAGGCGATTTGCCGTCCTCCAGCGGCCAGGCTCATGGAACGCACAACGCGGGCGAGACGCCCGCGTCACGTGAAGACCTCGTGGCGTTTATCGAGCAGGCGCGGCGGCAGGAGCACGGCGAGAGCCAACTGATTGGCGTGCTGCACCGCGTGCAAAGCCGGTTGGGATATCTGTCGGCGGAGAGTCTCGACGCGGTCGCGCAGTTGATGCAGGTGCCGACCGCGACGGTGACGGGCGTGGCGACATTTTATCATTTCTTCCGCCTCACCAGGCCTGGCGCGTACAAAATTTCCGTCTGCCTGGGCACGGCCTGCTATGTCAAGGACGTTGCCGCGGTGGCCGAGCGGATCAAGCAGGAGTTGGGCATCGACTACGGCGAGACGAGCACGGACGGCACGTTCACGCTGGAGGCCGCCCGGTGCCTGGGCACCTGCGGCATCGCGCCGGTCGTGATGATTGGCGACGAAATCCATGGCCAGGTCGTGCCCGACCAGATCCCGCTGCTGCTGGACAAATACCGCCAGAGGCCGCGAGGATAGCGCATTCACATTGCGCGCCGAGTGAATTTTTTCGTAAACATTCGCCAGGAGGTGGTACTATAATCTACACTCCGTTAGGAGCATTCAATGATCACGCGAGAAGTAGATTATGCGATTCGGACGGTGCTTGCCCTGGCCAAGCGCGACGCAAACGCCACGGCGGCGGCGACGGCTGATTTGGCGAAGGAAGCGGATATTCCGTTTCGGTTTTTGCGCCGGATCGTTCGTAAGCTGGTCGAGGGCGGGATTCTCACGTCGCAGCGCGGCAACGGCGGCGGCGTGAAGTTGACGCGTGGGGCCGACGCGATCTCCCTGCTGTCGGTCATCCACGCCGTGGACAGCCGAAGCACAAAACTCAACCTCTGCACGATCTCCACCGCCAACTGCCCCCGTAGCGGCCGATGCCGTGTCCACCAGGAACTCTTCGCTCTGCAAACCCTGCTCCAGAGCAAATTGGAACAAATCGCCATCAACCAACTCCTGCTCGAACCGCTGGAGGAGGGATGTCCGCAAGACGTGACGGGTGAAACGGCAGCGACAAGCGACCCGTGACAAGCGACAACCCCTACAGCGCCTGATGGCAGGGCCATATCGGCGACTCCGGTGATTTACTCGATATACGTTACTTTTTCCTTCTCGAAGAAACCGCGTCGCTCGGGTTGTTCCGCCGGGGTGCCGATGGCGATGACGTTGAACGGGATTTTTGGCGCGGCGACATGAAGCCGTTTCGCCAGTTCCATCATCCGCTCCTGGCGGGGATAGACGCCGCACCAGCAGGTGCCCAGTCCCATCGCGACGGCCTCCAGCAGGATGTTTTGCGTGGCCGCCCCGCAGTCCTGCGGAAAGTAGCCTTCCGGGTGGCCATCCTGCGGAATGGCGACGACCATGATGGCTGCCGACGCGGTGGCGCACATGCCGGCGTGCGGGTGAATCCGCGCGATCTCGTCCAACACGGCCCGGTTCGTGATGGCGACAAACTCCCACGGCCTGGAGTTGCAGGCGGACGGCGCGAGCATGGCCGCCTCCAGCAGCCTGTCCAACTGTTCCCGTGTCACGGGTTTTCCCGGTTGATAGTTGCGAACACTGCGCCGATTCTTGATGAGATCTGTTGTCATGATTGCGTTCTCCATATCGAAAGCACATGCCGTGAAAGTCTAAAGGATGCGATTACCCTGCCGTCTCAGACGTTCCTTCTCTCATCACTCGTTACTCATCACACGTCACTTGTCTCAAAACTCCACCACGCGCCAGAACGCTTCTTTGGGCTGATGGTGTTCGTCGAACAGCAGCGGC
Organism: Phycisphaerae bacterium; assembly: GCA_009783465.1. Taxonomy (GTDB): domain Bacteria; phylum Planctomycetota; class Phycisphaerae; order SM23-33; family SM23-33; genus WRDM01. Next base: position 22,352 of record WRDM01000028.1, on the reverse strand, counting down.
CAGTTTTTTCGGCCTGGGATGGGCCAGTGGTCCAGCCAGGTCGTGTCGTCGGCGCTGCCCCAGGTTGTCACATTGGTGAGAATGCCTTTGTACTGGCGGAAGATGGCGAACGCTTCGGCGTAGATGTCGGCCAGTTTGGTCATCATCTCCTCGGTGGGAGCGTCGCGTCGCGTGGTATCGTCGGCGCTGAGCACGCCGATGTCCATCTCGGTGATGTGAATCTCGACGCCCAGTTTCGCGTAGCACTCCAGGCCTCGACGCACGTCGTCGAGGTTGACGTCCAGCCCCCAGTGCGATTGCAGGCCGACGCCTGTGATGGGCACGCCGCGGTCCTGCATGCCGCGGATCATGGCGCAGATGCGGTCGCGTTTTTGCGGCACGTGGTCGCCGTAATCGTTGTAGAACAGGCCTGTGCCGGGCGGCATCGCCTCGGCGGCGAAGCGGAACGCGTGGTCGAGATAGTCCGGGCCGATGGCGTCGTGCCACGGGCTTGGACGCAGCACGTCGTCGCCGTCGCCGACCGCCTCGTTGACGACGTCCCACTTCGGCACGTCGCCGAACAGTTCAGCCATCGTGAACATATGCGCCCGCATCCGCCCGAGCATCGTGTCGCGGTCGGCGGGCGGATCGATCATGTGCGGCGGCGTCTGGTGGTGCCACACCAGCGTATGGCCTCGCATGGCCATGCCGTGTGCCTTGGCAAAATCCACGATCCGCCGGGCCGGCTCGGGCGTGTAGACGCCCGGCGACGGATTCATGTGACACGGTTTCATCCGATTTTCGCACGTCAGGCTGTTGAATTGCGTGGTTAACAAGTCATAATGCGAGTCGAGGTGCCACGGCTCAATGGCTGCCCCGACGGTGAAAAACTCCTTGTACGCATCCTTGAGCGTTTTCATGCGATCTCCTGTTTAGAAAGGACGAACATGTTGAAAGCGACGAATCTCGACGCGACGGCAGCGGCCATTCTCGGCGAACTGGAAACCATGACCATTATCGACGCGCACGAGCACCTGCCCACCGAGGCCCAGCGGCTGGCCCAGCCGGTGGACGCGCTGACGCTGTTTTCGCACTACTGTCGCGGCGATCTGGCCGCCTGCGGCATGCAGGCCGACGCGATCCACTTCGTGTACTCCGACGCGCCGCTGGCGGAGCGGTGGGCGGCGTTCAAACCGTATTATCACCGCATCGCCAACACAGCGTACGTCCGGGCGGCCCACATCGCCATGGAAAAATTTTACGGCCAATGCGAGCTGCGCGACGACAACATCGAGTCCATCACCGCCGCCATGCGGGCCGCCAATCAGCCGGGACTATACAAAAAAGTCCTTCGCGACGCCTGCCGCATCGAGACCTGCCTCGTGAATACCGACCCCTTCGTGGAGAAAGACGCCGCCGGCCTGCTCACGCCCGTCTGCCGGCTGCCCTGGCTGTCCTGGGGCGGGTCGTTCGCCCAGCTCCTCGAAGCGTACGGCCCCATCCTGTCGCGCGAGATCACGAGCGTGGAAGATTTGCAGGAGGCGGTGCGCGTGTGTGTGCGGGGGATCAGGCGGCACGGCGGCGTCGGGTGCAAGATGTTTGTCTTTTCGATGGGCGCGCCCGACATGAAGGCGGCGAAGAGTGTGTTTGAGGCCGCCCGGCGCGACGTGGAGTTCGCCAAAACGCTGCCCCACGCCAATCCGCTCACGGACGTGCTCTTCGACACGGCCTTTGACGAGATGCGAACGCAGGGCCTGGTCGCGGCGGTGCACACGGGATATTGGGGCGATTACCGCAAGTTGAATCCCTCCGGCGTGATCGACATGGCCGACCGGCATCCCGATCTGGCCTTCGACGTCTATCACCTGGGCTATCCGTACATGCGCGAGGCGATCCTGCTGGGCAAGACGCGAGGCAACGTGCACCTGAACATGTGCTGGACGCAGATCATCTCGCCGCATTTCGCGCACGAGGCGCTGGTGGAGATGCTGGAGGTGGTGCCGGCCCACAAGATCATCGGCTTTGGCGGCGATTATTTCGTCGTTGAAAAAGTGTACGGCCATCTGGTGATGGCCCGCGAGGTCATCGCACGGGCGCTGTCGCGAAAAATCGCCGACGGCTGGTTCACGGTCGACACCGCCATCGGCATCGCGCGGGCGATGTTGTACGAGAATCCGAAGACGCTGTACAAGTTGTAAGGCGGTTGCGGTAGAATGATGTCATGGCCAAGCGGGATTATTATGAGGTGCTGGGCGTCGGGCGTGACGCGACGCCGTCGCAGATCAAGTCGGCGTATCGTAAGCTGGCGCGGAAGTTCCATCCCGACGTGAACAAGGCGGCTGACGCGGCGGACAAGTTTCGCGAGGCGACGGAGGCGTACGAGGTGCTCAGCGACGACAAGCGTCGGCCGATGTATGACAAGTTCGGTCACGCGGCCCCGTCGACAGGCGGCGGTCCGGGCGGGGGGCCGCGATGGGGCGGTCCGCGCGGCGGGCAACGCGGTGGGGTGGTGGATATTGGCGAGATGTTCGGCGGCGGGTTTGCGGGGATGAGTCTGGAGGAGATTCTCGGCACGCTGGGCGGTGGCGGGCATCATCCACGTCGAGGCCGGCGTGGCGGCGGCGCCCGAGGTCACGGCCATCCGTTTGGCGGCGGGCCTTTCGGCGCGACGTACGCCGCCGACGTGGCGGGGCAGGACGTTGAGCATCATTTGAATCTCGATTTCATGCAGGCGGTCCTGGGGACGACGGCGACGCTGCGAATCACCGCCGACGACGGCAGCGCCGAGACGATCAACGTCCGCATTCCGCCGGGCGTGAAGGAAGGCTCGCGGGTTCGCGTTCGCGGCAAGGGGCAGGCGGGGCCGGGCGGAGCGGGCGACCTCTACATCGTCACGCACGTCGGCGAGCACGCATATTTCCGCCGTGAGGAAAACGATATTTATCTCGACGCGCCGTTGAGTTTCGCCGAGGCCGCCCTGGGCGCGAAGATTGACGTCCCCACCGTCACCGGCGACCGCATGACGGTGACGATTCCGCCGGGAATGGCCAGCGGGCAGAAACTCCGCCTGCGAGGTAAGGGCGTCACGCCCCCCGGCGGCGAAGCCGGCGACCAGTACGTCGTCGTCAAAATCGTCCCGCCGAGAAACCTCTCCGCCAACGGCAGACGGCTGATGGAAGAATTCGCCCAGACCGAACCCTACGACCCCCGCAAGGACGTCCCATGGCACGCGAAGTGAATCCATTACGCACCGAGGCCGACGCGGCCGCCGCGAAGCTTGAACTCAACAAGCGCGTGCGGCGAGGCCTGTGGATGCTCGCCGTCACCCTCCTCGTCGCCGGCGGGATCATGTGCTACCTGATGGCCACCGTCCTGCACGCGGCCAGCATGGTGCCCGAGGGCAGCGACCGCAGGGATTTCCTCGCCAGGCTGGCGCTGATCTGCCTGCTGACGGTGCTCTGGGACTTCGTTTTGCTGGTCTGGGTCGCCTGGCGGATCATCGCCTATCGCCTGCGCCCGACCCGTCACGGCCCGACGCCCTACATCAACGCCTGGGCCTTGGCGGGCCGACGCTTCCGCGTCCAGCCAACCGGAAAAAACAAAGGCTCCATGCCCGACATCCTCAGCGACGAAGGCGACCTCCCCAGCACCGGAGACTTCCCGCCAAACGCCAGGCCGCCAGGAGAGAAACCTCGCCGAGCCGAGGACGACGAAGACGACGAGGACGAAAACAACCGCTCCGGCTGGCGCGAATCGCCGTGAGCCGTGACGAGTAACGAGTGATAAGTGACGGACCAGGGCAAACGCATGGAACGTGACGCGGGCGTTTCTGCTTCGCCAAGGCTACGCAGAGCAGGCCCGCCTGCGTGGCGGCAAACGATGTGGCGGGTTGGCTTGCCTCTTTGCGCTGTAGGATGTTGTGAACGAGAGAACGTTTTGTAGTTCGCAACATCCTACAGCGCAAAGAGGCAAGCCATTTTCAAGATATGTTTACTTCCTCGTCACTCGTCACTCATCGCTCGTTACTTTTTTCGCGACGATTTTCCCGCCCAGCAGCATTCGGACGGCTTCGTTGGCGAGGGTCAGGCCGAAGATTCCGGTGAGGGTTGGGAGGCTGCCAAGGCTTCGGCGGAGGCGGCCTCGGGTGTAGGTTTCCTGGTCGTCGTCGCCGTCGACGCCGGCGGCGGGGGGTAGGTGGTCGACGGGTTCGATGGAGTGGACGCAGGGCAGGGACAGCGGCAGGTTTCGCTTGCGGAGGGCCTTTCGCATGCGTCGCGCGAGGGGGCAGTGGATGGTGTGTTCCAGCGGCCCGACGCGGACGGCGGTGGGATCGGTTCGCAGGGCGGCACCCATGCAGGAGATGGCCGGCAGGTTTTTCGTCAGGACGGCGGCGAGCAGTTCGAGTTTTGGCGAGAAGGAGTCGATGGCGTCGATGACGAGGTCGACGTCGCCGGCGAGGACCTGGTCCATGGTGTCGGCGTGGATGAAGAGTTCGAGCGGTTCGACGTCGCAGGCGGGGTTGATGTCCCGCGCGCGGGCGGCGGCGAGTTGGGCCTTGGATTGGCCGACCGTCGAGTGCAGCGCCAGCAACTGGCGGTTGAGATTGCTGGGGCGCACGCGGTCGAAATCGACCACCCGCAGCCGCCCGACGCCAAACCGCGCCAGGGCTTCGACGGCATATCCGCCCACCGCGCCAAGCCCGGCCACGACCACCCGCGCCCGCCGCAGCCTCGCCAGGCCTGCCGTGCCGATCATCCGTTCCAGTCGACTGAACTGCGATTCCATGGCGGAAATGATATCACGTTTTTCGTTGCGCGACGGTGAAATCGTGAACCGCTCTATGGCCTCGATGTACTTCGGATTTCGTGCTCGGATCTGGCACGTTGCCCGTCACGGCTTGGTGGGCAATCCAAGGGCTTCCGCCGTCCGCAGAATCTGTTCCCGCATGGGTGAGAGCGTCTGCGGCATTACGCGCACGCCGCCCAGGACGCTCATGAAATTGGTGTCGCCCGCCCAGCGCGGCACGATGTGAATGTGCAGATGGCCCGGCAGGCCCGCGCCGGCGCAGCGGCCGATGTTGATGCCCACGTTGAAGCCGTCGCATCGCAGCGTCTGCGCGAGCACCGTCTGTGTGTCGCACAACAGCCGCATGACCTCCAGCCGGGCCGCGTCGCCGAGGTCGCCCAACTCGCCGACGTGCGCGAACGGCGAGACCAGGCAATGCCCGCTCGAATACGGATAGCGGTTCATCACGACAAAGCTCTCGCGGCCTCGGAAGAGCACGAGATGCTCCGCGTCGGAGGCGGGGTCGTCGCGATAGCGGCACAAAAAACAGCCGCCGTCTTTGGGCCCCGTCTCGTCGAGCGAGGCAATGTACTCCATTCGCCAGGGCGCCCACAGGTTGCGGCTCTGTTCCGTGTTGGGAAATTCTTTCGTCATGATGACACCTTAACGTCGTTAACAGGATGAACGGGATGCACAGGAAAACGACGAGATTTTTGTTTGCGGCGAGTTTCGTTCATTCCGTTTATTCCGTTCATTTTACTTGTCGCGTTTTTTAAAGCGTTCGATTCATCCATATCGTTCACGTCATATCGGCGAAAAACAAGGGAAAACCACGTATGATTTCATGTAAATCACCTGTGTTTTCCTGTTGGTAATTTTCCGCAATTCTACGCAGGTTTGCTATCTTCAAATTTTTCGGTTTTGCGGTATGATGAATCATGGCGCCGGCGGTGATGCCGGCGGGCGTGGTTTTTTCCCATGCACATGCACACAGACGGGCCTGACAATTCGTTGGCGGCTGGCGTGATCGTCTGGGTTCGCGACGCGTCGTGGCGTCGTGCGGCGACGGCGTTGCCGCTGCGCACGCGGGCAGTCGAGAGCGGATACGAGGCGTTGGCGGAGTTGTTGGCCGGACCGGTGGCGGCGTTGGTGGTTGAGTTGTCGCTGTTGTCGCCGCGTCACGTTCGGCTGTTGGAGGTTGCCCGTTCGCGTCGCGTGGAGGTGCTGGGGCTTGGCGGGCCTCATCCGAATGTACGGATTGAAACGCTCAGCGGCGTTCGGTTGGTGTCGCCGCACGATTTGGCCGTGGTGACGGCGCCGATGGCTCCGGCGCCGGCGAGCGAGCCTGCCTGGCCTGCCGCCGTCGCGCCGGCGGATCCGCTGGCGGGATTCGTCGCCGACGAGCCGGCGCTTCGGGACGTCGTGGCGGCCTCGCAGGAATCAGAACACGAGGTGGCCGCGGAAGCGGACGGCGGAATCGAAGAAGAAGTGGATGAAGAATTGATCGCCGCCATCGAAGCCGACCGCAATGCCGCCCAAGGCCGCTATGAGTCCGCCGCGCCGGTCGCCGCGCCGCCGACGGGCAACGGCAGTGATAACGGCAACGGCCAGGTCTTGCCAGCGGAGAAATCGCCCGCTGCCGCCGAAGCGCTGCCGACCGAACAGGCCGCCCCCTCGCCGCGAGGCCTGCTCAGCCGCGACGAACTCTCCGCCCTCCTGGAGGATGCGCGATGATCCAAACCTCGCATGCGCCCGATTCCCCCAACACGCCCGATTCCGCCGAGGACATCCTCCTGCTGGGCGAACCGGGCGTGACCGAGCCGCTCCGCGCGCAACTGGGGCGGCGGCAGACCGTCGCGTTCGCCAACGCGTACGACGCGATGCTGGCGCTGCACGATCGCCCGCACCGGTGTGTCGTGGTGGCCGCCACGCAGCCGGAATTGCCTACCCTCTGCCGGGCGCTGCGTCGCGTGCACGCCCGTGGGCCTCTGTTGGCCGTGGGCGGGGCGGCCGCCGAGCCGGCGATGCGGTCGCTGACGCCCTCGCCGCTGGATGACTACTTCATCTCGCCGCCCACGCGGGCCGACGTCGATCGCATCCGCGCGGGACATTTTACCTCGCCCGCCGAAGCCGCCGCGACGATTCCACCGCACGTGATGCTCGACACGCATCCGCCCGCCGCGCCCGTCGGGGCCGCCAACGGCATGGTCGCGCTCGCGCCGGCTCAGTGGGCCGAGCTGCTGGCAGCCACCAGCGTCGTCAGTGTGCAGGAGGCCGTCGCGAAGCTGCTGGCGGCGTGCGGATTTTCCGCCTCGTGGCGGCGTGCGGACGACCTCGGCGCGGCCAACCCGCTGCTGACGCTGACGGGCGACACCATGCAGTCGCTCGTGGCCGCCGAACCCCACGCGCCGGCGCCGCCGGAGGCGAGGGCGCTGCTGGCCGCCCTGGGCCAACTGCTGGGGCCGCTGGCGAAGAACGCTGTGCGGATCGAGTCGCTGCACAAACTTGCGATTACCGACCACCTGACCGGGGCGTACAACCGCCGGTATTTTTACCACCTTACGGAACAAATTCTCACGCGGGCGGCCAAGGCCAACGGTCGCGTGACGCTGCTGCTGTACGACATCGACGACTTCAAGCATTACAACGAAAAGTACGGCCATGCGGCGGGCGACGAGATATTGCGTCAGACGGCGGTGCTGATGAAAAAGACCAGTCGCGTGCACGACATCGTGGCGCGGATCGGCGGCGACGAATTCGCCGTGCTGTTCTGGGACGCCGATCCGCCGCGGTCGCCGAATTCCAAACCGCTGGAAACGTTCGCCGAATTGGCCGAGCGGTTCCGCCAGGCCGTCCGAGACCATTCGTTCTCGTTCCTGGGCCCCGACGCGAAGGGATCGCTCTCGATATCGGGAGGTCTGGCGCATTTCCCCGGCGACGGCCAAGGCTGCCGCGACCTCCTCCGCACCGCCGACGCGGGGTTACGCGCCGCCAAGCGACAAGGGAAAAATCGGATTTATCTCGTCGGGCAGGACGAGGAGTAGGCGAAAAAACGCGGGTTTGGCTCTGCCTGTTTGCGTTGTGGGACGTTGCGAAAAGCGAACGCTTCGCTTTACATAACATCCCACAACGCAAACAGGCAGAGCCAAAATTGTATCTACCGATTCAATTCATACACTCGAAACCCGTACGCTCCGAGTTGGACGTCCAGCGCGTCCGTTGCGGAGATCGTTGCGTCTTTGGCGGGGTTGTCGTTGACCCAGGAGCATAATGTTTCGTGGGTTTTCCAGGTTTTTTTGTGCGGGTCGCCGGCGATGGCCCGCTGGACGGCCGGCGTGTCGACGGGGTTGGCCAGGCGGACCTTTACGGTGGTGGCCCGGTCGGCGAAGTTCATGAGGATCAGCAGGCAGCGGTCGGCGGTGGGGCGGAGGAATCCCACGACGGCGTCGTCGCCTTCGATGAGCACGCCCTCGATGGAGAGCGGCGTTTCGTTGCCCACCAGCGGCTCGTCGTGGCGGAAGCGGAGCAGTTGCAGGTATTCCTCATGGCCTTTGCGGCGGAACTCGGGATCGCGGGCCTTGTCGCTGGCCGGCGGCGCGTCGGGCAGTTCGCGGAAGGTCATGGGGTCGTTGACGTACTGGCAGTGGGTTTTGAAGGTGGTCGGTCCGGCGAGCATGGTCTGCACGGTCCAGGGTCGGGCCTCCTCGGAGCAGTAGCCCTCGATGCCGTCCTCGCTGACGGCCATCGGCAGCAGCGACGCGTAGCGGATGAGCAGGTAGTCGCGTGTTTGTTCGGGCGTGATGCGTTGGGGAGGCTGGCCGACTTGTTCGGGCCCGCCGCCCATGCCGTGGTCCCAGTAGGCTTTTTTGACGTAGGGCACGACGGGGACGTATCGGCCCGTGGTGATTTCGCAGGTGGCCTGGGCGCCGAGTCCCGCGTCTTCGTCGCAGAGGATGGAGTCGGTGCCGGAGGCGCGGATGCGTTCGGCGATTTCGAAGACCTGGTCTTCGACGGCGTTTCGCGTTTCGCCCGGCCAGAACCAGCGGGCGTGGTTGGTGGCGCGCGGGATGCAGCCGTCGATGAAGACGCCGTTGTAGCCTCGTTCGAGGAGCGAGTCGAGTTGCCCGAGCATGAATTGTCGCCAGCCCGTGCTGCATGGATCGCCGTCGGGCGCGTAGCCGACGTAGCCGTTGGCGGCGGTGGCGTCCCAGGCGTAGAAGAGGTCGAGGTTGGCGCGGTGGGTCCACCAATCGCGGCGTTCGCGGACGGAGTTGGCGGCCTTGTCGAGGCCTACCGTCGTGAACCAGATGTTGACGTGGAAGCCGAGTTCGTGCATCCAGTCGAGCATGATTTTTTCGCCGGCGGGGCCTCCCATGACGGGGTTGGCGCCGTAGTGGAACGGGCTGAGTGGCCCTCGGCCTGACGGGTTGGGCGCGACGGCCATGATGGCGTCGTAGCCCCAGTCGGCCCATTGTTTGAGCATGGCGTAGAGTTTGGGGTCGTCGAATCGTGAGAAGTCCTCCGCCTGCGTGCCGGGGCTTAGCCAGATTTCGATGCAGCTTCGGTGGTGGACCCATTTGGGCTGGTCCGGCACGGCGATGCCGTAGCGTTGCTTCGCCTGGTCGCGCCAGTTTCGCATCATCTGGACGGCGCGGTTTGCGTACGGTTTCAGGCCGATTTCGCCGCCGTAGGCGTGCGATTGGCCTGGCAGGAGGAGTCGGTCGGTGGTCCAGAGGATGGCGAAATCGGCGGTGGCGGGCTTGTCGCCGGGGCGGATCCACGCGATGGGGCGGGCGTCCATCATGAATTCGAACTGCCAGCCGCGTGCGTCGTCGCCCGTGTGGAGGTAGACCAGCGGAATGGCCAGGCCGATCGTGCCGTGCGGGAACGGCATGCCCGGTTCGACCAGGTCGGCCAGTGCGCCCGCGCCGTGCGTGCGCCCGCCGTAGGCGTGGGCGCTGGTGTACCGCCCGTCAGGCCCGAGGTCGAACCCGCCGATCGTCAGCTCCGTCGTGCAGACGGGCAGCCGTTGTCCGCCGGTGCCCTGCGGATTGGCGACCGTCATGGCCAGCCGCATCTCGCCGTCGTCGGTGAATTGCATGGTCAATTCCACGCGGGCCCGCGCGTGCGTCGCCGTCGCCCGATACCCCGTCGTCACGCCGTCCTCGACGAGGCTCGTCACGCGGACCGACTCGCCCTCGGACTCCGGGCCGAACAGCGTCATGTCGAAGTCCGCCTCCGCCCAGGCGGGCGCGTCCTCGCCCGACTCGATCGCGCCCCACACATAAAACGTATTCTTGCCTTTCAGGCGGACGCGCACGGGAAGTTGATCCAGCGTCAACCCCTGCGGGGATTTCCACGACAAGCACAGGCCTTGGGACGGGGTGTACTGAAGCTGCGTCGGTAGGGACATGCGTTACCTCGGTTGTTCGCGGGTCGATGGCGGGAGGTTTGCCGAAAGTCTCCTTCGCCAAAGAATTTCCTTTTTGCCGGAGACATGATAAAGCAAGCGACCGTTCCTGACGATGCAAAAGAAGAGAATTTTGCGCGGGCGGAATTGCTATTGGAAACCAACGTTACATGACCGAACGAGACACGCGACAATCAGACGCCGATGACATCGACCTCAATGCCGTGATGGCGCAGTTGGTCGGGCTGTTGCCGTCGGACCGCGCGGAAGTGACCGCGCTGGCGGAGCTGCTGCAATCGGCCGCTTCGGACGCTTCGCCGGTGGCGGCGATCAGCGGGCCTCTGACGGACGCGGCGGCGACGTTGTTGCAGGCTGTTGCCGGCACGCCGGACGGCGAGGCGCTATTGACGCAGGCGGCCAATCTGGTCGGCCAGGCGCTGCTGGCGGTGGAAGCATGTCAGCAGCAGGAGGCCGAGGCGGCACAGAACGAGGCGCCGCCGGCCCCCGCGGTGGTGGACGATGCCGCCCACCGCCTCGCGGTGACGATCGCGGCCGCGCCGCACCCGGTCGCGAATCCACCGCAATCGGCCGCGAATCAAACGCCCACGCCGCCTCCGGCAGCGATGCCGCCGATGGAATTTCCGTCGACGATCGTGCCGGCGGACATCGACGTCGAACTGCTCAAGGAATACATCAGCGAATGCCTCGACCACGTGGCCTCCGCCGAGGCGGCGCTGCTTCAACTGGAGAGTTATCCCGACGACAGCGACGAGCCGATCAACACGATTTTCCGGGCCTATCACACCATCAAAGGCACCAGCGGCATGCTGAACATCGCGCCGGTCCAGCGATTGGCGCACCTGTCGGAAAACCTGCTGGACAAGGCCCGTTCCAAGCAGTTGCATCTGGTGGGCGGGTACGCGGATTTGTGTTTCAAGTCCTGCGACCAGATCAAGGCGATGGTGAAATCGCTGCGCGACGCGACACCGGGCGGCCAGTTTCCGCTGCCGGCGGGATACGACATGTTGTTGAACATGTTGCAGAATCCCGAGGCCTCGGGCGTGAATCGGTCGGGCGTGCATAATTCGTTGCGTGTGGGCGACATTCTGGTGGCGACGGCGAAGGTCGATCGCGCGACGATCGAAAAAGCCATTGGCGAGTTGAACGGCAAGCCGCTCGGGCAGGTGCTGATCGAGCGGGGCGACGTCAAGCCGCAGGACGTGGCGGCGGCGCTGCGGACGCAGCGTCAGTTGGAAAGCACGGCCTCCGGCGACGGCGTGCGGTTCGAGTCCACCGTTCGCGTGAACACGGAGCGGCTGGACACGCTGATCGACATGGTGGGTGAGATCGTCATCGCGCACAGCATGGTGGTGCAGGATCCCGACGTCGCGGGCGGAGGCGGGCTGAGGCCGAGGCTCCAGCGGAACGTGGTTCACACGGCCAAGATTCTCCGTTCATTGCAGGATCTGGCGACGAGCCTGCGCATGGTGCCGCTGAAGGCGAGTTTTCAAAAGATCGCCCGCCTGGTTCGCGACCTGGCCCGTACGACCGGCAAAAATATCCAGTTGGTCACGAGCGGCGAGGACACGGAGATCGACCGCAACATGGTCGAGGTGCTCAACGACCCGCTGATTCACATGATTCGCAATGCGGTCGACCACGGCATCGAGCCGACGGAGGCGCGGATCGCGTTCGGAAAAAGTCCGCAAGGCACGATTCATCTTCGGGCGTCGCAGTCGGCTGGCAACGTCGTCATCGAGTTGCAGGACGACGGTAAGGGACTTGACACCAACCGCATTCTGGCCAAGGCCGTCGAACGCGGGCTGGTGAGCGCCAACGCGGAGATGAGCGAACACGACATTCACCGGATGATTTTCCTGCCGGGCTTTTCCACGGCGGACAAAGTCACCGACGTCAGCGGGCGCGGCGTGGGCATGGACGTGGTCAAACGCAACGTCGAAGCCATCCGAGGCCGCCTGGACATCGCCGCCACGCCGGGCGAGGGCACGCTGTTCACGCTGCGGCTGCCGCTGACGATGGCGATTATCGACGCGATGCTCGTGAAGATCGGGCGGCAGACATACATGCTGCCGACGGTGAGCATCGTTCGCAGTTTCCGGCCCGAGCCGGGCATGATCAGCACAGTGGCGGGCCGCGGTGAGATGGTCACGCTCCGCGGCGAGTTGATGCCGATGTTCCGGCTGCACAATCTCTTCAACGTGTCCGACGCGCAGACCGATCCGCTACGTGGCCTGCTCATGGTGGTCCAGTGCGGCGCGAAGCACGTCGCGCTGATGGTCGACGAACTGCTCGGGCAGCAGCAGGTGGTGATCAAGAGCCTTGGCCGAAGCCTGAGCAATATCCAAGGCATCAGCGGCGGCGCGATCATGGGCGACGGGCGCGTGGGATTGATTCTCGACGTCGCGGGCATCGTGGCGGTGGCGCAGGGCGAGGACGAAGTCCAGCCGCAAGCGGCGTAGCGTAGCACGGGCGTCCCGCCCGTGAGTCGCATGGGCGTCTCGCCCATGCAACGCGGCCTTGGAAGAAACGTTTTGGCGTCGGTGTGCGCGGCAGTGATTTTTCGTGACGAGGTGCCTGCCAACCTCGGCCACGGGCGAGACGCCCGTGGGACTCATGGGCGAGACGCCCATGCTACGGCGTAATTGGTGAGGACGACATGGACCAGAAAGAAAACAAAACCCGAGCGGGAAAATATCTGACGTTCAACCTGGCGGGCGAGGAATATGGGCTGGAGATCCTCCGCGTGCGGGAGATCATCGGCATGCAGGACATCACGGTCGTGCCTCGGATTCCGACGTTTATCAAGGGCGTGATCAATCTTCGGGGCAAGGTGATCCCGGTGGTGGATTTGCGGCTGAAGTTTCATTTTCCCGAGGTGCCCCCGAGCGAGGAGACGTGCATTATCGTGGTGGACGTTCGGGGCGTGGAGATGGGCATCGTGGTGGACAAGGTCAGCGAGGTGCTCAGCATCGCCGAGGCGGACATTGACGACACGCCGAGTTTCGGCGTGAACGTGGAGACGACGTTTATTCTGGGCATCGGCAAGGCGGGCGGCAACGTGACGATTCTGCTGGACATCGCCCGCGTGCTGACGAGCACGGAAATGGCGCATCTGGGCGCGGCGTAGTAGCACGGGCATCTTGCCCGTGAGTCGCATGGGCGTCTCGCCCATGCAACGCGGCCTTGGAAGTAACGCGTTGGAATTGGTGTGTGCGGCAGCGATGTTGTGAGACGAGGTTTTTGTCAACCTCGGCCACGGGCGGGACGCCCGTGGGACTCATGGGCCAGACGCCCATGCTACGTGGCGAAACGAGAAGAACTATGTTCAAGAACTTGCGAACAGGCGCGAAGATCACGGTTGGGTACACCTTTATCCTGGCGATTTGCGTCGGGGTGTGCCTGCTGGCGATTCTGGAGATGGTCTGGGCGGGGCTGACGGACGTGGCCTGGATCATGATCGGGGTGCTGGCCGGGGGCGTCGGCGTGAGCGCGGTGCTGGCGTGGATGACGATTCGGTGCGTCGTGAAGCCGCTGGATCGGATCATTAACGGGCTGGAGAGCGGCTCGCAGCAGACGGCGGGCGCGGCGTCGCAGGTATCGCGGTCCAGCCAAAGCCTCGCGCACGGCGCGAGCGAGTTGGCGATCGCCCTTCAGGAGACGACCTCCAGCGTGGAAGAGACGCATTCGATGACCAAGCAGAACGCCGCCAACGCCGCGCAGGCGAAGATGCTCGCCGCCCAGGCCAAGGCCAGCGCCGAAAAAGGCTCCGCCGCCATGGAGCGCATGGCCGCCGCCATCGACGACATCAAGGACTCCAGCGATCAGACGGCCAAGATCATCAAGACGATCGACGAAATCGCGTTCCAGACGAACTTGCTGGCCTTGAACGCGGCCGTGGAAGCCGCCCGCGCCGGCGAGGCGGGCAAAGGCTTCGCCGTGGTGGCCGAAGAGGTTCGCACGTTGGCGCAGCGGTCGGCGGAGGCGGCGCGAAGCACCGCCAACATGATCGAGGCGTCGGTCCGCAGCAGCGAAAACGGCGTGCAGATCAGCCGCGAAGTCGAACAGACGTTGCAGGAAATCGCCGTGGGCTCCCGCAAGGTGGACGATCTGGTTGGCGAGATCGCGGCCGCGTGCCACGAGCAGTCGCAGGGCGTCGAGCATATCTCGGCGTCGATCAGCCAGATGGACCACGTGACGCAGCAGGCCGCCGCCAGCGCGGAGGAATCCGCCAGCGCGAGCGAGGAGTTGTCCGGCCAGGCGGACGAGCTTCGCAAGATGGTTCAGGATCTGGAGTCGATGGTGTACGGCGGCAGCACGGCGCGGAAGGTGGCGCGTCGCATGAGCCGGGACGTGTCGGCGGAGTTCCGCATGGACGCGATGGCCGCGGCGGCGCATCGCCACGACGTCATGCCGAAATCGCCCCTGATACCGAATTTTCCCGAGTCGGCCAGTACGGGCCAAGTGTTTCGCCCGATACGCGACCTGAATCTGAACTCTGAGAGCGTCATCCCGTTCGACGACGCGATCCTGTCGAAATTTTAACGTGATGTCCGTCCCGGCGGATTTCTTACCCAAGTTCCCCACGCGGCGAACCGACAAAGAATAAACTATTATGACGGCGACCCTGACCGATACAACTCCGCTGACCGAGGCCCAGTTCAAGGCCATCAGCGCGCTCGTGAAGTCGATCTGCGGCATCGACCTGCACGACGGCAAGCGCGAGTTGGTCAAGGCCCGGTTGGCCAAGCGAATCCGGCTGCTGGGACTGACCACGTTTGACGAGTACATTCAGGTCATCCGTGACGACTCCAGCGGCAACGAGCTGACGAGCATGCTCGATTCGCTGTCGACGAATCTGACGTTTTTCTTTCGTGAGACGGCCCATTTCGAGTACCTGCGGACGGTGGCGATTCCGAGGCTGATCGAGCATCGGAGACCCCAGGGCAAGCTGCGGCTGTGGTCGGCAGGCTGTTCCACCGGCGAGGAGCCGTACTCGCTGGCGATGCTGCTGGCGGAGCATTTTCCCGAGCTGCGGAGCTGGGACGTCCGCATTCTGGCGACGGATCTTTCGACGCGCGTGCTGGCGCAGGCCCGCGAGGGCATGTACGACGCCAGCCGCGTCGGGCAGGTTCCCGCGGCGCTGGCGCAAAAGTATTTCACGCCCAACGACGACGACGGGCAAACGTTCCGCGTGTGCGATGAGGTGCGGTCGAAGGTGACGTTCGCCCGGCTGAATCTGATGGAACGTTGGCCGATGAAAGGGCCTTTCGATTTCATCTTCTGCCGCAACGTGATGATTTATTTCGACAAACCCACGCAGGAAACCCTGGTGCGAAATTTTTACGACCTGTTAGCGCCGGGATGCCTGCTGATGATCGGGCATAGCGAAAGCTTGACGGGCATCGCGCAGGCGTTCCAATACGTTCGACCGGCGGTGTATCAGAAATGACACGAGTAGGCGAAAGCATACGACATACGGTAGGCGTCGGCGACATGAAGATCGCCGCGACGCCCGGCGACGTGTTGGTGACGCATGCCCTGGGCAGTTGTCTTGGCATCACCGCCTACGATCCGCAGACGAACATCGGCGGACTGCTGCACGTGATGCTGCCGGCGTCGACGATCAACCCCGAGAAGGCCCGCAAGCAGCCGTTCCTGTTCGTCGACTGCGGCGTGCCGGAATTCTTCCGCGGGCTGATCGCCTGCGGGGCCGTCAAGAGCCGGCTGGTCGTCAAAGTCGCCGGCGGCGCGTGCGTGCAGAGCGGCGGCGAGGACCGCTTCGCCATCGGCAAGCGAAACTACCTCACGCTCCGCAAACTGTTTTGGCAGAACGGCATTTTCATCGCGGGCGAAGACATCGGCGGCACCGAGCCGCGGACAATGTACCTGGACATCAGCACCGGACGGGTGTGGCTCAATATGTGTGGAGTCGAGAAAGAGTTGTAGGAGACAAACATGGCAGTGAACATTCTGGTAGTGGACGACAGCGCCGTGGCGCGGTCGGTGATCATGAAAACCCTGAGACTGACCGACCTGGCCATCGGCGACATCTTGCAGGCCGCCAACGGACAGGAAGGCCTCGCCGTCATGGAGACACAGTGGATCGACCTGCTGTTTGTCGACATCAACATGCCCGTGATGAACGGCGAGGACATGATCACCGCTGTCCGGGCCAATCCCGCGTGGGCGAACCTGCCGATCGTGGTCATCTCGACCGAAGGCAGCATGACCCGCATCGGCAGCCTGATGCACCAGGGCGTCCGGTTCATTCACAAACCGTTCACGCCCGAGTCCATCCGCGACGTGCTGACCGAACTGATGGGGGTGCAGCAATGAGCGATCCGCATACTCAGCAACTGTTGAACTCCGTCGCGCAGGAGACGTTCGAGACCCTCGCGTTCATGTACTCGGTGCATGAACAGGACTCGCCCGCCGGCCCGCCGGTGACGGCGGAGGTGAGCTTCCGCGGACCCATCCATGGCCGGCTGGTGCTGACGGTCTCCGACACGATGCTGCCGGCGCTGGGGACGAACATGCTCGGCTTCGCCGACGACCAGGCCGCCAGCGACGACCAGCAGCGCGACGCGCTGAAGGAAGTCCTCAACGTCATCTGCGGCAACCTGCTGCCGCTGCTGTACAACCGGTACGACGTCTTCGACGTGCAGGCGCCGGTCATCCCGGCCTCGCCGACGTCGCCGGACGTCCCCGTCGACGGCCAAACCCGCCTGTACCTTGACGGCGGCCAGGTGCACATGGCGCTGTACGTCGAAACGGCATTGAACGCGAAAGTCGCGTAAGAAAGCCACAAAGCCACTAGCCACAAGCCACCAGGTATGGCGGCGTTTGCTGTCATCCAGGGCACACGGCTGGTGTGCGAATGAAAACGTGATCACGAGTCCGCGAAGCCGCGAGGCCACTCTCTCGGACAAACGGAACGTTTTCACATTCGCACATCGCAAACCCTGGTGGCTAGTGGCTTTTTTGTGTCCGCAACCGAGGATCGAACCGTTCGAGAACATTTCCGATGCCCCATTCCCGCAAAATCCGCGTGCTGATCGTTGACGACTCCGCCGTCGTGCGGCAGGTGTTGTCGGCGGAGTTGAGCAAGGCGCGCGATATCGAGGTCGTTGGGGCGGCCATTGATCCGTACATCGCCCGCGACAAAATTGTCGCATTGACGCCGGACGTCGTGACGTTGGATCTGGAAATGCCCCGCATGGATGGCTTGACGTTTTTGGCCAAGCTGATGAAGTATCATCCGTTGCCGGTGGTGGTGGTCAGTTCGCTCACGCCCGCCGGCAGCGAGACGGCCCTGGAGGCGCTCGAGCTGGGCGCGGTCGACGTGATGTGCAAGCCGGGGTCGGCCTACAGCGTGCGGGACGTGTCGGCCGTGCTGGCGGACAAAATCCGCGCCGCGGCCATGTCGCGATATCGCCGCGGCGCCACGCCCGTGCCGCCGGCCCCCGTGCCGTCGTCGCCGGTTGGCGCGGCGAAGTCGTTGGCGAATCCCACGGCCGCGTCGCGGGTCGCGTTTGTCACGCCGGTCGGGCTGAAACAGACGTCGCACAAAATCGTCGCCATCGGCGCTTCCACCGGCGGGACGCAGGCCATCAAGGACGTGCTGATGGGCCTGCCGCCCGACGTGGCCGGCACGGTCATGGTGCTGCACATGCCCGAACATTTCACCGCCACCTACGCCCAGCGGCTCAACGAGACCTGCCCGATGGAAGTCCGCGAAGCCAAACACGGCGACATCGTGATGCCAGGACTGGCCCTGCTGGCGCCGGGCAACAAGCACATGGTGCTCACGCGAAGCGGCGCGCGGTATTACGTCGAGTTGCGCGACGGGCCCGCGGTGCATCACCAGCGACCCAGCGTGGACGTGCTCTTTCACAGCGTGGCCCGGCATGCGGGCGTCAATGCGGTGGGCGCGATCCTGACAGGCATGGGGGCCGACGGCGCCGCCGGACTGCTGGCCATGAAAACCGCCGGCGGAGTCACCGTTGCCCAGGACGAACAGACCTGTGTCGTCTTCGGCATGCCCCACGAAGCCATCGAACTCGGCGCCGCCGACACCGTCCTGCCCATCAACCACATCGCCCCCTACATCCTCAATGCCCTGGCGGAAAAAGCGAAAATCGCGTGACGGCCATTTCTTCGACACGGTAGTGACGTTGCAGGCATGTCGTTCATTCGACTTCGCGAAAACTGGGCTTGTCAGTCATACGCATGGTGGACTCTTCTTTCGTGATAACCGGATAACCGAGCATGAAACGGTCGGGCATGTCATCGCAGGTTCGTACCATGACCGCGTTGAGGTCGTAGCGATTTTGAATGTCGACCATCAGGCCCAGGGGCTCGCCGACGTTGAGTGTGTTCAGCCGCTCGATGGCCGCCGTGGGCATCCAGCGGACGCCGTGGAGGAAGAATTTGCTGACGAAGCATCCGTTGGCGTCGGGCTGCGGGCAGATGAAGAGTTCCAGTGAGTCGGTGGTACGACGGCCTCCGGTCACGCCCAGCAAGGCGATGGGGTCGGGCGGATTGTTGGGGTCGAAACCGCCCCATGTCAGGAAAGCCTCGTACTCCGGGCGGGATTTGACCAGCAGCCGGTTGGCGAAAAGCGGAAACAAACTGTCCGACAGATATTCCGTGTCCAGGTTATCCATGCCCGGAAAAGGCGAAAAGTCCGGCAGCGTTTTGGCGCCGCGGGTGTAGACGAAACGGCAGCCGCCGTCCGGTTCGCG
This sequence comes from Phycisphaerae bacterium, assembly GCA_009783465.1. Lineage (GTDB taxonomy): Bacteria > Planctomycetota > Phycisphaerae > SM23-33 > SM23-33 > WRDM01. Next base: position 3,413 of record WRDM01000028.1, on the reverse strand, counting down.
GTCCAGCCGACCGACGGGGCTCCACTGGCCATCGCGGTCAGCCACCGCCGCGACAAGCGATAAAAATGGATTGACTGGTCATAGCTCTTCCTCAAGCAGGCGACGCCGGTTCTCCGCCAGCAACTGGCGCGTAAAATCATGCCTCACCGATGAAAAACGGTTCGGCGGCACCTCATCCAGCAGCCGACATCGGCACGCCCAAGACACACTCCGCCACCGCCAAACTCCACGCCCTGAACCCGGATATAATCATCACACCCCACACACACCAAGTCACCGCCGAAACGTTAACATCCCTGCTCACCGACTACGACTACGATTTCGCCATCGACGCCACCGACAGCCACCAGTCCCGCCAACTGATCAACCGCGCCGCCCACGCCACCCAAACCCCCTACATCTTCGCCGGCGTCCACCGCCTCACCGGCATGGCCATGACCATCCTCCCATATCACACCGCCTGCTACGACTGCGCCTTCGGCCACCACAACAAATGCGACTTCGCCGCTCACGCCACAGAGAACACTGAGAACATCAAGAACGCCGAGAACGTCAAGAGCATCGAAATCGTGAAACCAACCGACACAGGCCCTCTCGACGGCACCTCCATCCTTAACGCCGCCACTGGCCTCAATGCTCTCGGTGCCACGCCCGGCATCCTCGGCGTCACGTCCGGCCTGCTCGGCACCCTCCAGGCGGCAGAGGCAATCAAATACCTCCTCGGCCACGGCGACCTCCTCACAAACCGCCTGCTGACGATCAACCTCGCCACCATGACCTTCCGCCATCTCACGGTACGACGACACCCCCAATGCCCAACATGCCGTTCGCGGTGATCAGTCGAGATCGGAAAGCTTCGTCACAGCACCCCGACTGAGACAGTGAGGATGGAAGGATGAAAAGGCCCGCCACATCCGTTTCTGGCTTTTTCGGCGGCGACAGGGATGGGACGGGATTATTGCCGGCGAAGACGACCATGCCACCATACAAGAAGCCATCGCACGGGCAGTCGTTGGCGTCCTGATGGTTTCCCCCCAGGCGTGCGGAAGCCCATACATTCAGGCGAATGAGTGGCCTCATTTCCGCGACGAGAAGGGGCGTTGTCAAAAACCTTTCATGGGCGTGACGCTTTCTCGTGTCGATGAGAACGATCACAATTTGGGAGTGCTTGGACGCATTGAAGGAAATCGCCCCCAATTGCTTTATGTGCCGGAGGATCAGCAAAATCTTGCCTGGGATCGGTGCAAGAACAAACCGGCACTTGCCGCTGAATTTGTGGAAAAGTTTATCGCCCAGTTGTTCCGTAAGATTTCCGAGGTAGACAAGCAACCCGTATGTCTTTGGAAACTTGACCAGGGAACGTGGAAATGCGCGTTGGAGTTACGGCCGCACACGGGGACGGTTGTCTGGCTGGATGCGGCGAGTCGGACGCTAAAGGTGAAAGGGCCTGATTGGCCGTTCTGGCAGTTGTGCCCTTCGGACGAGCAGGTCCGTCACGCGCTGGGCGAGACAATCGCGGCGTTCGGGCCCATGGCGCATGAGCAACTGGCCAACGCCGACGAGTGGCAATTCCTGCCCCGTGATGACATTCGGTCGGACGCCGACTAATCGAATGCCCAGATGAGGCGGCTGCTCAGCCATGATCCTTCCGTTTCATCGTCACCTAAGATTCGAAGGCATGTTGGGCTGCGATGATTTCCTGCCGCAGGGTTTCCGGACCGGGCAGGGCGGTCATGTATCGGAACGCGAAGACCTTGGCCTTGATGCCGCCACGCCGTAGTGCACTACGGCGGTAGCCTTCGTGTAACCGGCGATGGCCTGCCCTGCGCCACATACACCGAGCCGGACCTCGCCCACCTACGTCCGCGTGGAATGCACCGATGCCCAAGGCCGCACAACGTGGCTGAGGCCGTTCCACAAGGCCGGTTCCCAGCCGCCGACGCGTGACGAACGAACCGTGGTGCGGCGGCCGACTGGCGGCGAAATGGATCGGCAACAAGGTCATGGCCATCGACACCGACCACGAAATCCGCAACCCGCTATTCCCGCTGCTGCCGGTTATTCAGCGTCCGTTGTAATGGTGTCTACTCTGCGTCCCATTTGATCTTGTCGAACGCCGGATAGACCACGCTGGTGCCGTCGTTGTAGTGCCAGACCACGTCGCCCCAGACCCATGGGCGGACCTTGATCTTGACGGTTTTTTCGTCTGTCGTCCGCGTGACGTTGGAGGCGGTGGGGCTTTCGCCGATCTCGCCGTCGTATTCGATCTCCTCATCCAGTTGGCGAAGGTCCTTGAACTCGATCCAGTCCGGGGCGCGGTTTTTCCTGTTGAACTCCAACGCGTAGCGGCGCACGGCTGCGAGGTCCGGTCTGCGTATGAAATTCACGCCGTTGTACAACTGGAAAATCTTGTGTGTCCGTTCGGCGTCGCCCAGCACCGTCCGGCTGCGGTGGCCGATGTACCAGCCCATCTGGAACAGCCACAGGTAATGCTCGTCCCCCTCGCCGCCGACCACCACGTTGGCGCCCTTCCAGCCCATCGTGCATTCGCCGTACACCTTGATGCCCACGTGCTCCATGCAGCGCCACATGCGCCACCAGTACGGCTGGGCGGGCACGGCCGTGTCTGTTCGGCCTTGGTGTTTCGGCGCGTAATCGACGCCCTGCATGCCGCCGAATCCGCCGTCGACCAGCACACGTTCGAAGCCCAGCTTCGCGCTCATCCACTGCGACGGCCAAACGACGCGGTCGAACCAGCCGGTGGCCAGGCTCATCGGTATCCACTGGTAGGGTGTGTTGAACGGCATCGAGCCGTCGCGGCGCACACGCACCCAGTCGGGGTTTTCGCGGAAGAGCGGCAGGCCCCGTTCCTTCAGCAGCGGCACGGCATCAGGGTAATGACAGCCGTTGAAGCCGTAATACGTCTCGGCGGTGGGAATCGTGTCGCTCAGCGCGGCCGGCACGGAGGTCTGGACGAAGTCAGGGCGGAACCAGAAACCCGGGTAGTAGCCTTGCCGCTTGATTTCGGCATTCATGGCCTTGAGCTGCGGGTTGGTATCGTGATTTTCGTCGAAGCGGTACGCGTCGTCGGTGATGATCGGCACGGCGTGCCAGATGTCGTGATACATCGCCAGCACGTCGATGCCCTGGTTGGCAATCTTGGGCGGGTAGACTTCGGCGAATTTCTCGGGTCCGCCCGACGGCCTGATCGTCCAGTGCGGCGCGTCGACGCAGACGGTGGCGATGGTGTCCTGCAAGCCCATGCGGCGAGAGACGTCGCCGTAGGCTTCAAAGCGGGCGTTGACGAACCGCTGCGGCAGCGGCTGGCTGACGTCGCCGGTGTAGAGATACTCCACCGTGTCCACGGCCGTCCGCTTGCCGGCGATGGTGCAGTCCCACGCCAGGTTCGGCCA
>WRDM01000027.1 GCA_009783465.1 Phycisphaerae bacterium | reverse complement strand
TATGTAGGATTTGGCCAAATTTTTCATAAACCTCTCCCTAACAGTCTAACAGTCTAACAGCCTGAAAACGGCCCGTTGCGGAAAATCGCACGAAAACAAAAGAATGTAGATGCGATGGCCCTGCGTCGATCAGTACGCGCACTGCTCCCGGAAAATTTCGACGGCGTAGAGGTAGTCTTGATAGTCGACGTTGGTGGAGATGGAGTGGTCGCTGCCGAAGACGTAGCTGGCGCCCGCGTCCTTCATGCCCTGGACGAGCTGGGTCACTTCGCGGCGGATGAGGTGGCGGTCGTGGCTTTCGAGGATGCGTTCGTCGAGGCCGCCGACGAACGTCAGTTTTCCCGCGTATTTCCGGGCGATTTCGAGCGGGTCGTTGCCGGCTTTGACCTCGATCGGATTCAGCGCGTCGTAGCCGATCTCGACGATCATGTCCAGCAGAGGCCCGACCAGCCCGCAGGTGTGCAGCGTCACCAGGATGCCCTGGCCGTGGAAAAACTCGATCATCTCGCGGAAATACGGAAAAATCATCTCCGCGAACATGGCCGGCGAACAAAAAATGTGGTCGCGATAGCCCATGTCCTCGCACAGCGTGATGCTGTCGGGTTTGCCGGCCTCGTCGATCAGCGCCTGCCAGTGCATCTTGTAGAAGTCCGTGTACACGCGATTGAAATCGTGGACCCAGCCCTTGTCCAGCGCCATCGACTCATACAGGCAGATGTCGCCCATGCTGCCCCGCATGGTCTCCCACACAAACACATGGCCGAACGTGACCCACTTGCCTTGCTGGCGCCGCTGGGCCAGGGCGGTTTTGGTGCCTTCGATATCCAGCCGCCCGCGATCGAGTGCCAGCAGGCCAGGCCGATAGTCGCGCTCCCACACGTCGCGGCTGGTCATGCGGAAATCCATGTGCTCGGGCGTGCCGGACTTGTGTTTCCAGCTTTTGTAGGCCGCCCCCGCGCCGTTCCGCGTGACGATCCACTCGTCGGTCTCTTCGAGCACCTCGCGGACGCCGCGAACGGGCATCGTGTCGAACCACCCGCCCACGCCGGCTTCGTCGAACCCGAAATGGTCAATGGGGTCAATCGGCTTGCCCTTGTCGTCAACGGGATACCCCTGCGTCACCCACTTGTCCAGCGTGTCGGCCCAGGGATGATCCTTGATGCCCATGCGAGGCGCCTTTTGCCGACGAAACAGGGCGTTCATGATCGAATGAGAGGTTTCTGCCATGTGATGTCCTTTTCGGTTCAAGCGACAAGCGATCCGTGACAAACGGCCGGAGAAGGCGGTATTCTACGCACGGCATGGCTCGTGTGGGAAGCGGCAGTTTGGGAAATTGCGTTGACGTTTCGGCGGACCGTGGTACGCTTGGTAAGCTGCGTTGGGACGTTTTTCATTAAAAAGGAGAGGCATGATGAAACGTGCATTGATCGTGGCCGCGGTCGCGGCGGTGATGATGGCCGGTCCGGCGACGGCGACGGATTACACCGTGATCGGATCGGGATCGGCGGCCTATTACAGCGTGAATGTCGCGTACCGGCTGGACGCGGACATGATGCCGATGTCTTCGATTTTCGGCGAACCGTTTTTAAGCCCGGGGGTGGCGCTTCAGTCGGGCAGCGATGCCTCCCAACTGATCGACGGCAATCGGAGCGGTTGGTATCTCCGGAACCTGGAGGACGCGCAGGGCAGCCGGTATGCCACGACGACGATTGAACTGGATCAGGTTTATACGCTCAATACCCTCACGGTCGCTTTTGCCGACGTTCAGGCTCAGGGCACCATGACGTATCAACTTCGCGTTTCCGACGACAACGAGAACTGGTACACGGTGACGCCTTCCGCGTCCATCACCAACCGAGTGTTCCACCCCTACTCGTTTGCCGCGATGGACGTCAAATACATCGAATACACGATCTATGGCTCGATCGGAGCCCAAGGCCACCTGACCACCGCGGAGATTTCGGCCTTCGTGGCGGCGGTGGAGGGGGCCAAGGGCGTTCCGCAGCATGAGGACGGCTACAACATCCTGATGGGCAAAACGCCGATTTCATCGAAAAATTTTGCGGATATCACTCGCTCCACGAACGGCAACGCCACGGAGTATGCCCGGCTTGTCGGGGCCAGTGCCGACAACATGGGCGAGCTGGTGTATGACATCGGTTACGACGCCTGGCTGACGGGCATTCAAGTCAGCATGTGGGCCGGCTGGGATCATTTGCAGGTGTACGTCACGACGGACGATCCGACGGGCAGCGTCTGCCAATGGACGCCGATACGGGACGCCACCCAGTCGCTTGCACTGACCGCGGGCGACGACGGAAAATTCCTGTTCGATGACCCGACCCAGGTTCGCTACATCAAGATCGAAGGGTACGCCGGCGCCCTCAACGGCCACGTCGTGGAACTGATGGCCTTCGCCACGATCCCCGAACCGGCCACGATGAGCCTGCTGGCCCTGGGCGGCCTGGCGCTGCTGCGGCGAAAACGGTAGGACTATTCGAAGTCCGAAGCCCGAAATACGAAACAAATTCCAGCGCAGAAAAATTTCAAAACACAAACGGCGGCGCCATGTGATCAGGTCACATGGCGTCGCCGTTTGGAATTTGCTGTTTGAATTGTTGGAATTTGTTTCGTATTTCGGGCTTCGGATTTCGGACTGAAAGCTTTGGGGTTCGACCGTCGAACCCGATTGCCCTGATTTTATGGGAAAATAATCGACTTTCACAATGTTTTCGTCTTTTTTCGTGGCCTCGGCGAGAACGGTCGAGAGTGCCGCAACGTCCGTGCAAATCACTAACTCTCGGGTGGTTGCACTGGAATCCGGCATGGAGCATTTCGGGGTGTTTTGCTTGTTGGTTTTCGCCGTCGCGGCGTCGGGGTCGGCTGGCGTGTTGTCCGTTTCGGCGGGCGTGTTAGCGGTTGTTGCCGGGGCCTTGTCGGACGACGCTGGCGCGTCGTTTGTGGCCGGTGTCATGTCACTTGGGCCTGTCGGTGTCGCGTCGGCTCCCGTTGCCGCTGGTGCGGCGACGGGAGTGTCGGTCGTGGCTGGTGTGTCGCTGGTGGCTGTTGTCGTATCGGTGACGTTTGCGGGCGATGCCGCCGCGCTGGTTGTGTTTGCCGTTGGTGCGACGTTTGTGGCTGGAGTGTTTGTTTTCGTTTCGACGGGGGGGTCAGCCATGGCGATTGATCCCGCGAAAGTAGCAAACGTACCAGCAACTCTGCATAATAAAATGAGACGCAACTCGTTGTTGCTAAGCAAGTTATTAAAATACAACAGTGGGATATCGACCGTGTGAAGCCGTACGGCCAGAATCCCATCGCAATGATAAGGCGGTGGACGGCGGTGACGGTCGAATATCATGCCAGGCTGTCGAACACGATTCCCCTGGACGGGGTGATCGACGCCGAGCGTTCGGTGCCGTGCCAGGACAGGCGCGGGAAGTCGATCCGGCGGATGCCTTCCGGAAGGCAGGGAGCGAAGGTCGGGGTCAGGCCCGCCTCGGTCCAGCGCAGGCCGCCGGCGCCGAGGAGCAGGTTTTGGAGCATCGTGCCGCAGCCGGTGAGGTACGGGCCGGCGTCGTTGCCGGCGATTTCCGTGCGTTGGAGGAACGATTCCGGCTTCGAGAAATTGGTCGCCTGATGGTCCAGGTATGCCCGCATCCGCCGGGCGTCGCCGGCCTGTGCGGCGATGGCGGCGTGATAGGACATGTCCCAGTGAATCGGCGGCACGGAGATGGCGTCGGCCAGTTGTGCCGGCGTGGCGGGCAGGTCCGCGAGAAAATAGCTGCTGGTCTCCAGCCAGCGGTGTTCGCAGGGTTTGTCGCTGCCGCTGTTGCCCTGGAACAGGCCCGTTGCGCGGTTGAACGGCAGGTGGAGCCGCTCGGCCACGGTCGTCCAGGCGGGATCGGGCGCGAAACCGCAACGTTCCGCTGCGCGGGCGGCAATCCGTAAGGCTTTCTTGACCGCCGCGTTGGTGTAGAGGCAATTGTGAACGTTACCGAGGTGTTCGACGGCGGAATACACATGCAGGAGTTCGTAGCGGTTTTCCCACGGTACCCACGTCACGCGCGAGGCGAAATAGTCCGCCACCGCCTCCAGCACCGGCCAGGCGTCCGCACGCAACAGGGAGCGGTCCCCGGTGGCGCAGTAGGTGTTCCATGCCCCGATGGCGACGGCGGCGCTGATGTGGATTTCGCCGCGGGCCATCGCCGAGTGCCCCAGACAGTTCTCCTCCCCCTCGACGAGTTCGCTGATCCCCGAGTAACGGGCGCCCCGAAGGCCGTCGCGGGTGGCGTTTCGCATGGCGGTCGACAAAGTCCGCTTGCGGAAATGCAGCGTGCCGAGGGTCCGCTCCGGGCCGAACGGCAGCAGTGCCGGCAGCGTGTAGACGTCGCAATCCCAGAAGCATCCGCCGTAATAACCCGGCGAGGCGATGCCCATGATCTGCATCGGGTAGCGGTCGTCGACGGGCTGGTTCTGGTACAGTTGAAAAAGATCGGCGCGGGCCTGCCGGGCGATGGTGTCGTCGCCCTCGACCAGGATGTCGCCTCGCCAGAGTTCCGCCCAGACGGCCGCGTGATCGGCCCACAGCGCATCGAGCCCACGTGCACGGGCGGCGACGGCCCGCCGGATGGCCGTCTCGGCCAGTCCATCGGCCAAGCCGTCCCGGCTGAAGGCAGCGTATAGTTCGACGGTCGTAGGCTCCGTCCCCAGCGACAGTTCGTATTCGCCGGCAGTCTCCACGTCCCCCCGCGCCGGCGTTCCCGCAGCGCGAGCCGCCACCGCCACGCCGACCGCAGGCCCATTACCAGCCGCCACGGCGGACACGGCCCAGCAGGCGTCCGCTGGGCGCGCCAGCGTCCGAACGACGTCCATGTGCCCAGGCCGCCATGCGTAGGACATGCGTTTGTTATAAAATCCGCACTCGAAATCCTTCGGGTAGTCCGGGTGGGGCCAGACCAGGGAACGGAACGGATACCGCTCCGTCGGCGCTGGCCAGGGGCAAATCCCGACGGACACACCAACCTTCGCGGTCCGGTCCGCCGACAGGGTCACACGCTGGCAGGCGAGGAACCGGTCGGCCCGGGACAGCCACGTCTCCACGCGGACACGCAACGCAACCCCGCCGACGCCCGCGCGGTATTCCGTCACCAGGCGGGCCGTGCCGATGTCGAGCGTCTGGCGGTACCCGTCGACGTCGCCCCGGCCAAACGCGTCTTCGAGCGTATCACCGCCGACGCGGACGGCGACGCCGTTCCACGCCGGCAGACAGGCCATGCGGTAGTGGTCGTTCGGAGTCAGATCGCTGATCCCGACCATGAAACTCCGGGCCGGGGCCAGCCCGGAACTGCTCCCTTGCAAACCAACATGTCCATTGGCCAAATGCGCCTGAAGGGCCTTGTCACGAACCTCCGAAACCAGAAGATTGTCGGGCATGGAAACTCCCTGGATGCGATGGCCGACGGCGTCCGACGCCGCGCGAAACGCCTCGCGATCGCGTGCAGTATAAACCCCGTTCCGCCGGGACGGCAACGTCTATTTTCGTCCGACGTTTTCGACGACAGGGCATGTATGTATAATGCCATCCTGCATTCGACCGCGACCGATTTGTTCACAGGAGACCTGCACATGATGACGCGTTTTGGCACACTGGCCGTGGCGGCGGCGTTGGCGACTGTTCTTTCCGTGACCGGCCCCGCGCGGGCGGCGGAGATTGCCGCGAACGACAGCAACGCGGCGGCGAAAATTCAGGCCGCCAAACCGGGCGCGAGCGTCATGCTCGGCGAAGGCACGTTCAAATTGGGCAACGTCAAAATTCCCGCCGGCGTGCAAGTGCACGGACAGGGATACGGCAAGACCATCATCGACGCGGCCGGTTTTGAAAACGGGTTCGTTCTGTCCGGAACGTCCGAGGGGAACGCCGGTGCCGTCAGCGGACTGACCATCCGCAACGCGACGGGTGCGGGGCTGGTCCTCGATGGCGCGGGTTCGGTGATCATAACCGACGTCGCCATCCTGGGCTGTCCGGCCGGCGTGACTGTCGCCAAGGCCGGCAAGTGCTACCTATCCAACCTCGTCATCGCCGACGCGCAGTCGGGCGTCAGTTTCGTGGATTGCACCAACAGCGGCCTCGCCAATGCGACGTTTGCCGACATCGCCGGAACGGCCATTAGCGTCAGCGAATGCGACAAGGTGACCATCGTCAACAATCTGGTGGCCGGGGCGGCATTTGGGATCGTGCTGGGCGAAGGCAACAAAAACCTGGCCATTGACCACAATATTTACAACACCAATTTCATCGGCAGAATGCCTGGCCATCCGGCACGGAAGAAGATGGAGGCGTGGTTCCACCTGTCGGGGTACGACCGCCACTCCCAGACGATTCCAGTAGAGTTCAAGGACGCGGCCAATCATGATTATCGCGTAGTCTCGCCGTTGCCGTGGTCGCCGACCCGCGCAACGACGGCCTACACCGGTGCGGCCGAATTCAACGGCATGAAGGTGGCTGGCACCACCGACATGGACGGCACCAAGCGAGGCCCGAGCGTGGACATCGGCGCGTATCAGACGACATTCGACGCCCCACGGAAGGCCGACGGCACGTTTGAAGTAAAGAGCGGCGCGGGCGTTACCAGCGCGGGGCTGTTCACCAAGGACGGCGTCTGCGTGCAGTATCTCTTCCAGAACACGCCGCTGCCAAAGGGCACGTACGAATACTGGCTGCCCAGCCGCGACTGGCAGGGGCGTGAGATCAAGCCCGGCGATTATGAACTCCGCCTGGTGGAAGCGGACATGAAGCTGCGGTACGTCGCGGCGGCTGGCAACGGCGACGCCGAGACCAGCAAGAAACGGTCCAACAACTCGGCCAAACGGTACTCGCTGGACCCGCAGGCGGCCGCGTTCACCGCCGACGGCAGGATCGTGTTCGTCCAGAGCGGTTTCGAGAGCGGCGAGCACGTACGGCTGTTCACGCCGGACATGGGCGACATCACGTGGAGCATGAAGGGCAGCGGCCATGCGGTCGGCGTGGCGGTGGACAACGAAACGAAACTCGCCTACGTGCTCCGCCAGCCGGAAGTTCGGGCGGATCAGCCGGCACGGCCCTGTAGCCTGCTCCGCTTCGAGATCGACACGGGCAAACCGGCGCCGTTCAAAAGCGGCTCGTTCGAGAAGAGTTTCGACGAAATCAAGGGCGCCGGCGGCATGACGCTGCTGGGCGACAAAATGTACATCTCCGAGCCCGCCGCCAACAAGGTTCATATCCTCACCGTCGCAGCCGACGACATCACCATCACCGGCGGATTCGACGTGACCGAGCCGACGCAGATTGCCGCCGATGAGAAAACTGGCCATGTGTGGGTCATAGGTGGGAACGACGGCCACGCCGGCATCACGCTACTCTACGCGTTCGACGCCGCCGGCAAGGAAGTGGCACGGAGCCGCGGCCCGGCGCTGGAGCCGAGGGCCATCGCCGCCGATAACGGGCGACTGACGCTGTACACTCCCTTGACGAACACGGTGACGGTGTACGAAATCGTCAACGGCAAAGAGTTCAAACTCCTCCGCACCATCGGTGTCGGCGGCGAAGGCTACGGCAAAATCCAGGGCGATAAATTCTGGTCGCCGTCGCGGCTGGCGTTGGGCAAGGACGGCCAATTGCTGGTGATCGACGCGCCGCGGACGATGCTCTTCGACGCGGAGGGCAAGCTCGTGCGGCAGATGCTCGGCATGTGGGGGCAGGCCATCGGCTACGGCCTGTTTGCCGGCGACGACCGCATGCACTTTTTCAACATCAACGGCGAGTACGACATCATCCTCGACGCCAAAAAGCAGACCTGGGAGCCCGGCACGCGGTGGAAGTACACGATGACGTCGGCGACGCCGAATTTCTGCTACGCCGCCGGTGAAAAAACCTTCGCCATCTACCCCGCCCGCGAAAAAGATCAGCCGCAGTACCTCTACATCACCCGCATGGAGAGCGACACCGGCACCGCCCGTGTGATGTCGCGGTACGGCGTTGACGATCAGGGCCTGTTCCGCCAGTCCGCCAACGCCGAAGGCATCGTCGCCGACGACGCGGCCAGGGAGTATCAAAAGGACGCCGAGGGTCAGCCGATTGTCGCGAACTTCATCAACGAACGCGGCTTCTCGAACGTGGATTTCCGCGCCGACGGCGCCATCGCCATCCCGCTGCGGAAACACGTGCAGATCATCCCGATGACAGGCCTGGACGCCAACGGCGTGCCGGTGTACGACTTTACGAAGATGCAAATCGTCACCGCGCTGGCGGACGGGCAGACGACCTTCACCTCGCCATACGACCTCACGACCATCGACGACGTGAGCATCGCCGAAGACATGACTTACTTCGAGGACGGTTCGTTCATCGCGAGCATGTCCACCAGGAGCGGCCCGGGGCCTGACCTCTGCACCGCGCACGCCAACAGCACGAACATGGCCGGCTTCGACGCCAAGGGCAACATGCGGTGGTTCTCGGCCACCAACCCGTTCGGCCTGAAGATGGGGCTCTACGGCATCGTCACGCTGGGCGAAATCACGTTCGCCGGACGCGGCGCGATCTGCGAATGGGAAACGATGGATCGCGACGGCCTGGGCACCGGCACGCTCGGAACGCCCGCCGACATGGGCTGGGGAGGCATGTGGCTAGACAACCACCGGCAGACGCAGGCCTTCATCGGTAACGACGGCAAGCCGTACCTCATCGCCGGCGACTACGTTGCACAGGCCTACCACTGGCTGGCCCTGGAAGGCCATGACAAGCTCATCCATCAGCGCGTGCCGGTGACGATCGACGCCGCCCTGGCCGCGGTCCTGGCCAAGGAACCCGCCCTGCCCGTGGCCCACTACCCCGTGCCGCAGCCGCCGAAATTCACCATCAAGAAGATCGACAAGGAACTGCCCGCCGACGGCGACCTGGCCAAGTGGCGGACGCTGGGCATCAAGCCCATCGTGATCGGGCCCGACCAGACCGTCAAGAACGACCCGCGTGACACCAGCGCGGTCATCCGCATGGCCCACAACGGCGACAAGCTGTTCGTGCAGATCATCAAGTTCGACGACGTGTTGACGTTCCACCAGCGGCACATCGGGGCGCACTACCTGCACGATGGCGCGGAGATGTGCATCAACGGGTTCTATAGCGGCTGGAAGTACAACGTCACGCGGCTGAATGGCGAAGACGTGGTCTACCGCGACCGTTTCATGGAGTCGCGGTCGGACTTCCTGACGACCACGCAGTGCCCGCGAAAGATTACGTTGCTGGATAACGCCAGGGACGTCGAGGAGCGGAAGATGCTGGAGGCGGCCCGCGGCCTGGACATGAGCGGCTGCAAGGTGATGCTGATCGAGTTCACGCTGACGCCCGACGCGATCCGGGACATGAACGGCCAGCAGATGGAGTTCGGCGGCGGCAAGAGTTTCCGGGTGGGCTTCATGATCAACGACGGCGACGTGCCCGGCGCGGATCTGATGAACATCATCACCTGGCCGGTGATGTACGGCACCTTCAGCTTCGTCGAAGAAGGCTTTGCCACCGCGACGTTTGAATAGCACGTAAAACCGCTGCACTCTCCATCGTCAGTGTCGAGGCGTATCGCCGGCAAGGGCACCCTCACGCTGTTCGGCAAGAAGCCCGACCAGCACCGCCTGTTCGCCGAACACGTCGCCGACGCGGAAACCTACGTCGTCACTGAGGGTCAGGGCTGTCGGGGCCACGAATGGCGGGCCAAGCCCTCCAAGCCCGACAACCACTGGTTTGACTGTCTGGTCGGCTGCGCCATCGCCGCGTCCATCGCGGGCGCCCAACCCCCCGGCGAGGCTGGCCCCGGTCGCCAGCGGAAGCGGTACACCCAGGACGATCTGCGGCAAAAGCCCGCCTGGTCCCGCCTGTAACGACTCCCCCGAGCGGCTCTGTCGTCATGTCGCGAATCCACCTCGTGCCCGAAAATAAAAAGGCTGTTGAAAATGTTCTTAACGTGCTTTTTCCCGGCATGCTATGGCACGCAAAGGGCGTGACTCGATCTGGTTGTTTGTCGGCGTGTTCGACCAGTCGAACCGGCAACGCGCGGTGTTACCTTACTGCTGGAAGGTCGTAATCCGTAATCAAGGCCACGATGCCGACCTTGACGGTTTCGGGCAAGGTTGCCCACGTCGCCAGCACGGCGGCAAGGTGCGGGTCGCTTTGGGCGACGGCTTTCGCCCAAGCGGTGAGTTTCACGGTGAGCGGCTCGCCAGCCAATTCGCAAGTGTCCGATTTGTCGGCATCTGCGGAAAAGTCGTTTTCAATTTCGGATGTTCACATGCATCCATTCGCCCAATCTATCCATACCTTGTGGCTACTGGCTTTCCTCCGCCGTGTGTCTCAACTGTCCGCACGCCGCGGCTGCGTCGGCGCCTCGGCTTCGGCGGATGGTGGCGTTGACGCCTCGTTTTTTGAGGCGTTGGGCGAAGTTTTGGACGGCGAGTTGGTTGGGTTTTGTGTAGGGCAGGCCCTCGACGGGATTGTAGCGGATGAGGTTGACGTTGCAGCGGAGTTGGTGGGCCAGGCCGACCAGGGCGTCGGCGCAGACGGGCGTGTCGTTGACGCCGCCGATGAGGAGGTATTCCAGCGTGATTTCGCGGTGCCGGGCCTCGTAAAACGTGCGGGCAGCGTCGAGGATTTCGGCGATGGTGAACCGCTCGGCCGCGGGCATGAGTTGGCGACGGAGGACGTCGTTGGGCGCGTGCAGCGAAATCGCCAGCGTGACGGGCAGGTCCTCGTTGGCCAGCCGGCGGATCGCCCGCGGAATGCCCACCGTGGAGATCGTGACGTTTCGGGCGGAAATGCCAAGCCGCTCGGGGTCGATGATCGCCCGCACAGCCGCCAGCGTGGCGTCGTAATTCGCCAGCGGCTCGCCGATGCCCATGAACACAACATTCGTGACCCGCCGCTCGCAGGCCTGCTGAAGCAGCAGAATCTGCGCGAGGATCTCGCCGCCCGTGAGATTTCGTTTAAGCCCGCCAAGCCCGGACGCACAGAACACGCACCGCATGCCGCAACCGACCTGCGTGGACAGGCAGGCCGTCGCGCGGTCGGCCGTGGGAATCAGCACGCACTCGACGTGTTGTCCGTCGCCCAGCGACAGCAGCAGTTTCGTCACGCCGTCCTCGCTGTCGATCCGCCGCTCGACGGTGCAGGCCGTCACCGTCAACATGTCCCGCAGCGCCGGCGGCAGGTTGGTCATCTTCGCCGGATCGGTCTGACTCTTCTTGAACACCCAATCCGCCACCTGCGCCGCCCGATATCCCGCCTGCTCCCGCTCCGCCAGGGCGGCCTGCAACTCGGCGACGGTCAACTCCAACACCGGGATTTTTTCGTGCGGTTCCATAGTTCGTTCCAAGGGAATCGGTGCAATTTACCACTCACACCAGCTTCGCCATCATCTTCTTACTCGCGGACCGGAGGTTGCCGCCTTTGCCTATGCTACGAGATTTCTCCATGCGGTTGACGGTTTTTTCGATGGCCGCCGGCGCGACCGGCAGCGCGACCGACTCGCCCTTGCCGAACCCGCTGACGTAAATCGCATTGGCCAATTGCAACTCGTTGAGCGCCTCCTCGCCGCTGCACGTCATCGGCGTACCTTTGAGAATGTGCTTGGCGAACGCGCGCGTCACGTTGATGTGCTGGCCGTTGAGCGGATTGGCCGGCACGGCCAACTCTTCCCACGTCGTCACGGGCGTCACCCAGGCGTTTTTCTCCTTCATCAGCGTGTCGAGCAGCGGCTTGGCCAGCTTGCCGAACCGCAGCGTGTCGCCCTCGGCGATGATCGTGCCCTTCGTGCCCGCCACCACGAACTGCTCCATGCCCGGCGCCTCCGCCGTCGTGAGATACAAGTACCCCGTGCGACCCTGCCCGTAATCGCACACGGCGTTGACGGTGTTCTCCACCTCGATCTTGTGCCACCGCGTCTCGCACGAGGCCGCGATGCTCTGCGGCATCAGGCCGCTGACCCACTGGAACAGATCCAGCGAATGCGGCGCCTGGTTCATCACGATGCCGCCGCCCTCGCCGTCCCACGTGCCGCGCCATTGGCCCGAATCGTAATACTCCTGGCTGCGGATCCAGTTGCTCGCGACCATCTGCACGCGGAAAATCTCGCCCAGTTTCCCCGCCGCGATCATCTTCCGCATCAGCATCATGCTCTCTCGCGTGCGCTGCATGAACATCACGCCCAGGGCCACCTTGTGCTTTTTGCACTGGCGGACCATTTCCTGCCCGTCGCCGACGGTGACGGAAAGCGGCTTTTCGCACAGCACGTGCAGGCCCCGCTGGGCGGCGGCGATCGTCTGCGGCGCGTGCCAGTAGTGCGGCGTGGCGATGAGCACGGCGTCCACCAGCCCCGAGTCGTACATCGCGACGGCATCGGTAAACGCCGCCACCCCGCCGTACTGGGCCGCCACTTTCTCCGCCTTGCCGGGCGCGCTGTCACAAACCGCCGCCAACGCAAACGCGCTATCCCTGGCCTCGGTGATCTGCTTGCAATGCAACCCGCCCACATTGCCAACGCCCACAATGCCGTACCGAACTTTCTTCATGGTGTGTCCTTTTTCGTTTTTCTATACCGCTGTCGCGTATCGCCAATCGCTTTCGCACTCACATTACCGTATCGGTCCACGTAAAACCACAGAGTGAATCATTTTGTTTGCTGTGTAAAAACCACATGGCGGCCTCCCCGACCTCGCGCGATACGTGTCGGCATGAAACCGCGGAGCGGCGTCTGTTGCAGCCCAGGGCGGGGCATACTCGCGATCCCTGGGTTACGTCAAACGCCGCTCCGCGGCTTGTTCTCGGCCCGGCCACGTGAGGCCGAGAAAATCACTTCAACAAGTACTGCTCATTCATCGTCGCCCGGATTTTCCCCAAGGCCAGGTTCTGAATCTGGCGGACGCGTTCGTTGGTCAGGCCGACGAGTTTGCCGACTTCGGCGAGTGTTCTGCCTTTGCCGCGGCTGACGAGCGCGAACCGTTCCATCACGACCGTGCGTTCGATGTCGCTGAGATTCGCGCGGTTGCGAACCAAAATCTCCCGCAATGCCTCCAGCGAATCATCCCACTGAATCTCGTGCTTGTGCACGTCGTAATCGCTGCGCTCCAGTTCCGGGTCGTATTCTGTGGGAAAATGCTGTTTGTATCGCCCGGTTTTGGTGGCCATGCGATTGAAACTTTTCAAAATCGCCCGGCAGGCGTAGGTGGAGAATTTGAATCCTCGCGCGACGTCGAATTTCTCGACGCTTCGCAGCAGGGCCATGTTGCCCTCGCTGACGAGTTCGGCGAATTCGACGTTGGGGATCCGCGTCCGTTTGGCCATGGAAAGCACCAATGCCATGTTGGCGCGGACGAGGTCGGCCCGGGCGGCCATCGCCCGTCGATACCAGAGGATCATCTGCCTCGCCCTGGCGGCGGCGACGCGGCGGGCCTGGGCCTCGATGAGTTTCCCCAGGCGGTATCGCGCGTAGTTGTACTTGAGGAAGAGCGTCACTTCGTCGGCGGCGCTGAGGACGTTTCGCTTGCCCTTGTTGAAGACGACGTCCTCGGCCACTTCGGGAAAATGCGTCCAATTGGGCACGTCGATGGCGGCGCTGGCCTCGCCGTAGAGTTTCGCCTCGGTGGCGGCGGCGGGGAAAATCACGTTGGGCATGCAGTCGATTTTCACGGGAATCTGGCGGTAATGGGCCGCCTCGTCGTCGGTCAGTTGGGCCAACAGGGCCGCCGTGGGCTTGTGCGTGACCTCCACGGGAACAGCCTCCGCCTCGGCCGAGTCGATCGAAATCGCCGTCTTCATGGTCTGTCCTTTCCTCCACTGCCTCCAGTGAAGCCTGAACAACCAACCCGTACCGGCCTATTGTTCATTCGACCGCCATGCCGGAAGGGTTCGCGTTTGTCAGGTCGAGTCATCGGTCATCGTACGAAGGGCCGGGCACGATTGACGATGCGAGGGAGGCGCCGCCGGCAGCCGACGGGGCCGACGACGATGGCAAAGTCGGGATGGCCACAATGGGCGCGAATCGAACTCGCGTGTCCTGCACACATTACGGGAACAACGCACAAAAACGCGCCGGATGTGGAGGCAAATGCCGTGGCCGTTTTCAGGGAAGACCAATCATCCGCAAACAGGAACCGCCGGATAATCGCCGGTGGAAATCAGCCACAAAGAATATAGAACATTCAGAACGAAGCGATCATTTCGTCAGGGCAACGGCATCACCATTTGCCTATGCATCTGACACCGTAGCTTCGTTGCATGAAAAAGAGCGGAGTTGCCTCCCCGTCCTCGCGTGGAAGTGCCGACCCACAGCCCCAACGGGGCGTCTTGGGTAGCCCAGGGTGAGCGGTACGCCGCGAACCCTGGGACCGCGTGTTTTTCGGAACTTTTTATCGTGCCTGACGCCACGGGCTGAGGTCACACCGTCGCATGAAGACGACCTCGAACAACATGTACATTCCCGTGTGCGCGTCGTTCGATGCCGCCTTCGCACGACAATGTGACCTCGGCCAGTGGCGTCAGGCACGATGAAAGCATTCGAAAAGCACTTGCCCAGGGTTCGCGGCGTACCGCTCACCCTGGGCTACATCAGACGCCCCGTTGGGGCTGTGTGCCGGCACTCCAACGCGAGACGGGGAGGCCAATCCGTTCTGTTCCATGCAATCCTGCTACAGTGTCATTTATCTTCTGATATCCGGGTTTGGCGCGAACAATGGGCAAACTGGACGCGCCTACTTCCCACCCTTACCCGGCTGGTCATGATTCATGCCCAGCAGCCGGCGGATGAGGAGTTCTTCGCCGCTGCGGTTGCGTTCGATCGCATGGCCGAGGAATTGCAGCGCGTATCCGCCGACAAAGGCTGCCAACGCCCACCACCACATCTGCGTGACAAGAAAAATCGGCGCCGCCACAAAGCAAGCCGGTATGCCGACCATGTGCAACGCGAAACTCGTCTTATTCCGATGCCGCGACCGCCAATTGTTGTAGGCCTTCTTAAACATCGCCAAAGCGTAGGGACGATCGCGACGTAACGCAAGGGATTTGCGAGTGGCACAGGGAAAACGCATGCATCTCCCTCTTTTTCGTACGGAATTCATACGCAGGCGCCACTGGCCGCAGGCCCTGCCATGTTGCGTTGTAGATCGTTGTGACAAGCGAAACGTTCCGTCGCTCACACCGTTTTACAACGCAAAATGGCAGGGCCTGCGGCCAGTGGCGCCGAATACGAAGGTCATGCGAAAAACTGGAAAATGCACATACGTTTGCTCTACGGGCGTTACTCTTCGCCGGCCGCCCCTCGCAGGCGTTTGGTTTGGGCGTGGTGTTTTTTCGCGTCGAGGCGTCGCCGTTTGCTGGCAAGGGTGGGTTTGGTCGCGCGGCGGGGTTTTGGCCGAACCGCCGCCTGGGCGATCAACGCGGCCAATCGTTCGAGGGCGGCCTGTCGATTCTGCGCCTGACTGCGATGCACGCGGGCGTCGATCACCAGCACCCCGCCGGCGGTGAGTTTCTTTCCCGCCAACGTCGCCAGCCGCCGCTTCAGATCCGCCGGCAGCGACGAAGCGGCCAGGTCAAACCGCAACTGCACCGCCGTCGACACCTTGTTGACATTCTGCCCCCCAGGCCCGCCCGAGCGAACAAACTCCCACTGCAACAGGCCGTCGTCAATCGAAATGTCGGGCGTGATTTGCATGGGCGTTACTTCTCTCCCACCTCGACGATTTCGTCATCCGGCGGGCCGAGGCGTTTGGCTTTGACCAGGTCCAGGGCGTAGAGGTAGCGGGGTTTGCGTTCGTGGCTGAGGGGCTTGGTGTCGCCATCGTCGGTGATGAACCAGGCGATGTCCCCCCGCACCACGGGCCCGTGAGTGATGACGGTTGCCAGCGGGTATTTCCACAGCGGCGTGCCCGTCTTGAGGTCCAGCGCCAGCAGCCCGTCGTCGACGAGCGTCAACACCGCATTTTCGTATGCTACCGGCGGCGTCAACCAGCTCTCTCGGCTGTATCCCACAGCGATCCGGGTGTCGTCGACGCGCTCGCGCAGCGTGTGCGTCCAGACCCGCTTGCCGGTGGCGAGATCGTACACGTCCAGCGTGGACGTATTGTCACGCACGATACGATCCCCGATCGCAGCCGTGACTCCCCAGCCGATGATGTCATAGAGCTTTGCCCGTTCCCATTCTTTCCGGTCCTGCTCCGTCATCGGCAGCTCTTTGCCGCTCTTGAGGTCGTACAATTTGAGCGGAAGGTACTCTATGGTGGATGGCTTACTGCCGTATTTCCACAGTCTGACGTACAACCGCTCGTTCACGACCGTGTCCTCGGCGACGTAGTACACGTCAGGGTCGGGGGTTTTGATCTCCCACAGTATTTTGCCCGTGTCAGCCTCCACGATCACCGTGCGACGCCACTTCATCGACCCGTTGTCCTTGCCGTATATGATGCTAACCAGGCAGACATCTTTTTCGATTTTGATGTGCCGTAGTTGCGTGTCTTCCGGATCGGCGCCGATGAGTTTTGGCACATCCAGCGTCCACAGGATCGTGCCGTCTTTGGGCGACAGGCGGCAAACGTGGCGGTTTTTATTGACGTGGAAGAGTTTTTCCCCATCGCTGAACAGACGATACCAGAAGAGACGCCCGGCCTCGTATCGCCAGAGCACCTTGCCGGTGGCGGGTTCCAACGCCACCAGTTGCACGGGGTAATCAATGGGAGGATCCTGGGGTTCCTGAAGGCCTTCGGGATTGTCGCTGTAATCAACGACGTGAGTGACCAGTACCGTGCCGACCGTCGCCATGGCCGGCGGCGCGTGGTTTTGGCCGGGATGGCCGGTCTGGAACTCCCATTTCTTCTCGCCGTCGGCCAGTCCGTACGCGTGCAGCTTGCCGTCGCTGTTATTGTAAACGACAGCCAGGTCACCGACGAGGTGGAATGTTCGATTCAGGCCGTCGGGGAGTTGTGTTTTCCAGAGCAGGCAGGTGGAGGCGTAGGCCGCGGGGATGGACTCCAGCAGGCCCTTGGCCAACAGGGCAACTTCGGGGTCGGAGGTCCTGGCGGCTTCGCGAAGGGCCGGCATCGCCGCCAGGCCGATCCCAGCCAACTCGCGCGTCGCCTGCTCGCGTTTAGCCCGGCTGTCGTCGCCCAACTGCGCCACGAGATCCGCGATACGCTGTGCCGATACGGCCGGCGTGGAAGTCGGCTGCGACGCCGGTGCCGAAGTTGTCTGAGCACTCACCATCGCACAACATGCCGCCGCCAGGATACATGCAACTACGCGCGTTGTCTTCATGAGGCCGTCCTTCTCATTTCGTGTTGACCTTATCTCAGACGCCCCACGGCCAAAAAAGTTTCAAATTCTCTTCAATCATTTAGTCCTCCGATCTCCACAAGAAATGGATTGGCTCTGCCTGTCTTGACCTCGGCAGGGGCCAAGACAGGCAGAGCCATTGCGGAACGTTCATCGTATTCGAACGTTTCTCCTTTGCTTCAACCTTTCAATCCCCGCGAAATCATTTCTCGTCGAGGATCGCAATGGGCGGCATGTCCTTGCCTTCGAGGTATTCCAGGCTGGCGCCGCCGCCGGTGGAGATGTGGCTCATCTGGGCGTCCAGGCCCATGTCTTCCACCGCGGCCGCGGAGTCGCCGCCGCCGATGACGCTGGTGGCGCCTTGGCCCGTGGCGGCCGCGACCAGTTCCGCGACGCTGCGCGTGCCCGTCGCAAAATCGGCCGACTCGAACACGCCCATCGGGCCGTTCCAGACGATCGTCTTCGCGTCGCCGATGATGGCCCCGAACGCCGCGATCGTCTTGGGGCCGATGTCCATGCCCATCAGATTAGCGGGAATGTCCACGCCGCCGCTCATCTGCGGGGCCGAGCCTTTCATCGCCGCGAAATCGAACGTCTCCACGCACGCGTGATCGACCGGCAGGACGATCTTGTCGCCCGCCCTGGCCAGCAGCGACTTCATCTCCTCGACCTGGTCGGCCTCGACGCGACTCCTGCCGACGTCAACGCCCCTGGCCTTGAGCAGCGTGTAGGCCATCGCGCCGCCGATGAGGATGCGGTCGACCTTGCCCAGCAGGGCGGAGATCAGTTTGATTTTGTCGCTGACCTTCGCGCCGCCGAGAATGGCCACGAACGGGCGGCGAGGCGTGAGCACGGCGTCGGCGAGGTACTTGATTTCCTTCTCGACGAGGAATCCCGCGACGGCCGGGCCGCCTTTTTTCTGGATCGCCCTGGCCACGCCGTACATGCTGGCGTGCTTGCGGTGGCAGGTGCCGAACGCGTCGTTGACGTACGCGTCGCCCATCGCCGCCAACCCCGCGACGAACGCGTCGTGCGTGGCCTGCTGCTCGGGCGTGAGTTTCTTGTCGGGATTTTTCTTGGCCTTGTCGGGCATGGTCTCGCCCGGATGGAACCGTACGTTCTCGAGCACGAGAATGTCGCCGGCCTTCAGGCCCGCGGCGAGCGCTTCGGCCTCGGCGCCGACGACCTCTTTAGGCCCGAGCGTGACAGGGGCTTTGACGAGCGTTTTGAGATGCTCGACGACGGGCGCGAGCGAGCCGTCGGGTTCGTACTTGCCGTCGGGTCGGCCAAGATGACTCATGAGCACCAGCTTCGCGCCGCCGGCGAGGAGTTTTTCGATACTCGGCAACGCCTGCACGATCCGCCGGTCGTTGGCCACCTTGCCGTCCTTGAGCGGCACGTTAAAATCCACCCGCATCAACACCGTCTTGCCCGCCACGTTAATATCCGCAACCGTTTTCTTCGCCATGTGATGTTTCCTTTCCGTAGGCTGTCAATATGGTAGCAGGTCGGCGGCGGATGACAAGGGAAGATGGAAAAAGGGGAGCCGAGGTTTCGCGGCGTGTCGGTGAATCGGAACCGTTTGTTCGAAGGGTTGTTTTCGTTGACTCGTTAATTCGTTAACTCGTGCCACCCCACACAAATGACGAGTTAATGAATTAACGAGTCAACGAAAAGTTTCCTTCGAATACATGGTTCTTATTCACCCATGCGCTACGAAGACCAAGCTCCCGTTTTCAGAATCACCACCGATAGATCGCCGCCAGGGCTGGCTCGTGGTGTTCGCCGGCGGACAGGCCGTAGACGGTGCCGCTATTACGTAGCGTGAAGACGGCGGCGAGGTCGGCGAGGTCTTCGTCGCCATCCTGTCGGGCGGCGTGGAGTTCGACCCGGCCGTTGCGTGGGTCGAAGCGGCCCCATTGCGCGGGGGCGGCAGGGAGCATCAGTCGACCGACGCGGCCGCTGTGGGCGGCGGGCACGACGTCCTTGACGTCGTTGCTGGCGAGGCCTTTGGCGAGCGCCCGCTCGAACTGGCGTCGCGTGGCCAACAGGTTGGTCTGGAATTGCGGCGCGACGATCTCCCAGGCGGCGGCGCGAAGCGTGTCGGCGGCGGCGCGGTCGGGATTGCCCCCCACGCAGCGGTCGGCGAGGTGGGCGTAGTCGTTGTGGGCGCGATACATCGGAAAGAGCCTGTCCACGCACGCCAACACGAGCGGCGCCCGCTCGGTCCGCAGCAGGTCATGCATACCCCCCGCGACGGCCTGCACGAAACGGTCCAGCTCTTCCTTGTGCAGCGTCTGATCGTAACCTTCGGTACGGCGAAACATCGCACCTCGCCGCGCGCCCGTGACGCCGGTGGCATGGAACCGCACGGTCTTTTCATATTCGTAATATTTCTGCACGTCGTCGAGGCGCCGCGGAATGGCGTACGGCTCGAGCGAGACCTCCCGCGCGGCGTGCCGCGTGCATTGCAACAGCCGCACCGCGTGAGCGCTCAACGCCAGCACGTAAAACAGGCCGTCCTCGCTCAGGAGGTTCAGTAGCGGCTTGACGTGAAAACGGCCGTTGACGGCCACCAGTTCGTCGATCTCCAGCGGCGTCTGGAATCGTCGCACGGTCGAGCCGGCGGCAAAAATCGCCAGGCTGCCGCCGCGCTGCCGCCAGAGGTCGGGATCGTCGACCATCGCGCGAAGCGGCGCGAGCCGCTCGCGTGCCGCCGGTGCCCGCAGCCCGCGAGCGATCAGCCGACACTGGGCGTCATCGACCAGATTCCGCAGCCGGATCGGCCCCTGCCGCTGATCCATGCCCCAGAAGGTCGGCATGTAAATGGATACGCAATGCGAATCACGAAACGAAGCCAGCCAAAGCACGTCCCCGTGAGAAAGTATGTTCATGTTTGTGTCCCTTCCGACCAAAAAATTATACGCGCGGGGGAAGGGAGGCGAGACGGAGAAGGGGCGCGGGGGCATGTCACGCTTGTTGGTAGAACCATCGCGAAGCCCGAATGACGAAGCCCGAATGACGAAGCCCGAATTTCGAAACAATGACGAAATCCGAATGGCCAATGACGTGGCCTCGCCACACAACCGTCCAGACACTAGCCATTCGTCATTGATTCGTCATTCGGGTTCCATCATTCGGGCTTCGCGGCGATTACCCTATTTCATCGCCTCGTCGATTTCCTGGAGCAGTTCCTTCGCGTCGTCGCTGGGTTCGAGTTGGTCGCTTCGTTCGGCGTGTTCTTTGGCCTGGAGCAGCAGGTCGATGTTGCTGGCGGACTGGGCCTGGGCGGACCAGAGTTCGATCCGCGCCAGCGCCAGCCAGGCCTGGGCGTTCTGGGGTTCCAGCAGCGTAACGGCCTTGGCGTGGCGGATGGCGGCGTCGTACTCCTTCAGATTCCGCAGGCAGATCATCGCCATCGCCTGGTACGCGCTGGCGTCGTACGGATTGATGTACGTCACCTCGCGATAGTACTTCAACGCTTCGGTGTAATTCCTCTGCGTGCGGTACAAATCGGCGATCTGCCGCGCGAACGACGGATTGTTCATCGTGTGCGTGTGCAGCTCGATGAGATTCGGAATCGCATCGTCCGGCTGACCCATCTGCACGTAACATCGCGCCAGCAGCGTGTAGCTGAACTCATCCAGCGGCGCCACCCGCTTGTACTCGTTCAGCGCCGCGATCGACTCGTCCCACAGCCGCTTTTCGTGATACGTCTCCGCCAGAATCCGCAACGCGATCTTCGACTCGCCGTGGACGTTCCGCAGCCGCAAGGCGACGTCCATCGCCTCGTCCTTCTGCTTCCGCGCGTAGAGGCACTGCGCGAGCACCTCAAGCCCGCGGACGTGGTTGTCGTTTTCCTTCAGCGCTTTTCGCGCCCAGGCTTCCGCCTCGCCGATATTCGGCCTGACGCCGTTTGCCAGCGCGTACGCATAGTCCGCCAGGGCGGAGGCGTCCTTGGGATTGGCGTCGACCTGTTTCCTCAGCGAGGCCACGTCCGACGGCGGGTTGGGATCGAAGCCCCAGTTCCGCACCTGCCCGCTGGCCCAGTCGCGGAAGGCCTTGTCGAACGCCTCCTCCGTCACGCCCAGCGCCTCGGCGAACACGTCCGTCTGCGACTTGCCCGCGGCGAACAGGTCGAGCATCGTCAGCACGGTGTCCCATTTTCGCGAGGAGATGATGTATTCGAGCATCCACTCGCTCTGCGCGTACGCCAGGCTGCGATCGGCGTGCTGTTTGGGGCGGATGAAACCCCAGTCAATGTCCTTGATGGAATACAACGGCCGAACACCGGGGCCTTCCTTCAGTCCCGCCGCCGTCTGCCGGCTGGCGCGGATGAGTTCCTGGACGGCTTGATAATTCCGCCGGTCGGGCTGCTGGAAGACCGCGCAGGCCTCCGTGAACCAATGCGGAATGCGATTGTGCGTTTTGGCGAGCGTGACCGTGTGCGTGTACTCGTGACGCAACACGCCCAGCCAGTGATAGTTGCCGAAGACGGCCTCGGGACGCGACGACGGCGCGACCATCACGATCACCGTGCCCGTGGACGCGCCCACCGTGCCGATCCAGCCGCGGCCCGTGATGCGGATCGAGAACTGTTCGTGCGTCGGGAAAAATTCCACGAGCGTTTTTTCCTCGGGCGTGAAGCGGAAATCGCTGCACACTTCGCGCCCCATCTGCTCGATCGCGTCGGCGACCTGCTCCAGCAGGATCGCGTCCATCCGCGGGTCGGCCTTGATGAGGAAGTGCTCCGTCTCGCGCGTGTTGAACGTGGCCAGCCGACTCAGCAGGTTGAGGTAGTTCACCACGTCGAGGCGGTAGTCGTCGATTTTGTACGCCTCCGCCAGCCAGTCGCGGGCCTGGTCCTCCTGACCCGTCTGCAAATACATACCGCCAAGGCTCGCCATCACACCAGCGCTTTCCTTCGCCAGCGCGTGCGCCTCCAGCAGGTACGGCTCGGCCTTTTTGAACTGCCGACCCGCGGCCAGCCAGTCGCCGATCGCCTGTGGCAGCCCCGCGTAGTTTTCATTGACAGCCTTGACCCGCTCGATGAACGGCGCGGCCTCGTCGTCGTTATACGTGCGGATTTTGACGGCTGCGTAGAGCGACAGCGCATCGAGGTGATTCGGATTGACCGCCAGCACCGCGTCGAGCACCGACGCGACCTCGTCGAACCGCCGCCACAGCATCAGGCACTGGGCCTTGGCCAACAGCGCGTCGGTGTGATTGGGATTGATCGCCAGCGCCTTGCCCACCTCGTCGAGGCATCGCTCGAACTGCCACGCCTCCAGCGCCGCCGTCGCCAGCCCGACGTGCCTGGCCGGCACGCGGGGATTCAGCCGCTCGACGACCTGGAACTCCCGCTGCGCAATATCCACGCGGTGCTTGGAAAGGGCAAACTCCCCCGCCGCCACCGCCGCGGGCCAATACGTTTTATCCGCGACCTGATACGCTTCGTTGAAATAATTCTGAAGGATATTCTGCGCCTGATTCGACGCCTTGGCACCCGTGAGCACCTGCTGGCGGGCCATGATCTGCCCCATCGCCGTCAGCGCCTGAGCGTCTTTTTTGTACGCGCCCGCCTGCACGATCGCGCCCATGGCGTTGTAGACGTCGATGGCGTCCTGCTTGCGTCCCAGCACTTCCAGCGCCCGCCCGCGTGCCAGCAGCGTGGGCGCGAAATCCGGTTGGAGTGCATCCGCCGCCTCCGCCGCCGCGAGCGACTTGGCGTACTCGCCCACCGTGAACAACACCTCGCTCCGCTGAAGCTGCCAGCGGTAATCCTTCTCGCCGTTGGCCCCCGCCTTGTCCAGCGCAGCCAACGCCTCGCCGTATTTGCCCACCATCGCCAACGCCTTGGCCGCCCCGACCGACGCCTCCAGCCGCGTGGCTTCGTCATCCTGCAAGGCGACAAAGCCCTTGGCGGCGGCATCGTACTGGCCTCGCCAGTACTGCGAGGCGCAGGCGGCCAAGTCCTTCCCCGGCGATTCCGGCGCCGCCGGACGCGTCGTCGGGCGCGTCGTCGGGCGGGCCCTCGGTCCGCCCGGCCGTCGATCCGGCAGGAGGGCCGGCCGCGTCGCCGGCTGCGTTTCCGTTTCCGCATCCACAACCACGCCGTCGCCCGCGGTGCCAAGCCCGTCGGCCCGCACCGGGCCAACCAACCCTTGCGACGCCAACAACATCGCCACCAACACCGACCGTATTATCCACCGCGCCATCGTTCACCTCCGCCGCGTTCGCGGAAGAACCGTTTCG
This sequence comes from Phycisphaerae bacterium, assembly GCA_009783465.1. GTDB lineage: Bacteria > Planctomycetota > Phycisphaerae > SM23-33 > SM23-33 > WRDM01. The sequence continues at coordinate 13,695 of WRDM01000027.1, read as the reverse complement.
TTTAACACGTACATCGTACACAAACGCCCCGGCAGACTGTTAGGCTATTAGACTGTTAGACTGTTAGGCGCAAGCTTCGAAGCATTAGGCCAAATGACGCATAAGCCTCTCCCTAACAGTCTAACAGCCTAATAGCCTAACCGCCTCTATAATTGACGACACGATACCATCCTGACTTTATGCGAAAAACAGGGTAATCGCATAAAATTTGCCCACTTTTCGTGCGGGTTTTGATTCACAAAAAACAAAAACGCGGCGCGGGCACCGACGCCCGGCCACGTTTTCGCTCACGATTGCGTTGTCTGCTCAGCCTTCGACGATCGCCTTCATCGGGCAGGTGTCGACGCAGGTGCCGCAGTCGATGCACAGGTCGGGGTCGATCGTATACTGCGGCTCGCCGGCCTTGATCGCGTCGGCGGGGCAAGAATCCTTGCAAGTCCCGCAGGTCGTGCACTCGCTGTTAATCTTGTACGACATCTTCAACTCCTTGTAATTGGCGACAATCGCGTCCGCCCGGCCACGCGTGCAGCCGGCGCCATTGCGTAACCAGCATTGTACCCACCCGCGCCGGCGGGTCCAATGAAAAACATCATTTACGCCAGATGCCCCAGCGTCAGCAGGCCGTAGAAGGTGTATTCGGGGTCGGCCTGGTCGTCGGAGAGGCTGCCTCGGAATCCGCCGTCGGGTGTCCAGAGGCGGGAGAGGAATCGTCGGTTGGCGTCGGCGAGGGCGGCGAGTTTTTCGTCGACGTCGGCCTGGGCGGCGGCGGGGAGGCGGGTTTCCTTGATGGCGTGCAGGGCCGTCGCCGTCGAGAGGAGGTCGGTTTCGGGCGCGCCGTCGAAGGCGAAAAATCCGCCGTCGCCGTCGGCGCGGTCGAGCAGCCAGCGCACGGCCGACTCGGGCGGGGTTTGACCCAGGTGTCGCAGCGCGGTGAGGGCGGCCGCGGTCGAAGGCGTCGTCGGCACGGCGATCACGGCATCGTTGGCGAATCCGCCGTCATCGGCGAGCATCGCCCACACGGTATCCGCCAGCCGCTCCGGCTCGGGCGGGGCCTGCCCCGCGTCCTGCCAGGCCGACACGGCCACGAACGTCGCATACACGCTCGACGAGGCCTCGCCTCGCAGCAGGCCATACCCACCGTCGGCCGACCGAAACGCCTCAACCCGCTCCCGCATGGCCCGCCGCGCGGCGTTACCGGGCGAGGCGTCCGTCGACATGGCGGCCTCCAGCCACCAGGCCCGCATCAGACAGCCCAGATGCACCAGGTCCAACCCGTCGCCAAGGCCAAAACGTTCGAGGTATTCCCGCACGCGGTGCCGAGGCACGTCGGCGTTTAGCCCCAGCAGCGCCTGCAACGCGAAGACGGTGTAGTAAAGATCGCTTTTGCCCCCGCGGCCTTTGAAACCGCCGTCGTCGGTCATCTGCCGCTGCAAAAACGCGACGGCGGCAGCGGGCGGGTCGGCCTCGGCTATCCAACGCAACATCTCTTCGACGATGGTCATGCAATATCCCGTAGCACGGGCGTCTCGCCCGTGAGTCGCATGGGCGTCCCGTCCATGCAAACGAAGTCTGTTGGCAAAGCATTCCCGTCACGGCAGACCACCACGGGCAAGATGCCCGTGGGACTCACGGGCGGGACGCCCGTGCTACGGTTGCGTCCGGGTTACGTTTTTCATGGCAACAACTCATGGCGGAGACATCCCGTCCGAAGATCCGTGCCGTCACACGGCTCAGGAGCACGCGCATCGCGTCGCCGCGAGGCCCGTCGAGGGCGACCAGCGAGGCCATCGCCCGGCCCTTGTGCTGTTCCATCAATTCGCGGGCATGCTCCTCCACATTCTGTACGCGAAAAATATTCGTGACGGCCTGGAGATTTTCCGCCATCGAGGCTTCGCGCCGCCACAGGGCCTCCAGCAGCGCGCGGTCGGCGGAGGAGGTCCGTTCGTGGGCGATGGCCAGCAGAATGCCAGGCCTCATCGCGGCGGCGTCGCCGAGGCCGTCGCCGCCGCCGGCGAAGTCGTCCAGGTCGTCGTAAATCTGATACGCAATGCCCAGCGACTGGCTGAAGCCGTTGAGGATTCGCCGCGTCGCGCCACCCGCGCCGGCGTAGATCGCGCCCAGACTCAGCGCCACGTCGAAGGCGGGCGCCGTCTTGCGGCGGAAAATATCGAGCACCTCGCCCACGCTCAGCGGCACCGGATTGGCCATCCACGCCAGTTCCGCGCCCTGGCCGGCGCAGAGTTGGCAGTGCCCGTCGCTGGCGACCTGGAGCATGTCCGCTTTGGCGCTACCGGAGAGGCCGCACGAGGCGATCATGCGATAGCCCATGCCCAGCAGCATGTCGCCGACATTCAGCGCGATCGGCACGCCGTGCCGCGCGTGCAGCGTCGGCTGGCCGTAACGAAACGCGTCCTGATCCTCGATGTCGTCGTGAATGAGCGAGGCCTTGTGAAAACACTCCACCGCCACCGCGACGTGCCGGAAATCGTCGGGAATCGCCCCCGTCGGATCGTCCTGCAACGCCTGATGCGTGCACGCGGCCAGGAAAGGCCTCCACCGCTTGCCCGACTGCGCCAGCCAATCCAGCGACAATTCGTGCGCGGGCCCGTCGCCGCCGTCGCCGCCCGCTAGCAGCTCATCGAGCGCCGCCCGCTCAAACCACGACGCCACGTCGTTCCGTAAGGCGTCCACATTCATGCGCTGCCCCCTGTCAGGCCCCTGGAGCGTCAGGAACTCGTACAGCCAATCCCAATCCGTCGCCGTCTGCTCGCACCCCTTGCGAACCAACGGAACCGCCACGCTCGGAACCGCCGCCGAGGCCACGTACGGAAACACCTTCTCCAACACGTCCGTGCAACTGACGCCGACAATGGCCTCCACCCGCCCGGCCTCGATGAGCGACATCACCACCGCCGTCCCCTCCGCCACCAGCACGAGATACCCCAGCCGCTCCGCCGTCGCGACGATCTCGCCCGTCACGCATCCGCCGCAACGGTGACACTGCAACCCCAACTCGTCCATCGCCGCCGTACAGCGCGACGGGTCGCGAAAACACTGCGGCAACAGCAGCAGCCGACGGTCCATCGGCACCGCCGCCACTAAAGGCCTCCACACCTCGTTATGAATCAGAATCGCCAGGTAGTCCCGCACCGCCGCGTCCAGCGACGCCGCCCCCACCAGCCCATCCGCATACGCAGCCAACTCCGTAAATGATAGCGGCCCTCGTAGCGAATTATCGGCCACGTAGTTCTGCGCGAGCGCAAACAGACGCTGCCGCTCGTCGCGGTCGGCCGGCACGCGGGGATCGACACATCGCATCATGTTGGCACCTCCGACGCGGCGCTGGCAGGACCATCACATTTCGTTACGTTGTCCGTTTCCCTCGAAAAAACAGTTGAATTCTTAGCCCCGAAGGGGCGGCGTTGGGTAGCCCAGGGTGAGCGGTACTCCGCGAACCCTGGGGACAGGACTTTTATAACGTCCAAGCCCCGTAGGGGCGCCTTGGAGTTCCATACCGCCAAGGCACCCCTGCCGGGGCTTGTTCGTTTAGGGACTGCTAACCCAGGGTTCGCCGAGTACGGCTCACCCTGGGCTACCCGACGCCGCCCCTTCGGGGCTAAGAACCGGCCATTGGAAACAACCATGACATTTCTATACAACAATCAACCGTTCCTCATGCGTTATGGTGTACGATTCGTACTCCTTAGCTGTCATCATAAATGAAAAGCGTTCCACCGTCATCCCATTCAAGCGTCAGCGTTCCCGCCTCCATGCCTGGAGCAATGCTTTGCCGTTGAAAAACGTTGCATCTATACTCTTGGGAAGTCCGTACACAATTACCTCCCGCTCTCGATCCGCCGACGTTGTCGGCGGAAATTTTTCCGCCAGGCACGCACTTCCGTTTTGCCGAGCACCTGGATGGCCGTTCGCTTGAGCCAGCTCACGCCGCCAGCACGCTGGTTGTCCGCGTAGAGTTTCGGCACGCGGCGAAAATTGATTTCGTAGCAGGCCGAGTACAACTCCAGGTGCGCCAGCGTGAGACTGTTGACGGTGAATCGTTTCTCGTCGTCGCCGGGGCGGATCGGCTCGTGGAAAACGGGGAACACGACCACGCCCTGGCCGTCGAGCCAGTCGACGAGTTTTCGCGTGCGGGCGACGTCGTCGGGGGTTTCACCCGGCAGCCCCAGCACGAGGCTGATCACCGGGAACCAGCCGCTCTCGACCAGCCTTGCCACCGCGCCGCGAACCATGTCCTCCCAGTCGCCGTTGATGGGCGTGAGTTTCCCCGGACAGTTGGCCCGCACCAGTTCGCCGTTGGCACTCTCCACGCCGAGATTGACCCATTGGTATTTGCTGGGATGGTCCCACTCCAGCAGGCGGCGAAGTTCGCGAAGCTGGGCGACGTCGAATTGCAACACGCTGGAAACGTTGCCGTGGTCGGCCTGCATGAACCGCAGGCCTTTGATCTGCCGCATCCGTTCGAGCAGGCTGGCCAGGGCGTCGTAATTCACGTGCGGCCCCGTGCCGCCGTAGCGGAAGAAATCCTCGCTGGAGCTGACGATGTTCGGCTGACCGCCGCGGGCGTTGGTCTCCACGTCGGCGAGGATCAACTCCGGCGGCAGGTGATCCATCCGCTTGGTGCCCATCACGCAAAAGCCGCACCCCTTGCCGCAGCCGCGAGACAGTTCGATCACGCCGAGTGTCGAGGGGGCAAGGATCGGTTTGATTTTTTCAACGCAACACGTCGCCTCGGCGACAACCGCGGCGGCATAGGCATCCGGCCGACCCGTTACGATGTTTTGTACCACCGCGGCGCCGCGGCCTTCGAAGTAGCCGTCAAAAACGATATCAAACCCCAGCGCCTCCGCCGTCGCCGGGGCCTGTACCAGTTGCCACGCGCCCGCGCCGCCGGCAAGGATGGAAAATCCCCACGTCATCTTGGCCTGCCGAAGTGTCGCCATCAGCTTCGACATCCAGAATTCCGTGTACAACCGGCCGGACCAAAAACTGTGCGTGGTCGTGTTGCTCATGCCATGGCCAAGGAAATCGCTGGAGCTGACCATGACGAGTTTCGTCCAGGGTCCCAGCAGTTTCGGCAGGCATTCAGGCGTGGTCACGACGACGTCGTCCGCCGACAGGCCGGCCGCCCGCAGACTCGCCTCGACGCGCCGCACGCCCAGCGGGGCGGCCAGCGCCCGGCCTGTCGCGTCGCAGGGCTGGCGCGGCGAGACGAAGTGTTTCATTGCGACAGACGGCACCTGCGTCGTCTGCATCGTCGCGAAGATGCCCTCGAACAGCACGTTATAGCGGGCACTGAGTGTGCGGTCGGCGACGAGCACAACGGCCGGCTGAAGGGGGTTGGCGTTCGTCGCGCTCATGGGCTGCCTCCGTCGGTGTTGGTTGTGTTTTTTGCGGTGTCGTTTTGGTTTTGCTCTGCCCGGCGGCGAAGAACTTCTTTGAGGTCGGATGGGGCGAGTTTTGCGGCGTCGGCGCGGAAATCGCCCGCGGGGGCGAGGTCGGGATCGTCGCCGTTAATCGGCGCGTCCTTGCATTTGGGAAAGATGATCGCTCGGGCGGGGCAGACGCGGGCGCACGCGGGGCAATTGTTTTTGCAGTTGGCGGGCCTGCCGACGCGGACCTCGTCGCCGGCGAATTCATACACGCTGAAGAGGCAGAAACTCAAACACTTCCGGCACCGCGTGCATCGCTGGCGGTCGATCACGGGAAACCACGCGGGCCACTCCGGCCCGGGCATGTCACGTGACGCGGGCGTCTCGCCCGCGTTGTGCGTTCCATGGAGCTGGTCAGTGGAAAACGTCAAACCGCCTTCGCTGTCCAACGCGGGCAAGATGCCCGCGTCACGCAGCACCGCCGCCGGGCCGGCTTGTCGGAGATTGTGCACGACCGCGTCGTCCGGCAGCGGTGCGCCCGCGTGTGCGAACAGTGCCCGTACCGCCCGCGGAAAACATGCGACAATCGTCACGTCCGGCCTGCCCGACCACGCCGCCAGTCGACCGTCGCCACCGGCAGTCAACGCGCACAAATCGTCCACCGCCTCCACCGCCACGCCCGCCGCCGACAGCGCAGCCTCCACACGCCGCACGTCCTCAGCACAAACGAGCGAGCCGTGGCGACAACGACAAAACAGAATCGGTCCAACCGGCGTCATGGACACAGCATAACAGAATTCGCCAATCGGATCGCCTGAATGTTTCTAAAAAGGCTGTAGGCTATGGGGCGTAGGCTGTAGGCGCGGGCTTATGATGAGTTTAACCAAATGAGATTGTCGCATTGCAGGCGTGCGATGCTACAGTCTCGGCCAAATCCATCATAAGCCCGCGCCCACAGCCTACAGCCCATAGCCTACAGCCTGCCTTCTCACTCCCTCGTCGCCGTCGGGCCGTAGTGCTGTAGCGTTTTCACGTAGTTGGCCCGCTCGAACGCTGCCGGTTCGGCAACGTGTTTCTGGCTGAGGATGCCTCGCATCTGGCCGAGGCTGGCGTAGCCTTTATCGCTCATGTACGTCTCCAGGCCGCGGCGGATATGCGTGAGGTGCCCGATGCCGTTTCGCAGCAGCGTCGAGGCCAGCATCGTCACGTCCGCGCCGGCCAGGAGGAGTTTCACCACGTCGTCGGACGTGTGCACGCCGTTGGTGGCCGCCAGCGAGCACCGCAACTGGTCGCGTAAAATCGCGATCCACCGCAGGGCCGGCCGAATGTCCGCCGACGTGCTCGGGCCCAGCGCGGGATCGACCTCCAGGCGCTCGATGTCCAGGTCCGGCTGAAGGAATCGGTTGAACAGCACGAGGGCGTCGGCGCCGTCGTCGGCCAACCGAGTCAGCATGTTCGCGATGGAGGAAAAATACGGCGACAATTTCATGGCCACGGGAATGCCGACGGTATGTTTGACGGCCCGGAGCACCATGAGGTAGACGGACTCGACCTGTTCGGCGGTCAGTCGCGAGTCGGTGGGGATGTAGTACACGTTGAGTTCGAGCGCGTCGGCGCCGGCTTCCTCCATTTTTTTCGCGTAGGAAATCCACCCGCCCGCCGAGACGCCGTTGAGCGACGCGATGATCGGAATCGTCACCGCACGCTTGGCCCGGACGATGTGCGTGAGATACTCCTCAGGCCCGAGTTCGTACGCCTCTTGTCGCGGGTAGTAGGTCAGACTTTCGGCGAAACGGTCGGCCCCGTAGTGCAGAAAAAACTCCAGCTCGGCGGCATCGTGCGTGATCTGCTCCTCGAAGAGCGAGTGCAGCACCACAGCGGCCGCCCCGGCCTGCTCCATGCGGCGAATGTTATCCACCTCAAACGACAACGGCGACGACCCCGCCACCAGCGGCGACGAAAGTTGCAGCCCCATGTAGGTCGTGGACAAGTCCATGACGCCCCCCTTTTCACACATTGTAGCCGCGGATAGTAATGAGTAATGAGCAACGAGTGACGAGGAATGCTCAAACTTTCCGGTACTCGAATGACTGTTGATATGGCTTTGCCTCTTTGGCCCCGGCAGGGGCCGCGTTGGGTAGCCCAGGGCAAGCCTGTACTCAGGCGCGGCCCTGGGGATAAGGTTCTTTATTTCTCTCTTCATCGTGCCTGACGCCACTGGCTGAGGTCAGGCACGCGGGCCTATACGGTGACGGACGACGTCACAGTGAAATGTGCGCGTCGTTCGAAGCCGGCTTCACGCGACGGTGTGCCCTCGGCCAGTGGCGTCAGGCACGATCAGAAAATTCCATAAGCACCTGTTCCCAGGGCGCGCCCGAGTACGGGCGGCCCTGGGCTACCCAACGCGGCCCCTCCCGGGGCCAAGACAGGCACAGCCGACAAAATATATCGTGTCTGAATTATTGTCACACTCGCGAGTAAAAAGTAACAAGTGATCAATAACGAGCGACGAGGAATTCCCGGAAAAACGCGGAGGTCCTCGTCGCTCGTTACTCATTACTCGTTACTTCTGCCGCTGGTCAGATCTTCACCTCGACCCGCCGGCCCTTCTTGGACGACTCGATCGCCGCGAAGACCATGGCAAGGCTCTTGATGTTGTCGTGGCACTCGGTTTGCGGACGTTTGCCTTCGTTGAGGAACGCGAGCATCTCCCGCAGCCCGCCGTGGAAGCCCGAGAACGGCATCGGGCTGTCCGTCACGGGCAGATCCTTGAGCGGCTGATGGTGCGGCTTATCCGTCTCGCTTCCATACGGGGCGCTGCGAACCTGGCCGAAGGGCATCTTGTCGACGTTGTAAATCATCGTGCCCTTGTCGCCGATGTATCGCCAGTCGCCGTGCCAACTCGTCCAGCAGCCGTCGGCGCACCAACTGCCGCGGTAGTTGAACATCACGCCGTCGGACATCTCGAAGATGCAACTGGCGGCCACGTCGCCCTTGTACCACGACCCCTTCGGGTTGTACTCGTGGGCGTACACGGAGACGGGATCCTTGCCGGACATGAAACGGATGAGGTCGAAATGGTGGATGGACATGTCGAGGATCAGCGGGCTGTCCATTTCGTCGCGGAATCCGCCGAAACGCGGCGCGAGGTAGAAGTCGCAGTTGATCGTGTTCAACTCGCCCAGCTCGCCGCTGTTGACGGTCAGGCGGCAGGCGTCGTTGAAGCGGTCCCACCGCCGCGACTGGCTGACCATGTACATGTTGCCCGTTTCCTCAGCCGTTTTCACCATCTTGCGGGCCTGCGTCATGCTGGCGGCCATGGGCTTTTCGCCGATGACGTGGCACCCTGCGCGCAACGCGGTGCAGGTCACTTCGCAGTGGGCCTCGGGCACGGTGAGGTCGAGCACGAACTGCGGTTTGTGCCGTTTGAGCATCTTCTTGAAATTGTCGCTGACCTCAGTATTCGCCAACTCGGGATGCGCAGCCAGCCGGGTTTTGGCGACTTCCGTATTCAAATCCACGGCCGCGCACACTTCCACGTTTTCCGCGATCAACGGCGGAAACCACGCCCGCGAAATCCCGCCGCATCCAACCACCACCACACGATTCTGCGCCATGAAAAGCTCCTTGTTCGTTTTGGTTCAATAGCCCACACACGGGCTTGCGAAAGCGTACCGCACCATCGCGTAATTGGGAAGGAATAATCCTTCGCGGCGTATGGGCAAAAATGAATCGTCTGCTCGAAGGAAACAAAGCCAATAGCCATCAGCCAGTAGCCAATAGGGTTTGCGATGCTCAACGGTGAACTCGTCCATCCCATTCGAGAGAGCGGTCTTGATGCTTCGCAAACACAAAGATCGTGCGCCATCAGTGAGTTCTGAGTAAGGACAAACCCATCCATACCTGCTGGCTACTGGCTGATGGCTATTGGCTTTGCTTCCTTCGAAACCACGCCACGATTTTACCGTCGTTCACGCGAAAACCGTGCTACACTACCGCCATGATCATCACCATTGACGGCCCGGCGGGGTCGGGTAAGAGTACTGTGGCGAGGGAGTTGGCCAAGGCGTTGGGGATTGCGTTTCTCGACACCGGCGCGACCTACCGCGCTGTCACATTGGCCGCCCTGCGGCGAAACCTGGACATGACCGACGAGCACGCTCTGGCCGACCTGGCCGCCGCGGTCGACCTCACGCTGACCCCCACCGACGACGGCACGCGCGTGACCCTCGACGGCGACGACGTCAGCCGCGACATCCGCACCGCGCGCGTCAGCGAACAATCCTACTACGTCGCCCGATCCGGCATCATCCGCGCTGTCCTCGTCACACTCCAACGCCGGCTCGGCGACGCGCTGGGCAGCTTCGTCACCGAAGGCCGAGACCAGGGCTCCGTCGTCTTCCCCCACGCGACCGTGAAATTCTACCTCGACGCCTCCCCCGAAATCCGCGCCCGACGTCGCCTGGCCGATCTCGCCGCCGCCGGCGAACCCGCCGACTACGACGCCGTCCTGGCCGCCATCACCCAACGCGACACTCGCGACCGCACCCGCCCCGACGGCCCACTCGTCAAACCCGACCACGCCGTCGTCGTCGATACGTCCAACCAAACCATTCAACAAGTCACCGTCACGATGTTGGAACACGTGAGGTCGTTAACTCGTTAACTCGTTAACTCGTCGCTACGGCTGAACGCGGATATGGCTTGGCCTGTTTGCGTCGCAGATCGTCGAAAACAAGCACGTCTTTTACGATAGACTCGCCGCGTTTTTTTCGGATAATCAATCCATCATGACAGACGGTCCGCAACGCGAACAACACGAGCGCATCGGCACGTGGCCGAATCCACGACTGCCTGGCTGGCGGCTGGCGGAAGGCGTGCAGAAGCCTTCGCTACTCTACCGTTTCGGCCGACGGCTGTTGCAGGTGGGCGTGTCGGCGCTGTGGTCGACCCGCGTGTTCAATCGCGGCGCCGAGCCCACCAGCGGCGGCGTGGTATATATTTGCAACCACCAGAGTTTTCTCGATCCCGTGCTGATGAGCTTCGCCCTGCGACGCCCCGTGAACTACATGGCCCGCGATTCGCTGTTCCGCACGCCGGGGTTCAAACAGTTAATCACGTCGCTCAACGCGTTCCCGGTCCGGCGGGGAACGGCGGATTTGGCCGCCCTGAAGGAGGCCATGCGGCGGCTCAAAGCCGGCGGGCAGGTGGTGGTATTCGCCGAGGGCACGCGGACGCTGGACGGGCGGATCGGGCCGCTGCTGCCGGGCGTGGCCATGCTCGCGCAGCGGGCGGCGGACTGGACCATCCCCGTCGTCATCGACGGCGCGTACGAATGCTGGCCCCGCACGCAGGCCGTCCCCTCGCCGGGATTCATCAGCGTCCAGTACGCCAAGGCCATCCCGCAGGAAGAGGCCCGCCAGCACAAACCCGAAACCTTCATGACCGCCGTCCGCGAAACACTGATCCAGACACAACACGACCTGCGACGACGCACGGGACGGGCGGTGTTTACATACGACTAGCGACAGGAGAATCCCATGGATCCATTCGAAAAATTCCCGACGCTGAAGAATCCTCCCAAGCCGGATTATGAAGGCCTGCTGGCCAATCTTCGCCGGCAAGGCACGCCCAAGCGCATGTATCACATGGAATTGTTCCACGACGGCGAAATCGTCGACGCCATTTGCGAGCGGTACGATATCTGCCGCGACGTGGACCGCGCCAACGTCGAGTCGATGTGGGCACGCGACATCGCCATACGGCGGTTCCTGGGATTCGACTACCTCTCCGTCGGCCTGGTCGGGGCGGAATGGCAACTCAACCACCTGCTCACCGACGACACCGCCGAGGGCGCCATGGCCCGCGCGGGCGGACGATCCTACATGGAAGAACACGCCGGCCCGATCACCTCGTGGGAAGAATTCGAAAAATATCCCTTCCCCGACCCCAGCCGCCCCGAGTGCCTCCACGCCCTCGAGTGGTTCAGCAAAAACCTGCCCGACGACATGTGCATCGTCGCCCACACCGGCCATTTCTGCGAACTGCTCTGCTGGCTGATGGGATACGAAACGCTCTGCTTCGCGCTATACGAACAGCACGATCTGGTCGAGGCGCTGGCGGCGAAGATTCTGGAGTTTCACCAGGCCGAGATCAAACAACTGCTGCAATTCCCGCGCGTGCGGGCGCTGTGGGGCAGCGACGACATGGGCTATCGCAACGGCTTGATGATCTCGCCGGCCGACATGCGGGAGTGGGTCCTCCGCGGGCACGCGACGCTGGCCAAGGCCGCCCACGAGGCCGGCAGACTATACTTCCTGCACTCCTGCGGCAAACTCAGCGACATTACGGAAGACTTGATTCACGACGTGAAAATCGACGCCAAACACAGCTTCGAGGACACCATCGAGGACTGCCGCGACGCCAAGCGCACCTGGGGCCAACACATGGCCATGATCGGCGGCATCGACGTGGACTTCCTCTGCCGCGCCAGTGAGGAGGCCATCCGCGCCCGCGTCCGCGACACGCTGGACCAATGCATGCCCGGCGGCGGCTACGCCCTGGGCAGCGGCAACACGGTGGCGAACTACATCCCCGTCGACCACTACCTGGCCATGGTGGACGAAGGACGGAAATGGCGCGGCTGACTTTCGTGTGGAAATGGTTGATTTTCTGTGAAAAACAACCGATTGGGCCTCCCCGGCCTCGCGCGGAAGTGCCGGCGCAAAGCCCCAACGGGGCGTCTTGGGTAGCCCAGGGTGAGCGGTACGCCGCGAACCCTGGGGACAGATGTTTTCCTCTCTCACACAATCGCGGCCTGACGCCACTGGCCGAGGGCACACCGTCATGCGAGGTCGGCATCGAACGACGCGCACACGGGAATGTGTGAGTCGTTCGCCGCCGCCTTCACGCGACAGTGTGCCTTGCGGCCAGTGGCGTCAGGCACGATGAAAGGAGCAAAAACGCCCGAAAAACCCAGGGTTCGCCGAGTACGGCTCACCCTGGGCTACCCAAGGCGCCCCTTCGGGGCTAAGACGGCATCGCCAACACACTACATCGTGCAGAAAAATCAACCACACCCCAGGACAATCGCCTTCTCATAGCATGGGCGTCCCGCCCGTGAGTCGCATGGACGTCTGGCCCATGCAAACGTTCCCAAAGGCCGGTTGTGCCTGTTCCGCCACGGGCGAGACGCCCGTGGGACGCATGGGCGAGACGCCCATGCTACGAGAATGCGATGGCCCTGAACCACACCCGGCCGGTGTTGACGACAAACGGATCAGCCTCCCCAGGAAAAGCCAACGCGGCGGGACGATAACGTCCCCGCCGCGTTGGCGTGTTCAGCCAGCCGTGTGCGCGAGTATTACTTCACGAAATTCGCGTACGTCGGCAGGTTCAGGTCGGGATGCTCCAACCGCTTGGCCCCCGTCACCGGGTCGGTGCCCACACCATCGAGACTATAATTCGGCATTTGCCGCAACTGCACATGCCCGTCGAAGTACAGGTATGTGTTGGTGCCTTCCCACCAATGATTTCCATTTATGCTAAAAATCCTTCCGGCGCCCGGATGCCTCTTGCCGGTCGTCTTACCCCAGTCCGTGTTTTCATACTCGCTCGAATTAGCCAGGTACCGCATAGCGCTTATGTTTTCCGTCCAGCCGTGAGGCTTGGCTTCGGTGAGCATGATACTATCGGTGGGCCGCCTGAGCTTGCTGAAGTCGAAGTACATCTGCCGCATGGCATAATACGGCGCAGCTTCATCAGACCATTTTTTGTAATAATAGTCCCACGTGTAATAGGGCGGGAAGTAGGACCCGTTGGGGTGCCGGCTGTCCCAGAGATCGGCATCGCGATCGCTCAGCGGGCATTTCAGAATGGGATTGGCCGCGGTCCAGGCCCGGACGCTCGGGAAATCATTAGCCCCCCCGGGGCCCGCCGCTTCGCCCTTAATCGCGTCCAGATCGGGGAACTGCGACGAGTACCCGCGCATCGACCGGCTCATCTCGAGATACCAGGCGGTCTTGGCGGGATCGGGATCGCCGGGTTTGGGCTTGTCGGCCCGCCAGCTCCAGCCCGTCAGATAGTCATTGTTCTCGGACTTGTAGAGGTACAGGGAGGGGTGCATGTTTCGCAGATTGGCCATGCAGGAGGCGCTTTTGGCGATGTCTCTTGCTTTGGCCAACGAGGGCATGAGAATGGAGACCAGCAGCGCAATAATCGCAATCACCACGAGCAGTTCGATCAGTGTGAATCCCCGTCTCAGACATGGTGGTTCAGAGAGATGCTTGCTTGCTTGCTTGCTTGC
>WRDM01000026.1 GCA_009783465.1 Phycisphaerae bacterium | reverse complement strand
GAACACCATTCCGCGAAGTCGCCTGACGTAATTATGGCTTGCCTCTTTTCGCCGTGGAACGTTCCACAGCGCAAAGAGGCAAGCCATATCCGCGTCGATCGGTATTCGCTTACTTCCGTCGCCGCAGCAGCGCCAGGCCGCCAAGAGCGAGCAGACTCATCGTCGCCGGTTCTGGAATCACGATCAGGGCCGTCGTGATGTTATCGAAGAACACCTCCGGGGCCGAGCCTTGCCAACCTCGCTGAAGGCCAAACGCGGTGCCGATGTTGATCGAGCCGTCGAACTGGTTGATCCACGACCCGGTGGCGTTTCCGGACTCGTTCAGATCCCACGTGGCTTGGGATACAAGTGTTTCGTCCACGTAGTAGTACAGCGTCACCATGAGGGTGTTGCGGTTCTTGATGCCGTCGGGATCGTCGTCGGCCCGGTCCGCGCCGGTGATCGTGAATTCGGCGCGCATCTCAAACAGGTGCCACGCGTCAAGCCCGAAGTTCGCCATGTTAATGTACGTGCCGCCCATTCCGCCCGGACTCCGCAGGCCGTACCCTTCGACGTCGAAATAGGGCCCCACGTGGAAGCCCGTCGGGAGGTTTCCAGCGTCACTGTGATCGGGCATGTACACATCGGCGGAGAAGTAGTAGGTCGACGTCGTCGTGCCCGGCTGCGGAATGATGTGAATTTGCGTGGCCTTCGACGCCATGGCAATGCTGCCGGCTTCGGCGCCGCCCTCGTCGCCCGACGGTGCCGTGTCGGCCGCGAACACGCTGTGCGCCAACCACAGGGCTGTCCCGTCAAACTCCGTGCCGTCATACAGCAGGCTGCCCACGGCCGGCCCCTTGCTGGAAATCACGTGCGAAATATACTCATCGCCGGCGCTGCGGTCGTTCTTGAACGCGATTTCGAACAGGCCCGGCGCCTGCGTGCCACCGCCGTCAAAGTACCGCCTGGACAGGGCATCCCCGTAGGAGCCATGGTTCACCATGCCCCAGGGATCCATGTTCGAGGGATTCAACACGCTGTCGCCCTCGCCCGCATTCCCGAATGTCAACCGGCTCATTATGTCCAGCGTCTCGCCAGAATTCAGCGCCCCGGCAAACGCCGGCGCGGACATCACCATCGCGATCACGGCCACGGCTCCGAGATACCTCATGGGACTCTCCTTAATAATGTATATGCCTGAAATGGAAACACAAACCGCCGTCCATCGTAGCACGGCCTGCCGCGCCGTCAAGCGTCAAACCACGTTCATTTTTCCGCCGTAAAAATACAAAAAATCCCTTGCCGTAACCGCGGCGGGCCGGTAACATTGCTCGACTTGTCGTTTGGTCGACATGACGAAGAGGCACCACGAGAAAAACGAGGCATGATATGCATTATCCGCACAGGCTGTCGAAACGGAAAAAGGCCCGCAAGCACGGCTTCCGCGCCCGCATGAGGACGTCCAAGGGCAGAAAAATCGTCAACCGCCAACGCCGCATCGGCCGGTCGGTGAATACGGTCAAGTAAGCGAACGTAATGCGGGCGCTAGCCCCCGCGTTGTGTTCCATTCGTAATCAATACGACTTCGCTAAGACCGAGCGGGATTACGCGGATTAAGGGATTTACGGGTTGTCGTTTGGAACGAGAACTCCTTAAATCCTTTAATCCGCGTAATCCCGCTCGGTCTTAGCGAAGTCGTACTGATGTAACGCTCCACCCAACCTATCCCGCCGAGGCGCGGATTTCACTCAGCAGCCGCAACACGACTTCGTCGGAGGAAATGCCGGCCGCTTCGGCGTTGAAGGTGGTGATGATGCGGTGCCGCAGCACCGGCAGGGCCATTTCGCGAACGTCCTCGGTCGTCGCGTGATACCGTCCGTGCAGGATGGCCCGCGCCTTGGCGGCCAGGATCAGATAAATGCTCGCCCGAGGCCCGGCGCCCCAGTGGACCAGTTCGTTCACGAAATCCGGCGCTTCGTTCTGTCCAGGGCGGGTTGCCCGCGACAGATCCCGCGCGTACTGGTACACATGATCCGCCACAGGCACGCGGCGGACGATCGCCTGGAGCCGCGCGATATCCTCGCCCGAGAGTGCCGTCTGGAGGTCGGCTTCGTACGTGCCCGTGACCTGCTTCATGATCTGCATTTCCTCATCGGCCGACGGATAATCGACGGTGATGTTGAACATGAAACGGTCGAGCTGCGCCTCGGGCAGTGGATACGTGCCCTCCTGTTCGATGGGATTCTGCGTGGCCAGGACGAAAAACGGCTCGGGCAGTTTGTACGTCTTCTCGCCGCAGGTGACCATGTGTTCCTGCATGGCTTCGAGCAGGGCGGCCTGGGTTTTGGGCGGCGTGCGGTTGATTTCATCGGCGAGGATCATATTGGCGAACAGAGGTCCGTGGACGAACCGGAAAACGCGTTTGCCGGTGGTGCGGTCCTCTTCGAGGACGTCGGTGCCGGTGATGTCGGAGGGCATGAGGTCGGGTGTGAACTGGACGCGTTTGAACGACAGGCTCAGCACGCGGCTGATCGTTGAAATCAGGAGCGTTTTCGCCAGTCCCGGCACGCCCACCAGCAGGCAGTGCCCTTTGCAGAACATGGCGATCAGCACCTGCTCGATGACATGCTGCTGCCCGACGATTACGCGTCCGAGCTGCTGCGTCATGCGCTGGTAGGCGGCGTTGAGATTTTTCACGGCGGTGACATCATCGGCGTTGCCGACGTTGATCTCGGCAAGAAAACGTTGCTCACTCACGCGAGGCTCCTTTGGTTTCGATCGACAGACAACGGGCCTTCACAGGCCACCTGATTATGAAACCAGAGATCGGCGTGAAAGTAGCGAAAAAAGCGTGACACTCGCATCGTGGGTGGTTGAGTCATTATACTAGGTGTCATAAGCACCAAAGGACACACGCATGCGTCACGTACTTTTTTTCTTTGCGTTGTCGGTGACAGTCGGATGCACGGACATCGCCCGCCTGCCTGATGTGACCAACAACTCGTCCAGCCCGGTCGAAGTGCCGCCGGAGGCGACGGTTCCGGTGATCGTGCAACCAAGCGCGCCCATTCACGAATTGCACGGGCAGCGGTTTCGCGTGGAGACGGTCGCGTCGGGGCTGAGCGGGCCTTGGGCATTGGCGTGGCTGGGTGACGGGCGGCTGATTTTCACGCAGCGCGGCGGCGAGTTGTCGATTGTCGAGGCGGGCGTTGTCCGACGGCTGCACCATTTCGCCGAAGTGCAACCGCCTGCCGGCAGCGACGGCGGGTTGATGGGCCTGGCGGTCTCGCCGACGTTTTCGCGTGACGGCCTGATCTACGTCAGCTACACGGGCGTCGTCGGCAACGAGCCGCGAAACATCATCGCGCGGTACCGTCTCTCGCCCGACGCCACGCCCGCCGTCACGCCGGGCATCGTGCTGCTCAGCGCCCTGCCCGCGGCGGAAACCCACAACGGCCTGCCGCTGCGGTTCGGCCCCGACGGCATGCTATGGGCCTTCACTGGCGACGCGGGCCTGCCCGGCCCGCTGCCACGAAGCCAACTCGCCGGCAAACTCCTCCGCATGAACCCCGACGGCACCGTGCCAAAAGACAACCCATTCCCGTACTCACTCGTCTGGTCGTCAGGCCACCGAAACTGCCTGGCCTTCGACTGGTATCCCGACGAGAAGGTGCTCTACGCGATGGAACAACGCACCGACGGGCCGGAAAATCCGGACAACGAAGTGGACAGGATTTACCTCATCAACAAGGGCAAAGAGCCCTGGGCCCTCAAACACGACGAAAGCGTACCGCCGAATCACCGTTGGCCGTCGGAATCCATCGCGCCGGCGGGAGCGGTGTTTTATCGCGGTGACGCGTTCCCCGCCTGGCGAGACCGATTGTTCGTCGCCACACGGAATGGCCCGGCGCTGTACTGCGTCACGGCCTTCCTTGGCAACCCCGCTTTCGCCACCCTTATCACTGACGTCTCCGTCGTGCTACACAAGGAACTCGGCCCACTCCGCGCCGTCGCCGTCGGCCCCGACGGCCTGCTGTACCTCGCGACCGCCAACGGCGAAAACGACCGCATCCTTCGGCTGGTGCCGGAAGAGTAAGTCGCGGAAATTCGACACGGTAGCCGTATTGCATGGATATAAACGAGTTGGCC
This sequence comes from Phycisphaerae bacterium, assembly GCA_009783465.1. Taxonomy (GTDB): domain Bacteria; phylum Planctomycetota; class Phycisphaerae; order SM23-33; family SM23-33; genus WRDM01. The sequence continues at coordinate 33,991 of WRDM01000026.1, read as the reverse complement.
TCCTCGGTTTCGCGTGGTAGTGCCGGCTCGCAGCCCCAACGGGGCGGCGTTGGGTAGCCCAGGGTGAGCCTGTACTCAGGCGAACCCTGGGTTTCGGGCATTTTCGAACTCCTTCATCGTGCCTGACGCCACTGGCCGAGGGCGCACCGTCGCACGAGGTCGGCATCGAACGACATGCACTTTCCCCTGTGCGCGTCGTTCGAAGCCGTACTCGCCCGCGTGCGCGCCCTCGGCCAGTGGCGTCGGGCACGATTTTATTGGGAAAAACCGCTATTCCCAGGGCTCGCGAGTACGCTCGCCCTGGGCTACCCAAGACGCCCCGTTGGGGCTGTGGGCCGGCGGCTTTCACGCGAGACCGGGATGGCAATCGGTTGTTTGCCGGGGCGAAATCGCACACCTGCGATACGACAACCTCAACAAATTTCAAAGCCCAAACAACAAAATTCTAAACGCTCACGCTCCTTCAACGTCAAGACGCATGAACAGCGCGAGCGTTTGGAATTTTGTCGTTTGAATTTTTGAAATTTGTTTCGTATTTCGTGCTTCGTATTTCGGATTTTGCGAATTCCTGCTACGCCCACGCGGGCGGATTGTCTAGTTGGTGTGGCAGGCAGGCGTTTTGTTCGCAGCGGCGTAGCGTGGCGGCCACTTGGGGCGCGTCGGCCCATGGGGCCTGGATGACCGTTTCGCTCGCGGCCGCGTAGGCGGCGAAGATGAATCGCATGGTTCGGCTGGACTGTTCGACGGGGGTGACGGCGGGTTCTTCATCGCGGAGCACGCGCTGCAAGTGAAAATAGAACGGCCAGGGGCCGTCGCCGTCGTCGCAGGTTTCCGTCGGTTGGCCTGGGCGGTCGATTCGGGCGGTGCCGTCCCATCGGGCGGTACCGTGCTCACATTCGAGGGTGACACAATGTTGTTCCGGCAGGCCTCGATATTCGCGGGCGCGGTCGGTGGCGGCGGCTTCGGCGGCGCAGGTCGTCGCGGCGAAGACGAACTCGGTGGCGTCGTCGTTATCCAGCACGCCGGTGGCGACGACGGTGTCCTCGACCTCCAGGTCCTCCGGTTCGTGAAATCGGTAGAGTTTCGCGTGCATTTCCGCCGGCATGGCCACGTGCGACTCGCCGCTCCGCTGGGCGAGATTGAGCGTTTGATTGAGAAAATGCACGGACTGGTTGACCATCGTGCCGTCGAGCGTGGGCCTGCCTTGAAAGGCCCGCTTGCCGCCCCAGGGCACGCGACGATAGTATTCCGCGTCGCGCCACCAGAGCGATATACACCGCACGCGGCGGATGCGGCCCAACTCGCCGGCCACCAGTTTGCGGTTTAACCATCTCGCCGACGGGCGGAGCAGATGCTGAAAGTGAATCAGCAGTTTCTTCCCCGTCGCGTCGCGCGCGTCGATCATGGCCTGGCACTCGCTCCACGAGCATGCGGGCGGTTTTTCGCACAGCACGTGATGGCCCGCGTGCAGGGCGGCGATGGTCGTTTCGGCGTGCGCGTAGTGCGGCGTGAGGTTGAGGATGATGTCCAGATCGTCGCGGCGGAGCAGTTCGTCCAGGCTGCCGCACGGGGTCAGGCCGATATCGCGAAACCGCGGGAGCCGCTCGACGGTGTCGGGGCGGCCGGTGTCCGGCTCAAACCACGCCACCGGCTTGGCGACGGGGTGATCCTTCATCAAATCAAACAACGTATACCCCGCCATCCTGCCGGCGCCGATGATGCCGAAACGAATCATGATCGCGAACGTCCTTTCATGAACGAAAAACGCGTCGCGGTGGCTCTGCCTGTTTGCGTTGTAGGACGTTGGAGAAGCAAACGCTTCGTCGGATACAGACTTCTACAACGCAAACAGGCGGAGCCCTCACGAACGGTTATTACTCTACAACGCACCCGTGAACAGGTAATCCCAGTTCACCAAAGCGGTCGCCTTTTTTCCATTGTCCGCGGTGAAAACGACTTCGCCGTTGCCGAACGCGACGGTCTTCACGCGGTCGAAGCCTTTGGGGGTTTTGGCTACGCCTTGGATGTACCGGATGGCGGTGGGGGTTTTTGGCGAGAGCGTCATGGCGGTGGCGAAGCCGGCCTGGCTGGCGGGGTTGGCGGCCAGGGATTTCTGCGTGCCTGACGGCAGGTACGTCGCGCCGTCCTCGAGGCCGAGGCAGTTGTTTCGGCCCAGCCAGGGCGTGGTCCAGCGGCCGCGGTTTTCCGACCAGAAGCTCAGGCACGGCAGTACGGCGGCGTCTTTGAGGCTGAACCAGAGGAAGTTTTCTTTGGTGTACACGGCCGCGGTCCATGCGGGTTTGCCGGGCGTGGATTTGTGGAATACGCCCAGCAGGTCGCAGAAGCCTCGCTGTCGCGGGTACAGGCTGCAATCGTCGAAGGCGGGCGACTTGAACACGGTGGGCACCTTGTCGAGTGACGTGAATGTTTGGCCTGGCTGGAGCGTCTGATAGCAGCCGTTGGCGGGGTCGCCGGTATCGGTGTGGAACGTCAGGCCCATCGCGAACGGGCTGGTGCTGACGGCGACGGTGCGTTCCGCGTCGGGCATACGGAGCGTCGCGTGGTGGCTGATCGGTAGCGTGGCGCGGAAGCCCTCCAGCCGATGCGTGTTGTAGACGACATTGTGGCCGTCGACGAGCGTGAGCGTTTTGGTGACTCGCCCGGCGGGCAGTTTCATGTCCATCGTCACGTCCAGCGTGATTTTGTTGCCCTCCCGTGAGAGCGACCCGAAGATCCAGTCCAGCGTGGACGTTTCGCCGTGGGCGAGGGCCTGCTTGCCGTGGATTTTGCCGCCGCCGAAAGGCATACAGAGAAAATCGCCGCGCAGCGTGGTGAGAACGAGTTCGCTTTCGGGGATTTTCGTGTGTTTTTCACTGGCCCACGGCGCGATGTGGTACGGCTGAACGGGCGAGTCGCTGTCGCGATAAAACGTAACCGGCGCCAAATGCCCGCCGCGCCGCGTCAGCGCTAATTCGACGGTTTGGCTTCGAACTACCCACGACGGCTGATGGGCGACGGTTTTTAGTGCAAGTTGTTTGGACTGTTTAGACGCCATGACGAAATCTCCTTTGAGTAGGTTGTGGGACACGATGGGGAACATTATGACCGAGGTTGTTCGTTTTTGCTACGGCTCAACCGGGGCTAAACACGCCGCCGCTTCGCGGCTGTGGCCCGGCCCTTCCGCACGAGACCGGGGAGGGACATTGGCTGTTTTCCACGCAAAATCACTTTGCCAGAAAATCAGGGCACATCCTCTCGCGGCGGCAGTGTGGTTTTCGGCGGCTGGATTTTCTGGCGGTGGTACAGGATCAGCAGCATGCCGAACGAGCAGGGCGTGCCGACGATCAGCGCCGTCATCGCGGTTTTGATCCACATTCTGCCGGTCGCGGCCACGATTTCCAGCAGGCTCCAGTCGTGTCGGGCGAGAATCCACAGCCCAAGGAACCCGACGCAGCCGATGGAAAGATAGGCCATCGCGAGGGCGGGCTTGCGTCCGGCAGGGCGACACGAAAACGCCACGCCAAGCCCAGCCGCCAGACACGCCGCCGCCCAGACGCACACAATCGCCGTCGGCGCCGAAAGCCCCGCCCATCGGATGTTGGCCAGTATGGATGTCGCCAGAAAAACCGTCATGGGTGCTTGATTTTCCTGATGTAGAAGCCGATAATTCATGTGGAAGCCGGTCAATGACTCGGGTTAGTTTTGAGCACTGCTCAAATCCCCCGTAATGCGTGGCCGGCTCCAAGAAGGGCTTGTCGATAATGGGCTTAAATAGTCCAAGTGTCTGACAAGCCCTTCAATTTTTGGTGATAAAAAACGCGAATATCATTTAGCTGCCTTGTTTCGCCGTTTACGACAGTCACGATCATCTCGGCCAAATACGCGTTTCCTGCAATCTCGACCGGAGCCTGATAATGCTCAATGACCTTGATGTAATTACGTCCGTGCTTATCCGCCTCCTCTCCTACTTTGATAGAGCGTCGCAGTAATGATGGCAATACGATGATGGCGTGTATGCTCTCGGGTGTTTTGGCCATTGCCAGCGTATGCTTTATTCCGGCCATGGAAATCAATATTTCACATCCATTCGATTCCACGATCACGTTTTGTCCGACAAAATTTTCTCTAGAAAACTGTTTGGCTGCCGCCCGAAGTTGTTGAACAGTCAGTCCGTCGCCCAACTCATTTCCGGATACACGCACAACATCACGCTTGCCGCTCTCTTTTTTGGAAGGCGGCTGTAATGAATCACCATGATGTCTACCTTCCGACGTACGGGGGCTCACACCTTGCACGCTTTGCGGAGGGCGTTGACTTTGTCGAGTTTTTCCCAGGTGAAGCCGGGGCCGGTTCTTCCGAAGTGGCCGTCGTGGGAGGTTTCGCGGTAGATGGGGCGCAGCAGGTTCAAGTGTTTGATGATGTCCTGCGGCTTGAGCGGGAAAATATCGCGGATAGCGGCGGCGATTCGGTCTTCGTCGACGACGGCGGTGCCTTCGCAGTCCACCAGCACGCTCACCGGCTCGGCCACGCCGATGGCGTAGCCGACCTGCACCTCGGCCACCTTCGCCAACCCCGCGGCCACGATGTTTTTCGCGATGTATCGGCACATGTAGCAGGCCGAGCGATCCACCTTCGAGGGGTCCTTGCCGCTGAACGCGCCGCCGCCATGCCGCCCGCGCCCGCCGTACGTGTCGACGATAATCTTCCGCCCGGTCAGCCCGCTGTCGCCGTGCGGGCCGCCGATCACGAACTTGCCCGTCGGATTCACGTGAAACACGATGCCATTGTGCCACATGCTCGGCGCCTCGGCCATGATCACCGGCTTGATGATCTTCTGGATGATCGCCTCCTTGGCCTTGGCGGACATGGCGTCGGTCTTGGGATCCACGACGCTTTCGTTGTGCTGCGTGGAGAGCACGATCGTGTCCACCAGCAGCGGCCCGCCGTCCTCGTAGCGGACGGTGACCTGACTCTTGCCGTCGGGCCGCAGCCACTTCATCTCGCCGCTCTCGCGGGCCTCGCTCAGGCGGGCGGTGAGGCAGTGGGCCAGGTGAATCGGCATCGGCATGAAATCGCACGTCTCGTCGCACGCGAAGCCGAACATCAGCCCCTGGTCGCCGGCGCCCTGCTCCTTGCCCTTGCCCGCTGTCACGCCGCGGGAAATGTTCTCGCTCTGCCCGTGCAACGCCCGAAGCACGCCGCAACTGCGATAATCAAACCCCGCCGCCGGATCGTCGTAGCCGATCGAACGAATGACTTCCCGCACAGTCTCCTCAGCCTGGAGCAGCGCCCGCTCCGCGGCCACGTTGTGCACCGTCACCTCGCCCGCCAGCACGACCAGCCCGGTGGTCACCAGCGTCTCACACGCGACGCGGGCCAACGGATCCTTCGCCAACAGACTGTCGAGAATCGCGTCGCTGATCTGATCGGCGACTTTATCGGGATGGCCCTTCGTGACGCTCTCACTGGTGAACAAGTACGATTTGCCGGCGGACTGAGTCATAGTTGGTGTTCCTTTATCTGACAAGCTAAGGACTGTACCGAAATTGCCCCGTGCACGCAAGGGCGCGACGAACGCCCGCAGGGCAAACGCATGTCATCCCTCGTTTCGCTCGAGGTGTATATTCAGGCGCCACTGGCCACAGGCCCTGCCATTTTGCGTTGTACGACGGTGTGGGCGACAAAACGGTTCGTCTGTCACAACGATCTACGACGCAAAATGGCAGGGCCTGTGGCCAGTGGCGCCGAACACGAAGGTCATGAGCAAACCGGATCCCACATGTGTGTTTACCCTGGACACCCTCACTCTCCCGCCAACTCTCTCGCGTACGCTTCAAACGCCTGTTCGAAATCGGCCATGTCGTCCGCGATGTAGGCGCGGAAGAGGGGTTCGGAGAGGGTGTCGTTGTAGCGTCGGCCGTCGGCACGGAGGAGTTGGAATTCCAGCCAGCTCATGTCGAGGCGGCTTCGGAGTTGCCCGTCGCGGGCGTCGGCGATGAGTTGTTTCATGCCGTCGCGCCAGGCGTCGTGGGTGTGGAGAAATTTCACCAGCGCCCACAGTTGGGCGTAGTACGCGACGGCCTGTTCGTTGTCCTCCCGAATCGCCGACGCGACGTCCATCGACAGCAGCGTTTGCAGCGGCATCCATCGGCCTCGCTCGAGCGCGCGGCGCAGGTCGCGGCGCAGTGTCCACGCGAAATCGGGATCGAACGTCACGTTCTTTTTCTCGTCCACGGCAAACCCCTCGACGCTCACGCACAGCCCCTCCTCCAGCCACATCGGAAGCCCGTCGCGAAGGTGAAACGTCAGGAACTGGTGCAGTCCTTCATGGGCCGCCACCGCGGCGGTCTGTGCGGGGCCGAGGTCCCACAGAACGCACGTACCCTTGTGGCAGTATCCGCCTGCCTGGATTGCGAGATACCGCGGCGCCCGCGAGCCGGTCACGCGGCGAGTCACGTCGGCCCATTGTTGGCGGTCGGCCAGCAGGTACATCCGCCCGATCCGCGCATCGCTGAGCGCCTCCACGCCCGTCAGCACGCGGTAGTGCGTGTGGGCGGCCTCCATGAAGCCCGGCAGAAATTCCACCAGACTTTCGTCCGTGCAGGTCGTGTAGATGCGGTAGTGCTCCGTCGAGAGGATGACGCCGTTAGCGTATCGGCCAGTCCACGCCTCCCGCTGCACGGTCGTCTGAAGCGAACGAAACGTCGCGCGGTCGGCCTGGCCGTCGCAACCCGCCGACAACACAAACGACCACACGCACAGCCATGCCAGAATCCTGTTCATGCCCCAATTGTAGTGAAACGGCCCGCGAGGCCAAAACCATTTTGTGACGGTGGAATGTTGTTTGTCCGACAAACGTTCACTCGATGGAACGAAGCCAATAGCCAGTAGCCAATAGCCAGTAGGTACGGAAAGACAAGGGCGAAAAGACCATGAAAACGGGAACGGACGTGTGCGTGGACCACATCATGATCGTGTGATATACGGCACGATCGGCCATACCTGATGGCTATTGGCTACTGGCTATTGGCTTTTTTTCACGCTACAATCACACGCACTTCGAGGAGCCTGTCATGCGTCATACGATCCTTATGTACATCACGGCCGGCATGTTGGCGGCGGGGTTTTCGGCGGCGGTGGGGGCCCAAGGGAGAGTCGTCAAGAAAGATCCCTATGAAGTCAAGCCGCCCACCAGGCAGCAGGTTCAGGAGGCCAGGGAATGGGCCAGGGATCTCGGCAAGAAAGCCCGGCAGGTCGCGCCCCGGTTGCACATGGGCGAGACGGCCCATTTCTATCTGTTCAGCGCCTTTACGAAAAAAGCCGACGACAAGCGATTCAGCGACACCGCCGAACGCATGTACAAGGAGTTATGCAGGCAATTCAAGGCCGACCCGCGCACCGTGTGGGTGGACAAATGCCCGATTTTCGCCTTTGAAAACGCCAAACAGTACGTCGCGTTCTGCAAGGCGATCGGCGTCGACGCCGCCGTTGCGGAAAAATCCGGCGGACTCATGTACAGCCGAAACGGCAACGTCTGCATCGTCCTCAACGCCACCGCCGACGAAACACAATTCTACCACACCATGGTCCACGAGGGCACGCACGGCTTCATGGCCCGATACCTCACGATCCGGCCCATTCCCGTATGGGTCAACGAAGGAATCGCCGAATACACCTGCGCGGCGGTGATCGAAAACGGCCGGGCCAGCAAAATGTGGCAGGAGGCCACCAAACAAGTCCTCGCCGGCGAGAAAAAACCGCAGGTGATTTTCGACGACGTGTGGCAGATGGACAGCTTCCACTACGGCATGGCTCACGCGTTGGTGCGATACATGATTCAGAAGGACGGCAACGCGTTTTCGAAATTCATCCGGCTGATGAAGCAGGGGGAATCCGAAGAAAAAGCGTTGAAGACGGCCTACAACACCGACCGCGCGGGCCTGATCCGCGGTTGGCTGGCGGCGGCGGAAAAAATGCTCAAGGCCGCGGAGAAAGCGGCGGAAAAAACCGCGGAAAAATAACAGCCGGCACTATACCTCGCGAATCCGAACGCGAGAGAGCAGTGATGTCGCGACGTCAGGCGAGGCGCCGGCCGGGTCGATCACCGTTGCGCAGGCCGCCCCGAACGCCAACGCGCCCGCAAACGCCTCACGCGGCGAAAAATCCTGCCGCAACCCCGCAATATACGCCGCCAGAAAAACGTCCCCGCATCCGACCGTGCTGGCAATCTCCTCCGCCCCAAGCTCCAGCACGCCGTGCAACGCAACGCCCCCCGTCACCAGATACGCCCCGCGAGTGCCCAACGTCAACAACACATGCTCAAACCGCGTCGCCAACTCCCGCGTGTCCGCCAACTGCTCGTGCTCCTTCTTGTGCTCGCAGCCGACCAGGGCGGACAACTCCTTCGCGTTGGGCTTGACCACCCACAACGGCAACTCCGCGACGGCCGACAAGGCAGGCCCGCTGGTGTCCACCGCCACCCGCGCGCCACGCGATAAACAACACCGCGCCAACGCCGCCAGGTGACTCGGCAGCACGCCCGGCGGCAACGAACCACTGAAAATCACGACCGCCTCGCGAGTGGCCAACTGCTCCAGCGTCCGCGTCAACTTCGCCAGCCCCCACGAGTCCACCGCCAGCCCCGCGCTGCGAATGTGCGTCTCCCGCCGCGAACACAAATCCGTGATCGTAATATTCTCCCGCGTCTGGCCCGGCAACGTCACAAACGCGTTCGTGATCCGACGGTCGCGAAAAACGCCCTCGAACGTCGGTAAACTCTCGGCCCCGAGAAACCCCGTCGCCGTGCTCGACAACCCCATCCGGGCAAGCGTCCGCGAAATATTCACGCCCTTCCCCGCCGCCTGCCGCAACCGCTCCCGCCCAACCTGATGCTCGCCAATCGTAAACGAATCCACCTCAATCACGCGATCAATCGCGGGATTCAGCGTAACGGTAACAATAGTTGACATTCTCGACTGACCCATAGAACATCCATTATCCACCATCGTGTCACTTCTGAGAAGGGGTGTTTTTCAAATAGTCGCCTCGCGCGACAACATGGCCTCTTTCAAACCGTCGAAATCGAGATAATCTTCGACAAACTGCTTACGCAACAGGCTCAACGGGATAAACTCATTATATTTGCCGATGACCTGCACCTTTTCCGGCAACGGGAGATCATACAAATTCAACTCGGACTGCAAAATTTCATAAATAACCCTCTCCAATTCCTCAGCCGTCCCGTCAAAAATCACTTCGAAGAACACACTGGTGATCCAGGGCAATTTGTTTTTGATTTTCCTGCGCAGCAGCGCGTAATGCAACGTAAGAAGCTGCCGCGTGCCGACCCACGGGAAAACGGCATACTTCTTGTCGGAAAGCGGCGTGACCAGGTTCTCCAGAATACCACTGTTTCGGGCAATATATTGTATTTCTGTAAGCCGCTCGAGGCACCGTTGGCTTAGATAGGGATACGACGCATCCGAACGCAAAATACCGCGGATTTTCTGCACAAGTACCGTGTGCAGCTCGGCCTCGAAATCCACGTTCCAGTCCACCAGGGAAATTCCCGGAACCCGCTTGACGAAAATCACCTTGCTCTTCTCGTTGACGTCAACCGTCTCCCACGTCATGCCAGCCAAGGCAAAACGTATGCCCACCGGATACACTTTATCCACCGTTCCGATGGTGCGGTTCTCGTCCTTGACAAGCAGATACTCCGGCGCGTTGAACACGGTCAGGAACTTATGACTGTTGACGACCTTTTCGCCCTCTCGGCCAATGATAATCCCACCACGTTCCGTGCGCTCCAGTTGCTGAATCCCAATCAAATGGGCCAACAGTTGTTTGTAGTCTTCTTGCGATATATACTTGAAACAACCGAGCGACAGTACGGTTTGCGCGAGAGCGGCCGGAGAAAGCTCCCCGCAGCTTTTCAGATGGCTCATCGTCTGATGATATAACAGATTGTACGCGTGATGTTGCGGCGGAATCGGCTCCATCCAATGGTCTTTGGTATAGAGTTCGATGATGGCGACGGTGCGGAGAAATTCCCAGTTGATCGGGCCGAGCGTGTCCGCCGCGTTGATCTTCAGATCCTCCACAAACGTAAACAACAGTTGCGGCACCTGCCCGCGGCGGCCGCAACGCCCCAGCCGCTGCGCAAAACTGGACACGTTCAACGGCGCGCCGACCTGCACCGCCTGATCCAGCGAGCCGATGTCAATGCCCAACTCCAACGTCACCGTGGCGCCGGTGACGATTTTCTCGTCGTTGGACTTCATCTCGTCCTCCGTCGTCTCCCGTATCAAGGCCGACACATTGCCGTGATGAACGCGGTACACATCAGGGGACTTATTTTTCAACGCAATCTCGCGAAGATTGGCCATGATAAATTCGGTTTCCTCGCGACTGTTGGTGAAAATAATCGTCTTTTTGTCCAACGTCATCTTGAACAGATATTCATAATGTTCCCGGTCGCCGATGTCGCCGCCGGTGCTGGCATTAACGGTTTGGCCGCCACTGTCTTTTTCCACAAGATCGCGCTTGTCCGCGTAATTCACAAACCGCTCGATATGCAGCCGGATACGTTTTTTTCCCTCATCCGTAACCGGCGACGCACACGATCGGCCAGTGCCCGTATTCAACCAGTTCTTCGCCAACGACACATCGCCCAGCGTGGCCGAAAGCCCGATACGCCGCGGCACAATGCCGGTCAATTTCTGCAACCGTTCCAGCCCGCACAACAACTGTATGCCACGAACATCACGCATGAAATGATGTACTTCATCAATAATGACAAACCGTAAATCAGAAAATAGTTGTAAACAAGCGCCACGTTTATTGGTCAACAGACTTTCCAGCGACTCCGGAGTAATCTGTAAAATGCCCTCGGGATTCTTTACCAGATCGTTCTTCTTGGCCTGCGACGCGTCCCCGTGCCATTTGCACACCGGAATATGCGAATCAAGCAATAACTGTTCTAACCGCTTGAACTGATCGTTAATCAACGCTTTTAACGGCGAAATATATAACACTCCGACCGATTTTGACGGTTTATTGAATAATTCCGTAAGCACCGGAAGAAAAGCCGCTTCCGTTTTGCCCGACGCCGTGCCGGAGGAAAGTAACAGATTTTCATCGCTGTCAAAGATAACCTCGCAGGCGGCGACCTGGATGCCGCGCAACTCTTCCCACTTATTTTGATAGATGAAATCCTGAATAAACGGGGCAAGGCGATTGAATATGTCCATGATTTCTATACCTCAAACTCTCGAAAATCGGCGTGAAGCTCCTCGTCACTCAGGCCGCCCTTGGCCAATTCAAAACTGTTGCTTCCTAAGATATCTGCCACACGTTTCTGCGGGTTTTGATGGAGAATGTTGACCAACTCGATAAAGTCCCGAATCACCTCTCTCGGCGTGATATGCGTGTCGGCGCCGACTCGATTGTATTCCACCGTGAGGAAATAGACCAGGTCTTCGTGCGTGATCGTTGGCGTATATTTATATAGTTGCGCGTGGATGTCCCGAAGTTTTTCCACCAGCACATACATTTCCTCCTGCGTCAGCATCTGTAGTCGGATGATCGGTGCGGACAGATCCTTGAGGCCATCGGCGGCGAAATGGCCCTCCGCCAACCGCGAGCGCAAGGCTTCGTAACTGAACAGCCCCTTGTATTTATCTTCAATGCACTGCGGTGTGCCGCCCATTAAAAAACCGATGTGGCTGGCCTTGCCTTGTAAGACATCATTATACATCGTGAGAATTTTTTCGTAATTGTTTTGTCGCGTGATCGAGTTGGGAATCTTGAAGATGTTCACCAGTTCGTCGATGACCACCAGCAATCCCTTGAAACCCGCGCTGACCAGGAACATCGCAAAAATTTTCAGGAAATCATACCAGGTTTCGTCGGTCACGATGAAATTGATCCCCAGATCGGCCTTGGCTTCCTTGCGGGAAGTATACTCGCCGCGGAACCATTTGAGCACGTTGCTTTTCATGGCCGCGTCGTCCTGCCGATACGCCCGCCAGTAGGTGACAATGGCTTTGGCAAACTCAAATCCGTTCACCATGCCCTCGAGCGAACTGGCGACGGCGTATATCTGTTTTTCCACCTGGCGGTCGAAGGCGTCGCCGTCCGCGTCGGACTGTGCTTTGATGGCTGACTGAATGCCGGAAATCCACCGTTCCAGAACCAGTGGGAGCGCCCCGCCGTCCGGCTTGGATTTTGTCGAAAGATTTTGTATGAGTTCTTTATATGTCGCCAGTCCCTGTCCTTTCGTTCCGGCAAAACGCCGTTCGGGAGAGAGGTCCGCGTCCACGACGGCGAATCCCTTCGCCGTGGCGTAATTGCGGATGGTCTGCAACAGAAAGCTCTTGCCGCTTCCGTATTTGCCCACAATAAATCGGAACGACGCGCCGCCGTCGGAGATCATGTCGATGTCATATAGAATGGCCGCGATTTCCTGCGCGCGTCCGACGGTGATATATTCCAATCCAACGCGCGGCACCACGCCGCCCTTGAGCGCGTTAATCAATATATTCGCAATCCGTGCCGGCACCTGATTATCCATGTTATCCCACGATCTCCGCGACGTTTTCTCTGTAGTCGTCGTATATAGTTATCGTTTCATCCAATGTCACGATATTGTCCCCGATGATATCCGCCGCTTTTTCATTGATGTTGTCGGCCAGGACTTCCAGCATCACGCCGTGCTTATCGGCAAACGCTTTGATGTTCGTATCGCCTCGCAAGGCCAGCGACAGCGCATCGCGTTCCGCCGCGTTCAGCGCGTCCTTCAGGGCGGCCCAGACATCGGGAACAGGCCCATGTGATTCGGTTTGTGGCTGCGGAAACGCCGGCATATTGCATTCACCCGGCGCGGCGGCAAGTGTGTGGGGAGCATCGTCTTCCGGTACAATCAGTTTATCCTGCGTTCCCAGCGATTCTTTGCGAATACGGGCCAGAGTATCGTGATCGACGACCACGACGGTGCGGGTTGAGTCTCTGTGAAAATCCGCGACCGTTTTTTCAATCACGCCGCTCAGCGTTGCCGGTGGAATTCCCAGCGATTTCAATGGTTGAAAGGACTGGGACGCGGCGCCGGGGTCGGCTGTGATTTTGAATCTATACCCGACAGCCCGCCGAAGACAAGCTTCCGTTTTTTTGATGATGTACCCGGCCAGTTCTTTCCGATCCGAATAATAGATGGGGATATTGGCGAACCAGCGATTGTCGTTGTAACTGTAGAATTCCCGGCCTGGCATGTTTACCTGGCGGTCGGGTTGACCTAATCCATGCATAAACAGAGCCCGTTGAAACGGATACCATGGCGTCCCTTTGCTGACGCCGTAAATAAACAGATCCTCGACGCGGATATTATGATTCGTGCATAGTTTATGAATGGAACGGAGGACGGCGGAAAAGCAGTCCTTCAGCAACGATTCGTTGCCCGCGGCGTAAAATTTGGATTTTGTAACGTCGTAACTTGACAGGTTGTTCCAGGCCGTAAGGGCATTTTCGGTGCCGGGTTCAAAAAGAAACAGTTCAGGCGGATAATGGTTTTGCAGGTGATGTTCATTCACGAAATCTGCAAAAGGGTACGGCAATTCATAATAGATATGGTAATCCTTGAGCCATGGGGGAAGATACTGATCCAGGGACGGTTCGTTGTCACGGCATGCACGCCATATCGTCATCAGTTTGTCCAATCCGTCGGCGGGGCTGTTCACGCCGATATTGGACAACAATTCGTACATGTAGAGAAACACGTAGGACAGGGAGGTCGGATAGATGTTGCCGCGCCGGACGTTCGTACGCCACGTGAAATAGGTGCGGAGTTGTTCGTATCCCATGTGTTGATAATACGGATAATACATGGAAAATTTGGCGAATCCGTAGAATTCGTCCGAGAAGTCCTCCATGAATTTCGCTTGTTTGTAGAACAGTCCGGCGTCATTCCGGGCCAGCGGGGTTCCGGAGGCGAGGCTTCGCATGCTGTAGAATGTTTCCCGGATCGGGTCGATGGTTCGTGGCCCGATTGACTGGGCCTGGGGGGCGGATGTGGTGCCGCACCGCTGGGTTTCTCCGGGCGTGCTTTTGTGGATGGCCGATTCGTACTCGATTTCGGCGAATTCGGTATTCGTAAACAACGGGGCGCTGGATGGGCCGGGCTTCGCGGGCGAGCCGATCCCCTGTGCAGGCCGGGCGTCGCGCGGCGGGATGGAGGATGCGGTATATTTTTTGTTGTCGTCCACGCCATACTCTTGGATTGGCTATCCTAACATTATACAAAACCACCCTTCCGCATGCAAACGGTTTCGCATTCCGTGTACTTCGTGAACTTCGCACAAATTCTCTCGCGAAACTGGCGGCGGCAGGCCGTATACTATCGGAGCGTTGTTGTGTGTTTTCCCACGTATGGAAATGTGATGGCTTCGAGCAACAGGAATGAGTCGTCGTTCTCATCTTCCGCCCGGCCTGGCGTGCCGGCGGCGGCTGATGCGCGGCGATCGACGGGGGCGTTGTTGCTTTTTTTGGCCTTTGTGTGCTGTGTGCTGTTGGGGATGCTGTCGATTTTCGCGACGTTTTTGCCGGTGATTCACGCGCATTCGCATTCGTCGGCTGATTGCGACCACGGCGGCGACGGCGTGGCCGGCGGGTTCTGGGCCAAATTTCCCGTCACCGCGGCGGAGTTGTTTCATTCGCCCGCGTTGGTGGTCGTGTGGATTTTCGTGTTCATGACGCTCGTTGCCAGCCTGCTGTTCGTTCGTGGCCTCTGGCGGAGGCCCGCGGCGGTGGCGATGCACCTTGGCGCGATTCTGATTCTTGGCGGCAGCATGTGGAGCAGCCCTCGCGGTCACTTGGCCGCGAGCGTGTGGGTGAGCAAGTTGCCCGCCTTGGCGACGTGGATCGACGGCGGCCGTGTGCCGCGGGGTGTGATGGTCGTCCACGAGGGCGTGGCGGAGAGTCACGTGCGGCTCCGCGACGCCACGCGGGTGGAGTTGCCGTTTACCGTCCGGCTGAGGGATTTCCGCATGGAGTATTACGGTCCGTGGGAACTTCACGCGGCGGTGCCCGTGCTTGGCCGCGCCGCCGACGGCAGCGCGAAGGTCGTCATTGAGGACCGCCGGCTGGATTGGCAGATCGGGCAGCCGCTGAATTTGCCCGAGAGTCATTACACGATCACGCCGGTGGCGTTTCTGCCGCACGCGCGGCTGGTGTGGCCTGACGACGTGCCGGCCGACCTGCTGATCATGGGGCCTGGCGTGGCCATTACTCTTCCTGCCCAGTCGGGCCGGCGGGCGTCGTTTACGTTGCCGGCGGGCGAGGCCGGGCCGGGTGGCTACGTCAATCCGCTGCTGCCCAAGGCGGCGGCGACGATTACGATTGACCGCCTCATCAACACGGCCGACCCGCACTCGCCGCTGGCGCCGTCCGTCGACGCGGAGGAGACGTTCGCGCTGCTGGCGACGTTGGAATTCAGCGACGGCCCGACGCGGCGGCTGGTCTTCTCGCCGCAAAGCCCGCGCGAGGATCGCGGCGTCACGTACGCGGTGGCGATTCGCAGGCCGCAGTACGTTGCCGATCCAACCAGCGACCTGCCGGCGATGGATCTGAAACTGACGTCGCCCGATTTGCCGGGGGGGACCATGCGTTTTGGCCACTTCCTCGACGCGACGGGCACGTTCCGCGGCATGCCTCCGATGGACGTGCCCATGACCGACGCCGACGTCCATGCGTTCCTCGACGATCCCGACGCGCCCGACATCGAGGGCATTCGGTTGTTCTTTGTCGAGCCGCCTGTGAAGGGATTTTTCAGCGACGTGGAGATTATCGAGGACGGCCAGGTCGTCAAGCGGGCGACCATCGCGGTCAATCGGCCGTTGCATCATCGAGGATACCACTTTTATCAGATGGACTGGGACAAGGAGCGTCACGCGTATACCGTGCTGGGCGTGGTAAGCGATCAAGGCCTGTGGGCCGTGCTGGCGGGGTTCGGCCTGATGCTGCTGGGCGTGTTCTGGCGGTATTGGTTCTCGCCGACGGTGGGGTATTTCCGGCGTCGTGACGCGGGCATCTTGCCCGCGTCCGGCGTCGAAGACGATTTGGCGTCTTCTAGCGGCCAGTCTCATGGAGCGCACAACGCGGGCGAGACGCCCGCGTCACGGGATGATGTCGCGGAGGGCCGGTGATGCAGTTTACATTCGACGTTGTCCACATCCTGATTTACGTGACGATCGCGTTTTGGCTGTTCAGTGCGCTGCCGCTGGGGAAATGGAAACGGCGATATTTTTTCCTTGGCGGCCTAGTCATGGTGGCTGCCTTCGTGTTCCGTTGGATCGACACGTCGCACGCGCCGTTGCGAAGCATGTTCGATGTGTTTCTCGCCCTGGGCGTGGTGGTGGCGCCGCTGTGGTGGTTCTGCGAGCGGTTCCTCGGCGCCCGAATGATTTCACACACCGCCGCCGCGATGGTTGGCGTGTGTGTGCTGTTGCCGGCAGGCCTGGTGTTCGACGCCCAGCCGCAGACGCTCCCGCCCGCGTTGCAGAGTCCGCTGTTTGTGCCGCACGTGGCCGCGTACATGCTGGCGTACATGATTCTCTTCCTGGCGGGCATGACGGCGGCGAGGCAGTTGTTGGCCGGTCGATCGGACCGGGCCGGGCCGCTCGAACAACTCAGCCATCGCATGGTCTGTCTTGGATTTCCACTGTTGACGCTCGGGCTGGTGTTGGGCGCGGTCTGGGGCAAGCTCTGCTGGGGCGATTATTGGAATTGGGACCCGAAGGAACTCTGGTCGCTGGCGACGTGGCTGGCGTTTACGGCGTATCTGCACTGGCGGCGGTGGCAGGGCGGGCGATTCGCGAAGACAAACGCCGCCCTCGTCCTGGCAGGCGTCGCGTGCGTCATCCTGACGTTGCTCTGGGTGAATGTCTCGCGACTGTTCCCTGGCATGCACAGGTATGCGGGATAAATAAACGATGTTGTATTGTATCGGTATAGATCATCGAACCCCCATCGAGGCCCGTGAGGCGTTGGCGTTGACGGCGTCGCAGGGTGCGGCGTTATTGGAGGGGCTGCGCGAGGAGCGGTTGTTTTCCGAGGCGTTGGTGCTGTCGACGTGCAATCGGACGGAGTTTTACCTGGTGGCTGGCGAGGCGGCGATGGATCGCGGCGTGGCTCGGTTGCTGGCGAGACTGGCGACGGTCAAGGGCGTGGCGGCGGTTGACGGGGCGGGGTTGTATCGGCTGGCGGGGGTTGAGGCGGTGTCGCATCTGTTTCGCGTGGCGTCGTCGCTGGAGTCGCAGGTTGTCGGCGAGCATGAGATTTTGGGGCAGGTCAAGTCGGCGTATCGGCAGGCGTGCCAGGCGGGCACGGCGGGTTTTTTGCTGCATAAGTTGTTGCACGCGGCGTTTCGCGTGGGCAAGGGTGTGATGACGCGGACGCGGTTGGGTCAGGGGACGGCCAGCGTTTCGCAGGCGGCGGTGGAGTTGGCGAGGCGGATTTTCTCGTCGTTGCATGGCCGGACGGTATTGTTGATCGGCGCGGGCGCGACGGCGGAGTTGGCGGTGCGAGCGGCGGCGCGGGCGGGCATGAATCATTTGATCGTCGCCAACCGCACGGAGGCACGGGCGGCGGCGCTGATCGAACATTTTCAACAGTGGCGCCGCGAGGAATTCCCGGACGATTCGCCGGCGCAGGCCAGCACAGACCAGCGACGATTCGCCTGCCCGGCGCTGGCTGCCCTGCTCGGCGCGCAATGTGACGAGGGCGTCTCGCCCGCGTCACGTGAAACGCCGCCACTCTCGGCCCGCACGATTTCGCTCGCCGACGTGCCTGCCGCCCTCGCCGAGGCCGATCTCGTTATCGCCGCCAGTGGATCGCCGCAGCCGCTGCTGACGCCCGCCAATGCCGGCGACGCCCTGCGGGTGCTTCGCAAGCCCCTGCTTGTGCTCGACGTCGCCATGCCGCGGGACATCGACCCCGCCCTGGGCAAGCTGCCGTACGTCTGCCTCGTGGACATCGACGCCCTCCAGACCATTGTTGAGCAAAACCTGCGGCAGCGGCAGGCGGAGATTCCCAAGGCCGACGCCATCGTCGAGGCGGAGACGGCCTCGTTTATGGAGTGGCTCGCGTCGCGCGACGCGGTGCCGACGATTCGCCTGCTTCGCGAGCGGCTGACCGCCCTGGCGGCGGCGGAGGTGGATCGTCACGCCAGGCATTGGCCCGCTCCGCAGCGAGAGGCCATGGAGGAACTGGCCCGCTCGATCTGCAACAAGCTGGCCCACGACCCGGTTACGTTCCTTGGCCAACTCGGCGCGGCCTCCAACGGCGATGCCATGGCGACCATCGACCTCGTGCGGCAGTTGTTCCGGCTGGATGAACCGCGGACAGAAGTCACCAGCCACTAGAGCGATTGGCTCTGTTTCCCTCGAAATCGACTGGCCATTTACCTTGTGCGACGCCATAATACGGATATACACATTGGAGCTTCCCATGAACCGCCGCTACGGATTTACGCTGGTGGAACTTCTGGTCACGATCGCGATATTAGGCCTTTTACTGGGCATTCTCATGCCGTCGCTGGGGGTGGCGCGGTCGGCCACGCTGAAGGCGCGGTGCGCCGTCAATCTCAGCAGCGTTCACAAAGCCCTGGGCGTGTACCAGTCGCAGGTGGCCTCCGCCCAAGGCCGGATCGTTCTGTATCCGTCGGCGACTGGCTGGCAGCAAACCCTCATCGACAAAGCCGGCATCAACAGGGAACACCTCATCTGCCCCAGCGCCAAGGCAAACGTTCTGCCGCACTATGGCCTCAACACCAAGGGGGCAACCAAGAATGAAATCGGGATCGTCGCCCTGGATTTTAACGCCGAGTCGGCCAACCCGGACAACAATCTGACCACGCCGCTGAAAGACTCCGCCAGGCACCGCAATACGACGCTGAACGTGCTCTACAGCGACGGCGCGGTTCAATCCGCCAAGCCCGACGCGATCAACCCCACCAACGCAGCCGTCAAGACCAGGCTGTGGGATCCTCCTGCCCCGTGAGTCGGCATCCGACGACACGGTTTTTTCTTCAGCCGACGGTTGACGTCGCGCGCGGGCTGCTGGGCATGATGCTGCGGCGAGTCGTCTCGCGCGAACAACTTCGTTCACTGCTGGACGGGGCGGACGACGCCTGGCTGGCCGATCTGGGCGACCCCATTGTGTTACAGGCCCGCATCGTCGAAACCGAAGCGTACACACAGAACGACCCTGCCTGTCATGCGGTTCGCATGCGGCGGGACGGCCAGTGTGAGTCCAGGCCCTCGCCGCGCAACGCGGCCTTGTTCGGCCCGCCGAGGCACGCGTACGTCTATTTTACGTATGGCATGCACTGGGCATTGAACGTCGTCGCGCAGCCGGCGGGAATCGGCGAGGGCGTGCTGATCCGCGCCGCCGCGCCGATGGCGGGACAGGCTGTCATGGCCGCCCTGCGACGCCTGCCGAATTTGTCGCGACAACTGCGCTGCGGCGAAACATCGCGGCCCAAAGAACTCGCGACACTCACCGCGGGCCCAGCCCGGTTGGCGCAAGCCTTGGCCGTCACCGGTGCACTCAACGGCCACGACCTGACCGCCACGCCGCTGGAATTGCTGACCGGCGACCCGCTGCCAGAGGGCCTCATCCAAGCCAGTCAACGCATCGGCATCCGCAAGGGCGTGGAATTACCCTACCGATTCTTCGTCCGCGATTGCCCGTTCGTTTCCAGGTAGTCCCGCGTCAACGTAGCGGATACATTCCCGTTTTCCAGCCGATGTACGCTTTGATTCCCCAGCCGATGAGGATGACCAGGATCGGCGCGATCACACACCACCAGCCGGGACGGAAGCGGCGGAGTTGGTCGCGGCCGGTTGCCAATTCCACCGCTGCCGCCACCGCCAACAACACCACGGCGGCCAGCAGGATCGGCCCGGCGGCCTGGGCTTGGAACGCGGCCACCAACTGCCCGTTCGCCGTCGAGGCGAATGCGGTCGTCAGCCCGCAGCCTGGACAAGGCCAGCCGCGATCAATCAACATGCTGCACGTTCCAAGCCCCAACTGCTCATGTGTCCCCACGCCACGCGGATCGGGCGTCAGCCACGCCGACACGCCCAGTACGGCCAAACACGGCAACAGCACCGCCAGGCCGCGAAGACGAAAACGCCGCGCGGAAACCTCGCCTCCCGGAGCTACGTGTTTTTCGGAACTCTTCATCATGCCTGATGCCACTGGCCGAGGGCACACCGCAGGGCGAAGCCGGCATCGAACGGCCCGCACGTTCCCTTGTCCGCGTCGTTCGAAGCCGTACTCGCCCGCGTAGTCGCCATCGGCCAGTGGCATCAGGCATGATAAGGAGAAGAAAACTTCCTCCCATCCCCAGGGTTCGCGGCGTACCGCTCACCCTGGGCTACCCAAGACGCCCCGCTGGGGCTGTGGGCTGGCACTTCCGCGCGAGGCCGGGGAGGCCAATCCGTTCGTTTCCATGTAACGTGGCTACCGTGCCCGTTTTCCTTCTATATTCTCTGTGGTCCTCTGTGCCTCTGTGGTAAAAATCGAGGTGCCCTTCGAAGTCGCGCCTACGACGCACGCCAGCCGTACTTCTCGGCCTCCTTCATCACCTTCTCCGCCGTTTTCTGATCCGGCGCGGAGCCGAGGATGAACAGGCCTTCCGGGCCTACGGCGTCGATGAGCGGGATCATCTCGTCCGCCGTCACGCCAACGGCTTGCACGCTCTTGCCGGCCTTCTTGATCCGCCGGTACAAATCGTACCATCGCGGATGCCCGCCGCCTTCGATGCCCGCTTGCGGCGTCCACTCGATCGCGTCCAACGCGTCGATGCTCAGCAATGCTTCCTCGTGCTGTAACGCCGTCGTGCCGTCCCAGTGGAATACCGTGTAATCCAGCCATTCGCATTGCCGCGCCAACGGCGGAACCACAAAATCCTTGAACATTTTGTCCGAGATCATGGCTGCGAAATCGCACTGTAACTTGGCGGTCTTGCCAGGTCCCCAGATGCCAAACGCCGAAAACGCGTTGCCGCCGTCGGCTTCGGGCAGATCCTTGACCGCATTGAACATGATGTCAAACGCGTCGAAATAGACCTGATTAATCTCCGCCAGCCGGGCGTGGACCCACTCGGGCCTCTCGATAAGGTCCATGAGCAGCTCTTCCGACCCGCGAAGGGCAGCCAGCGTGTCGAGGTTTTCGATGAGGTCGGGAATGCCCACGAGATACCGCCCGTTGGCGTGGCGGACGCCTTCCTCGATCAGGCCCATGTGGACCTTGAACCAATGGCTGTTGGGGTCGAATTTCAGCACGCCGCTGTTGTCGGGGTCGGTGATGCACGGTTCGTACCAGACGGTGCCAGGTACGAAATTTGGCTTGGATCCAATGAACGTGCCCAGGCTGCCCGGGCCGATCTGCGTGTCGAAGTAAGCGAAATGGTCCGAGCCGAAGAAATTGCACGACGCCCACGATTCCCAGTCGCGATGGCGATATACGGCGTCAGTCCAGGCGAGTTCCTGCGACGGCGGCGCGGGCGGCTTGGGGCAATTCTCCACGGGTTTGTCCGCCCGACAGGACATCCACAACACCAGCCCCTTGCGGTTCCAGAAATCAACCATATGCCGCTTCGTGACGGCCCAATTGGGTTTCCACTTCATTGTGTGTTCCTTATTTTGTTCCTTCGACGCCTTTGACTGTGTATTTTTCGATGGCCTTTTCCAGACACACGCCGTTCATGTTGGCCAGCGTGCATAGCCAGGCCAGCACGTCGGCGAACTCTTCTTCTTTGTTGGCCTGATCCTTCCCCGCCAAGGCCGTCGCCAACTCGCCAACCTCCTCGACAAACCACATAAACGTTGCTGGCGTGCCCCGCGCGGAATCGGTGGGATAATACCGATCGTAAATCCACTTCTGAAATTCAGCAATGGTCATGGGCAGCATTCTAACCGGCAACCGTCCTGAGAGTCCATCGCAAACGCAACGAGCCGAACCGATTCCGGTTCAGCTCGTTGATAGGATTCGAAAGAATCGTCTTCCTGTTGTTTTTCGTCTTAGTTCTTGGCTTTCTTGCGATTGCGAAGATACGCGCCAGCGCCCATCAAGGCCAGCCCAAGACCCGTCATCGTCAACGGTTCGGGAATCTGCTTGTAGCCCAGGGTCGCGAGCAGGTCCTGATGCTCCGCGTTACGCAGCGCGACCAGGTTGGGGTCAAATTCCGACACGGTCCAGATGGACAGCGACGCCAGCCAACCGTTGGCGATTTCGTCGAAGAGGCTGTTGTAGCTATCCTCTTCCCACGGCCTCATCTGGAACGAGCCCGAGTTGATGTTGTAATCGTTCGTCGGGTCCTCGTTGATGATTTCCCAGATGCAGGCCTGGAAAGCGCCGTAGTAGAAGTGGCCGTACTCATTCTGCGCATCCCACATTGCGGGATCGTAGGCGTTCGCCCACAGCTTGTTGAGATCGTCGATCTGCTTCTGGGTGAAGGCCTGCGGCTGGCCGTCCGTGCCGGTGATCGCGCCAGCGCCAAGCCCCGTGACGGTGTGGGGAGCCCACACTTCGGCATTGGCCACGACTTCCTGGCTGACCTCGAGGCAGAAGACCGGAACCGTGACGTACCGATCATTCGGCAGCGGCATACCATGCTGGCCCGCCGGTCCGTTCAGATTCACCAGCGTGATGCCGTCGCCCGTCGCCGTGTCGGCATTGACGTGCATATTCAGGCCGCCGGTGTACTTGTACCCTTCGGTCCAGGTCTGGCCGCCGTCCGTGGAAACCTGCGACAAAACGTGCGGACCGTTCACGTCGTTGTGCAGTCCGACTTCCCCTTGCTGTGCACTGGCCTGAAACGCCATCGCCGCAACCATCACCACTGTCAAAGCTCGTAAGCAACCTCGCATGTTTCTTCCTCCTAAAATCGGATCCTAATTTATGTGTCCGAAAATGTCAGCAGAACTCCTCTATGTAAGCTATAGGGTATGCTACCTGGCCAATCTGTCAAGTGGGAAAACCTATTAATTAATCACGGCGGAGTCGATAGTGGTCGTAACTCAGGATTTTATACGGAGTTTTGATTCATTTACGCCGAGGTCTTTTTTTATTTTTCTTCGAAAAGTTCACGCCGTTTCGCCCTGGTTACAAATAAAAAACGGGCTGAACCCGAAGGTTCAGCCCGCTCACATCGCGTTCGTATGCCTCGCTGCGATTGGCCGTGAAGGTCGGCTGGCCCGTGACCGTTTTACCTGCTTTCCACCGCGATTTTGCGTTTCCGCATATAGGCGCCTACGCCGGCAATCGCCATGCCCAGACTCGCCATCGTCATCGGCTCGGGAATCGCGCCCGTGCCGCCGCCGGGCAGGGTCACCGGCATGAGGACGGCGAAGTCCTGATAGAGATCGCTGTACAGCGCCCGCAACTGGTACTCTTCCGGCGCATCCGCCAGATCCGCCAGCGAGTTCAGCCATGTATTGCCTGTCGCGAAGAAATTCGAGTTGGCAATTTTGAAGTGGCCATCGGACAAATCGTAGTTTCCGTCGCGTTCATTGACGATTTCCCACACGCAGACCTGGAAGACGCCGGCGAGGAAATTCCGCTCCGCCACCGTGCCCTGATCCAGCAGGCCGCTGTAGTAGTACCACAGTTTGGTGAGGTCCGTCATGGACTGATCGGTCATCGTCAACGTGCCCGGAGCGCCACCGGGGGCCGCGTCGAGCGTGCGGAGTTCGTAGAAGTTCCACTCGTTGTTCTTGGGGGCCAACTGGTTGATGTCGATGCAGAAGGTCGGGGCGGACACGGCGATGTCCTTCGCCCCGCCAGCGGTGGTGTGCTGAAACGCCGATCCGCCCAGCCCGTCGATCAGCGTCGACACTTCTTTGGCATCCGTGAAATCGCCATATCGGCCTGGCTCGGCCTGGATGTGCAGGTTGTACACACCCGCGTACACCGACTGCCAGGACCCGCCATCGACCGAATACGAGATGATGCTCGACGGCGTGCAGTTGTCGTAGTGTAAATATAAATACCCCGTCGTCAACGCACGCGCCTGAAGCGACACGCACAATGTCAACGTCAACATTACAGCACGGAAACAAACCTTTTTCATGTCCTCTCCTCCTAGCAGAGATTCCCCAATTGCGCAGGTTCTCCAATCTGCATACGCTCTCTCGCCTTCCTTTTTTCTAAAGTACGAGAGGTTATCGTTATCGTCTAGGTGTAATCTTCAATTTGTTCATTTAAATACTAAATAATTTATCTTCTCTGATTTGTAGCATGAATAACACGCCACGTCTCAGATGTTGCTGGGCTTGTCGTGTCTGACTCGCAGCATGGCCACAAAAAACACCTGCCGCTTGCAGAATGTGCGACAGCGGTTACAATGCGTAGCCATACCGAGTGAAAGGACCTCGCATGAAATCTCTCCCCGTCGTCGTGGCGTGCCTTGCCGCCTTCGTTCTGGTCGGCTGCGATCACAAACTGAAGATGACCGTCAACAACGTCACGCCGGAAACGCGCGACTTCGCGGTCGGCGTCGGCCAGGACAGACCCCGGCGCGTCGCCACCATCCCCGCGGGCGGCACCTTCAAGCAAACCATCAAAATCCCCAAAGACTCGCTCCCCACCGACCTGCGATGGGGCAGCGGCGATCAACGAGGCCGCGAGACGATCCACGCCAAACAGAAGAAGATCGTCATCAACCTCGACGGCGACGATACCATCGTCACCGACGGCAACGCCGAAATCGAACGCCGCGTCGAACGCCAGACCATCACGGACGTCAAAGTCCGCACGGTCGTGGAGTGACGCGAAAGGAACGTACGATACGCCCTGTGTGCGGGCGAATAATTCTCGAAAAAATTTGAAAACCAGCGACAAGCGACCAGTGACTGGCGACAAGAGCAGGAAAATCTTGTCTTTCCAAACGCTTGCTTCGCGCGAGAAAGTTAAGAAGTAAACCTGGCGCTGCCTTTTCTGGTCGCTTGTCGCTGGTTTTGTGAGGAATGCCATGGACATAGTGAACGCCATCGCGAAAGCGCGGTTCAATTCTGCCAGGGCTCAGCGGGTGCCGCTGCACAAGACGTCGGCCATGCACGCGGACTTGCTGTGTCTGGAGGCCGGACAATCGCTGGACGTGCCCGACGGGGGCGCGTGGACGTACTACGTCATCGCGGGCACCGTCGCCGTCAGCCAGCAACAAGCCGTCAGCCTGCCCCAGGGCCATTCCGTCGGCGTGGAAGGCCCGCATACCCTCCGCAACGTGGATCAACGCCGCCTGATCCTGCTGGCGGTGGGAACGTAGAAGACGAATACCATTTTCACGGGCTCGCCTTTTTGCGCTGTAGAATGTTGTGCAACACAAAACGTTTGCTGGTACACAACGTCCTACAGCGCAAACCGGCAAGCCAGTGAAAGCAATGTCTCGAACACCAACACCCACTCTCTGAGTTCTCTGTGTCTCTGTGGTAAAAAAATCTTTCCGAAACAAATCAAACCGCCCCGCCGGGGAATCTAATCCATGTCATGAATGCTCACGAGTTCGCGGCGCGAATGGAATTGCTCAAAGCCCGGTTGTATCGCCTGGCCGTCCTGTATGTCGGCAGCGAGAGTCTGGCCATGGAGGCCGTGGATGAGGCCATTTATCGCGGGTTCGTCTCCTTGAAAAAACTCCGCCAGCCGGAGTTTCTCGAGACGTGGGTCACGCGAATCCTGCTCAACGAGTGCAAGAAGGAGCTGCGTCGCAACCGGCGAAAACGGCCTCTGGACGCGATATCGCTCGATGCCCTGGCCGATGTGCCCGACGAGTCCGCGGCGGCGGCGCTGGACGCGCTGCCGCTCAAGGAGGCCCTGCTCCGGCTGCCGGGCGAACTCAAGGACGTCATTCTTCTTCGATATTTTTCCGGCTTTACGCTGGCCCAGACCGCGCAAAGCCTCGATCTGCCGCAAGGCACCGTCGTCACACGACAACGCCGTGCCTTGCGACTGCTCCGGCTGGAACTGGCGGACGAGTGATCATGACGAGAAAAAAGACTATCGCATTGTTGACATGTGGTTTGGGTGTTGAAGACAAATGGACTGGCCTCCCCGGCTTCACATGGAAGGGCCTGGTTACAACCCCGGAACCAGTTGTCTTCAACGTCGAATCCAGGCATCACAACATTATCGTTTCGGAGAACCCCATGAACCGCAACGCTGAATACAACGCCCTGCTGGCTGAACTGGACGCCGCCACCATCGCCACGCCGCCCGCGCTGGCCGACGCGGTCGCCCGCGCCAATGCCAAAGCCAGACGCGCCCGCCGTATCCGCAACGTCCTCGTCGTTCCCGCCACCGCCGTCACGATCCTCTTCGCCGCGTTCGTCACCGCCGTGAACGTCTCGGCCGACTTCGCCGAACTCTGCGAACAAACCCCCATCCTCCGAGAACTCGCTGCCGCCGTCGAACGCAGGCCCTCCCTCAAAGCCGCCGTCGAAAACGAGTACGTCCAATCCCCCAACGGTCTCGTGCAAACCGAAAACGACGTCACCATGACCATCGAACACCTCATCGCCGACGAGAAGGAACTCCACATCTTCTACCGCCTGCGGTCGGACAACTACAAGAGTCTTGGCATCGAACCCCGTTTTCGGAAACGCGAAGGGGACAACACAGTATTGAGTTGTGGGTTTGGATACGGCGGAACCGGCGTCGACAAAATCCAGAGCATCAAGGTAAGTTTTTCCGAAACGACGCCCGACAGCCTGGTGATGGAATGTGATGTGTACGACAGAGCGGATGGGGAGCTGTACCCTGGGACACAGATTGCGACGTTCCGGTTCCCGCTCCATGTCGACCCGGACAAAATCAAGCTAACCGAAACGATCACGCTCGACAAACCCGTGGTCATTGACGGACAGAAGTTCACCGTCACGACGGTGGAAATCCGCCCGACGCACACCCGGCTGTTCCTGACCGACGACCCGGACAACACGGCCTGGCTCAAGCGGCTGGACATCTACGCCGAGGACGAGAACGGCGAGCGGTATCCCGTCCGGCACGATGGCAGCACCAGCGTCTGGAAGGGGGTGACGTCGCTCCAGTTGGAAAGCTCGTCGTTCTCGAAGGGCAAGCGGCTGACCCTGCACATCACCGGCGCCGACTGGCTGGACAGGGACGCGCCGCGAGCGAAGATTGACCTGGCGAATGTCGCGGCGGAGGGATTGCCGCAGGGCGTCGCCCTGGAACGCGCCATCCGCAAGGGCGACTCATGGCGGCTGGTGTTTTCCTACGTGCCTCGCAACGTCGGGCAACTGTTTGAATGGGGCACGTATTACGACGAGGCGGGCACACAATATCGGTATCACCAAAGCAGTTCGTATAGCGGCTACGTTGATGAACATCTGACGTTGAAAGACAGGTCCACCGAAGCGTTCGAACTGAAGGACTACCCCTTCGACGTTGTATATCTCCAGCCACACTACACCCGCTGGGTGACGCTGGACACGCCAGTGGAAATCGCGGTGAAATAGGTGAGTTGTTTGTGTTGTCCAACCGTCATGAGGAGCATGCGACAAACCCCTTGTTGCGGGACGCGCGACGGATTCCTCGTGGGCTACTTCGGCAGCTTGTGTCGACCGTTGCGGTAATATTCTGGCAAGTCTTTCGGCGGGGCGCCGTGCTGCCACAGGCCGATGCGGGCGTGCATCGCCTGGGCCTGGCGTTTGGCGAATTCCGCTTTGCGGTGGTGGTCGAACCGCGGGTCGGCGTAGCCGTAGCCCTGCGAAATCAATTCGGCGTTGAGCAGTCGGCCGTCCTCCAGAACCACCCACGCCAGCAGGCGGTTGTATTTGTCGCGCGGTTTTTTGTTCGGCTCCAACTCGATCCGCACCTGTCGGCCCTGGACCGTGTCCTTTACGAACGCGCTGGCCTCGGGGCCGAACCACTCCACGGGCGTGTTCGGCTGAACGGTCTCGGGCGTGTCCACGCCCCACAGCCGGACGCGGGTGGTCTTCTTATTGTTCACGCTGTCAAAATGGGCCAGGTCAATCGTGTCGCCGTCGACGACCCGTGAAACGACAAACGTCTTGCCGTCGTAGGTCTCCCAGTCCGCCGCCGCCGAAGCCGACGGCGTGGATTTCGTGCCGAACAACCCCAGCCGATCGCCCGCGACAAGCCCCGCCAACACCGCCACCGCCACCACGCCCCACAATCCACGCCGCGCCAGCGACCGGCCACGACGGAAGGACGGCGTCGCTTTAGGATATCTGCGTTTGGCCATAGAATTTCTTAGCCCCGGCAGGGGCGCCTTGGGTAGCCCCCGGCCGGGGCTTATTCTTCGTTCTGTTTCTTCAGCGTCACGCGCAGCGTGATGACTTTTTTCGGGCCGATGTTGTCGACGGCGATGGTGCTGTCGGCGCCGACGGCGGCGTCAGCGACGTGCGTTTCGTCCAGGCGGACGCGGGTTGCCTTGGCGACCGGCAGACCGAACTTCACCATGCCATTCACCGGCGTTTCGGCGGCGTTCCAGAAGCGGACGATGCAGTCGCCGCTGCCATCCTCTGCCGGCTTGATGCCGCTGAACGCCAGCGTGCCCGCGGGCGAAATCTCCACGAAACTTTTCTCCATCGGCAGTTCGCCGCCGGCGTTCTGCCCGACCTGCGCGACCACGGGGGGCACGTTCCAGTCGAACGCCTCCGCCATGATGCCGCCAGCGACGTAATCGCCCGCGTGCGGCACGACGGCGAAGCGGAACGTCTGAGGCCCGAAGCACTGCGTGCCCGGCTGATCGGGGTAATCAATGTTCTGGAAACTGTTGCGGTTCTGGAACGCGCGGAAGAGCGTAAACGCGAGAGTGCGGCTCTTGTCCTGCGTCACTTCGTATTGCGTGACGCCCTGATCGAGCACGCACAGGCCGTGCTTGCCGTTGGAAATGTCGACGAACCACTTGTTCGGTTCCAGGCCGGTGGGGGGCTCGACCCAGCCGTTCTCGGGGTCTTCCTTGAGCGACGGGTGCTGCGGAATGTCGATCGCGCGGCGGACGACGTCGAACTGCATGTGGGCGGCGGCGTGCGTGGCGACGAGGTCGGTCGGGAACATCATCCGCAGGCGGTGGTCGCCGACGGTGTTGTTGAGATCGACCTTGACATCCAGCCTTCTGGCGCCTCGGCGGAGCGTGAGCGTGACGGTGACGGGGTAGTCTACCCGTTCCGCCTTTCGCGCGGAGCGGTCGTCGAGCACGCCGGAGGGCAGGCGGAGTTTCACGTCGATCCGCACGCGGGTCATCAGCGGGCCGGCTTCGAGCAGCGTGCGTTTGGCCCGCGTGGCCTTGCTGGTGACGACTTCGTCGGTCGTGGGCGCGATCCGCAGCCAGGAGTCGCCCACTTCGCCGGCGTCCTCGAACCAGCCCAGCCCGCGGTAGGTTCTGCCGGTGGCTTTGTCTTTGACGTCGAAGGTGCCGTTGCCCTTGACGGTCACGAGCAGGTGTTCGTTTTCGAGCGTGTCGGCGGCATCGGAATTGGCGGTGCCTTCCGCCGTCTTCTCCGACGTGCCGGCGGGCAGGCGCGACGGCATGCCGGTCGACATCACCGCGTGTTGCACCGACGCCGACGCGGTGACGTCCTCCGGCGACGTCAGCATCGGCTTGGCGATCAACATCGTGTATCCCATCGGAGGCACCTGCCTGGCGTCGAGCGTGATGTGGTATCGTTTGGCCCAGAACGGCGAGGGGATGTCGTTGGGCTTCTGCACGGTCGGGCGGCAGTATTCCTCGCGGCGGACCTGGCAGGCGACAGGCCGGCCGGCCAGATCGAACAATTCCAGCCCGACCGTGTTGAGGTCGCGCTGGAAGTCGACGGTTGCGTCGAGCACCTGTTCCGCGCGGGCGTACGGCAGCGGGTTGAACACCAGCAGCAGCGTCGCGTCGTCGGGCATGGTGCGCGTGTACGGCTGATGGTCGAAGACCATCAGCGCGCCGTCAGGCAGGCGGTCGGTGTTGATGTGCGGCACCAGCCGGGCCAGGCTCATCCGGGCCACCTCTTCCGAAATGTCGTCGGCCCGTTGGAAGCGGTTCATCACGTCCTCGTGCACGCGGTCCATGGCGCAGCCGCCGATGGAATCGTGCGCGTGATTCTGATGCATCAGTTTCCACGCCAACCCCAGCAACCCCGTGGGATACTCCGCGCCCATCATCGCCGCCACGGCCGAGATCGGCTCGGCGACGTGCTCGAGCTTGATCTCGCTGACGTGATTGGCCTGCCGCAGGTAGGTCCGCGTGCCGCAGATGTCGTAATGCAGATACGTCTGCCCGCCGCCCTGGAGCGTGTGACGCATCTCGCCCTTGGCGACGGTCAGCCGGTCCTTCTTGTCGGCGAGGTATTCGCGAACGCGGGCGACGTAATCCTCGATGCTGGCGTGGTAGACCATCTCCTGGCCGAGGAGTTTGTTGGCTTCGTCGACGAGGTTGGCTTCGACTTCATCGGGTGCGGTGGAGTCGCACCCCTGCATGGCGGCGACGTACGGCGTGGTCATGCCGGCGGCGTCGACGCTGAGCATTTCCTCCAGGCCGGGCAGGATTTTGCTGGTGTCGAAGATCGGCTTGAAGTCCAGCAGGTAGTACGGTTCGTAGGACAGTTCGCGGCAGATGTGGAAGGGCAGCCCGCCCTCGGCCCATTTGTACCAGCACTCGAAGGCCTTTCGTCCGTGCACGGTCGGGCGGTAGACGAGGAAGAAGAAGTTGTACCGCGCGTACATGCCGAACCGGAAAGCCAGCGCCCGCGTGCCGTCGGGACCTTCCCAGATGAACTCCTGCGTTGTGTTTTTGCGGTCGACGCCTCGGTAAAATAACACGTTGTCGATGCCGAAGCCCGCGTAGAGCTGCGGCAACTGCGACGGCTGGCCGAACCCGTTGGGCGTGTAGCCGACCATCATGCATTTGCCCATGTCGCGGGCCTGCTTCGTGCCGCGGAGGAGGTTGCGAACGAGGGCTTCGCCGCTGACGCTCCCGCCGTCGGGCAGCGTGTACCACGGGCCTACCAGCAGCCGTCCCTCGCGGATGTACCGCTCGACCTCCGCGCGGTTCTCGGGTTTGACTTCGAGGTAATCCTCGATGATGATCGTGTGGGCGTCCATGTGATAGACGCGGAAATTGTCCTTCGTGCGGAAGAGCTTCAGCAGGTTGTCGAACAACTCGGTCAACATGGCCCGCGTGCGTTCAAACGGAAACCGCCACTCGCGATCCCAGTGCGTGTTGGAAATCACATAAAACTTGTTGTCCGCGTTCATCGGAGGCCCTTTCGTAGTTGTTATGGCAAAACGTGTCGGGCGGTATTATAGCGGGGATTGCAGGATTTGGGGATAGGGAGAAAAATCCCGTGACGGGAAACCGGACACAGGAAATCCCGCACGGTTGTGTGTGGGGGGGGGTAAGGAATTGTTGCGATGGCTTTGCCTGTTTGCGTTGCAGGACGGTATGGACGACAAAACATTTTGTCGTCCACACCGTCCCGCAACGCAAACAGGCAAAGCCATCGCGAACACGCAAACGTATAACTCATGTCCTGTCGGCGGGGCGTGGCTGTGAAAAAGATAACAATCAGTCTTTTATCTCTTTTCCTTGACCCCCGTCGTGGGATGGGGGTATCATCCAATTGATTAGTTTTTCGTTTGGTTGGCGACCAGGCCATGTTGTTTGCTATGTTGGCCGATTTTGCCGATCTGACGATGCGAATTCCAGGATGACGGCCGATGATTTGCAAGCAGGCCGTCCATTGAACGGCAGGGTAGCCCGGCGTTTCTCCGGGCGTGTGCGGCGTTGGCTGCCGCGGGCGTTTCGTCCCGGTGGCCGCTGCGTATGAGCCTGCCGATTAATCGTCCGCCCGCGTGGCGGACGGGACCCGCGGGTCATAGAGATTCACATGAGCCAGCGCTGTTACAGCTTAGAAGGTTGTGAACGCAAAGCGGTTTGTCGCACGGAGTTGCCCCGCATGCCGGACGAACGTCTTCCCGGCACGAGTCGATTCCGCGCCGGGCCTGATCTGTGTGCTCGGGTTTGTTCCGCCAGGCCGGACGTGCGTGCCGTGTCCGGGCCTGCGTCGTAAGCTGTCAGTGTACTCGTCGGGCGTTCGAGCCCGACGCCTCTGGGGTGTGAACCTCTCGTACGTCGGCGCAGCGTCGCGCCGGCCCCGCCGCCTGCTTGCCCCCCGGCGCGCCTCCTGATTAACCAGGGAAAGGGAACGTGCAATGGAAGCAACGGTTGTATTATGGGGTCTCCTGGCCCAACTTACGGATGGAGAGCTTACCCAGGCCGCGGACATGACCATGGCCAAACTGCGGTGGGCGTTCGGCGCCGCCATCGTGGCGGTGATCGTCACCGCCGCCATCATGTGGTACATCCAACGGGCACGGCGCCAAACCGTCCTGAAGGAACTCGACGCCCAACGGGCCGCCGCCGAAGCGCAATCGCAGAAAATCATCGCCCAGGCCGAAGCCAAAGCCACCAACGAAATCATCGAACGGCGAAAACAATTCGACGCCGAAGCCGAAACGCACCGCCAAGGCCTCCGCGCCGAAGAAAAACGCATCGCCAAGCGCGACGACGCCATCGACCAGAAACTCGATTCACTCAACAATAAAGAACGCGCCCTCGATGCCGCCGAAAAAGGACTCGCCGAACGCGAAAAAGGGCTGCTGAACAAGGACCGGCAGCTCAGCGACCTCATCGGCCAACAAAAAACGCAACTGCTCAAAGTCGCTAACCTCAGCCTCGACGAAGCCCGATCCATGCTCCTGAGCAAAATCGAAAAGGACATGGAAAAGGAAGCCGGCGAACTGATCAAGAAACGCGTGGAGGAAGCCCGCGAAACCGCCGACGTGCAGGCCCGCGAAATCATTGTCGGGGCCATCCAACGCTACGCCGCCGAGCACACGGCCGATTCGACCGTTTCCACCGTCGACATCCCCAGCGACGACATGAAGGGCCGCGTCATCGGCCGCGAGGGGCGAAACATCCGCGCCTTTGAAAAAGCCACCGGCGTGGACGTGATTGTCGACGACACGCCTGGCGTGGTGGTCGTCAGCGCGTTCGATCCGGTCCGCCGCGAGGTGGCCCGGCGGTCGCTGGAAAAACTGATCCAGGACGGGCGAATCCACCCGACGCGCATCGAGGAAATTGTCTCGGGCGTCGAGAAGGACGTCACCAAGCAGATTTTCGAGTACGGCAAGCAGGCCCTGACCGAGGCCAACATCCGCTCGATGCACCCCAAGCTGATTCCGCTGATCGGGCGGCTGCACTTCCGCACCAGCTACGGGCAGAACGTGCTCAAGCACAGCCTGGAGGTGGCGTACCTTTCGCAGGTGATCGCGGAGGAGTTGGGCCTCAACGGCCAATTGGCCCGGCGGTGCGGGCTGCTGCATGATATCGGCAAGGCGGTCGATCACGAGGTCGAGGGCGGCCATCCCGCCATCGGCGCGGACCTGGCCAAGCGGTACGGCGAGAAGGAAGAGGTCATCAACGCCATCGCGGCCCATCATGGCGAAGTGGAGGTCGGCAGCATCTACACGCCGATCGTCGCCGCCGCCGACGCGATCTCCGCAAGCCGTCCTGGCGCCCGCCGCGAGAGTTTGGAGCGGTACGTTCAGCGGCTGCAAAAACTCGAGGAAATCGCCACGAGCTTCGAGGGCGTGCGACAGGCGTACGCGATCCAGGCAGGCCGCGAGGTGCGGGTTATCGTCGACGCGGAAAACGTCGACGACCGGCTGTCGGGCAAAATCGCCCGCGACGTCGCCCGCCGCATCGAAGACGAAATGGAATACCCCGGCGAAATCAAAGTCACCCTCGTCCGCGAAGTCCGCTGCGTGGAGTACGCGAAGTAAAACGTACTCGTCTGACCGTTTTCACTGGCTCGCCTCTTTGCGCTGTAGGGCGTTGTGTAAAGCGAAACGTTTCGCTTTACACAACGCCCTACAGCGCAAAGAGGCGAGCCAGTGAAAACGG
>WRDM01000025.1 GCA_009783465.1 Phycisphaerae bacterium | reverse complement strand
CTTCATAAGCCTCTCCCTAACAGCCTAACAGTCTAACAGCCTAAAAATGGTCCGTTGCGTGAAAACACACGAATAACAAGAAAATTTAGATGCGATCGCCCTGTGGCTTGTGGCTAGTGGCTGCCGTTACTCCTTCACGCCAATCACGCCCTCGATCGGGCTTGACGCGGTGGCGTAGAGTTTTCGTGGGATTCTGCCGGCGTGGTGGGCGAGGTAGCCCGCTTCCAGCGCCTGCCGCATCGCGACGGCCATTCGCACCGGGTCCTTCGCGCCCGCGATGCCGGTGTTGAGCAGCACGCCGTCGGCGCCGAGTTCCATCGCGATGGCGACGTCGCTGGCTGTGCCCACGCCCGCGTCCACGATGATCGGATAGGCCGCGTCGCCCTCCTTGAGCTGCTCCAGGATGATGCGAATGGCCGAGGGATTCAACACGCCCTGCCCGCTGCCGATCGGGCTGCCGGCGGGCATGACCGCGTCTGCGCCCGCCTCCTTCAGACGCATCGCCATGATCGGGTCGTCGCTGGTGTAGCACAACACGGCGAAGCCCTCGGCCTTGAGAACCTTCAGCGCCTCCAGCGTGCCCAGCGGATCGGGGAGCAGCGTTTTCTTGTCGCCGAGGACTTCCAGTTTTACCCAGCTCGCGCCGGGATTTTCCAGGCCTTCGAGCAATTCGCGCCCCAGGCGGGCGGTGCGAATCGCGTCGTCAGCGGTGAAACACCCGGCCGTGTTCGGCAGCAGCGTGTACTGCTGCGGATCAATAAAATCCAGGATATTTCGGCCTGTGGTATCCATCAGCCGCTCGCGCCGTACGGCGACGGTGACGACCTCGCACCCGCACGCCGCCAGCGACTGTTGCATCACCTCGTACGTGGCGTACTTGCCCGTGCCAACGAACAGCCGGTTGGAAAACTCAAATCCGCCAATACGAATTTTCGGAATCATGGAACTCATGGAATCACTTTCTGATCGTTCGTGATTCCGACATTATACTCAAACAACCCAAGGCGTCGAGGGGTTGGTTGAGCACAGATATTGGCATGGCTTGCCTCTTTGCGCGGCAGGACACTCCTGTCGGCCAAATACGTTTTGCCGACAGGAGTGTCCTACAGCGCAAAGAGGCAAGCCATATCGACAGATCCCTTACAGATCGTCGTCTTCGTCGTCCTCCTCATCGTCATCGTCTTCTTCGCCGTCATCCTCTTCATCCTCATCGTCGTCTTCGCCTTCATCCTCGTCGTCATCTTCCTCGTCTTCTTCGTCTTCGTCGATCTCTTCGTCGTCGATGTCCTCGTCATCGCCGTCCGGCAATCGGTGGGTCATGCTTTTGACGGCCTGCACGATGTCCTGGATCATGGCCGAGGGCACGAAGATGACGACGCGGGCCTGCGTGCCAACGGCGGAACTGGCGATCAGGATCGGCGCGTCGGCCTTCAGTTCGGGAAGGAAGCTCGGCTCGTCACCGGCGGCGATGCGGATGTTTTCCAGAATGTTGGCTACGTGAATCGCGCCAATCGCGACGCGGTTGGCGGGCATGTACTTCATGCCGCTGACCTGGGCCTTGCTCAGATCCACGCCCCCGCCCTTGGTCGCGGTCTGGATCGTCGCGGCCATCTGCTCTTGCGACCCGCCCAACGTGGCCACCACCGTGGTCTTGTCAATCGACGCCAACAACACGCGAACCCGCGTGTCGCCGATGAATTTCTGCAACTGCTCCTGGGCCTCCTCGTCCAGCACGTCCTCGGGAACATTCACGCGGATCTCATCCACGGTCACGTTGCCCACTTTGGCCACGGCGGACGTGTACGTCAACACCTCGGCGAACTTCTCGGCCGTCTCGTCGTCCGCATGGGCCGCCACGGCGTTTTTGACCAGCTTGTTGATCACCGCCACCGCGTCCTTCATCGTGTTGACGTACGTGGCCGAGTCCTTCACCTGCATCACCGTCGCCATGGCGAACGCGCTCTCGCCGTCCGGGCCGCCGCCAATAACGAACTGGCCTCGCGTCACCTGGTTGGACAGATTCTCGACAACGCCCATGATCTTGAGCTTGTCGGCGTCGCTGACCTCGTCGAACACGTCGCTGGACAGAATGGCCGAGATGATCTGGTCGCGCATCACGTCGGATTGCGGGCCGCTCTGGCAGGTCGCGTCCATCACGAACATGTAATTCGCCGCGGGCAGGCGGTCCAGACGCTCCTTGCCGAGCGGCTTGGTCTCGGCCAACACCTTGGCGGCGTTGCTGTCCTTGACGAATGCGATGCGCTCATCCACCACGATGCCTTCGGCGACGAACTTGGCGCAAATCGTCGCCGAATCCATCTGCTTGAGCGTGTCACGCTGATACTGCGACAGCATGTCGTTGAGCTTGAACACCAACCCGATCGGGCCGGTGACAAACATGCTCATTTGCGACGACATCGCCTGCTGCATCTCGAAGACCTTGTCCAGCACCGGGCCGGCCACGCGAAGGTCGATGAAGAAAACCACGTCGTTCTCCATCACCGAGGCCGCCTGCTCCTTGGTCATCGACGTGGCAATCCCCTTCTTGCTGGCGGCAATGGCGTCCAGCGCCTTGGGCAACGGGCTGAGCACCACGTAGCCCTTCAGTTCCATCGCGTACAGCGGGCCGAACGGAAACGAAATTTCCGGGTACTTTTCGACCTCGGAGTGGCTGACGTCGTACTCGGCGAACAGTTCATTAATGCTCTTGCCGGGAATGTAAATCGCGAAGGGGATCTTGTCGTTGCCGCGGGCACGGCCGCCGATGTTCTGGAACGCCTTGATCAGGTCGATCTTGAACTGCTGGGGATCCAGCATCGCCACCGCGAATCCGCCCTCGGGGCGGAAGCCCTCTTCCATCTCCAGCATTTGCAGGATATAGCCCAGTGAACCGCCGCCGCCCGATTTCAGGGCATCCTCGACGCTCACCGCGCCGATGGCCAGCAGGAACCTGTCCAGCTTCCCCGTGGCGTCCTTGACGTTGTTGACGGCAAACACGCCCATCGAGCCCGCTGGCACGAGTTGAAGCACCTCACTGTCCTTGGGGGCGGCCTTCACCGTCCCCCCCGCCGTCGCCTGGGCGAACGCGGAATGAGCCAACATCAACGAACACAAACCGATCGCCAGCCATCGAGCACCGCGCATAGTGAATCTCCTTTGGGTAGTCGTCATTGTACCGTACCTAATAGCTTCGACAACTCAAACCCGGCAACGTTAGGTGAATTGGTGAGAAATTCCGGGACAATCGCATGATGGCTGCCCAGCTTCTCGCGTGACCTCCGAACTGAGCGCCACTGGCCACAGGCCCTGCATATACCGCGACGCCCCCCCAATCTGTCACGCCGCTTTCAGGGCGGCCAGTTCGTTGGTGAGGATGGCGACGTGACGCATTTCCTGGCGGAGGATGTCGTCGAGTTGGGCGCGGTGCGACGGCGGGATCATATCTCGCAGGCCGATGTAGAAGACGATGGATTCTTTCTCCAGGGCGATCGCGGTCCGCAACACATCGGGCACGGTCTGGCAGCGGGAGAGCAGTTCGTGGGCATTGGATTCGAACACGTGGCCGTCGACGAGCGCCTGCACGTACAGCGCCGCCTCGCCAGTCAGGGGCATCTCGCTGGCGGCCAGCCCTGCCTGCATTTCGGCGAAGGTTTTCTCGTGTTGTTCCTCCCAAGCGGCCAATTCCATCAGCGACCGCCGTCGCCCGGCTGCGGCGGGCAGCATGGCGGCGACAGAATAAAACTCCGCCCCATTGCGTTCCAACTGCTGGGCCATCTCAAGAAGTTCGGCGGCGGTGAATGTTACGGTTGCGGTCATTGCGTTTTCCTGTTGGATACGAGTGACAAGCGACAAGTGACAAGTGACTAGAGAAGGACGTTTTGCCTTTCAAAACGGCCATTTCCAGCGAGAGCGACGAGTAAGACAGACGCTGCATTCTCTTGTCGCTTGTCACTCTCTTCGCGCCGCGTCCACTGCGGCGAGCACGGCATTGTAGTCCGGCTCATGGGTGACTTCGTGGACGAGCTGCACATAATCCACGCGACGGGCCGGGCCTGCCACGAACACGCAGCGGGCCAGCAGGCGGAGGTCCTTGAGCAGCACGCCGTAATTCAGACCGAACGACGCGTCGCGATGGTCGCTCAGCGTGATGACGTTCGCGACGCCCGCGCTGCCGCACCAGCGTTTCTGCGCGAACGGCAGATCCATCGAGATCGTGACGATCCGCACGTCGTCGCCGAGTTTCTGGGCTTCCTGGTTGAACCGGCGGGTCTCCAGGTCGCACACCGACGTGTCCAGCGACGGCACCGACGACAGCACGACCACCTTCGCCGTAATATCGCTAAGCCGGACGGGCTTGAGGTCGGTCCCCACGGCAGTGAAATCCGGCGCCGCCTCGCCCACGCGAATCTCCGTGCCGGCCAGTTCCATCGGGTTGCCGAACATCGTCACCCGTCGTGTTGTTGTGTCGGACATACCGTTTCTCCTTGAAAAGCCAGTAGCCAATAGCCAGTAGCCATCAGGTATGGCGAAGTTTGTTGCTCATCACACGAACTACGTTATTGCTACACATATAATCGTTGCCGCTTGCATTGCCTGTTTCGCCCTCGTCCTTCCATACCTATTGGCTATTGGCTGTTCGCTATTGGCTCATTTTTTCGATCGCCTTGTCGAGGGCTTTGGCGTACGTTTCCCGGCGGTCGGCGCCGACGATGCCGCTCTGCTTGCTGCCGTTGGCGTAGATGAACACGGCCGGGATGCCCTGGATTTTCATCGCCTTGGCCAATTTGTCCGCCTTCTCCACGTCGACGCGGTAGAAGTCCACGCGGTCGCCATACTCGCGGGCGAGCGAGCCGATCGTCGGGGCTAGCCGTTTGCACGGGCCGCACCACGTGGCATAAAAATCCACCAGCACAGGCCTGTCCGCCTGCACGACCTTCGCCTCGAAATCCTCCACGGTCCGCAGCGTCGCCATCTGATCGTACGCCTGCTGATCGGCGTTGGCACCACATCCGCCATGACTCACCATCGCGGCCACGCCCAGCAGCACGGCCAACGGAACGATTCGTCGCATGGAGCATGTTGTCATGAATTCACCATGGTAGATATCGGCATGGAACATGGCGAAGATCATTATCATGTACACCAGTATATCCCGGCCATGGGACAGCGTTAAAATTCGAAATCGCAACTAAAGTGTCTCCCCTGGAGCGCCGATGGTTCGTTACAGGCACAGTGTTGTGCGGCGGAACGGACCAGAGGAGTTCGCTATGAGTACGACGCAGAGTCAGGCCGAACGCAGGCGGCACATTCGCACGCAGCTTCAGATCACGTTGCGGGCGTTGCGGATGGACCCCGACGGCGATTCGGTGGAAGCCTTCGACATGACGGACATTTCGCGCAGCGGCATCGGCGCGATGTCGGACCGGACCTATTACCCAGGCCAGCGCGTCATGCTCAACATGCCGCTGCCCAACGCCCCGAAACGGCAACACATCTACGCGACCGTCGTCCGCTGCCGACCCGAGCAGGCCGGGTATCGCCTCGGCCTGATGTTCGACAAATCCGTCATCTCCGTTCAGGACCCGATGTCGATATTGGCCCAGTTGGCGGCGTAAAAACGTTTCTGAGGTGTTGCTTCATTTCATGGCCGCCAGCGTGCATCCGGCGAAAAGCTTCCGCCGCGCTTCGGCGGGCGCGGTGAGTTTCCATTTCTACTTCACCTGCCTGGCCAACTCCTGGACGGCCTGTGCGGTTTTTCCCTGGATTTTCAGCAGATACCACGCCGCCGAGGTTTGCAGGGCGGGGTTGCTGTTGCTGTCGGCGACGATCGCTTCCAGCATCGCGGTGGCGCGTTTGTCGCCGTTTCGGCCTAGCGTGAGGGCGGCATCCTGCTGGATGTCGGGGTACGCGCTGGCCAACAGCGGGGCGGCCAGTTCGCTCGCCAGGGCGAGGTTGTCGGACTTGTACAGTCCGGTGGCGGTCAGACGGAGCACCGCGTCGTATCGGCCGGCGGCGAGTTTTTTCAGCCCCTCGACGGCCCGCGGCGAGGCGAGTTCGGCCAGCCATTTCACCGCCATGGCCGCCTGAATGTGCTCGCGGGTCATGCGGGCTTCGTCGCGCGGAACGGACTCGACGAACGCCAGCAAAGCCGGCGTGTAAGCGTCGGAGGCCCGCGGATTTTTCTTCACGTCGTTCTTCGCGCAGTCAAGCACGTACTCGATGACGATCGGATGCCCCAGCGCCATCGCCTCGGCCAGCGGATCGGCCAGGCCCGCGAACCCCTCCGCCCGCCGGGCCAACTCCACGCGGGCCAGCACGCCGGGCAACTCCTTTTCCCTCGCCAGCCGCTTGAGCGACGCCTCCGCGTCGGCCCGCTCAGCCAGCACACGCATCATGAGGCACTGGAACGTCCGGTTATCGCTGTCGGAGATGGCCTTGCCAAGCCGAGGCCCGATCGCGTCATCCATCGCGGACATCGCGCGAAACGCCCGCACCCGCATCAGGTCGTCCGTGTGCGAGGCGGCCAGCGCATCTTCCAGCAGCGGCATCGCGGCCTTGATTTTCTGCTCGCCCGCCTGCTCGATCAGCAGGACGACCAGGGCGGGTTCGGCTTTGGGGTCGCGAAAAATTTTTCGAAGCGGCTCGAGCATCTCCGCGTTGCCGGCGGCCAGGAGGCTCATTCGCGAAATGGCGGCCGTGGGAAGGTCCTTGGATTCGATCAACGCGCACAGGGCGGGCCTGGCGTCGTCGAGATGGTTGAGGTTGACCAGAGCCCGCGCGGCGATGCATCGGATCTGTTCGTCGTTGCTCGCCAGGGCGGCTCGCAGGAGGTCGGGCGTTTGCGCCCCGGCGGCGACGAGGGCGACCAGCGCATCGACGCGGATAGAATTTTCGCTGTCGTTGGCAAGCCGGTCGGCCAGGGCGGGCGCGGCCTCCTTGCCGGCGATTTCGGCCAGGCACGCCACGGCGAACTGCCGCAGCCGCACGTCGCCACTTTTGGCCAACGCTTCCAGCAACGGTAGCAGTTCCTTGTCGCCCGTGGCCCGCAGCGCCAGCCAGGCCCAGTCCTGAGGTTTGCCCTCCGTACCAAGCAGCCTCGTCAGCACCGCCTGCGGGTCGGCCTTGGCCGGCACGGCCGTCCGCTGCTGCGCCGCCGCCGGACAGGACACCACACACACCATCGCCAGAATAAAACCAGTTCGCGTTCGCATGTCATGGTTATACCGCAAAAAAATAAAAAATCGCCGAACATTTCGTCCGCCCCAACCGTGTGATATGCAGAGCGAGCGAGAGGGGCCACCCACCTGCAGGCCCCCCCGGCCGACGGCGGTTTTTGTCCTCCTTTCCCCCGTCGGCCGCTTTTTTTGCGCGCACAACAACATTCACACTGTCGCATCGTTACGGATCTTGTCGTTCATTCGACTTCGCGAAGACCGAGCGGGATTACGCGGATTAACGGATTAGAGGATTGCACATTGGAACGGGATGTGCCCAAATTTTCTGGTGTCAGGGATGTCTGTCGTATGGCGTTGCCTCCTGGCCCCGGCAGGGGCCAGGACAGGCAGAGCCAATCCCTTACATCGTGTCAAAATTTTTGTCGCACCCCTGGAACAATCGTTCCAGTACGACAATCCTCTAATCCTTTAATCCGTGTAATCCCGCTCGGCCTTTTCGGAGTCGAATGAATGAAGACACTCTGTAACGTTGCCACGGTATCGTGCAGCGGCACAAGTTAACGCGTCAACAAGTTACCGATTACGGTTCCCTCGAACTCACGGTACAATTTCACCGCCGGGCAAACGAAACCCCGAATCCCGCGACCATGGACGTTCTTTTCGACAAACACGACACGCTGTCCCCCGCCGCCGGGCGGGTCGTTGGCGTTGTGCTCAACGCCAACGTGTGGACGACGTTTGATTACCTTTGGCCGGCTGGGCTTGGCGAGCCTGCCGTCGGGCGGCGTGTGCAGGTGCCGTTCGGGCGGGGCAATCGGGGCAGCGTCGCGTTTGTCGTCGAGGTCGACCGCCCGCGCCCGGCCATGGCGCTCAAGGCCGTCACGGCGGCGCTGGACGACGCGCCGTCGCTCGACGCCACGCTGATGCGGCTGGGACAGTGGATGAGCCACTACTACATGACGCCGCTGGGCATGGTGCTGGCGGCGATGGTGCCTTCGTCGGTCGGACAACACGCGCCAAAACACGAAACCGTCGCCAGCCTCACCAGCGGGCCTGACGATTGGCCAAAGAACCTCGGGCCGAAGCAGCGGAAACTTCTCGACGCGTTGCAGGAAGCCCGCAAACAGGGCATCGACTCCGTGCCGCTGGAGCAACTGTTCTCTCACGGCGGTGACCGCCAGACCGCACGCACACTGGAGGCCCGCCAACTCATTCGCCTGGCCAGCCGCCCCGTGCAGCTGCCCGCCCTGGCCGACGCGACACCGGAGGACGCGCTCGAACTCAACGACGAACAGGCCGCCGCCCTGGCCGCCATCGAGGCCAACCTCGCGCCGGCGGGCGCGGCGGACAAATTTTCCGTCACGCTGCTCCAGGGCGTCACCGGCAGCGGCAAAACGGAAGTCTACGTCCGCGCCGCACGGGCCGTCATCGCCGCCGGCAAACAGGCCATGCTGCTCGTGCCCGAGATCGCGCTGGCCACGCAGACGCTGGAGCGGCTGCTGACGCGGCTGCCACGCGTGGCCGTGCTGCACAGCGGACTCACTGGCGCACAGCGGGCGTTTTACTGGCACAACATCGCGGCGGGCGAGGCGGCGGTCGTCGTCGGGCCTCGAAGCGCCATCTTCGCCCCCCTGCCAAAGCTCGGGCTGATCATCGTCGACGAGGAGCACGAAGCCAGTTACAAGCAGGACACCGCCCCGCGATACCACGGCCGCGACACCGCCGTCATGCGTGGCCGGCTGGCGGGCGTGCCGGTCGTGCTCGGTTCGGCCACGCCAAGCCTGGAATCGCTCGTCAACGCGCAGCAGGGCCGATACGCGTGGGTGAAGCTGTCTCGCCGCGTGCGGAATCTGCCGATGCCGCGTCTGAACATCGTGCCGCTTCGCAAAGAACTCTCGCCGGGAAAAATCGAACTGATCGGCGCGACGCTGACGCGAAAAATCGCCGCCGCACTCGACCGCCGCGAACAGGTCATCCTCCTCATGAACCGCCGAGGCTACGCCAGCTACGTCTTCTGCCCCGCCTGCGAATGGCAACTCCAGTGCGACGCCTGCACGCGAGCGATGGTCTTCCACCAGGCGACGCAACTGGCCTCGTGCCACTACTGCCAACGCTCCGCCCTGCTGCCGCAAATCTGCCCCGCCTGCAAAGGAAAAATCGTGTTGTTCGGCTACGGCATTCAGCGGATCGAAGGCGAACTGCTACGGAAGTTTCCGACCCTCGACCGTCGCATGGCCCGTATCGACAGCGACACGATGACCACGCCGGCGCAGTTTCGCAACGTCTTCGACGAATTCAGCCGGGGCGACCTCGACCTGCTGCTGGGCACACAGATGGTGGCGAAAGGGCTGGATTTTCCGCGCGTCTCGCTGGTGGGCGTGGTGTCGGCGGACACGTCGTTGACGATTCCCGATTTCCGCGCCGCCGAGCGGACGTTTCAACTGGTGGTGCAGGTGGCCGGCCGGGCGGGCCGGGCCGACCTGCCCGGCGAAGTCGTCGTGCAGACGCTCCACGAGGACGAGCCGGCCATCCGCTTCGCGGCCACGCACGACTTCGACGGCTTCGCCGCCACCGAACTGCCACTCCGCCACGACGCGAACCTGCCCCCCTTCGGCCGCATGGTGCGTTTCATCATCCGCCACGCGCATGTCGGCCTGGCCGAACAAGGCAGCCGCACCCTCGCCACCGCCCTGGGCCGAACGCTCCCGCAAGACATCCGCATGACAGGCCCCATGCCCGCAGGCGTCCAGAAAATCCGAAACCTCTTCCGCTACCAGCTCCTGCTAACCGCCAGCCGGGCGGGATATATCCAACAAGTAATCTCCCCACGATTGGCGGAATTAACCAAAGACATCGAAGCCGAAGTAATCGCCGACGTCGACCCGGTGAATTTACTGTGACGACAC
Organism: Phycisphaerae bacterium; assembly: GCA_009783465.1. Classification (GTDB taxonomy): domain Bacteria; phylum Planctomycetota; class Phycisphaerae; order SM23-33; family SM23-33; genus WRDM01. The sequence goes on along the minus strand of WRDM01000025.1, from coordinate 28,927 downwards.
AGGATGAACATTTTGCATCGGCTCTGCCTTTTTACGTTGTAACGCATGGAATAAGCAAACATCCGCCTCCCCGACCTCGCGTAAAAGTGCCGGTTCGCAGCCCCAACGGGGCGTCTGATATAGCCCACAATCGATTGTTTTCGAAGCGAAAATGAAACATCCTGATAAAATAAACACATCATGAATATCCAGAATGTAGAACTCGCCATGAACGCTATCGCCCCACCGTCGCTGGCGGCGGATTGGGATAATGTTGGCTTGCTGATCGGCGACCGCACGGCATCGTTGAAAAAAGTGTTGCTGTGCATTGATCTCACGCAAGCCGTCTTGGCGGAGGCCATCGCCGCCGGCGCGCAGGCGGTGATTGCGTATCATCCGCCGATTTTCAAGCCGTTGGCGGCCATCACCGCACAGGCAACGCCCGTGGTACATCAGGCCATTCGCGCGGGGTTGGCGGTCTACTCGCCACACACGGCCTTGGACGTCGTGCCCGGCGGCACCAATGATGTCCTCGCCGACGTGTTGGGGCTGTGCGAAACCACGCCGCTCGAACCGTCCGCCGAGGTCGGGCCGGCACTGTGTAAAGTGGCTGTGTTCGTTCAGCCGGACAATGTCGCCGCGGTGTCGGAGGCGGCCTGGTCCGCCGGCGGCGGACACATCGGCGGGTACGACCGCTGTTCATTCCAGACGCGCGGCGTGGGCACGTTTCGCGGGTTGGCGGGAACGAATCCGACGGTCGGCAGGCCGGGCGCCGATGAGCGGACCGAGGAGATCCGCCTGGAGTTCATCGCGCCGCACGACGCGCTGCCGGCGGTGCTGTCGGCGGTGCGGCGGGCGCACGCGTACGAAGAACCCGCCATCGACGTCGTGCCGATGCTGCGTAGCACGGGCATCCTTGCCACGACGAAGCGTAGCGAAGACGGGTTGCCCGCACGGAGCGGCGGAGGCGATTTGACGTCTTCCAGCGGCCAAGCTAATGGAACACACAACGCGGGCGGGACGCCCGCGTCACGTTGCGGCCAAGGTCGCGTGGGACGGCTGGCGTCTCCGGCAACGGTGGACGCGTTGGTGCGCCGGATCAAGCGTCGGCTTGGCGTGTCGCGGGTGGCGGTTGCGCGGGCGGGCGCCGCGGGAAAAATCGAGCGGGCCGCCGTCGGCGCCGGTTCGTGCGGATCGCTGTTCCGCGCCGCCCTGGCCGCGGGCGCGACGTTTTTCCTCACCGGCGAAATGCGCCATCACGACGCCCTGGCCGCGACGCAGCAAGGCATGACCTGCGTCTGCGTCGGCCATTCCAATTCCGAACGGATTGTGCTGCCCGCCCTTCGCGATCGGTTATTACATGCCTTACCGAAACTCGACGTGATCCTCAGCCAGGCCGACCGCGACCCGATGGATATCGTGTGATCGGGATTCGCGACGCATGGGTGAACAAGAACCGTTTATTCGAAGGAATCAGATCGTTGATTCGTTAACTTGGTAATACGTTGACTCGTGCCATCATACTCGAATAACGAGTTAACGAATCAACGAGTTAACGAAAAAATTCCCTCGAACCGGCGGTACAATTTCACCATCGAGCACACGAAAAGGAATCACCATGTTATTAGGTTCTCACCTGAGCATTGCCGGCGGGCATCATCACGCGTTGGAGCGCGGGCGGGAGTTGGGGTTGGAGTGCATGGCGATGTTTTTGCGGAATCAGCGGGCGTGGCGGGCGGCGGAGTTGAAGGCGGCGGCCATTGAGAAGTTCCACCGTGCGCGGCGTGAGACAAACGTAGGGCCTGTTGTTGGGCACGCGTCGTATTTGATCAACCTGGCTGGGAGCGGTGAGTTGCTGGCGAAATCCGTCGCGGCTGTGGTGGACGAGTTGACGCGTTGCGGGCAGTTGGGCGTGGAGTATTACGTGCTGCATCCGGGCACGAGCGCGGACGTCGCGGGCGGATTGGCGCAGATTGCCCGGCTGTTGACGGAGATCGTCGCGGGTTCCGGCGACGCGACGACAATGGTGTTGCTGGAGACCACGGCCGGCCAGGGCAGCAATTTGGGCTGGTCGTTCGAGCAGTTGGCGGCGATGCTGGCGGCGGCGAAACCGGCGGAGCGGTTCGGCGTCTGCCTGGACACCTGCCACATTTTCGCCGCCGGCTACGACGTGCGGACGTCCGATGCATACGAACGCACGATGGCGGAATTCGACCGCCAGATCGGCCTGGAGCGACTGCGGGCCGTGCATTTGAACGACTCCAAGCGCGAACTAGGCCGTCGCGTCGACCGCCACGAACACATCGGCCTAGGCCAAATCGGCGCCGCGGGCCTGGCAAATTTCATCAACGACCCCCGCCTGGCCGCCCTGCCGTTCATCCTGGAAACCCCCAAAGGCCCATCGCCCGACGGCAGAGACTTCGACGAAATCAACATCGCAACCGTCCGCGGGCTGGCAAAATAGGCTGTGGAATGAAAACGCCCGACGCATTCAAGCGACGACCTTCGCTTGACGATGGTTAGTACAACGTATATACTTAGTATGAAGCCATCGGGAGAAACGACATGACCAAGACACTGACAAAACACGGCAACAGCTACGCCCTGGTGATCGACAAGCCGATCCTCGAACTGCTGCGTGCCACACCCGAGACGCCGTTTGAGGTCGTGACCGACGGCCGGTCCCTGGTGCTTACCCCTGTCCGCCCAGCCGCCGAGGAACGAAAATTCCAGCAGGCGATGGAGAAGGTTCACCAACGTTTCGGCCGGGCCATGAAGAAACTGGCCGAATAGGAGGTACCTGTGCCACCACTTTTCCTCGACATCGACAAGGTGATGCGGATGCACATGAGCCTGATCGAACGCTACGGCGGCGAAGCCGGCCTGCGTGACGCGGGCCTGCTGCATTCGGCCATCGCCATGCCGCAGGCGTCCTTCGGCGGCGAGTTTCTGCACACGGACATCTTCGAGACGGCGGCGGTGTATCTGTTTCACATTGTGTAAAATCACCCGTTCGTCGACGGCAACAAACGCGCCGGGGCCGCTGCCGCGATCGTTTTTCTGGATATGAACGACGTGGAAATCGAAGCCGACGAAGAGGGCTTGGTTGACCTGACTCTCCGCGTCGCCACCGGGCAGGCGGGCAAGGGCGAGATTGCCGAGTTTTTCCGCCGGCTGGCGCGGCAGGCGCCGTAGCGAGGCCCGCCCGCCTTTTTCCCATCGTTTCCGCAACATTTCGTTGTCAAACCTGTCGCGAATGGCCACAATCTGGGTATGTCCGTGCGATCCATTCTTATCGGCCTGGTCATCGGACTTGGCGTGGCCTGTTTCGGCTATTACAACGACGTCATTCTGTCGTCGTCGCCGATGGCGGGCGACCTCATGCCGTTGGCGCCGTACGCGATGCTCGTGATCGGGCTGCTGATCGTCAACCCGCTGCTGGGGCTGCTGCGGCTGAGGCTGATGTCCGGAGGCGAGTGGACCGTCAGCCTGTCGCTGGCGATGGCGTGCGTCCTCATGCAAGGCCCCGGCCTGACGTGGACGTTCTCGCACACCCTCCTCATGCCGCAGTCGATGGCCATCGACAACGCCGCCTGGCGGGCCAAGGGCGTCGTCACCTGCGTCGGGCCCGACATGCTCGTCGATCTCCAGGGCCGGCCCGACATCGTGCTGGGGGGCTGGCGCACAGGCCTGGGCGACGGGCGATCCCTCATTCACCCCGCGTCCGTGCCGTGGGCGGCCTGGTCCGGGCCTCTGATCACCTACCTCCCGCTCCTGGCGATGGGCGTGCTCGGCAGCGTCTGCCTGGCCTTGATCCTCCACCGCCAGTGGAGCCGCCACGAACGGCTGAGTTACCCCATCGCCGAATTGACCAATCTGCTGCTCGATCGAGGCGACAGCAACGACGCGCCGCCAAACACCGCCCGCCGCTGGTGGCCGAGGTCGGGACCGCCCAGCCTGCTGCCACGCCCGCGCCTCTGGCCGAGCGTGTTTTACAACCGCTACTTCTGGCTGGCGTTCGCGCCGGTCGTCGTCATCCATCTGCTCAACGGCGCCAACAAATGGTCGCCGAGCACCTTCTTCATCGAAATCCCCCTGCGAATCGACATCCTCAACGACTGCAAGCAACTCTGGCCGCGAGTGGAGGATGTGCCCACGCACCACGGCCTGCTCACGCCGACGCTCTATTTCACCATCGTGGCGCTGGCCTATTTCGTCAGCCGGGAGGTCTCGCTCACCGTGGGCCTGTCGCCGATCATCGGCGGCGTGCTCGGCGCGGCGCTGATCCGTAGCGGCGTGATGGTCTCCGAGGGCGATTACCTCAGCGGCCACATGCAGGCGTGGTACACGTTCGGCGCGTTCGTCGGCCTGGCGGCGCTGGTGCTCTACACCGGGCGGGCGTACTACGTCAGCCTGCTGCGGCAGAGCGTCGCGCCGCGAAACCTGGGCCTGGGGGTGGATCGAGGCGAAGTGCTGGCCTTGCGGCTGATGGTGCTGCTGGGCGTGGGCATGGTGGCGTACATGACGTGGCGGACGCCGCTGCCCTGGACGCTGGCGACGGCGTTTGTGGTGCTGGCGGGAATCGCCGTGCTGGTTGTGGCGCGGACGAGCGTCGAGACAGGGTTGTATTTCATTCAGCCGGGCTGGCATCCGGCGGGCGTGCTGCTGGGCGCGTTGGGCGTGGCGGCATTGGGGCCGCCGGCCGTCGGAGCACTCATGCTGCTGACGGTCGTGCTCGCGCTGGACCCGCGGATCTCCATGCTGCCGTTGACGATCAGCGCGCTGAAAATCAGCGAGCGTCAAGGCCTGTCGGCGCCAGGCATCGGCGGGTCGATGGCCGTCGCGGGCGTGCTGGGGATCCTGGCCGCCGTCGGTGGCACACTGCTGCTTCAGTACAGCTTCGGCGAAGGGAATTTCTGGTGGGGCGCCCAGCCGCCCAAAATGGCCTTCGCCGCCGTCGAGCGAACCATCGCCTCCGTCGGCGAAGGCAACGTGCTCCGCGATTTCCAGACCTCGCTGATTCAGCCCAATCCACGATTCGTCGCCGCCTCGCTGGCCGGTCTGGGCGGCGTGCTGCTGCTGAGCGTGCTTCGCCTCCGTCTGCCGTGGTGGCCCCTGCATCCGGTGCTGCTGATCGTGTGGGTGAGTTTCCCCGCCGGGCTGGTCTGGGTCAGCTTCCTGATCGGCTGGGCGGCCAAGACGGTCATCGTCCGCCTGGGCGGCTCGCCGGCGTATCAGCAGTACAAACCGTTTTTCGTCGGCCTAATCGCCGCCGACCTGACGGCCGGCGCGTTCTGGGGCCTCTTCGGACCCATCTACACACTCATCACAAAATATGCCGGCGTGGCGGTGTCCATCCGACCGTGAGGTTATGTTCGAGGGTGCGGTTATTTTTACCACAGAGGCACAGAGAAACACAGAGAGGGACACTGGGAATTCAGCAAGCGCTCGCGATGGCTCCGTCTGTTTGCGTTTTTGAACATGAATGATAAGAAATCGTGCCTCCCCGGTTTCGCGCGGAAGGCCGCTCTGCTCTTTTCCATGTGACGATGCCGCCATCTCGAATGATGTTGATTCATCAAATTTCTCTGTGTTCTCTGTGCCTCTGTGGTAAAAATAACCGTGCCCTCCACAAAAACACGAAATGGAGAATGAGCAAAATGATGAAGCAATTCGTTGTCACGCCGTCGATGGGGAAGCGGTTGATCGCCAAAGGCATTGTGCAGTTGCCGGCGGTGCGGGAGGCGATGACGAAGGGGATTCTCGCGATCGTCGCGGGCACGACCAACGCGTACGTGGCGCAGGAGGTGCTGGCGGCGTTGGGTCAGGCGGACGGTTTTTCGCCGGCGGGGTTTCGGCGAGGCATGGTCACGCCGCCGAGATTTGACCTGGGTTCGATCACGTGTCCGTTTCCCGGCGACGTCGTGATCGTCGACGGGCAGTGGCAGCGCGGGAAGGAATTGTTTGATTTCGCCGACGCGATGAAAGCGGGCGACGTGATCCTCAAGGGCGCCAACGCGCTGAATCTCGACCGGGGCCAGGCGGCCATTTTGATTGCGCACCCTACGGGCGGAACGGCATTGGCGGCCGTACCCGCGGTGGTCGGCAAGCGGGCTCGGCTGATCGTGCCGGTCGGCTTGGAGAAACGCGTCAGCGGCGAACTGGACGTCCTGGCCGCCCGCGTGAACGACCCCGGCACGACAGGCCCGCGCATGATGGTCCTGCCGGGCGAAGTCTTCACCGAACTGCACGCGCTGGAACGCCTGACCGGCGCGACGGCCCATCTGCTCGCCGCCGGCGGAGTCTGCGGCGCCGAAGGCAGCGTCTGGCTGGGCGTCACAGGCGCCGACGACGCCGTCGTAGCCGCCGAAAACCTGCTGGCATCCCTGGCCAACGAAGGCCTCTGCCGACCGTGATGATGGCGGGAGTGCACGTCACCGATTACTCCGCGGGCCGCTGTAGACCCTGGAAATTTCGTTGGTAGTCCAGATTGCTCTGCTTCGCATGGCTGGATTTGCGTTGATACTGAATCTGCCCCATCGAAGCCCGCTCCGTCGAACCGTCGTTATCCTCGGCCGCCGCGTACGCGCTGGGCGGTGGCGCGGCACTGAACAAGGGTTTACCAAAATCCGCCTCGCGGAAACGGGCCGCCGCCATCGCCGTCAGCATGTCCGTCCGCCAGGCGGGATCGTCCTCCTGCTGGAGCATCGCCAAGCCGCCGTCCTTGTCGTCGCATCGGAACAGGGCGTCGGCAAGAATCAAAATCGCCTCGCGACGGTCAATGGAGTCGTCGATGGCCTTGCACCAGGGACCGGCCTCGCGAAGAAACACCGCCGCCGCCTTGCCGTGCAACTGCCGGATCTCCCCCGCCACGGCGTGCACGTACGTCACGCGATTCTGGGCGGGCGAAATCGCCTGTAGCTTCACCCTCGCATTCTCGCACGCCGATGCCGCCAGCGACGTGTCGCCAATCCGCCGGGCCAACTGCGAAACGCTGACGTACCCCGCCATCGCCACCCGGTCCGGCAACGCGTCTCCCGCCAACCATACCGTCTCCTTCGCCGCCACCAGCGTCTTCGACGCGCTGGCCTTCTGCCCGCGCCCACTCTGCATGTCCGCGATATTCAACTGCCGCGTCAACCGCTCGGCCGGATCGGGAATCTTCCCCGATTCCTCCGCCGCCAACGCCATCAACCAGTTGCCCCGCTCCGCGCTGCCCTGCCCGCCGCAACCCGCCAGCATCGCCACGCACAACCCCGCGAGAATCCATCGTTTCATGGCCTGTCCTTTCACTCTCGGATGGCGAGAATTCTACCACAGAGGCGTGAAGAACACAGCGAGAAGACATACGACGATGAACGCCACGTGAGCGACTTTGTTTTATGGCCCGGCACATTCTTTTTTGTTTGTGTGAATTACGTTGCCTGTAACGCCGGAAGTTTCCGTCACGGCTGACCGTTCGCAAAGGCGGGGCCGGTCTGAGTCCCGAAGGGACGGCGTTGGGTAGCCCAGGGTGAGCGTACTCGCGAACCCTGGGGTTGCGGGCGTTTTTTCGTTTTTTGTCGTACCTGACGCCACTGGCCGCAAGGCACACCGACGCGCGAAGTCGGCAGCGAACGACACGCACAATCCCCTGTTCGCGTCGTTCGATGCCGTCCCCAACGCCCATTCGACCTCGGCCAGTGGCGTCTGCCACGATGGAAGGAGAGCAAGCGAACCGGTCCCCTGGGCTCGCGAGTACGCTCGCCCTGGGCTACCCAACGCCGTCCCTTCGGGACTCAGACCGGCCCCGCCGCCTGACACGTCCCGCCACATGCCCAACGCATTCGTGCCGCCGCCAGAAAAGAAGGTCACCCACAACGCCACTACTTCACCCGGTGCCATTGGCCGTACGCGTTGTCGCCGCGTCACCTCGTCTTGTTCCAGTCGCCTACGCTGTTTTCCTCGATATACCACTGCATCTCGCCCGGCACCGAGCGGATCGTTCCGTCCGCCCAGAGAATACTCCAACGATCGCCCCGCAGGTGCGGGCCTTGTCCCAACATCCCACAGATGCCGCCCTTTAACATCGGCAGGCAGCGGGCCAAGACACTGGTTCCGGGATAGGCAACCCGGTCGAAGTTTCGATTCGCCTTGTTCCTGGCCATCCACTCCTCAGCCTCCGCGGGCGTGGTAGCATAAGGGGTGTGCCAGGTCGCGGTGTACCCCGTGTAATCGTACCCGATGCCCATGTTGCGCGGCGTGTTCCTGTCCTTCGGGTACGTGATGGCCGCCGGGTTCGTCATGTGTTCGAGCGGGGTTCCGTAGACATACAGCCAATGTTCAAAGCCCGCGGGCACGTTATCCACGTACGGTTTGTCGATAGGCCAACCCGGACACAGCCACCCAGGACTCAACGGATCCATGTACCCCACGAGCGCCGGCGGAAGGACGTCCACATAGCCGTCGACGTCTTTACGCCCCCACCAGGCATAGCTGCACATCCGTTCGGTCGTGCGATTGGCGTAGACCAGGGCCCCGTTGTTGTCGTTGGCGTACAGCCGCAGGACCAGGTAGATGTTGTGCTGGTTCATCTTGCAGGCGGCCTCGTTGGCCAATTCCTTTCTCTTGGCCAGCGAGGGCATGAGAATGCTCACCAGCAGCGCGATGATCGCGATGACCACCAGCAGCTCGATCAACGTAAACGCGCCTCGTTGTGACGTGCGAAACATACGCGGCCCTCTTTCAAACGGTATCCGTTACGAACACAAAGAGATGCACTGCCATGCCATCACCACATGATATGATCGACCGGATCCGGTGTCAATTCCACTCAAAATTCACCTATGCTGTAGAAAACGGCGTCCTTTTCCGATAGGGTAATAGAACGAAACTTTGGAAGGATGAATGATGTCGAAAGACCCGATTGCTCAACGATTTGACACCCGGCAGCGGCAGGACCAGCGTGACGAGCGTGACCGGAAAAACCGCTCGCAGGAAGACCTGGAGCTGGAAGAACAACTCCTCAAGGACACCCCGAAAACCGACCCGATCCGCAAGGCCGCAACCGAAGTCGGCCGAAACGACCCCTGCCCGTGCGGCAGCGGGAAAAAATTCAAAAAATGCTGCGAAAACAACGCGAAAAAGTGACGAGTATTTGCCAGGGCAATCGTTACTCTGTTTTGTGTTACGCCGTGTTGCTTCTTGGCGCCGTTGGTTTGGCGGCGCGGAGTTTTTTCGGCTTTGACTGGTCCGATGAGCCGTTTTATCTCTCGCTGGTGCACCGACTTTATCAGGGGGACGTTTACCTGGTGCACGAGTGGCACCCCACGCAGTTTTTCAGCGTGCTGTTGCTGCCCCTGTACACGGCGTACGTGAAACTCCACGGATCGACCGAGGGCGTTTTCCTGTTCTTTCGGCTGGCGTACGTTCTGTTTTCGCTGGGGGTGGCTTGCGTGTTGTTTCGCGTGTTGCGACGTAACGGAACGCTGCCTGCCCTGATGGCGGCGTTGGTGTATCTATTTTACGCGAAGGCGTCGATCGGCACGTTGTCATACAACACAATGAGCGTTGGGTTTTCCGCGTTGGCGTTGGCGTGCGTATATTCCTGCGCCGTGGGCGGGAAGCGTCGCGGGCTGACGGCGTTTGGGGCCGGCGTGTTTGTCGCGCTGGCGGCGTGGTGCATGCCACCGCTGATCGTAGCATACCTGGCTGGGTGGGCGGCGATGATTGTCGCGCGGATTGTTGGCGTACGGCAGGCTGCAGGCATGCATCTCGGCCTGGCGGCGTGGCGTGCGGCGGGGCTGTCGCTGGCGGGCGCGGCCTTGGTGGCGGCCGTCGGAGCGGCCTACGTGCTCGCGACCGTGCCCTCGTTGAGCACACTCGCGGAAACGTTGCCCCAACTATTCGCCGACCCGGCCCATCCGCGCGAAGGACCGGTCGCGAAACTCGTCGGGTATGGTATCACCGTCGTCGATCTGTACTACGGGCGGGCGGTGTGGCTAATCCTGGCCTGCGTCGCGTACGTCGCGGGCAGGCGGGTGTGGAAAAAACCGCTCCACCCCGTCGAGAAGGGCGCGCTGTTCCTGCTCAGCGCCGCGCTGACGGCGGTAATGGCCGTCCGCGCGCCACACTGGCCGATCTCGCACGTCCTCGTCGCGATGGCCATTTGGGGGCTGCTGCTGTTCGCGCTGACCGACAAACGAAACGAAAAACTGTTTGCCTGCTTCTACGTGCCGGGCATGCTCTTTTCGCTGGGAAACTTTTTCGCGTCGAACACGCAGATGCTCGCCATCGCCGACGGAATCCTGCCGGCGGCATGCGCGTCGATGTTCTTCCTCGCCGACTTCGCCGACGAACTCCGGGCGGCACTGAAAAAACCGACAACCGGCACAAGAATCATGAAGAGCCCCATGGCCGGCAGTTTACGCGTCGCCGCGGCCGCAATGCCGACAATCGCGATGACGACAATTGTCGCCGTTGTCAGCTATGAACGGGTGATGCTGACCTACCGAGAAGCCCCGCTGACAAGCCTCACCGAACGCATCGACGCCGGTCCCGCGGCCGGCCTGTACACCGAGCACGCCCGTGCCGCCCAGTATCACCGCGTCCGCGCCGACCTCGCCCAATACGCCAGTCAGGACGGGCGCCTGTTCGTCCTCAACCTGCTGCCATGGGCGTATCTCGACACCGACATGCGTTGCGGCACCTTCACGGCCTGGCGAACTTTCTGCGACGACGGCCGCATCGAACGCTACTACGACATCCACCCCGACCGCCTGCCCACCGTGATCCTGGTCCTCCGCCCCGACATCGGCCAATGCCACTCCAAACGTCCTTCGCCGCCCCAACACGGCACGCTCGAGGGCTACCTGCTCAAACACGTCCAGAAAAACGGCTTCGAACAAGTCATCGCCGACTCCGGCATGGTGTATCGAAAAAGCCAGTGACGAGTGATGAGTAATGAGTGACGAGAGAAGGCAACTCTTGCCTATCAAAACGATTACATTGTACGAGAACATCGAGTCAGGCAAACGCTACCTTCTTCTCGTCACTCATCACTCGTTACTCGTCACTGGCTGCTTCCCTTCCCCACGCCGGCTTTGATTTCGTTCGATAGTCGCACGGCACACCACGAGCGGCCACACATGGAACAATAGTCTTCCTCGCCGACCTTGTCCCGGCCGCGGATTTCGCGGGCCTGCTCGCCGTCGAACGCCAACTCGAACTGGGCGGGCCAATCGAAACGGGCGCGGGCGTCGGATATCGCGTCGTCCCGCTCGCGGGCGCCCGGCAACTTCCGCGCAACGTCCGCCGCGTGCGCGGCAATCTTGTATGCGATGCACCCCTGCTTGACGTCCTCGGGGCGAGGCAACGCCAAATGCTCCGACGGCGTGACGTAGCACAAAAAACTCGCGCCGTGATAGGCCGCCGCCGTCGCGCCAATCGTCGACGTGATGTGATCGTACCCCGGAAACATATCCGTCACGATCGGACCGAGCACGTAAAACGGCGCGCCGTCGCACACCTCGCGCTGACGCGTCATGTTCATCTCAATCTGATCGTACGGCACGTGGCCAGGCCCTTCCACCATCGTCTGCACGCCGCTCGCGCGGGCGCGGTGGACCAACTCGCCCAACACATCCAACTCGCCGAATTGCGCCTCGTCCGACGCGTCCGCCAGGCAGCCGGGCCGAAGACCGTCGCCCAGCGAGTACGACACGTCGTACTGTCGCAGCACGGCGGAGATTTCGTCGAACATTTCGTACATCGGATTTTCGCGCCCGGTGTGCAACATCCACTTGGCCAGCAGGCTGCCGCCGCGACTGACGATGCCCAGCTTCCGCCGCATGGCCGGCTCGAGGTGCCGCCGCAAAATGCCCGCATGAATCGTGAAAAAATCCACGCCCTGGGCGGCCTGCTTCTCGATCGCCGCCAGCATGTCCGCGTATGTCAACTCCTCCACGGGCTTGGCGACGATCATCGAGTACATCGGAACCGTGCCGATCGGCACCGTCGAATTCGCGATCAAAAACTGCCGCGTCGCGTCCAAATCGCCACCGGTGGAGAGATCCATCACGGCATCGGCGCCGAATTTCACCGCCCATTGGAGCTTCAGTAACTCGTGCTCCTTGCAGCTCGAAACCGGCGACGCGCCGATGTTGGCGTTGATTTTCGTCGTCACCGACCGACCGATGCCCACGGCGTCCAGTTTCACGCCGCCACACGAAACGCCCGCCGCGTCCGGCACGCCCACGCCGGCCAAATGAAGACGGTTGGCGGGAATCACCAGCCGACCCGCCGCCAACTCGGCGCGGATAACCTCCGCCGACACGCGCTCCTTCTCGGCGACGCGACGCATCTCCGGCGTGACCACGCCTCCACGGGCCTGCTCCAACTGAGTCTTCACCGATGCTCCTTGAACCGGCCCACGGACACAAAACGTCCGCGGCCTGGCACGACAAGTATAAACACGCCAGCCGAAAAAACAAACCGGGCAACGCGGTTACGTGGCGCGGGCATCTTGCCCGCGCGTCTCGCGGGCGTCCCACCCGCGTCCGGATACGAAAAGCCTTAATTCATATCATGGCATCCGCCACACGGAGCGGCTTGCGAGGGCAAGATGCCCTCGCGACACGCGGGCGGGACGCCCGCGCCACGTAGCAACGCAGACCGAAAAAACAAACCGGGCCGCGGGGACGTTCTCCTCGCGGCCCGATTCGGTTCGTCATTCCGATTACTGGTTCGCCAAGGCCGGGAACGCCTCTTCCTCGCTCTCGCGATGGATAATAATCGTCGGCTTGATCAGAATCAACAGCGTCTGCTCATCCCGCACCATGCCGCGATTGGTGAACAGACGGTTCACCACGGGAATCTTACTCAGCAAGGGCACGCCCTGCTCGCGTTCGATCTGCGATGCCATCCGCTGGCCGCCCAGCAGCAGCGTGCCGCGGTCCGGGACGCTCACCGTGGTCTCCAGCGTCGAGATGCTCACCAGCGGCAGCGAGATGAACGTGGTGAACGTGCCGGCGCCCGTGAGGTTGGTGACCGGAGCGTCGACGAGCCGATCCAGCGTCGTCACCGTCGGACGGACCGTCATCGTGACGTACCGGCGGTCGGCGGAGATCGTGCCTTCCACGTCCAACACCGTGCCGGTCGACAGGATGTTGACGTCCGGCGTCAGGATGCCGACGTTCTCGCTCACCGTCGGCGTGTAATTGGCAATATACGCCTGCTGCGTCATCACGGCCACGTAGGCACGCTGGCCGTTGAAAATCGTCAGCCGCGGGGCCACCAGCGTGCGGGTGTACGCACTGGCCTGCGTCGCCTGGATCAGGAAGTTCACCTGAACGTCGTCCAGGAACGAGCCGCCGATGCTCAACGACGGACCCGACACCGAAGAACCGACGCCCGTGCCCATGTTCGTCGTGTTCGCGAACGCCATGCTGTTCCCGCCCGACGTAACGCCCATCGGCGACCACTTGTTGTTGCCGGACTTGCCGACCCAGTTCGGGCTGTTGGGCCCAATGACCGCGCCGGTCTGCGGATCGACGATCGTGCCGCCGCCGAGGTTGAAGTACACGTCGAGATTCAGGCCGATGGACTCAAGGAAACCGCTGCTGACGGAGATGAACCGCGCCTCGATGTTGATCTGCATCGCCTGCGCCTCGCGGAGGCGGCTGATCAGCTCGGCGATTTTCGCGTGGTTTTCCTGCGTCTGCGTGATGATCAACTGCCCCTGGATCTCCGTGACCGACCCGGTGGTGCCGCCGTTGTCACGCCAGCTGTCGGGCTCCACGTTCGTCGAGATCATCGTGATGATCTGCTGGATCATCTCGCTCTTGGAGGGCACGTTGTCTTCGCCGGTGGCGTTGGTGTTGTTCGTCGACCAGGGGTCGTTGTCGGTGCCGCCTGTGCTGCCGCCGTTGTTGCTGCCGGACGTGGCGGTGTCGAGGTTCAGTTCCGGGCCCATGAAGTTCGGCACGCGGACGATCAGGTCGTTGATATCGTAGGTACGGACAACCGTTTTCTCACGAAGCTTGTCGAGCGTCGCGACCGTAATCACGCCGTCCTCGATCACGTAGCTCAGCGCCCCCGAGCCGCCGGCCAACTCCAGCAACTGCTTGAGCACGGTTTCAAACCGCACGTTCCGCAGGTGCAGGGTGATGGGGTTGTCGCGGGTGACGCCGGCCATTTCGAGGTCCGCCCAGTTGACCGTCAGGTTCGCGTTCGTCACGTCACGCAGCCACTGGATCACTTTTTCCAGCGGTTGTTCCTGGAAATCCACCGCCATCAGGGGGCGTTGGAGCAGGAGGCGGGCGGCGCGGTCGCCTTCGCTTTCGGCCGCCGACATCGGGGTGAACCGTTCGCGGCTCTTGGTGATCGTCAGCCAACTGTCGGGATACCGGACAATTTCGTCCCACGGAATTTCCGTCTCGCGAATGTTGACCAGCGCGTTCTGTTCCTGGCGGATGCGGAGGTTGTTCAGTTGGCCTTCCTTCCGCATGATGAAGATCTGATGGACGATCGACTGGACGTCCAGCGCCCACCGGTTGCGGGGGTCGATATTGAGGATGCCTTCGATGGCCTTGGAAGCGCCCTCGTAATCGTGCTGCTTGATCATGAGCTTGGCGGCGTCGACGCGGTTTTCGATATCCGCACGGCGCGCCTCGTCACGAGCGGCGGCCTGGACCTTCCGGTCCGCCTCGATCGTCGCGACCTGTATCTCCACGTTTCGGATATTCCAGGCGTCCTCGCGTTCGGTGATCTCGGCGAGCATGGTATCGGACCGGGTGCGGAAGTTGCGATACTGTTCGGCGGTCATGAAGGTCTTTTTGCTTTCGACGGCGTTCTGGGCTGCCCGGACGGCGTCGCGGGCGGAGTTGAACGAGGCCTGGTCGTTGGCGGCGTTGAGGAACGCCTCGGCCTGGGCCATCGACTTGTCGAACTCCCGCGTAACCAGTTCCTGCTGGAGTCGGCGGTTGAGTTCGGCCCGTTCCATGATCGTCGACGTCTGCGCGATTCCCACGGTCGATTCGGCGGGTTCGTCGGCCTGGTCGGCCGGCGCGGGGAGGTCGGCGACCGCCGGTTCATCGGCCGGCTTGTTGGCGGGGGTTTCCGCCGCGCCGTTGCCGGCGGCCTTGGCACGCTCTTCCACGAGGGCGAGCTGGGCCTTGGCGTCCTTGCGGATCGGCTCGGGGAGGAATTCGCTGGCGGCGGCTTGGGCATAGCCTTCGCGGGCATCGTCCCAGCGTTCGTCCTTCTGGGCGCTTTCGGCGTCGTTGAACGCCTCCATGTCGGCCAACTGGGCCTTGAGCCCCTCATCGGACTTGATGATGTACTCGTCGAGGATCTCCTGGTCGTCCTCGTCGAGCTTGTCACGGTCGATCCCCAGGAGGGTGGCCTTGGCTTCCTTGAAGTCCAGGTCCACGAATTGCTGGATGCCTTGTTCCAAGGCCGTCTTGGCCGAATCGGCATCGGCCTCCTGGGCCAATGCAGTGCCCCCTAACGACAACGTGACGATCACCACCAGAGCCATGTTCCAATACTGGCGAAGAGCAAGCACTGCGTACTCCTTTCGGAAGATTGTCCGAGCGATCTTCGATCGACGCCGACGCTGCACATGGGATGAGTGCGACACTCGTCGCCCAATCATCCTCAGCCACCGTCGTCAGCGTCGCCCATCCGCGCTCCATACCAAGCGCACGGATGCCTTCGAGTCAGTGAATCATTTCTAACTGCGAGAATTTACCCTCGCATCCCGACACCTTGCAAGTCCTATTTCGTCAGGAACGAAATTTTTCGCGCCTTTTTGAAATTTTTTCGAAACCTTCGTCATGCCACCGTCAACGCCGCCACCAGCGTGCCCAGGCACAGAACGATCATACCCAGGCCGCCAAGGAACCCCGCCACGCGATAGCCGACCGGCAGCGACTGGATCACGCGAATCCGCAGCGGCAGATAAATCGCGACGAATATCGCCGGCAGCAGCGTCAGCGCGAACGTGACAAACAGCCGCCCCGCCAGCGGCGCCCCTGCCCCTCCGACACCCGCGCCGATCAGAAGCAGACACGCCAGCCCCAACGCCACCGCGATGGCAACGCAATTGATGCGGGCGTTGCGAAGTTGCCTGTCCACCGTGAGGGGCGCCGACAACAACTGCGGCACCGACGACGACGGCAGCCCCGGCAACATCAGCTCCGCCGTCTGCGAAACCGGCGCCCACGCGATCATCCCCCGCCGCCAGACGAGCATCTGCGGATCATACGGGCCTCGCAACAACAACTGCGTGATTTCGACCGAGGAGATCGGCCCCAGCCGCCGGCCATGGATCACGTAAAACCATCGCGGCACGTCCAGGGCAGACTCCGCCCCAGCCGCGTTCACGGCGTCGTTCGACGGATCGCCAACTGACATGGTGTTTTCCACGGGGGTAGAGAATAGCATACGGCGGGTGGGAAGGGAAGAGACGCGGACGAATGATCAGGACAAACGCATATGCATTATCCGGTTTATCGCATGCCCTTTGTGTTCAGGCGCCACTGGCCACAGGCCCTGCCATTTTGCGTTGTAAGGCGGAGTGAGCGACGGAACGCCTCGTCTGTCACACCGATCTACAACGCAAAATGGCAGGGCCTGTGGCCAGTGGCGCCTGAACATGAAGGCCGCGTAAAAAAGAGGGATGCACACTTTGGACACGTCCCGCGTCACTCTTCCTCGTCCGTCGGAGCCGGCGAGGTTTCTTCCTCCTCCTCCGCCGGCTTGGCGGATTTGGCTTGTTCGGCGATTTTCAGCACGTCCTCCGCCGGCAGGACGACGACGGCGCGGGAGCTGTCGTCGCCGGGGGCCTTGTACATCACCGTAATGCCGATGGCCTGGCCGCCGAGCGTGAAGACCGGCGCGCCCGGCCGCGTGGGGCCAAGATAAAATTTTCGCGGCTTGGTCACGACGCCGCTGATCTCGCTCAAGCCGGCGATGGATTCGAGATTGAAACTCCTGCCCACGCGGGCGACGATCAGCACGGTGTCCAGGATCCGCACCTCGGCGGAAGCGTCCATCGCGGCCACGGTCCACGTGGCTGCCTTGTATTCATCGCTCTCCTTGCGAGGCATAATGAACGCCAGGTCCAGGTCCGGGTCCTTGAGCACGACGTCGGCGGGGACTTCCGTGCCGTCCTCCAGGACGATCTTCACCTGATCGTGCCGCTTGACCTTGATAAGGACACGCTGCGCCCCGACCGTCTGCTCGCCGCTGGCGCCGATCGTGCTCAAGGCCGCCACCACCATGCCCGACGGGTCGATCACCGTGCCGATGGTCTGGAAATTCCCCTCGCGTTCCACCGTCTGCCCCGCGGCGGCCAACTCCATCTGCGTCACGCCCGTCAAAAACACGACGGCGTTTTTGTTGGCCTCAAACACCTTGCGGGCCTGCGCCGTCTGCTCCTTATCCAACGCCGCCACAGGAACCGCCGCCACGCAAGCCATCAACAGTACACTCGTCCACGTTTTCATTCGATCGTCCTTTCTTCTTTCGTGTGGGTGAAATCGTTCCACAGGTTCGAGGGAGAGCCAACAGCCAGTAGCCATCAGCCAGTAGCCAATAGGTACGGCGGGCCTACGGCAAAATCACACGATTCCGCGTTTTACCATACACATATCCGTTCCCGCTTTCATGGCCATTTCGCCCTCGTCCTTCCATACCTGCTGGCTTGTGGCTATTGGCTACTGGCTTCTGCGGGCTACTTCTCCCACATCGGCTCCAGTTGGAGGAACATCGTATGCACGCCGCGGCGGATGAACAGGACCAGGTGCGTCGCTTTGTCCGTTTGGGCCCGCGCGAGCGTTTTTTCCAGGGCATCCAGGTTGGCGATGTCGCCGCCGTCGATGGCGAGCACGATGTCGCCGACCGACAGGCCTCCGAGGTCCGCCCAGCCGCCGTTTTCCACCGCCGTCACGAGCACACCGCAGACGTCCCTGGCCAGTTTTCTGTCCTCGCGGTCCACGGGCGCCAGATCGCGCGCGGAGAACTCGAACTGCCGGTCCTCGTAGACGCGGAGTTCGCTCAGGGGCGCGGGCGAGGCTTCGAGTTTGACGTCGCGCGTGATCGTTTCGCCGTCGCGGACGATCGTCAGCGTGGCCGTCGCGTCGATCGCGTAGGCTTGGATCATATAGGCAAAGGAATTATCCTCGGGCCGTGTGTCGCGGACGGGATTTTTATCGAGCCGGAGAATGACGTCACCGATGTGCAGGTCCGCCTCGGCCGCGGCGGAGTCCGCCCGCACGTACGTCACGCGGACGCCTGTGGAGCCTCTGGGTAGATTCAGCGCCTCGGCCAGGTCACGCGTGAGCACCTGCGTTTCGACGCCCAGCCAGGCCTTTCGGGCGGTCATCACGTCGCGGGGCGGCGTTTTTTTGCCGAGTTTCACGACGGTCAAAAACTGTTGTCGCCCGCGGTCGAACGCGACCAGCACGGGCGTCTCCTCGTTGGGCTTGGTCAGTTCGTCGGTGATTCGCCGCAGGCTGGCCAGGTCAGTCACTTTTCGACCGGCCACTTCGGTGATGATGTCCACGCCCCCGCCAAGGCCCTGCAAGGTAGGTTTGGCGCTGGCGGCCGGTCCGCTGGGCAGGACCGTCTGCACGATCACGCCGTCGGTGCTGGGCCGCTGCATTTCGATCGCTAACGGGCCGGTGATGTCCAGCGCGGTCATGCCCCAGGCTTTGACTTCCTCGTCGTCGCCAAGGACGCGCTGGCGGGCGGTCGTCACCACGTCGACGGTGTGCGTTTGCCCGTCGCGATCGAACGTCACGCTCAGCGATTTGCCCGCCGGCTGAGACAATAGCAATTGATGCACGATAGGCAGATCTTCCCGGCTGGCCGCCGAGACGACCACGCCGTCGATGGCCGTGATCAGATCGCCGGGGTGGATGCCCGCCCTGGCGGCCGGCGAGTCGGGCACCACGCCGCCCACCAGCACGCCCGTCGTCTGCGGGCTGTTCTTCAGCCGCGGCTGGCATTCCAGGCCCGTGAAGGCGCGCGACACCTTGCCGTATTCGATGAGCTGCCGCACCACGTCGCGGGCAAGGTTCGACGGAATCGCCCCGCCCAGGCTGCCCATGCCCACCTCGTTGATGCCGACGATCTCGCCCGCCAGATTCACCAGAGGCCCGCCGCTGTTGCCGGGATAAATCACCGCGTCATGCCCGATCCACCGCACCAGCGTGCCGATGGTCTCGCCTCGCATTTTCATGCCCGTGCCGTACGGCGTCATCATGGCCGTGTTGCTGACGACGCCCACCGTCACCGACTGCGTCACGCCGGCCGGACTGCCCATCGCCAGCACGCTGTCGCCGACACGCAGTTGGTCGCTGTCGCCCCACCGGGCCGTGGGAAACGTCCGAGGCCCCTGCCTCGCGTCGGGGCGAAGCTGCACCACGCAGATGTCCGTCATCGGATCGGTGCCGACGCGGACGGCGTCCATCTCCTCGCCGTTGCTCAGACGGCAGACGATCCGCTCGGCGTTGCCCGCGACGTGATGGTTCGTCACGACGTACCCGTCGGCGGAAATGATCGCCCCGCTGCCGGAACCCTGCGAACGAATCATCCGCCCGCCCGACGGCGTGGTCGACACCACCTTCAGCCGAACCAGCGCCGGATACACCGCCTCCACCGCCCGCTCGACGCTGGCCGAATCCACCCCGCCAGGCCCCGCGGGCACAACAGGCCCCGTACACCCCGCCGCTATGACCGTTACCAGCATCATCAGACACGTCACTGTTTTCATAGATACCTCATCAGGGTCATCGTATCGTGTTCGCTCATTCTTTCGTGTAGACGGTTAGGCTGTTAGACTATTAGGCTGTTCGGCGCGGGCGTATGAATCATTAGGCCTAAAGCCTCATGAGCCGGCACCTAACAGTCTAACAGCCTAACCGTCTAACAGCCTACACGAAAGATCGCACGGCAACGACGCGCCGTAAACATATAGATACGACGTTCCAGCACAACCAAACCATGCAAAAAAAAGGAATCGCCATGACGCTCGCGGAAAAAATTGACGGGGCGCTGTTGGGCGCCGTGATCGGGTCGGAACTGGCCTTTGGCAGGCTCGTGCGGATTCACGCCGACTTCGCCACCGCCTGGAACCTGCCGCCGCTGGAGACGGAACTGACCCGAAACACGACGTGGAAACCGATCCCGACCAATCAGTGGTGGGCCAAGCTCACCGGGCTGCTCCAGCTTGGCGTCAACGCGTACACGCGGGCCGGCGGGCGGGCGACGCCCGAGGACTTCGCCGCCGAGCTGACCCGCGACAAAACCGCCCTCACGCCCGCCTTCCCCCTCGACGGGCTGCACACCACGCAGGAACTCCTCCGCGAAGGCATGAACCCGCGAATCACGGGCATGAATACCGCGCCGTGCGGCATCATCGCCGCCGTCATGCCGGTGGTCGGCATCTTCCATTTCGCCGATCCGTCGCGGGCGTTTTTCGACGGCATCGAGTTGGCCAGCGTCGCGCAGCCGCGGGTCGGCGCGGACTGGGCGGCCACGTGCGCCGCGCTGGTCGCGGCCGCCTTCGCCGCCAACACCCCGCAGGAACTCTATGCGCCCGTCCAGGCCATCCTGCGCGAAGAAGCCAAGCCACTCGCCCTGGAATACAACCGCCTGCTGTGGGGTTTGCCGATCCGCGACGAGGCCGCCTTCATCACGCAGTATCAGCAGACTGCCGCCGTCACGCCCACCGAGGCCACCCAGCAGTGGCTCGACGCCAACCCCGCCCGCGCCGCCCTGCCGGCGTTGTACAACTTCCACGATCAGCCTCGCAAGCTCATGGCCGCCATCATCAACACGCGACACCATGGCATGCCCGGCGAAGGCGGATGGACCGGCGCCCACTGCGTCGCCGCCATGACCGCCGGCGCCGCCGCCGGGGCCATGCACGGCCCGAAGATCTTCCCCGCCGAATGGCTCGCCTGGGCCCGCGCCATCGTCAAACCCATGCTCGCCATCGTGCCGATCGTGCAGGCCCGCGTGGCCGAGGAACGCGACATCCTGCGCTCGGTGCAAACACTGGCCGCGCCGCGGAAAAACGGCGAATCGAAACTGCACGACAAAATCAAAGGCGCCCTGTTGGCCGGCGCGATCGGCAACGCCATGGGCTCGCCCGTCGAAGGCTCCATGTGGTACGACATCGACAAGCGATTCCCCAACCACGTCCTCACCGTGCTGGACCCCTCGAAACTCGAATCCGAGGACGACAACCAGATGGCCATGCTGCTGGTGGAAACGTACATCGAGCGCCAAGGCGCGCCGGTGATGGCCCGCCACTTCGGCCAAACGTGGCGGCGGCGGCTCAACCGCGATCACTTTTTCCCGCTCTGCATGGGCAACAGTTACGATTTGATCATGGCCGGCCAGGACCCGCGGATCACGGGGCACTGGAATATCGTCACGGGATCGACGGTAATGTGTCTGGAACCTGCGGGCATGTACAATGTCGCCGATCCCGCCTGGGCCGCCCAGGACGCGGTGGCGATTTCCTACATGTATCAGCGCGGGCTTGACGTCGTCGCCGCGGGCATGCTGGCGGCCACTACCGCCGCCGCCCTGCGACACGACGCCACCGTCGACGGCGTGCTACAGGCCGCCCTCGACGCCGCGCCCACCACGCCGCTGAAAACCTTCGACCGCCGGAAATTCAAGTCCGCACGGCACTACATCGAAACCTGCCTCAAGGTGGCCGACAAGTACGACGACGTCCTCGCCGCCCGCGCGGAACTCTACGACAAGTGCCTGCTCTATCACGCCATCGACCCGCTGGAACTCTGGGGTCTGGCGCTGGCGATGTTCAAAATCGCCGACGGCGATGTCCGACAGGCCGCCATCGGCGGAACGAATATCGGACGCGACAGCGACACCATCGCCGGCCGGGGCGCCATGCTCGCCGGCGCGCTGCGCGGTGGCGCCAACGTGCCCCGCGAGTGGGTCGCCATGTTCAGCCCGGCCTCGATGGCCCGCATCGACGCCAACGCCGCCGCCCTGACCGACCTCGTCGCCAACAAAAAACCCGCCGCCATGCGGCGACGACAGGAACTCGCCTGATCCGGGGGTTTGCGGTGTGTTGGTGGAAACGTACCGTTTGTTCGAGGGAATACTTTCGTTAACTCGTTAACTGGTTAACTCGTTAAATCGTTAATTCGTGTACGAAGGCACGAGTTAACGAGTTAACGAAAAACGTTCTCTGGTCTCCACGACACGACTTCACCGTCGAGCAAACGAAAAACCAACACCGGCTTCTTTTTCCCCCTGTTGCCTTACGACGCCGCTTCATTATAATACAGGACTCCGCCATACCGGGCGGACTGGTGCGTTTACCGTAGTATCTCCATGCTGCGATTTGACGTGTACAAACAAGGGCGAAAGGCCCAGGAAGTTGATCTTGCCGGCGCGTACGTGTTCGGACAGGACGCGATTCCCGTTCGCGCCGACCTGACCTTCGCCGCCGGGCTGATCACCTGCGCCAAACGCGTGGCCGGGGCGTGCGGGCTGTCGCTGCTGTGGGAGACGGCTTCGGGCACCTTCATGCTGCCCACCACCCGCCTGTGCGAACGCAACGAACCCTACATCCTCAACGTCGAGCTGGCCCGCGGGCAGATGATGCGCATCGCGCAGAAAATCGAAGAATGGGGCCTGTTCGACTTCCCCGACGCCGCCGCCATCTGCGCCGAATTCGACCGCATCAACCATCGGTTCGTCGAGTCCCTCCACGCGCCCGGAGGCGAAGCCGCCTCGCTGTTGGCCGACCGCGCCCTGGCCGAGGGCGTCACGCTGGGCGAAAAGATGGCCCTCTTCCACGCGGAAATTTTCCTCGGGCGAAAACGCGCCGTCGGCGCGGCCGCCCCGAGGCTGGGACTCGGCTGCGTCGTCGACCTGCACTCCACCGCCCCCGGCTATCAGGACATCCTGCGCGACACGTTCGAGTTCATCTCCGTGCCGCTGCCCTGGAAGCACATCGAGCCCAGGGAACGCGACCTCCAGTACGCACAGATCGACAACTGGGTCGCCTGGGCGGCCCGGTCGCGGCGGGCGGTTCACGCGGGGCCCCTGCTGTCGTTCGAGCCGGCCTATCTGCCGCAGTGGCTCTTCCTCTGGGAAAACGATTACGAAACGCTCCGCGACCTGATCTACGAACACATTCAACGCATCGTCAAACGCTACGAAAAACAGGTGCGCGTCTGGAACGTCGTCAGCGGCCTGAACGCGTACAACGGGTTCAATCTGACCTTCGAACAGGTCATGGAACTGACTCGGATGAGTTGCTTCCTCGTCAAAAAATTGTCGCCGCGAAGCCAGGTCGTCGTCGACCTGGCCATGCCCTGGGGCGAATATTACAGCCGAAACCAGAAAACCATTCCGCCGCTGATGTACGCGGACATGGCCGTTCAGAGCGGCATCCGGTTCGATTCGTTCGGCATCCAGATGTACATGGGCGTGCCGGTGGACGGCTACTACGTTCGCGACCTGCTGCAAATTTCCGCGGTGATGGACGAATTCGTCGCGCTGGGCAAGCCGCTGCACATCAGCGCCTGCCAGGTGCCCGGCGACATGGCCTCCAACGCCCGCGACGCCTGGGGCGGACAACTGTCCGTCGCCAAGGCGGGACAATGGCATCAGCCGTGGAATCAGCGATTGCAGGCCGAGTGGCTTCAGGCGTTCTACCGCATCGCGCTATCCAAGCCGTACGTGGAATCGGTGACGTGGCGCGACCTGGCCGATACCGACGGCCATTACATCCCGCACGGCGGCCTCTGCCGCGACACCCTCGACGCCAAACTCGCCTATCGCGAACTGAAAAATTTCCGCGGCAGCCTGATGCGGCGGACGTAAGCCGCAAAGCCCTGTCCGCTTACTCCGGCAGCGTCACGTCCAGGAATTCCGCCCGGCCCGCGCAGGCGATGCGCGGATTCGTCAGGCAGGCAGGCAGGAGGATCGTGTCGCCGTTGCGGGCCTGCACGGTGGGTTCGACACCGCCGGCGTGGGAAAGGGTCACGGGCGCCGCGGCGGCGGTGATCATGATCGCGCGGCATCGGCCCGCGGGCAGCGGCAGCGGCGTGTTCGCCTCCACCGTCCGTCGCGCGACGCTGAAATACGGTGTCGTCAGCAGCACGTCGCCGTCTCCACCGGGCGGACGCCCGTCACGCAGGTCGAAGCGAATGCACCGCATCGACATGGCCACGTGCACCTCGCGTCCCCGGCCCCAGTCGCTCACGCGGTAGGTCGTGTCGGAGGGCGTCTGCACCTCGGCCACCACCACGCCGCTGCCGAGCGCATGCACCGTGCCGGCGGGAAGAAAGTGGAAGTCGCCCCCCGCCACGTCGAACCGCGTGCACAGCGCGGCGGGGTCGTCGCGTTCGATGGCCCCCTGGAACGCCTCCGCCGTCACGCCCGGCTTGACGCCCTTATAAACAAACCCCTGCCGGCTTTCGAGAATGTACCAGCACTCGGTTTTCAGGGCCGCCGGGGGGCCGATCTCCGCGACGGCCTGTTCGTCGGGATGCACCTGAAGTGAGAGAATGTCCTCGGCGTCGAGGAGTTTCAGCAGCAGCGGAAATCGGCCGTCGGGCATCGGCTTGGCGTCGCCCAGCAGATCCCGCCCGAGTTCGCGCGTCAGTTCCGTCAACGACCGCCCCGCCGCGGGCCCGTTGCGCAACACGCTGACGCCCTCGGCAAGGTCGGCCAACTCCCAACTCTCGCCGATGTTCTTCCCCACCGGCAGCGACCGGCCATACAGCCTCGCCAGGTTCCGCCCGCCCCAGATTTTGTCTTTGTAGATCGGCGTGAAAATAAACGGATATGCGTTTGGATTCATAGTGAAATGGGCCGTAGTAGACTTGAACTACTGACCTCCTGCGTGTCGAGCAGGCGCTCTAGCCAACTGAGCTAACGGCCCATGAACGGTGCACTATACGTCGCGCGGCGTCGGACTGTCAAGGCCCGCGCGAAAAGTTTTCGTTTGTTGGGCGCACGTCACGCGTGTTGGCCGATTCACGGCGCGCCGCCGGCGGGGATGTTGCGGTTCCAGTGTGGGATGCGGACGGTGACGTCGCCGCGGACGACGGCCAGGCAGGCCAGGCGGCTGCGCGGCGTGGCGTTGGGAGCATAGTCCACGCGGTCGAGTTCGTCGTCGGTCGGCTCGGACAGATTCTCCATGCCGCTCTCGACGATGATGTGGCACGTCGCGCACACCCCCACGCCGCCGCACGCGTGCTCGATCGACACGCCGTGCGTCAACGCGATATCCAGCACGCTGCCAGGACGGCCATGGCTGCCGTAGGGGTAGCGCGCGGGGTCCACGTCGACCGTCACGTTGGCGGGGAGGAAGGTGATTGTGTGTTTGGGCACTTGTTTCTCCAGACGATCTCGTTTTTCAGGACGTTGAACAGCGAACGCTGGCCTCCCCGTCTCGCGTGGAAGCGCCGGCACGAAAGATCCATCGAACACCAATAACCTATCTCTGTGTCCTCTGTGTCTCTGTGGTAAAAAACACCGTTCCGCCCGGCACGTCTTTCAAAACTCCTCCACCCGCCGCCCCACCGCCGTTTGGCGGAGGACGTCGTCCATCTGGGCTTGCGTGAGCGGGCTGGCGGCGGCGTTGGCGGCGGTCATGGCTTCGTATAGCGCTTCGGGGTCCTGGCCTTCCATTGTAGCCCGCAGGTCGGCGACGGCAGCGGCGAGCTGTTGGCGCTGCTCGGGCGTCAGCACGCCTCCCACGGACGCGACGGCCTTGTCGATGGCCGTCAGCACGCGCGTGGCTTCGTTCCGCAGGTCGATCAGCCGATGCTCCTGCAAATCCTCGCGGGCGTGTTGATAGCTGGCCTTCACCATGCGATCGACGTCCTCCTTCGCCAGGCCGTGGCTGGGCGTGATCTGCACAGCCGCCTGTTTGCCGCTCCGCAGTTCGCGCGCGGAGACATTCAATATGCCGTTGGCGTCGATGAGAAACGTCACGGCGATTCGCGGCATGCCGGCGGGCATGGGCGCAATGCCGCGGAGTTGAAATCGCCCGAGGCTGCGGCAGTCGCGGGCGAGTTCACGCTCGCCCTGGAGCACGTGGATTTCCACGGCCGTTTGGCCGTCGAGGTGCGTGCTGAAGGTTTCGCTGGCCTGACAGGGCACGGTGCTGTTGCGCATGATGAGTTTGCCCATCGCGCCGCCGAGCGTCTCGATGCCCAGCGACAACGGAACCACGTCCAGCAACAGCGTGTCGCGACGCAGGCCCATCAAGATGCCCGCCTGCACCGCCGCCCCGAGCGCGACCACTTCATCGGGATCGATGGCCGTGTAGGGCTCGCGCTGGAAGAACTCCCGCACGGCGGCGTGCACCGCCGGCACACGCGTCGAGCCGCCGACCATCACCACCTGGTCGATCTGTCTCGCCGACAGCCCCGCCTCACGCAACGCCGCCCGGCAGTGGTCGATCGTGTGATCCACCCACCGCCTGGCCAGGCGGGCGAACTCCTCCCGCGTGATCGTGCGGCTGTAGTGCCTGCCGCCGCCGAGGTCGATCTGCACCGTGGCGGTCGGCTCGGCGGAGAGGCGAATCTTCGTGTTTTCCGCGAAATTCCGCAGCGCCTGCCGCGTCGCCGGCGGAAAGAACGATCGCACAAACGCCAGTTCCTCAGCCACCCGCTCCGCCGACGGCAGGCTCGCAGGCAGCGTCGCGAGATGCTCGGCCTTTTGCCCGGGGAAAAACTGCGCGACGATTTCGCCGGTGATCAGGTCGATGAGTTCCATGTCCAGATCGTCGCCGCCCAGGCGCGTGTCGCCGTCGGTGGAGAGCACCTGGAAGACGCCCCCCGACACGCGGAGGATGGAAATGTCGAACGTGCCGCCGCCGAAATCGTAGACGGCGATCGTCGCGTCCTCGGTGCGATCCAGGCCGTACGCCAAGGCCGCCGCCGTCGGCTCGTTAACGATGCGTTTGACTTCCAGGCCCGCGATTCGCCCCGCGTCGCGCGTCGCCTGCCGCTGCGCGTCGTCGAAATACGCCGGCACCGTGACCACCGCCTGCGTGATCGCCTGCCCCAACGCCGCCTCCGCCCGCGCCTTCACCTCGCGCAAAATAATGGCCGAGAGTTCCTGCGGCGACAGCCGCCTGCCGTTGACGTCGACCGTAACGGTGTCGTTCGTCCCCGCCTGCACACCGTACGGAAGAAACTTCATATCCTCCCGCACGTCGTCGATGCCCTTGCCCATCAACCGCTTGACGGAGTACACGGTGGCCAACGGATTGGCGACCGCCTGCGCCCGCGCGAGCGACCCGACCGTCACGCCACCATCCGGCGCAAACGCGATCACACTGGGCACCAACCCGCTCCCGCCACCATCCCGCACCATCACAGGCCCCCCGGCCGTCATATACGCCGCCAGCGAGTTGGTCGTGCCCAGGTCGATTCCGAGGATTACGTCCATGACACCCCCGTCGAAGCGACGAGCCACAAGCCACTAGCCACTAGCCACAAGGTATGGATGCATTGGCCGCAAATCGAACGAATTGTCATTCGAATTGGCATGATTTTACTCCACTCCAATCTATTCGTTTCATTTCGCCCTCGACGTTCCTCGTGGCTTGTGGCTAGTGGCTTGTGGCTGCTGCTTGCGTCAACAGTTTCTTCACGTAACTCACCGCGTTCAACTGTTTGCGGAGTTCGTCCAATATGTGCGTCGCGACGGCGTGGCAGGCGACGGCGTTCTGATGATCGGCGAACAGTTGCCCGATGCGGTTCATCAGCCCGGCATGCTGAGTTTGCAGCACGTCGCGGAGGCGGGCAAGTTCGGCCTGGTCGCCGCCAGCGTGGGCATCGGACAATTCCTCCTGGAGCATCATCATCGTGCCCAGAAAACCGGCGGGCACGGACTTGTCCACCGCCGACGGCTTGCCGCCAAGCAACGCCAACAGGTGGGCCGCCCGCGTGAACGGATCCCGCAGTGCACGATAGGCGTCGTTAATCTGCGAGCTGAGCCGCAACGACAGCTCCTGCACCTCGCCGCTCTCCTGCCCGTGAAAATCAGGATGCGCGTGGCGGTTCAGCGTGAAAAATTTTTCGCGAAGCACGGCTTCGTCGATGTCGAACTCCCGCGGCAAGCCCAGCAACGTAAAATGATCCGCCGCGTTCGGCAAACTCTGCAAACTGTGGCAAAAATCGCACACCACCGGCGTGGACATCAGCTTGGCACACTGGCCACATTTGGCGGGGAACGTTTGGTTGTCGGGCATATTCATTCCTCAAAAAGCCAGTAGCCAATAGCCAGTAGCCAATAGGTACGGCGAAGTTTGCCACCATTCACACGATTCAAATTCCTGGCCATACCTTGTTCAGCCCCGCGTTTACTGCCTTTTTCGCACACCGATCTTCCTTACCTCTTGACTATTGGCTATTGGCTATTGGCTTGTCTGTTCACGCCGAAAAACTCGTCCCGCAGCCGCAGCTGCGCTTGGCGTTTGGGTTGTTGAACACGAAGCCGCCCTTGAGCAGATCGTCGCTGAAGTCGACCTCGGAGCCGTCGAGATACAGCAAACTCTTGAGGTCGCAGATCACGCGCACGCCGTTGGTCTCGAACACTTCATCCATCTCATCAGGCGTGGCGGCCACATCCAGCGTATAGCTGAACCCGCTGCACCCGCCGCCCTTGATGCCCACGCGCAAACACGACCCCTCGGGCATCCCGTTCTTCGCAAATACCTCGCGAATCTTCGCCGCGGCACGTTCGGTTAAACTTACCATGGTTTACTCCAATCCAAACGACAAGCTATCAATCATGCAAAGCCACTAGTGGACCATCCGCCGTGTTTGATGGGTTCGTGGAACCGTTTCCACGGGCTTGGCCTCTTTGCGCTGTTGGAATCCCAACAGCGCAAAGAGGCCAAGCCCGTGGCCAATCCATCCGTTCACGATTGACGGACCACTAGTGG
>WRDM01000024.1 GCA_009783465.1 Phycisphaerae bacterium | reverse complement strand
GTCGGACGCCACCAGTTTGGCCACGTCGGCCGTCGCCGACTCCAACGTTAACATGCGGACGCCTCGCAGAGCGGCCAGGGTCACGGTCATGTCCGGGTCGGCCAGCAGGGACGTCACGATGTCGCCCGCGCGGTCGGCGGGGTATTTCGACGCCGCCAGCGCCGCCGCGGCGCGAACGATGGTGTTCTCGTCGCCGGCCGCCTTGCGAATGTGCTCAATGGCCGTGAAATTCCCCATGTCGCCCAGATCCATTACGGCGTTTTCGCGAATGGCGAAATCCTTGTCCGCCAGCAACGCCGCCACCAACTCCACATTGCGGTTGCTGCCGAACCGGGCGTAAAAATCGTCTTCCGTCCGCCACGAAGACAGGACAGGCGGTTCGGCCCACGCGGCCGTCGTCGCAATGATCGCGAAAATGATCGTCCATTGACGCATTATGGTTTTCCTTATGGAACGTCTTACAACGCAAACAGGCGGAGCCACATCAACATCTCGTAACCGCCGTTACTGAACTACTCGCCGCAACTGGAACACTCTGCCGACCGTCACGACCGCCATCGCCGCGGTGGCGATGAGGAAGACTCTCGTGAACATGGCCATCATTTTTCCGCTGGAGCCGCCGGCGAAGGAAAAGCCCGCCGCGTCCAACGCCGCCGCCACCGGGTTGAGCATCAGCACCTTCGTCACGAAATCGGCCGAGAAACGGTCCTGACCCAGCAGCACCAGAAGCGTCAGCAGCCCCAGGCCGATAATCAACGCGTACGTCCACGCCGTCGCGGCGGAGGTTTTCAGGAACAGACTCGAAAAGAACATGCCCGCCACGCCCGTGAACAGCATCGTGATGAGCACCACCTGCATCACGCGGAGAATGTTCAGCAGCATCGGCCAGGTGCTTTCGACGTACAACAGTACGCCGAAACTGGGGAACGTCGCGAGGATCAGCAGGCCCATGGGAATGACGGCGGCCTGGAATTTTCCCGAGACGATCCGCCAGGAGGACATTCGCGTGGTCCGCAGCAGGTCCCAGACGCCGGTTTCGACGTCGCCGCAGATCGTGCCCCCCGACAAGGCAGGCCCGACCAGCACGACCAGCACGACCATCAGCACGGCCACCGCGTAGAGCATCGAGCTGGACTGATTCACGCCGCCGCTGCCCTCGAACAGCCCGGCGGCGATTTGCGACATCACGAACATCAGCACGATCGACGAGAGCGTGGCGATACAGACGGCCCGCATCATCCATTGGCCTTGCAGCATGGGCCGCGTGCGGCACTCCTTGACGAAGACGGGGTTCTGCCACCACTCGATGGGGCGTTTTCGTTTTCGCGGGTCGATGAGGAAGACGACGTCGCGTGCGGTAAGTTTGCCGTCGCGTTCGATGACCTTGAGTTTTTCGCGAGGCCGTGGCGGCGCGACGGGTTCGTGCAGTTTTTTCAGGCAGAAGACGGCGGCCGCGAAGATCATGATCAGGGCCATCGGCACAAAGGTGACGTGGAAGACGGGCATGCCGGAGCCGCCGACGGCGTACTCGCTGCCGGGCCAGGCCAGCGAGAACATCGCCTGGAGCGGGCTGAGCGACGCGATCAGGTGGAAGACGCCCTGCCAGACGTCCCCGCCCCGGTTGAGGAAGTGCCCGCTCAGCGGCCAGGCGGGCATGGCCAGGAAAAACAGCACCGCGCCGAGGATGGCGTAGGTGACGATGATGGCGCGATAGCTGCGGTGCATGATGGCGCTGACGGACAGGCCGATCATGCCGAGGTAGACGGCCGTCAACATGAGGATGCAGAGACAGTTGATGACGTCGGCGCCTCGGATGCCTCCCAGGAGGAACGGCAAACACAGCGCGATCGTGCCGGAGAAGACCAGGAGGATGAGGAAGGTGAGGGCGCCGACCATTTTTCCGGCGGCGATTTCCCACGGCCTCAGGGCGGTGGTGAAGACGGACTCGAAGGTGCCGCTTTCCTTTTCGGTGGTCAGTGCGGCGGCGGTGAAGGCGGGCGCGAACATCGCGACCATGAGGAGCTGCCCGATCGCGAGGATGTTGAAAATCTGCCGCGACTGTTGGCTGCCGATGTCCTGCATGCCGTTGGCGGGCCAATGCAGATAGACCAGCCCCGTGATGACCAGCAGGAAGACCGCCTGCATGGCCAGGGCTTTTTGGCTGCGGAGACCGGAGAGCACTTCGCGTCGGACGATGGGGTTGCCTCCGGCGGCGACGATCATCGCGCCCGCCAGTCCGACCATCACGAGCAGTTGCCCCAGCGTGGCCAGGGAGAGCTGCGTCGAATCCGCCGGCGTGGGGAAGCAGTTCAGCACGCCGCCGGCGCCCGTCACGAGGGCGGCCAGGATAATCAGGAGGAGTCGACTCATGCCTGGGCCTCCTCCTCGCCGATGCCCGAGATGGACATGTACGCGTCTTCGAGGCTCAGCGGGACTTCGCGCAGGCTCACCACCGGCAGCTTCTCGGCCATCAGATCCGCCAGCAGGGAGGCCATCGCTTCGTCGTCGCCGCTGAAGCGGAACCGCAACGCGTTGGCGACGTCCATCTCCGAATCATCCAGCCGCGACACGCGTTCGTTGGCCCGGAGTTTCTCCGCGGCGGCCGGTGCCTTGGAGAGCAGTTTGACTTCCACCAGCCGATCGCGCTGCAACTGCGAGAGCACGTCGTTGATCAGGCCTGCCGCTTTGAGATGGCCCTGGTGAATGATGCCGATGGAGTCGCTCATCTGCGCCAGTTCGGGCAGGATGTGCGAGCTGACGAGCACGGTTTTTCCCACGGCAGCAAGTTTGCGCAACAGCCGCCGCATCTCCACGCGGGCCTGCGGATCCAGCCCGTTGGCGGGCTCGTCCAGCAGCAGCACGGCCGGGTCGTGCATCAGCGTCCGCGCGATGCCCACGCGCTGCTTCATGCCCTTCGAAAGCGTGTCGACGAAGCGGTCTCTCATGTAGGCGGCCTCGGTGATGTCGAGCACCTCCTCCATGCGGTCGCGGCGTTTGGACTTGGGGATTTTGAAGGCGGCGCCGAAGAAATCCAGGTATTCCCAGACGCGCATCTGGTCGTACACGCCGAAGCTGTCGGGCATGTACCCGACGAGCTGTTTGATGCGGTCGCGGTCGGGCCCCACGCGGGCGTCGGCGATCCACGCCTCGCCCGAGGAGGGTTTGAGCAGCCCGGCGAGGATGCGGATCGTCGTCGTCTTGCCCGCGCCGTTGTGCCCGATGTAGCCGAACACATGGCCTTTGGGGATCGACAGGTTCAGGTCCACCAGGGCCTGGAGTTCGTCATAAATCTTCGTCAGCCCTTCACAGCGAATCATGATGTCGTTGGCGTTACTCACGGGGCATTGTTCCTTCCAGGGAGACTTCAAGGTGTTTGGTCTGCCACAGGGTGGTGAGGTCGGCTGCGTCGGCGACGGCGGGCCGGACGATCAGCCGAAAAACGTATCCCAGTCCGGGATGGTAATACGCTCCGGCGTTGGCGACTTTGACGTCGTACTGGCCCGAGGCGTTTTTGAATGTGTCCAGTTCGTGATCCTGGCCGAGGGTGTCGGTGGCGAATCCCGTCACGCCGGCGAGGGTGACGTTGTGATACGGCGCCTGGATGTCCAGGCGGATGTGGGCGGCGGCATTGTCCAACCGGTCGCCGATCACGCGGGGCGGGCGGACGATGAACGTCCCGCTGCCACCGAACGCCGTGCCCTGCCAGAACTCCCCGCCACGATAACTCATGCCCGTAACGATCATCCGCGTGAAGGCCGACGGAATGTGAACCGCCGTGCCCGGAGGCGGGGCCTGGAGTTTCACCGGCCAGGCCACCAGCCGCCAACCCTGGGGTTTGTGGCCTTGCGGGATCAGCGCGCTGGTTTCGACATAGCCGACGACGAGCGGGTCGGCGCCGTTGACCATCTCGCCAAGCCCGACGACCTGCCGCAGCAGGGCGGCCCGGTTTTTCTCGTCCGACGAAATGTCCACGCGCGTGTTGGAGAAGGCGTCGGTGTCCGGCAGCCGCGTGTTCGCGGTGGCGGCGACGGCCATCTCCGCGTTGGCGGGCAGGTCCGCCATTCGAAACGCCTGCCTCGTGAGGAGATTGGCGGCCCCCGTGATGCCCATGAGCGTGCCGTCGGTTCGCGGATTGTGCGGCGTGTTGAGATTCACGTAGAGCACGGGATTTTTCAGCTCCGCGCCGAGGTGGTTTCGGACGTGGCCTTCCACGCCGGCCGGGCCGAACGTCAGGTGCCCCGACAACCCCTCGCTGCGGATGACGGACTGCATGTAATAGCCGTAGAGTTGATTGGGCTGGGGCGCGACGTTGACGATGGACATGGGCGCGTTGGTGCGGATGCGCGTCAGGTCGAGCGAGCCGCTGCCGGCGGAGCCGACGGCGGGGATCACCATGCTCTGCACGTCGTCGCTGCCGAGGCGGTCGACGTCCTGGCCAGGCCCGCTGTAATACAACGCCACCTCCTGCACGACGGCGTGGCGATCGCCCGCGGCGGTCATCAAGCCGATAAAACTCGTGCGCGGCGGATCGGTCTGCGACAGGCCGATCACGTACATTGCCCCGCCCGCCAGCACCGACACCGGCAGCAGCATCAGCCACAGCCACTCGCCCCGCCGCCGGAACCACAGCAGTCCGCCCACGACCACCGCGCCCGCCGTCAGGGTCAACAAAATGCCCACCGGCCAGACCCGCGCGTAGCCGGGCCTGCCGGCGATCCGGTTGAGCACCACGCCCGCCGTCGCGCCGCCCGTGAGCGTCGGCGTTGCCTGCAACGCGTTGGACTTCTCCCGGCGGGATTTGCTCCGCAAAAACAAGTCGTCGTTCCGCATCGACGCGATCGTGTCGCGCTGCTCCAGCACGGTCGTCCACAGACGCGGCAACGGGCCGAACTTCAACGCCAACGTCGGCACCGCCAGTGTGACGATGTGTCCGTTTCCCACGGCCTGTTCCGTCATCAGCGGCATGCCGTTGGCGGTGTAGAGCACGCGGGCGGTGTCGGGCAGCAACTGCACCATCGGCAGAGGTCCTTCGGCCATCGCGATCGTGCGATCCTCCATCGGCAGCGTTACCGCCTGCCGGGCGGCCACCAGACGCGACGCGTCATTCGTCGTCCGCGAAAGGAACATCTCGTTCCGCCGCACGTCCGTGACGTCGCGCAGTTCGCTGATGCAGTGCAGCCCGGCCACGCTCACGCCGGCCAATTCGCCCAGCTCGCCTTCGAGCATGCCCGCCAGTTGCGAGTTGCCCGCCAGCACCAGCAGTCCGCCCGCGCGAACCCAGTTGAGCAGCGCCTCCCACTGGGCAGGCCTGAACCGCTGCATGTCCGTGCCCGCGATCACGACCATCTGCGCGACGTTGTACGCGTAGGCCTGGTCGGGCATGTCGAAGTATTGCGTGCCGACCACGCCGTTTCTGCGAATCTTTTCGTCGTCGTCGGGAAGCACCTCAGGATTCTGACGATCCCACCCGACCAGATACCCCAGGTCGGCCCCCTCGTCCGACGTGCTGGAGTGCATGAAAAACGTGCCTGTCCTCGACACCGCGAGAAGGGCAAACCGTGACAATTCCCTGGCCGACGAATTCTCCAGGATGTAAATTTCCTCGGCGCTGTCCAGATCCAGCGACGTGCCGGCGACTTCCGGCGCGTGCGGGCGGACGGCCATCGCGAACCGGCGGACGCTGTGGGGCGCGACCTGGCCGTCGAGCAGGAACCGCGTTTTGCCCAGCGTCGAGCCGCGGTCGGCGAATTCGACGCTGTTGTTGGGATATACGCGGATTTTCCAGCCCTGGTCCGCCGCGGAGTGCTCGACGGTGCCGTCGGCAAGCGTACGCTTCGACACCCCCTTGCCGTTGAACGAAACGTCGCCGGTGAAGGGGATCCGCAGCGTCCATTTGTCCTCGATGATCAACTCCATGGCGCCGTCGCGGAGAACCCGCAACGTTTTCCCCCTGCCCACGGGGTGCTCGGTGCTGCCGTCGGAGTGCACGCGCTTTTGCCATCCGTCGCCTTCGTACGAGAGTTTGCAGTCGGATCGGCCATCCGCGACGATGCGCAGCTTCTGCTCCTCGCCGACGAACACCTCCGCGCCGGTGTGGGCCTTTTCGATCCAGATGTCGGTGGAAACCAGCCGGATGGGGGCGTAGTTGGTGTCGAGCCGCACCCGGATGTCGGCGGGCGTGTCGCCGTCGTTGTCGACGAAGACGTACCGCACGTTCCACTGGTCCTCGAACATCGTGGCGGGAATGGCCGACCGCACGGACTTGAACGCCACGTCGTCCGCTCGTGCCGCGACAGCCACCACCCAGAGACACAGCCCGGCTAACAGGCCCACATAAAGATGCTTGTTCATGCCAGATGATCCAATCGTCTAATAGAGTTGATGCAACACCTCGTAGGATATAACGTCACCCCCACCCAACGCAAGGCGGAAAACAAAAACCGGGGGGAGCAATCGTATGTGCATTCCTCTTTTTCGCGCGAAACCGCCCCCTCTGGCAAACCAATGCCCTGTTGTCAGCCGCGGTGGATGGGTTTATACTGGAGGGACCGTACGACGGATTGGCCATTATGTAAGGACTGCCCATGAAGGAAATTCAAGGAAAGCTCATTGCCCCTGCCGACGCGAGGTTTGCGATTGTCGTGGGGCGGTTTAACGAATTCATTACCTCCAAGCTGCTGGGAGGCTGTCTTGACGGCCTGCGGCGGCACGGGGCGTGCGAGGACGGCATCGAGGTGTACTGGTCGCCGGGGAGTTTTGAGATTCCCGTGCTGGCGCAGAAGCTGGCGTCGAGCGGGCGGTACGCGGCGGTGATTTGTCTTGGCGCGGTGATTCGCGGCGGGACGGATCATTACGAGTACGTGGCTTCGGAGGTGTCCAAGGGCGTCGCGCAGGCGGCGATGTCCAGCGGCGTGCCGTGCATTTTCGGCGTGCTCACGTGCGACACCGTCGAGCAGGCCATCGAGCGTGCAGGCACCAAGGGCGGCAACAAAGGCGCCGACGCCGCCAACACGGCCATCGAAATGGCGAACCTGATGGCGCAACTGCCGTAGGGCGATTTTCATGAACAACCGCCACCGCGCACGACGATTGGCCCTTCAGGGGCTTTGCAGCCTGGACGTTCAAGGCGTCAAGGCCTTGGACCTGATTTACGAATTCATCGAGGACAGCCAGGAGCCGACGGAAGTGCTTCAGGACGCCCGCACGCTGCTGCGCGACACCTGGGCCGACCGCGACGCCTGCGACAAACTCCTGGCCGCCCACGCCGCCCACTGGGAACTCAGCCGACAGGCCCTGGTCGACCGCAACATCCTCCGCCTGGCCGTCCACGAACTGCTGGCGCTCAAACTCTCCCACAAAATCATCATCTCCGAAGCCCTCAGCCTGGCGAGAGAATTTTCGTCCACCGAAAGCCCACGCTTCATCAACGGCGTGCTGGACGCCGTGGCGAGGGATATCGCGAAAACGACGGGAAAACCAACGAGCGGGGAGTAGAGGATTGCCGTTTGGCTTGTCAGTGGACGGACGGCGGGGTACACTGAAGTGTACGAAATGAGAGTTGCATGGCCAAAAAACGCGTGTATGTCGAATCGTCGGTGATCAGTTACCTGACCGCCAAACCCGCCAGAAATGAATTGAATACAATGCGTCAGAGGCAGACGGTCCTGTGGTGGGAGCGTCGCCACGAGTGGGATTGTGTCGTGTCGGCCATCGTGATGGCGGAAATTGTCCGAGGCGATCCGGGAGCGGCGGCTCGACGATTGGAAACGGCGCAATCTCTCGTGAAGCTGCCGGCTTTGCCCGAGGCGGCGTTATTGGCGAGGTTGTTGCTATCGCATGAGCTGGTGCCGGAATCGGTGGGAGCTGACGCCGCGCATTTGGCCATCGCGGCGGTCCATAGAGCGGACTATCTGCTGACGTGGAATCAGAAGCATCTGGACAACCTTCACCTTCGTTCCCGTGTCGAGGATTTCATTCGGAAACAAGGCTGGAGGCCGGCGATGGTCATCACGCCCGAACGGCTTTTGCTTGAGGAGCCAACATGAAAAAATCGTATGCCGACATGGATCCGATTGAGGAAATCCGTGCCATTCGCGAGGAACTCAACCGTGAGTTTCCGACCGTGGAT
Source organism: Phycisphaerae bacterium (assembly GCA_009783465.1). Taxonomy (GTDB): domain Bacteria; phylum Planctomycetota; class Phycisphaerae; order SM23-33; family SM23-33; genus WRDM01. The sequence continues at coordinate 32,259 of WRDM01000024.1, read as the reverse complement.
GCCCTTTTCGATTACCTGCGGAAAAATTTTCCCATGAAAAATCCGGCAATGGAGCCGCCACGAAAAAGACGGCAGGGCTCGGCGAAGACAAAAGTCAATACACGGCCCGCCGTGCGCCAACGTAAATCGGCGGCCCGCGTGTAACGGAAACGGTACTCCGAAAACGGCACACATCATCCTCTGATCCCAGCAAACAACGAAAACAACAACCTATGGCATTTTTCAAAAAAGCGTTCTCGAAACTCGCGGCCGGCCTGGCCAAGACGCGGGACAAGTTTTTAGGTGGCCTGCGCTCTATTCTTCGTGGCAGGCAGTTGGATGACGCGCTGCTGGAGGAGTTGGAGGAGAAGCTCATTCAGGCGGACATGGGCGTGGCCGCGGCGTCGCGGATTACCGAGGAACTCAAGAAGGCCTACAAGGAGAAGCGGATCGCCAAGGGCGACGACGTGCTGGATTTCCTCAAGGCGGAGTTGAAGAGTTATTGGCCGCCGCAGGACCGCGATCTTCGGCTGGCGGCGAGCGGGCCGACGGTGATCCTGGTGGCGGGCATTAACGGCGCGGGCAAGACGACCTCCATCGCCAAGCTGGCCTACCAGTTGAAGAACAGCGGCAAAAAAGTTGTGCTGGCGGCGGCGGACACGTTTCGGGCGGCGGCCGTCGAGCAGTTGACCATCTGGGCCGATCGCATCGGCGTGGACATCGTCAAGGGCGCTGGCGCCGATCCCGCGGCCGTCGCGTTCGATGCCTGCGAGGCCGCCCTGGCGCGCGGGGCGGACATTCTCCTGGTGGACACGGCGGGGCGGCTTCACACGCAGGACCACCTCATGCGGGAGTTGAGCAAGATTCGTAACGTGGTGCAGCGGAAAATCCCCGGCGCGCCGCACGAGGTCCTGCTGGTTCTCGACGCCACCACCGGGCAGAACGCCATCAATCAGGCCAAGGCCTTCACTGCCGCCATCGACGTCACGGGCATTTTCCTGGCCAAGCTGGACGGTACGGCCAAGGGCGGCATCGTCGTGGCGATCCGTAATGATGTAAATCTGCCGGTAAAATTCATCGGCGTCGGTGAGACGTACGAGGACGTCCAGCCGTTCGACCCCGAAGAATTCGTCGAAGCGCTCTTCGCGGAAAAGTGACCGGGTTGATTCCGCCGTCGAACGCGGGTAGGCTATGAGCATCGGGAGTTTGAAAACCCAGTACATTTAAGGAGTTGTCATGTCCACGTTGGAAATTGGCGTGTTGGTGCATTTGTCGGACAAGGTGGAAGAGAGCCTCGCGAACGTCACCGATCTGGGGCTGCGGGCGTGTCAGATTTGCTCGTGGCAGTCGGAGGTGTGGACAGACGAGCGGGCCGACGCGTTGCGGGCGCAGGCGGCTGCGGCGGGCGTGAAGATCGCGACGTTCTGGGCGGGCTACGGCGGGCCCTGCGAGTGGAATTTTTACGGTGGGCCTAAGACGATCGGCCTGGTGCCCGACGCGTACCGCGCCGGCCGCGTCGCCGAGTTGAAGAAGGCCGCCGATTTCGCCGCGCGGGCGGGCATCGGCTCCATTACGACGCACGTGGGCTTCCTGCCCGAAGACCCCAACGACCCGCTCTTCACCGCGACGGTCGTCGCCCTGCGGGAGATCGCCACGCACTGCAAAGCCAAGGGCCTGGACTTCCTCTTCGAGACCGGCCAGGAAACGCCCGTCAATCTGCTGCGGACCATCGAGGAGGTCGGCACGGGCAACCTGGGCATCAACCTCGACCCGGCCAACTTGATCCTCTACGGCAAGGCCAATCCGGTCGACGCTCTGGAAGTCTTCGGCACGTTCGTCCGCCAGATGCACGCCAAAGACGGCCTGTACCCGACCAACGGCAAAGAACTCGGCCAGGAGACGCCCCTCGGCGAAGGCCTGGTCAACTTCCCGAAACTGATGCCCAAGCTCAAAGCCCTCGGTTTCACCGGCGTCGTCGCCATCGAACGCGAAATCAGCGGCCCCAAACAGATCGAAGACATCAAAAAAGCCATCGCCCTGCTCAAGCCGCTCTGCTGAAAAACCAACGGCACAGGATAAACGGGAAACGGCGGGATGAATCGAAAAACATTCGTCCCGCCGTTTTTCGTTGTTGTCAGACAGCGCGGTATCCCGGAGAGAATGATTCAAGATGACGAATAACGAAGATGCTATACGTGTGGACGTGATTCCGTTCGATGAAAACGTTCCATTGAAACAACTCTATGGTCCCGCGAAAAAATGGGCACGAAGTCAGTTTCAGGGAAAAACGTTTATCAACAAAGACACCGGGCAGCCAATTGAAATTACCGGAAAAGGAATCGACCACACCGTATCCGTGGCTCGAAATCCCGATGTCATTCATTCCCTGTCTGTCCTTCCCGAGATGATTGAACGGGCAACGTGCATCAGTTCTGAACCTCCGAGACCTCCGAAGGAAGGGAAACGCAAGGAACAAGACCTTGTTGCCGTCGAAATATTCGAGACAAAAGTACGGATACGCGAAAAACTGTACACGGCGGAATTGGTCGTGAAAGTGGAAGAAAAGAACAATCGAAGGATCGGAATGGTGAGTAACGTGAGACTTTATTATCACCACCGGCTATATGAAAAATAAGCAGGGTCGCCAGTGCCGAATGGCCGCCGAGGAAACTAGTTCCAACGCTGAGCCGGTCTTCTGACGACCCTCTATAAGTATTATCGTCTACAACCCCACGAAAATCAAGCGCACGCGGTGATTTTTCAGGGCAAACGCATGGAGTATTCCTGGTCGTTCATTGACCTTTCGCACGTGGCGTAACCGGCCGCAGGCCCTGCCATGTTGCGTTGTAAAACGTGGTAAACGCTAAAATTTGGCCCATGACAACGTTCGACAACGCAAACTGGCAGGGCCTGCGGCCGGTTACGCCACGTGCGGTACGCTACGTGCGTTTACTTCCGCACGGCCGCGAGTCGTTGGGCGGCGAAGTCCCAGTTGGCGAGTTTCATGAAGGCGTCGACCCATTCGGCGCGGCGGTTTTGGTATTTGAGGTAGTAGGCGTGCTCCCACACGTCGCAGACCAGCAGCGGCGTGACGCCCCAGACGGTTAGATCCTGGTGCCGCTCGGCCTGGAGAACGAGCAGTTTGCCGGCGAGAGGTTCGTACGCGAGCACACCCCAGCCGCTGGCTTCGACGTCCTTCGTGGCGGCGGCGAACTGGGCCTGCATCGCCTCGACCGAGCCGAAACTCTCGACGCAGGCCTTGGCGAACTCGCCGTCGGGCTTGGCGCCGCCGGGCTTCATCGAGTGCCAGAACAGCGTGTGCAGCACGTGCCCGCTGCCGTGAAAGGCCACGTTCCGCGACAGGGCTTTGACGTCCTCGTATTTGCCGTCCTTGCGCGCGGCGGCGAGTTTGGTCAGATTGGCGTTCAGCCCGGCCACGTACGCGGCGTGATGTTTGTCGTGATGCAGCCGCAGGGTGGCTTCATCGTAAAGCGGTTCGAGGGCGTTGTAGTCGTAGGGCAGCTCGGGCAGAACGTACGTGCCGTCCTTGCAGGCGGCCAATTCAAACGCGGGTTGGGTGGTGGGCATGAGCCAATCCTTTCCATAAGCGAGCACGGACCCGGCGACAGCCGCCACAGCGGCGGCCGCTCCAGCCTTCATCACGTCACGACGTGTGTACATGGCCATGATACGGGCATTGTAGCGTCAAGACGAGGGAAACGGCGACAATCTTTCGGCATTCTTGTCGATGCAACGATGCTGCCGTTCCCGAAACGTGGATCATGCGGTATAATCGTCGCGAAGGAAAACACAGTATGCCAACGTATGACTATGCATGCGGCGCGTGTGAGCACCGCTTTGAGTTGTTTCAGAGTATGACGGCCTCGGCGGTGAAGAAGTGTCCGTCGTGCGGCAAGTTGAAGGTTCGCCGCCTGATCGGCACGGGCGCGGGGATCATTTTCAAGGGCAGCGGATTTTACTGCACGGATTATCGCGGCAAGGAGTATTCCGAGGCGGCGAAGAAGGAGTCGTCCGGCGGCGGTTTGTCGGGTGAGTCTTCGGGCGGCGTAGCGAAAGAATCCGGCGCGAAAGAGCCTGCCGGCGGCGCGTCCACAACGGTCGCTGCCCCGGCCGCTTCCGGCGCGGGTAGCGGGAAAAAGAACGAGACGGCCGCTTCATCAGGAACATGATTACCAAGGCGGTCATTCCGGTGGCCGGGCTGGGCACGCGGATGTTGCCGATGTCGGCGGTGGTGCCCAAGTGCCTGTTGCCGTTGACGGACTCGGCGGGCCGATGCCGGGCGGCGTTGCATTGGTTGTGCGCTGCCGCTCGCGACGCGGGCGTCATGGAGGCGGCGGTTGTGGTATCGCCGTCGCAGCATGAGATGATTGCGCGGTATGTCCAGGCCTCCTGCGGCGAGGGCGGTTATGGGGCTGCCGATCCGCCGTTGCCGACGCTGCATTTTGTGATTCAGGATCGACCTGCCGGGTTCGGCGACGCCGTGCTGCGGGCCGAGCCGTTCGTCGGGCGGTCTCCGTTTTTATTGTTGCTGGGGGATCACGTCAGCGTGTCGCCACCCGGCGTGGCGTCGTGCGTGTCGCAGGTTGCCCGTGCGTTCGCCATGCACAGACCTGCCGCCATGATCGGCATGCAGCCGGTGGGGGAGGCCCAGTTGTGCCGCGTCGGCGTGGCCAGTGGCGTGGCGGTGGCTTCGCCGCGTGACGCGGGCATCTTGCCCGCGTTGCGCGACGAAGGAGGTTTGGCGTCTTCTACTGGCCAGGCCAATGGAACGCACAACGCGGGCGAGACGCCCGCGTCACGTGGCGCGGTTTTCCGGGCCACGGCGTTTATCGAAAAGCCGACGCCCGCCCAGGCCCGCGAGCGGTTAGTCACGCCGGGCCTGCCGGAAGGCCAATTCCTTGCCCACGCGGGAATCTACGCGTTCACCAGCGAAATTTTCACATCGCTGGCTCGCGTCATGCCCGACAAACACGGCGAAATCCCCTTCGCCGCCGCGCAGCAGTTGTTTCTCGAACGACACCCCAAGGACTATCTGCTCTGCCAAATCATCGGCCAGGCGCACGACCTGGGCCACCCCGCCGGCTACGCGGCCGCCCAGGCGGACTTCGCCGCGGGGATTTCCGTTCCCATGGCGCAGGCGAACCATTTGTTCGAGGGAAACAAGCCAATAGCCAATAGCCAGTAGCCATCAGGTATGGCGAGGTTTGTTGTTCATCACACGGTCCCCAACGGCCGCGACACATACGTCCGTTCCCGCTTTCATTGCCTTTTTGCCCTTGCCGTTCCGTACCTATTGGCTACTGACTGCTGGCTATTGGCTTGTTTCCCTCGAACGAGTTTCTCGATGGCGTCACGAGAATGGAAAGGCTCTTCGCTCAGGGCTATCGCATCTACATTCTCTGTTTTTTCGCGAAAAGGCTGTAGGCTGTAGACTGTAGGCTGTAGTCGCGGCAGTTTTTGCGACAAATTTTTCGACACGGCATGTCGCACCTACAGTCTACAACCTACAGTCTACAGCCTAAAAACGGGACTTTTTCGATGCGATGGCCCTGGCTCTTCGCTGCAAACTGATAGACGGGCCGGGCCGGCGAATGGTACAATGCGTCGATTGCGATGATTAAGACGATCCATTGGTACCTCGCGCGTGACCTGGCGCGGATATGGCTGTTGGCGCTGATTGCGCTGACGATCATGTTGACGATTTTTTCCGTCATCGAGCCGCTGCGCAGACAGCAGGGCATCACGTTCGAGCAGATCCTGTCGTTTTTCGGCTTCATGATGCCCTCCATGCTCAGCATGGCGCTTCCGGTCTCCGCGCTGTTCGCGGCCACCGTCACGTATGGGCGGTTCAGTCAGGACAACGAGCACCTGGCCTGTCGGGCCGGCGGGGTGTCCACGATGTCGGTGCTGCAGCCGGCGTTTGTTCTGGGCCTGGGCGTGACGATTTTGTCGCTGGTGCTGAGCAATTATCTTGCCCCGGCCATGATGAAACGTGGCGTGGCGGCGCTGGAGCAGAATCCCAAGAAGATCATTTACAGCCAGTTGGAAACCAAGCATTACTACCAGTATCGCGACAATTACGTTCATGCCGATCGCGTGGACCGGGACAACGACATTCTGCACGGACTGATCTACGCCCGGTGGGGCGATCCCCCCGGCGAGGGCATCCGGGAGAACGACAAGGTTCGCCTTTCCGACGTGTACCGCGTGACCCACATCGGCCTCGACGGATTGTGCGAGATCGTTGGCGTCGACGGCGGGCCTGTGCGGGTGGGCGTCGATCCCGACGACCTTTGGCCGATGGACAAACATCGCGGCGACGACCTGCTCGTGGGCGATGCGGTTCATCTTTCCGACGTGTGGCGCGTGCAGAAAGTCAACGCCGACCACACGTACGACCTCCAGCAGGGCGACGAGATGCGGCTGGGCGTGCCGGCGGATCATGTGCTGCCGCTGACCAAGCATCGTGACGCGCGGATCATGATTGCCTCGCAGGCGCGCGTCACATTGCGTGACGACGCGCCCGAGCCGTTCGTCGAGATCGACTTCGTCAACGTGCTGGGCAAGCGAACCTCCGACGGCGCGGGGAACATGATTTCCGAGGGGCAGCATCAGCGGTTTCGGTACGTCCCGGACAGCACCGTCACGCGGGATCGCGTTCCCTGGTTGACGTGGCGGGAGTTGGTGAACGTCGCGGCCGATCCGCTTCACAGTCCGACGATCACTCGCGAGTTGGACAAAATTCGCCGCGACTTGCGGAACGACCGTTTTCTTCAGGATTTGCGGCAGCATATCGAGGAGTCGCGGGAGTATCGCCGCCTGGCGGGCGCGACGGCGGTGGTGGGTGGCGGTCCAGCCGTCATGCGGGAGTTCGTCGTCAAGGCGGACCAGTTCGAGGAGACGATCGGGCGTCGCGACAAGGTGTCGATGGGCTGCCGGCTGACCAACGCGGACGAGTCGCCCGTGCAGTTGGAAATCTGGGAACTTCGCGACGACGGGCGGGAGCGGATCCTGCGGCAGATCGTGTTCAGCAAGCCGGGGCCGGGCGGCGCGATGGCCATCGGTGTGGAGTACGACGAGCTGACCGATATGTCGCATGTGTACCTGGCCATGCCCGGCGAGGTGGACGTCGTCACGGTGGGCGAGGCGAGGCCTCAGCGGTTCGAGGATTTTTCCGTCGGGCAACTGGCGATTCCTCCGGAACTGCTGCGTGAGGTCGACGAGTACGATTACGAAAAACTCTACGCCGGCGCCGATCCCGGCAAGGAATTGTCGCAACGCTCCACCATCCTGGATAACATCCGCGAGGTGCGGCATGACAAGACCAAACAACTGCTGCGGGCGGTCAAGGCCGAGACGCACACGCGATTGGCCTACAGCAGCAGTTGCCTGCTGATGGTGATGCTCGGGGCGGCGCTGGGACTGATTTTCCGGGGCGGGCAGTTCATCACCGCCTTCGCGACCGCCGCCGTGCCCGGCGCCGTTGTCATCATCATGCTGCTCATGGGCAAGGGGATCGTGAAAAAAGTGGAGGGCGGTTACGGCCTGCTGGCGATGTGGGGAGGCGTTGTTATTTTAGCGGTCGCGACGTGTATCGTGTACGCCCGCCTGGCGAGGAAATAGTCATGAGGACGCTCGACCGATACGTCGTCCGAAGTTTTCTGTGGTCCTTTCTGATGCTGTTCATCGTGATGATGTCGCTGCGCATCATCGTGGACCTCTCGGTCAACCTCGACGAATTCGTCAAGGATCCCAAGCTCACGACTGTCGAGAAACTGTTGAATATCTTCAGCTATTACTCCAACCAGAGCGTGATGTATGTCCAGGAGCTGGGGGGCATCATCATCGTGATATCGGCTGCGTTCACGTTGGGGCGGATGAATCACACCAACGAGCTGACGGCCATGCTCGCCAGCGGGGTGAGTCTGCGGCGTGTCGTGTTCCCGCTGGTGATGGCCGCGATCGTGCTGGACGTGCTGATCGTGCTGGATCAGGAGTACGTGGTGCCGGCGGTGGCGCCCAACCTTGTCCGCAGCCGGACCGAAGCCCAGGACGTGCTCACACGTCCCATTCGTCTGATCACCGACGATGCCAACACCTGCTGGCTGGCGGATCGACTGATTCTGGAACAGCGGAAGATGGAAAACGTCACCGCCATCTGCCGCGACCCGCATGGGCGGTGGATCGGCATGGCGACGGCGGTCCAGGCCTTCGAGGAAAATGACGTCCAGGACGACGACGGCACCTATAACGGCTGGTCGCTGGCCGGGACGTTCGATCAGCCCGCCGTGCTGGAGTTGCCTTTCGTCCCCGGCAGCACCGACGCGCTGTTCGATATCAACCCGCACTACCGCATGCCGACGGGCGACGACGTCTACGCCGCCGGGCCTGACCGCCTGCTGGAAAGCTTCCGCGACGACGTGGTCCGCGACGGCCGACCGCCCGAAGATATCCACAAAATCATCGAAATCCCGCCACCGCCCGACGGAAAACGCTTCCGCCGCGCGATGGACGAAACCTCCAACGTCGAAATCCGATACAAGCGATTCCGCCCCGGCAGGCCCGAAAGCACCGCGCCCGCCGAACTCCACGACGTCCAGTTCGTCTTCCGAAGTCCCGAAGGAAAACTCATCGCCATGATCCTCGCCGATCGCGCCATCTGGCGACAAAAACCTCACGAGGTCGAGGGACGATGGCGGCTGACGCGAGGGAGAATCTTCATCCCCACCGAACTCACCAGCGACGTGCTCGCCCTGCAAAGCTCAAGCAACTGGCTGGATTTCATGTCAACCTCCGCGCTGGCGGACTTGATCGCGTTCGGCCGGGTGAAGAACGAATCCGCCGCCCGGCTGGAATTCTACAGCCGCGTGACCCTGCCCATCGATAACATCATCATGCTGCTGCTGGGATTGCCCTTCATCCTCAGCCGCGAACGAAACATCAAAGCCTCCGCCGCCCTCTGCCTGTTGGTGACGGCTTCGTTCCTGGTGTTCGTCTATCTCTGCCAATACACCCTCGGCGCCACCCCGCTGCTGGCCGCCTGGCTGCCTGTCCTCATCTTCGGCCCCCTGTCGGCGGTCATGCTGGATTCGGTGAAAACGTGACTATTCATCCGGCAGTTCGAGCGTGAACGTTGCGCCGTGGCGCGGAGGACTTTGCAGGGAGATGGTGCCTCCCAGAGAGGTGATGATGTCGCGGCAGATGGTCAGGCCCAGCCCGTGGCCGCCGTCGGTGTCGGCGTCGTCGCCGGGTTTTGTCGAGAAGAACGGCTCGAAGATGCGTTCGTGGAGTTCGTCCGGCACGCCGGGGCCGCTGTCGGAGACGCTCAGCACGAGAGTGGTTTCTTCACGTCGCGCGGCGATGCGGATGTGTTTCTCGCCGCCGTGCCGGCTCTGCAAGGCATGGCGGGCGTTGAGCAGAAGATTCAGCAGCACCTGCTGCAACTCGCCTCGCCGCGTCCGCGCGTGCAGGTCGGCGGGGATATCCAGCGTCAGCTCGATGCCGTCTTTGCCGGGGTCGCGGGCCATCGCCGTCAGCGTGTCGCGAACCAATGCCAGCACGTTTTCGTCGGTTTTTTCCTGATTTTCGCGGGTTAATCCGAGCATCCGCTGGCAGATTTCCTTCGCTCGCAAGCCGCCGTCCACCGCGCGGGCCAAGGCCTTGTCCGCGTACTTGGGAGTCTTCTGGGCCATGTGCGCGTAGTTGATGATCGGCGTGAGAATGTTGTTGAACTCATGGGCAACCATGGCCGCCACCGTCCCGAGACTCGCCAGCCGATGCACGTGACGCAACTGCTGACGCAACGTTTCCGCCTCGGCCAGCGCCGCCGACGCGTGCTGCCGCCCACGACGCAGCTCCTGCCGCAAGGCTCTCGCCTCGGCCTGGACCTTCCTCAATCGCTCCGCCTGATCGACGGGTTTCGCGTGATGCGTTGTGCTCACAAACGTCCTCATGCCCCCCAAATCCGCCGGAGGGTTTCACCATCTACATCGGCCAATGCGAAAAAAAACTTGAGGCCAGCGGGCGGGGCGACATGTTTTGAGGTACACGTCACGTTTGTAGATGGACTCACGCCCGACGTGGAGTACGATGAACGCGTCACGCCTCATCCTCTGGCGCTGCCGGCTGCTTTTTTCGCCTTGCTCACCGACCGCAGATACACGATGCCCGCCACCGCCAGCACCAGCAGGGGGACGCCGATCAGCGGACGGTAGGTCAGCCACGCGATGGCGATGATCAGCAGCGACCACGCCACGCCGCCGACGACGCAAATCAGCCCAATCCCAGCCCCGACAATGCTGCTCAGGAAAGGCAACACTTTCAAGATCGTCGGCACCAGGCCGAACATGGCACGCAATCCGATGACGACCAGCAACGCGCCAACCCCGCGGATAATCCATGTAATCATGCTGTTGGTGTCACGCGCCTGCTTGAACATCGCGTCGGCGCTGACGGTTCCCCTGGCCACGGCCGAGAAGGTTCTGCCGTTGGACGCGATGAACTCTTCAAACGTCGAGCCGTTCACTTTGGCGATCAGCGAGATCTCCGCCGGCACGATCCGGGTCAACGTGACGCGAACATCGCCGATCTCAGGAAGGTCGGGATTTTTTCCCAGGTACACGACGTTGCTTCGCACGTGAACCTTGGATTTATCGCCCAGTTTGTTGTCCCATTGCTGCTTCTGTGCCGGGCCGAGATTCACTTCCGCGGGGTCCTCGCCTCCGATCTTCTGGATGAGAAACTGGGGCAGACTATACCCGCCAAACGTGACGTTTTTGGCGTACAGCCGCTTCTCCTCCACGGGAGTCAACACGGTATTCTTGTTTTGGTACGCGGGGTCTTTGAACTGGGAGGAGTCGATCGGTTTGGACACCCATTTCGTGGGGTATTCATAATCGGTTGTTTTGGTCTCGCTGCCGCCGAGGTTGTCTCTCGTTTTTGTTTTGGAGGACTCTTCGTGCTGGAAGTATTCGACCTTGCGGTTGATCGCAATCGCCACGTCGCTGACACCGAACAAATCGTCCGTCAGCACGTCCTTGGTGTCGGCTTTCGCCGTGGCGTGGATGACCTTTCCGTTCAGCCCGGGATCGACTTTCGCCACGTCGCCAGCCGGCGTGGTGACGGCCTGGGCCTCGTCGATGGCCCGTCCTGTCTTGACATAATTTCCCTCGTTCCAGAACAGCCCGCCGGTGGCGACGAGGAACAGGATCAGGCCAACAACCATGCCTTTGAGCGAATTGCCAATCCGCTGCCCATACCCCGTCGTGGTGGTCACTCGATAGGCCATGATCGATCTCCTTGTTTGTCGATCCCGGCAGGATATGTAGTTTTCACGCCGAAAACAATAGCGTGGCGTATACGTACCATGTGTTCGCCCTGCTCCCGCACATTCCCTCCAGAAACACTCCCGCCCTGGCCGATATTTTTTGAAAGCGGAGAGATTTCACGTGGCGATTTATGTGTGGTTTATCCTGTGGATGCTGTTGATGCTGGCGATGGCGGCGGGCGTGTACGCGTTGCTGGCGAGGCTGATTTCGCCGACGGTTGTTCAGTGGATGTTGTTGCCAGGAACCATCGTGTCGGAGGTGGCGTGCATGGTGGGCACGTTGATCACCGGCGGAGGGATTCGTCGCGGCGCGGGGGGCGGTGGGGAGGGCGGCGAGGCGGCGCCGGCTGGCGGCAAATTGAAAGCGCTCGGCGCGGTCGTGTCGCCGATGTTGTCCATCGCCGCGGTGGTGGCTGTGCTGCTGACGGCATGGACGCTGCTGGATAAACCCGTCATTAAGGATTTCGTCGGGATCGGCATTCCGAAAATCGCGTTGGCCCAAAGCGGCCCCGGTTCCGTGGACGCGGCCTGGGATACGCTCTGGGATCAGGCCCACAATCAGGTGACGCTGGTGCATCGGCTGACGAAGACGCTGGCGAGCGCGGACTGGCGCGACTGGCGGGTGCCGCTGTTTGTGGTTCTCACGTTGTGCCTGGCGATCCGCATCTGGCCTGCCCGCCGTCCGATCCGCCCGACGCTCATCGCCGTGGGCTTCCTCGCCGGCGCCATCGCCGCAACCGGCGCCATCTGGCCCCGCTTCGCGTCGCTCATGGAAGACCTCTGGCCGGTGCTGACGTACGTGTGGACCACGCTGCTCCTGGCGTTGATACTGACGCTCCTCGCCACCGGCGTGGTCGCGATGGTTCGCGCGCTATCGGGCAAGACTACTGCTTGAGGAACAAATAGTACAACTGCCCGTCGTGGTGCGTGTATCCCGCGAGAGCTTCGCCTCGGGCGTCGTCGCCCATGTAGATGTCGCATCGGCCCGCTTTGCGGATGCCGCCGCCGCTGTCCTGGTCCAGCGCGAAGAAGCTCATCGGCCGTTCTTCCAGCATGCCCGTCGGTCCGGCGGCGGGCAGCGTGGCGGAGACCAGCGTCAGGCACGCGCGCGGGAAAATTTTCTTGTCCGTCGCCACGGTCCGCATCTTCGTCACCGGCTCGTTGATGCTCCCCACCGCCGGGCCGCTGCGTTCGACGTGAAACACGAACCGCGGATTCTGCCACGTGTACGTCGGCACGTCCTGCGGGTTGGCGCGGAAATACTCGAACATGCCCTTGAGATTCGTCTGTTTCTTGGTCAATACGCCGTCGGCGACCATCCGGTCGCGAATCGGGTGATAATCCATGCCGTTGCAGCCGGCGTAGCCGATGCCCGCCATCGTGCCGTCGGTCAGCTTCAATCTGGCCGACCCTTGAATCTGCACCACGTACGCCTCGAACGCGTCGGCGAGGTAGAACAGCTCCTGGCCGCGGAGCAGGCCTTGCGATTCGATCTGCTGTCGCGAGGCGTTCGGCATCGCCACGGTGCCTTGGTCGGCCGTGACCTGCGCGTTTTCGGGCAGGCGGTAAATCGGGTATCGGAATTGCGGCGTCTCCGTGCGGGACGCGGTGAATGTCGGCGTGTAGTACGCGGTGAATCGCACGGTGCCCTTGTTGTCGTACCCGACGGACTCGTATACGTCGAACATCGCGCGGATCCGCCGGTTCATCTCCGCCGGCGGAAGGTTTTGGCCAAGCAACTGTTGAAACGCCAGCAGACTCGCCAACGCCTGCTCGTGCGTGATCTCCACCTCCTGGCCAGGCCCGCCGTACGGGAAAAACTTCTTGCTGGCGTCCTTCCGCATGTAGTGGATGCTGTTGGCCAGGGCGACGTCCAGTCGCTGCCGGTCGGCGCAGGCGGCCGTGAAATCAGGCATTCGCGCCGGGTCGGTGATTTTTCGCAGCGCGACCTGTCCCTCGGGCAACTGCCACTCGGTGTCGGGCTCGATTTCGGTTTTTTTCGGGCAGCCAAACAGAGGTAAGCAACACGCGACAATCACGGTGAGAAGGAGTGCGTTTTTCATCCCTGACATCCTTGAAGAGGTACGACGCGAGCGTCCTGCTCGAGTGTGGGATGGATTATCGTACGCGAAGCGATCTTTTTCAAGTGGTGACAAACGTGCCGCGGGCAAAATGCCTGCGGCACGGCACATGCGATGGCCCTGAAACGTGTCGTTTCATCTAACAGGTTTTCGTCCGCCGCCGCGACAGCAAACCCGCCGCGCCGGCCGTCAACACCAACAAACTCGCGGGCTCCGGCACCGGCGTTCCCTGGAGCGCCAACACAAACCCGTTCCTCACGCTGAACGAGGCAAAGGTAAGGTCCTGGTCGCCTCCCACGCGCTGCGGGGTCGAAACCGCGGTCGAAGTTCCAAACGCCAGATCGATCCCTAATTGTCCATAGTTGTTCGCTCCCCACGCCCACAAGGCGCCATCGGCGTCCAGCGCGTAGTAGCTGTTGCTGCCCATGGATCCACACACCGCCACCTCGACAATGTTGGTCAATCCAACTACCTCTTGCGGTGTGGAATAATGACTGCCCATTACATCCGCCACACGACCCCATAGATATACGTGCCCGTCTTTCACCGCCATGTTCGTGTCCCCTTCGGACGCGATGGCGGTCACGCCGCGGTCCATCCCTGTCACCAGCCGCGGGGTGTAACAGTCTGTGTTGTTCAGGGTGTCCCCGACGCCCAACTGGCCGTAGGAGTTCGTTCCCCATGCATATAACGCTCCGTTCTGAATGGCCAAACTACTACTGTTCCCCGCCGCCACGGCCGTCACGTCACGGTCCATTCCCGACACCGGCTGCGGCGTATAACTGTCCGTTTGGGTCCCATTTCCCAACTGCCCCGCGCTGTTTTGTCCCCATGCGTACAACGCGCCGTTCTGAATGGCCAAACTATGGAACGTCCCCCCGGCGATGGCGGTCACGTCGCTGCTCATTCCCACCACTTGCCGCGGCGTGTAACAGGCGGCGTTGTTCAGATTGTTCCCGACGCCCAACTCGCCGTACGTGTTCCGTCCCCACGAGTACAACGCGCCGTCCCGAACGGCCAACCCATAGACATTTCCCGTCGCCACGACGGTCACGCCGCTGCCCATGGTCAATACCGTCCGTGGCGTGTAACAGCTTGCGTTGACCACGTTGTTCCCACGTCCCAACTGGCCGAAGTTGTTATGTCCCCACGCCACCAGCGAGCCGTCCTGAATGGCCAAACCAAAGGTGGCGCCGGCCGCCACGGCCGTCACGCCGCTTTCCAACCCCGAGATCACCGTGGGACTCCAACGACTGGTCGTTGTTCCGTCGCCCAATTGCCCGGACGAGTTGGATCCCCACGCATAGACCGCTCCTTCCATAACGGCTGCGGAGGTGGCCCAAACCATGCCGCAGGCGACCAGTGCCGCCACGACAATACGCCAGTTCGAGAGATGCATCATGAATCGTTTCCCCGGTTGGCTCGCGGGTCGATCCGTTGAGAGCAGTCCCCATGACGCCATGCCACATGACATGAACATACCCTTGACGAGACGGTCCCCGTGTCCGCGAGCCTCCAAGCGGTACCGTACGATTCGACGGCGCGCGAGGCAAACACGCGGCGAAATTTCGTTACGCGAAGTATTTTCTCGCGTTGTCGAAGAACAGTCTGCCGTCGGCGCGGGTGACGTGGCCTCGGGTCCACTGCGGGTGGTGGGTGATGTCGGTGAATCGTTCAGGGTGGGGCATGAGTCCCATGATTCGGCCTGTGGGGTCGCAGAGTCCCGCGATGTCGTCGGTCGAGCCGTTGGGGTTGATCGGATACGGCTGACCGGCGTTGCCGGCGGCGTCGACGTAGCGGAGGGCGATCTGGTCGGCGGCGCGGAGGCGGTCGAGGATGGCGGGTTCACGGGGCACGAATCGGCCTTCGCCGTGTGCCATCGGCAGCGCGACGATTTCGCCCTTGGGCAGAAAGACGCAGGTGTCGCTGTCGGCGCGCAGATGTACCCAGCGGTCCTCGAACCGCCCGCCGTCGTTCCATGCCAGTGTCGCATCGCGGTGGGCTTCGTCGACCCGCACGTTGCCCCACGGCAGCAGGCCGCTCTTGACCATGATCTGAAATCCGTTACAGATGCCCAGCACGAGTTTGTCGGCCTGGACGAACTGGTTCAGCGCGTCAGCCAGCCGGTGCAGCATCTGGTTGGCGAGAATTTTCCCCGAGGCGATGTCGTCGCCGTAGGAAAACCCGCCTGGAATCACGAGAAACTGCGCCTCCGCCAACGCGGCGGACGATTCCATCAATCGAAACACATGCTCACGCCGGGCGTCGAAGCCCGCCTGCTGCAACGCAAACTCGGTTTCGCGATCGCAATTCGTGCCAGCGGCACGCAACACCAATGCCTTGGGAGTAGCCATGCACGGATTGTACGAAAATCGCGGCGGAACTCAAGGGGACGTTGGATGCATGTTCCGTTTGTGGTAGAGCTGTCGCGAAGTCCGAATGACGAAGCTCGAATTTCGAAACAATGACGAAATCCGAATGTCGAATGATCTATCTCAGGCCGCTGGCTGCGGAAAACGAAAAACCATTCGTCATTGATTCGTTATTCTGGTTTCGCCATTCGGGCTTCGCGGTGGTTGTTTCCTACAAACATGACATGTCCCCAACTGCCTCTTGTGACCGTCGCCGGGATTCTGCTAGAATCGTGTGCGGAAGTCGTTGTCAGGGAGTACGATTGGAACTGAGTATTCAACTGGAGCCGTCGCCGCGTCGTGGTTCGTTGTTTGGGCCTGCGGATCGTCATTTGCGGATGATTCGCGAGGCGCTGGGCGTGCAGATTTTCGCGCGGGGCGATCAGGTTCGCGTGACGGGTTCGCCGCGCGGCGTGACGGCGGCGGCAACGGTGATCGAGCGGTTGCAGCGTGCCCTCCGCGAAGGCCGGGATGTGACGGGCGAACTGGTGACGGAGGCGATCTCCTCCGCGACCGGTGTGGCCGCCGAGTCGGCCCCCCGCGGGGCGCTGGACGTGTACGTGGCCGGCCAACTGGTTCGCGCCAAGACGCCCGGCCAGGCGCGGTACATCGAGGCGATGCAGAGCCGCGACCTGGTGTTTTGCAGCGGCCCGGCCGGCACGGGCAAGACGTACCTTGCCGTCGCGGTTGCGGTGCACATGCTCAAGCATCAGATGGCCAAGCGGCTGGTGCTGGTCAGGCCGGCCGTGGAAGCGGGCGAAAAGCTCGGCTTCCTGCCTGGCGACATGCAGGCGAAGGTGAATCCATACTTACGGCCTTTGTTTGACGCGTTGCACGACATGATGGACTACGATCAGATCCGCCGTTTCATGGTGAACGATCTGATCGAGGTGATTCCGCTGGCGTTCATGCGAGGCAGGACGCTGAACGATTCGGTTATTATTCTGGACGAGGCGCAGAACACGACCGTGTCGCAGATGATGATGTTCCTGACGCGCATGGGTCATGGCTCGAAGATGATCGTCACGGGCGACGACAGCCAGGTGGACCTGCCCGAGGGCACCGTCAGCGGACTGATTGACGCGCGGGCGAGGCTTTCGGGCATCAAAGGCCTGGTCTTCATGCAGTTGGAAAAGACGGACATCGTCCGCCACCGCCTGGTGCAGAACATCGTGGAAGCGTATGCAAAGACCGACAGCGGCGACAAGTGACCCGGCTTCGCCGAGGCTACGCCGAGGCAAGCGAGTGACAAGAGTAGGGTACAATTTGCCGATAATAATACTTATGCGTGTTGCGAGGCGTAAAGATATGATGACTTCACACCACCGTACTGCTGCGGTTGATTGGCGCAACTCTTGTCGCTTGCTTGCCCGGCGTAGCCTTGGCGAAGCCGGGTCGCTGGTCGCTTGTCCCTGATCCCCATGTGGCCATTTACCAGAAAATCGTTACGGCGGCTTGAGGTACGGCGCGGGACGCAGGCGGCGACGGTGTCGTTGTGGCGTCGTTTTCGCGAAGCCCACGGCGTGTCGTTGCTGCTGCTGGGCGGGCTGTTTTTCGCGGTGGCGGCCCTGCTGGACGTCTGGCCGATTTCCCCGCTGCGGTATCGCGAGGGGCTTTACGTCACCAGCGACATTCACGCCCGCGTCAACTTCAGCGTGCTGCCCGAAGACGCCCTGCCGCAACGCGAAAACCAGATTGTCGAAACCGCCCCGGCCATTTTCACCCTCGACCAGGACCGCCTCGACCAACTGGTGGCCGAACTGAAAGCGTTTCCCGACGAGATCGAGTCCTTCAAAGCCGCGACGCAACCGTCGAGTCTGCCAGCCAACGTGCGGGATCCGTGGCTGATCGAGGATGAGGCGACGTTGGAGGCCTGGCAGCGAATCGCCACCAATCGCGCCAACCGCCTGCTGTACGACCGGGCGTTGGAGCAGCTTCGCAAGTCGCTCCTTGCCAGGCCGATCGTGACGCGAGACGACGCCGACTTGCAGAAAAACCGCCTCTCCAGCGGCGACGTGCTGCTGGACCGCAAGGACGGCAGCGAGCCGATCTCCGTCCACAAACGCGAGCTGATTTCGCTGGACGACCCCGCCGCGATGCAGGCCCAGATGGAGTCCTGGCTGGATTTCTTCCCCAACGACGCCATCCGCCCCGGCATCCGGGCGCACCTGCACCGGCACCTCGCCCAGCCGATCTACGTCTACGACGGGCTGGCTACGCGGCAGCGCATCGACCAGCAGATCGACGACCTTCGCGCCAACGTCAGCAAACTGCTCCTGACGAAAAAACGCGGCGACCTGCTGGTACAGAACATCGACGCGCTGCATCCCAGTGTGCGGGATCTGCTCATCACGCGAAACCGAGGTGACCGGCTCGTGCCGGCCGACACGCGGATCGACCGCAACCGCCTCCGCCTGCTGGAGGCCGAGCATGCCCAGTGGCGGCTGACCGAATCGCACGACAACCCGTGGCGGACGTTCCAGCGAGTGATGGGGCGGGTCAGTGTCGTGTTGCTGGTGACCGTGCTGATGTTCGCGTACATTTTCCGGTACGAGCGGGATCTGCTCAGCGAGTACGGGCGTGGGCTGGCGGCGGTGTTTATCATGCTGGCCGTGCTGGGGCTGAGCAAGGCGGTGATGTTCACGGAGTGGAACGAGCGCGTCGCGGTGCTGAGCGTGATGCTGGGGGCGGTGGTGTTGTGCGTCGGCTACAACCAACGGCTGGCGCTGATGGTCGCGATTTTGCTGGCGGTGCTGGCGACGTACCAGCTTCGGCTCGACAGTAACCGGATGCTGATTCTGATGGCCGGCGCGACGTCGGCGGTGTTGCAACTGCGTGACATTCGCAGCCGGTCGAAACTTATCGAGGTCGGCGCGATCTCCGCGGGGGTCGTGCTGGTGACGGTGCTGAGCGTATCGGCCAGTGTGGGCATGCCGTTCAGCGTGTCGATCCGGTCGGCCTTGTGGGCGGCGGGGGCGGCCTTGCTGGTGGGGTTCCTCGTTCAGGGTTTGCTGCCGCTGATCGAAAAAGTTTTCCGCGTCGCCACCAGCATGACGTTGCTGGAGTGGACCGACCCGTCCAAGCCACTGCTCCGCCGGTTGGCGATGGAGGCTCCCGGCACATTCAACCACTCGCTGCAACTGGGCATGATGTGCGAAGCCGCCGCCGAGTCCATCGGCGCGCGAGGCCTGCTCGCCAGGGCCGGCGCGTACTATCACGACGTCGGAAAAGTCAACAAACCCGAGTATTTCGTCGAAAATCAGGCCGGGGCGCCGAATCCCCACCACAAGCTTTCCCCGGCGATGAGCCTGTTGATCATCATCGGCCACGTCAAGGACGGGCTGGAGATGGCCCGCGAGTACCACGTGCCCGACGTGCTGCGGGAGTTCATCGTCGCCCATCACGGCACGACGCTGGTGCAGTACTTCTACTACGCCGCTACCGAGCAACGCAAAGCCGACACCGACCGTGCGCCCGACGAAGTGGAATTCCGCTACCCAGGCCCCAAGCCACGCACCAAGGAAACCGCCATCCTCATGCTCGCCGACGCGTCCGAATCCTCCGTGCGCGCCATGCCCGACCCCACGCCAGGCCGCATTGAAACGCAAGTCCATACAATGGTCTCGCGGCGGCTGATGGACGGGCAGCTCGACGACTGCGAACTGACGCTGCGGGAAGTGCACCAGATCGAAGCCTCCATCATCCGCAGCCTCAACGCGATGTATCACGGGAGAATCGCGTACCCGAAACTCGGCGGCAAAAAACCGTCGGCCCTGTCGGAACTGGGTGGCGAGGAGAAATCCGACGACGAGAAACCGGATGGCGAAAAATCCGACGGTGAACCGCCCGTTCCCGCCGCGACCGCGGCCCAAGCCAAAAACGGCACCGCCCAACGCCAGCAACAGGCCGACAAAATCCGGCAGTCCGAGGACCAGTAAGAGGTGCCGCGTGCTAGTAATGGGCAACGAACTTGGCGAGGGAATGAACCACAGGCAACTCCGTGCGGCAGCGAGGGAATATGCCAGGAAAAATTTTGCCGGGAAAACGGTCACGGTCGCGTCAACAGGACATGATGTCTTGATTTCGCAAAATGGGGTGGATCATTCCCTTCGCATGGCGCGAAGGGAGGATGTCATGCACTCGATCGTCGCGTTGCCCAATCTTCTTCAGGCCGCCACGCTTGTCGGCACGGAAGACGACGAAAAAAAACGCGACTACGTCAAGGCGATGGAATTCTATCAAGCTCCCGTTGAAGTTCGCGGGAGACATTACATGGCCGAAATGGTCGTTACCGTCGCAAAGGACGAATCCAGAGGACTTGATGATATTCGTGTGTTCTACAATCAAAAGCTGAAGGGCCGAACGAGTAGCGGAGCGGTTTGAGCTGACGCTCAAAGCGGACTCCAGCAACATTCGACCCTTCGGAGCCGCCGAGCATTGGGGCCATTCAAGCCCGTCATCGGCAGGCTCCACATAGGAATTATCGGCTATAACACGGGATAAATCAAGCCCGCGCGGCGGTTTTTCTTTCACGGAGACCCATGGACACACTCATCACAATTTCCTCATCACAGCAAACTCTTCGTGTGCCACGGCGGGCGATTGGGCGGCTGGTGGCGTTTATCGGCAAGGCCGAGGGGGTGCGGTGGGCGCATGTGGATATCGCCGTGGTGGGTGCGGAAGAGATGGCTGGGCACAATCGGCGGTTTCTTGGGCATCGCGGTTCGACGGACGTGATCAGTTTTGATCTCACCGACGAAACGCCGTCTGACGGGCGTAAACATTCCGCAACGCGAGGCGGTGGGCGGAGCGGGCGCGATGGACGTGGTGGGCATGATGGACGAAGCGAGCGCGGCGGGCTTTGTGCCCAGATCATCGTCTGTGCCGATGTCGCGAAATCGCAAGGCCCGTATCACGGCCTGTCGCCCACGCGGGAACTGCTGCTCTACGTCATTCACGGCCTGCTGCACGTGATCGGCTACGACGACCGGGACATCCGCGCCGGTGCCAAAATGCACGCGCGGGAAGACGAGTTGCTTCGAGCGTTTCTTTTATCCTAAGAATCCCGCGATTTTTTGCAGGACTTCGCCGATGACGATTTCCGGGCTGGATGCGCCCGAGAGCACGCCGACGGTGACGGGGCGTTTTTCGGGCAGCCAGTCGCGGGCGAGGATGGGTTGGGATGTCGCGGCGTCGAAGGTTCGTAGCGTGTGGGCGTCGAGGATCGCGTCGGCGTCCTCGATGAAATACGCAGCCGCGTACGACCGGGCCAGTTCGTGCAGGTGTCGCGTGTTGGACGAGCCGAACCCGCCGACCACAACGACGACGTCGGGTTTTTCCTGGCAAAGCGTCACCGCCGCCGACTGCCTCGCCTGCGTCGCGCGGCAGACCGTCGGCTGAAGTCGCAATCGCCCCTCGGCCCTGTCGACACCGAACCGCGACGCGAACGCCTCGCGCAGTTTCGTCTGCACGAGCATCGTTTCGTCGTAGAGCATCGTCGTCTGACTCACGTGCGCCAGCCGCTCGAACGGCGAAAACTCCGCCGTGTTCGACGCCGCCTTCGCCAGCAGTTCGCCAAACGCCGCCGTGGGTTTTCGACCCGTTACGATGTCGCAAAACCAATCCACCTGCGAGAGTTTGTTGACCACAAGATACCGCCCGCCGCACGCCTCGAGACGGCTGCGGGTGACGACGGTTTCATCGTGAACCGCCCGGCCGAAAATCATCACGCCGTAGCCGCTCTGGGCGGCGCCCTCGGCCCATTTCCACAGCCGCCGCACGTCGCCGCACGAGGTGTCCACGATGCGGCAGCCGATCTGTCGCAGCCGCTCCTCCACCGGCAGCGGCACACCGAACGCGGGGATGATCGCGCAGTCGTCAGCGGAGATCAGCGACTCCAGCCGCCCACGGTCCTCCGTGCGGAGGATCGTCACGGAGCGGTGTTGAAAATAATCGTTGACCCACGGATTGTGGATGATTTCGCCCAGCAGAAACAGCCGTCCGCCCGCCTGCGCGTGCCGGGCCACTTCCTGGTCGAGCATGGCCAGCGCCCGCTTGACACCGCGACAGAAGCCGAACACGGTCGGCAGCACGATCCGCCCGCCGGGCAACGCCAGCACCCCGCCGCGCTGCCGGCAGCGGTCCACCAGGTCGCTGGAAAAATGACTCAACGCGCCGATATGGGAGGAGTCGCTCATCACCTGAACAACGGCCGGTTCGGATTGTCGTTGGGGCGATTCGTGCCCGTGCTCGTCGCCGGCCTGGTTTCGGTGCGCGGCGTGTTGGTGGTCGCCGTCACGGTGGCGGCGTCGGGCAGAATAATTTTTTGGCCGGGCTTGATGTTGTCGGTCAGGCCGGGATTGGCCTTTTTCAGCGCGTCGACCTTCGTGCCGCTTCCGAGTGTTTTTTCGGCGATTTTCCACAGCGAATCGCCCTCGGCGACGATGTATACCTTCGATCCGTCCACCTGGCTGGTGACGCTTCCGGAGTCGCCGGCTTGCGTGCTTCGGGTTGGCAGCGGCGGAACCTTCAGCACCGTGCCCGCCTGCAACGTCCGCGTGTCGACGCCCTTGTTGGCCTCCTCCAGCAACTTCCAATGCTTGCCGTCGCCGTACACCTCCGGCAAGGCCGCGATGCCCCAGAAACCGCTGGTGTCACTGGCTTTGACCGTGTACGACCGCGTCTGGCCCGTTGTGGCCGCATCGTCCGAACCGCCGGTCCGCGTGCCCGCGGTGTTGGTGTTGGCCGTCTCGTTACCCCACAGGCCGGAATTCGTCCAGTCGACTGTGGCGGAGGAGTTATTGGACGCCACGTTATTGCCGGCCGCGTTGGTCGTATTCACCGCCACGTTGGAGCCATTGCCGGCGACGTTGTTGGAGGCCGTGTTCGCCCAGTCGTAGTATCCTCCGGTGCGGGTGGCATTGTTCGCCGCGTTGTTGGCGGCATTGACGGGAACGTCCCAGAGGCTGCCGTTGCGGGCGGCGCTGTTGGAGCCGGCCGTGTTCCGCGAGGCGTTGGCGGTGTTCGATTCGTAGATGATGTTGGGCGCGTTGTTGGCCTTGGCGACCTGATTGCCGGCCGCGTTGGCGGCGTTGCCCGCGGGTTTGGCGTCGCCGCCCCGGTGCAGGACCACGTACCCAACCACAACGGCGGCCAACAGAATGGCAACCCCGATGCCGATTTTAACTTCCGTACGCATCATGTCACTCCTGAAGGGGAACGCTGCCGCCCAGAGAAGCAGCATAGCCCCCATTGTGCCGTTTCCGGGCGGATTGTTCAACCAAATTCGTCGGACCGGCGGCGCGAAACGGTAAAATCGTGCCGCCGGGGTGAGGAAGACAAGCCACAAGCCACCAGCCACAAGCGACAAGGGCTTGCGGTGCCCGGCTGTAAAATCATACCTCGCGGCGGCGAGAGGGGCCCCGATGCTTCGCAGACTCAAGCATCGGTGAACCAATCCTTCGCCAAACCGATCTTCGTGTCCGCGAAGCCACGAGACCCCCCTCGCCTGCGAACTATGGGAGTTTACACCTACGTTTCGCAAGCCCTTGTCGCTTGTGGCTAGTGGCTATTGGCTTTGTTCCCTCGAACAAGCTTCACGAACACCACACGTCTCACCGCGCCAGGTCCGGCCTTCCCGTCAGGGTGGCTTCGAGCACCCGGCCGATGAAAATTTGGCCGCCATCGGTGACGGTGGCGACGCGGTCGCGGATGGCGACTTCCAGGCGGCGTTGGCTGGTGCCGTTGGCGAGCGCCGCCGCCAGCACCTCCACCCGCAGCCGATCCACCGCGTGCGATTGCGCCGCCTCCAACTCCGCGAACGCCGGCGCGTCGGGCAACCCCTCGACCGTGTATCGACCGTGGTCGTTGGGCACGATTTCCACCTGCCGCCGGATCGTCACCAGGCTGGTGATCGCGCCGACCGCGTTGGCGACGTCCGCGTTGGGGGGCACGATGCCCTTCGTGCCCAACCGCCCAGCCGCCGACGACAGGAAAAATCCCACCGGCGCGCCGATGCCAACAATCGGCGATTTGACGCGAACCTGAACATCATAGCCCTCGCCGCCGCCGGCAAGCACATTTTTCATCATCGCCGACGCCGTCGGTGAACGGTCCATCTCGTCCGCGTCGGCCACGTCACGCGACAGCCGCGTCTTGAACAACTCCATCGTCAACAGCTCGACAAACCGCCCCAGCGCCCGCTCGGCGAACGTCTGCTGGTCCAGCCCCAACAGCCTGCCAAAAATCCCCGCGTACCGCTCGCACGCCCAGCCGGCCCATAACGAAAGCTGCCCCTGCGCGTGCAGCAGATCCGTCGGCGTCAGGCCGCTGCGCTGAATGAGGTTCATCGCTTCCAGCCCCGCCAGCGGCATGAATTTGTCCGAGACGTAGCCAAGCCTCCGGCTGAGTTCATGCGCCGACAACGGCCCGCCCGCCAGTTCCTCCACGATTCGCCGTTGCGGTTCGTCCAGGCCCGCCACCGCCTCGCCGCGCGCCAGCCCGTGTTCGTTGCGGAACAACAGCTCCATGCCGGCGGTGGCATCGTCGAAGTGATCGAGGTGATGTTCCACCCACTCCAGCGCCGCCGCGAGGTTGTGCCGCCGCGCGAGCGAACCGACCGGCTCGACGCGGCGCGGGCCAATGCGAAGCTTCCGCCGCTCGTGCGCGATCAGGCTGTCGCCGCCCAACCCCAGTGTCCGCATGTCCAACGCCCGCACGTGCGTCCGCCACCCGCCGACGCTCGCGCCGTCGTCGCACATCTGGACCCGCCCGCCGGAAATGACGGCGGTGTCCGTCGTCGTCCCGCCAATGTCCACGACCAGCGCGTCGTCGCACTTGGCCAGATACCGCGCCCCGGCAACACTCGCCGCAGGCCCCGACAACATCGTCTCGATCGGGCGATCCACCGCCGTCTGCACGCTCATCAACGAGCCGTCGCTGCGGACAACCATGATCGGCGCCGTCACCGCCCGCCGAGCCAGCGACTGCTGCAACTGCTCAAGCAATTTTTCGAGATACGGAATAATCCGCGCGTTGAGCATGGCCGTGTCGGCGCGGACCTTGTACGAAAGCCCCTGGCTGACCTCATGCCCGCACGTCACGCCCAGGCCCGTCTCGCGGCGGATCACCGCCTTGACCGCCAGTTCGTGGGCGGGGTTGGCATGGCTGGCGAATCCGCTCACCGCGAACGCCCGCACCTGGTGCTCGCGAACCATCGTCCGCGCGACGGCGGCCACCTGCTCCAGATTCACCGGCGTCCGCTCCGCGCCGTTGATGTCCAACTGGCCTTCGATTGGCGCGACGGGCTGGTAGTCGAAATCCTCAGGCCAATACATGCCGTACGGCGGCAGCACGAGCAAACCGACCTTCTGTCCATGGCCTTCGACGATCGCGTTGGTCGCCAGCGTGGTCGAGACGCTCACCAGATCCACGCGCGCCAGCGTGGCCGGGTCGAGCGAGGCCAACGCCTCCTCAATGCCGACGCAGTAGTCCCACTTGGTCGTCGGGGCCTTGGCTTTTTGCAGAATCGTGTCCCGCTCGAAATCGTACAGCGCCACGTCGGTGTACGTCCCGCCGGCGTCGATGCCCAGGCCCAGTCGCGCGGGTGGCAACGCGGAGCCACGTGACGCGGGCGTCCCGCCCGCGTTGTGCGTTCCATGGTTCGGATCGCTGGAAGACGATAAATCGCCTTCGCCAGCCGGCGCGGGCAAGATGTCCGCGGGACACGAGGGCGAGACGCCCTCGTCACGCGACCCGGCCGCCTCCTCGCCGTCGATCACAATCACGCGCGACGGCGCCGCGGTGGTCGCCTGCTGCCAGACGGGGACGGCGGCGAGTTTTCGCGCCGCCGCGTCGAACGACGTCACGTAGTGCGGCGGAACCAGGAGAATCTCCTCGCCGCTGTACCGCTCCAGAATCAACGCCTCCAGCAAACTGTGCGTGCCGGTCAGGGCCTCGTACTTCCAGCCGTAATCGCTGGCCATCGCCTGGGCGATGTCAGCGTACTTGCCGCGTTTGGCGTCCACGCCCGTGTCGATGAAGGCCGCCCGCTGGTAATTCCGCTGCCAACTGCTGAGGAAATATCGAATGGCCTGGGCGTTCTCGGGGCCGTGCTGCTCGACGAGCCGTTGGTACTCCGTCTCGGCGTCTCGGCAGGCCTGTGGCGACTTGCTGTTGGGGGGCGGCGTCTTCTCCTCGACCCAGCCCGCCGCGATGTAGTACGTGCCCGGATACGCGGCGAACTGTTTGCGATACGCGGTATCGCTGCCCAGGAACAGCGCGATGCAGTCGTTGACGCGAGGAACTGCCAGCGGAATGTTGCGGGCGTGAAGCCCCACCGCGCCAAGCCCGCACACGCCGTAACCCAGGCAGATCAACTCGCCCTTGCGCTCCGCGGAGGCCTGGTCGATCGCCTCCTGCAGCCGTCGCCGCAATTCCCGCGGCGTGCTGTGCAGCCCGCCTGGCAGAAACTCCAGCGAAATCGACAACCCCCGGTCGCCCTCCTTCGCAGGCCGACTCAACCGCGCCGCCACCTCACGCAAATCCAACCCCAACACGCCGCACGCAATGACGTGCACCTTCGAAATTCCGTACAACATAATTCGTGGAGATCCTTTGTTAGACTATTAGGCTGTTAGACCGTTAGGGAGAGGCTCATGAATGATTAGGCCCAAAGCCTCATAAGCCGGCGCCTAACAGTCTAACTGCCTGATAGTCTAACAGTCTTTTCGCGAAAGATGAACAAATTCGGCGTGATTTCCCCGGGGGTGCACGTTACGTTTGTAGATAGAAAGAAACATGGTGGCGGGGCATGGAAAACGACGGAGCGGCCTTCCCGTCCTCGCGTGGAAGTGCCGGCACATAGCCGCGAAGCGGCGTCGTGTTTAGCCCCGGGTGAGCCCGTACCCGGGCGAACCCGGGGTTCGCGGTTTTGCTCTCCCTGTAATGTTGCCTGACGCCACTGGCCGAGGGCACACCGTCGCGCGAAGACGGCATCGAACGGCTCGCACATTCCCTTGTTCGCGTCGTTCGAAGCCGTACTGGCCCACGTAGGCGACCTCAGCCAGTGGCGTCAGGCACGATGAGGAGAAGATAAAACAGCGTACCCTACAACGGGACATCCGACACGTTCCTTGTCGATTCGCGTGTGCTCTGGAGGCCGATGACCATTTCGCGGTACTCCAGGCCGCAGTTGGGGCAGACGTTTTCTGGAAGCGGCACGGCGGTGTTGAGATGGGCGAAAAGTTTTTGATAATTCTCGTGAACCGCTTCAAGACACAGGCCGCAGTGGGGGCAATAGTTCACCGTGTACTCGTCGAGGCGCGGGACCGGGAATTCAGGAATGAACGTGGGAGGCTTGCTGGATTTGCGTTGAAATGGTCGTTTGGCGGCGGGGTTGGCGTTGTCGGACTTACGGCTCACGAGCGGGCCTTTCTGCCCCAATAAGGTGGAGCGCTGAAGGTGCAGCACTCGAGGCTCCGGAAGAAGCCCACCATACCCACACACGACAGCGCCCCCTGTGCGTAGGCACGGGGACACCATATGCATGGAGTATGGTTGAGCGGGACCAAAAATCTTCCGGATTTCGAGTGCTCAGTACAAAAGATGTCAAGGCAAACTATTCAATATTCTTACAAGACGTCTCCTTGTTACCAGCCTTGATTATGCGCCACATGGGGTGTCGTTTCAAGTAACCCCTTGCATTTTCGCGCGCCACTCGCCATGCTATGCAGCCAAATTCATAAGGAAACACACTATGACTACCCCGACGGTTGGTATCGTGATGGGTTCGGACAGCGATCTGGAGACGATGAAGAAGTGCGCCGAGCAGTTGAAGGCGTTTGGCGTGGCGTGCGAGATGCGGATTATTTCCGCGCACCGGACGCCGGTGGTGGCGCACGAGTATGCCAGCACCGCGGCGGAGCGGGGGTTGAAGGTGATTGTCGCGGCGGCGGGGATGAGTGCGGCCTTGTCGGGCGTGCTGGCGGCGAACACGACGTTGCCGGTGGTGGGCGTGCCGATGGCGTCGGGGCCTTTAGCGGGCGTGGACGCGGCCTTGAGCACGATGCAGATGCCCCCCGGCGTGCCGGTGGCGTGCATGGCCATCAACGGCGCGGTGAACGCGGCCATCTTCGCCACGGCGATTCTCGCGACGTCCGATGCCGCCCTGGCGGAGCGGCTGGCGCAGTTCAAGAAGGACCAGGTCGCCAAGGTGATGGAGAAGGATCGGTCGATCAATCGGTAGGCGAAGTGACGCAGATCTGGCTTTGCCTGTTTGCGTAGCAGAACGTTGTGAACGACAAAACGTTTTGTCATTCACAGCGTTCTACAGCGCAAACAGGCAAAGCCAGATCGAGTCGTTTTTCGATTTCGCAGGGAACAAAAAATTTCGGCTTGCGGATTGATTGTCCGCAAGCCGAAATATTTTTTGCTTCAGAGAACGGGGGTTACTTCGTGTCGGCGAGGTACTTCATTTCCGCCATTTGCTGGATCAGGTGCCACTTGCTCTTGATATCCTTGGCGGCCTGCGCGGCGAGTCGTTTGGCGATGTCGGGGTTGCTCTTGGTGAGCATTTTGAATCGCGTTTCGGTGTAGGCGTAGTCCTCGAAGGAGATCGACGGTTCCTTGGAATCCAGTTGGAGCGGGTTTTTGCCCTGTTCGGCCAGGCGGGGGTCGAAGCGGTACAGCGGCCAGGTGCCGCTGTTGACGGCGAGCTTCTGTTGCCCCATGCCCGTGGTCATATTGATGCCGTGCGCGATGCAGTGTGCGTAGGCGATGATCAGGCTGGGGCCGTCGTAGCTTTCGGCTTCGACGAAGGCCTTGACGGTCTGGGCGTCGTTGGCGCCCATGGCGATCTGGGCGACGTAGATGTTGCCGTAGCTCATCGCGATCATGCCCAAGTCCTTCTTACCCATCGGCTTGCCGGAGGCGGCGAACTTCGCGACCGCGCCGATCGGCGTGGCCTTGGAGCACTGCCCGCCGGTGTTGGAGTACACCTGGCTGTCGAGCACGAGCACGTTGATGTTCTTGCCCTGGGCGAGCACGTGGTCGAGCCCGCCGTAGCCGATGTCGTACGCCCAGCCGTCGCCGCCGAGCGCCCAGACGCTCTTCTTCACCAACATGTCCGCCAAGGCCAGCAGCAGCTTGCTCTTGGAGTCCGTCTTGGTGGCTAACTTGCTCTTGAGCGTCGCGACGCGGTCACGCTGCTGGGCGATGCCCAGTTCGGTGGTCTGGTCGGCGGCCAACAGTTGGCCGGCCAATTCCGCGCCGAGCTGCTCCTTCAATTGCCCGACCAGTTCGCGGGCGAATTCGTTCTGCTTGTCGACGGTCAGGCGGAAACCGAAACTGAACTCCGCGTTGTCCTCGAAGAGTGAGTTGCACCAGGTCGGCCCGCGGCCGTCGGCGTCGACGCTGTACGGTGTCGTCGGCAGGTTGCCGCCGTAGATCGACGAACAGCCGGTGGCGTTGCCGATGATGGCGCGGTCGCCGAAAAGCTGGGTGAGCAGCTTGATATAGGGCGTCTCACCGCAGCCGGCACACGCGCCGCTGTACTCGAACAGCGGACGCAGGAACTGGCTGCCCTGAATGGTGTTGATGGCCAATTGCGTGCGGTCGGGATCGGGGATCGACAGGAAGAACTCGTAGTTGGTCCGTTCGCGTTCGCGCACGTCCGGCTGGAAGGTCATGTTGATGGCCTTCCTGGCGGGCTCGGTTTTGTTTTTCGCGGGGCAGGTATCCACGCAGACGCCGCATCCGGCACAGTCCTCGGGGGCCACCTGGATGGTGAATTTCTTGCCCTTGAATTTCGGCGCCTTCATGTCGGCCGAGAGGAAGCCCGCGGGCACCTTGGCGAGGCACTCGGGATCGTACATTTTCATGCGGATGGTGGCATGCGGGCAGACCAGCGAGCACTTGCCGCACTGAATGCAGACGCTGGGGTCCCAGACGGGCACGTCGAGGGCGATGTTGCGTTTTTCCCACTGCGTCGTCGCGGTCGGCCACACGCCGTCGGGCGGGATGACGGAGACGGGCAGCATGTCGCCTTCGCTGGCCATGATGCGGGCGGTGACGTTCTTGACGAACGCCGGGGCGGCCGCGCTGACCACCGGGGCCTTGCTGAACGTGCTGGTCGCGGTGGCGGGGACGTCCACTTGGTGCAGGTGCGCGATGGATTGATCCACCGCGTAGTTGTTCTGCTTGACGATCTCCTCGCCCTTTCGGCCGTAGGTCTTCTTGATCGCGTCCTTGATGGCGGCGATGGCTTCATCCTGCGGCAGGACGTTGGAGAGGTAGAAGAAGCAGGTCTGCATGATGGTGTTGACTCGGCCGCCCATGCCGGTGGCCTTGGCGACCTCGTTGGCGTTGATCGAGAAGACCTTGAGTTTCTTGTCGATGATGACCTGCTGGATGTTTTTCGGCAGGCGGGCCCAGGTTTCCCTGGTGTCGTAGGGAATGTTCAGCAGGAAGGTCGCGCCCGGCACAGCCATGTTCAGCACGTCGTACTTTTCCAGGAACGAAAATTGGTGGCAGGCGACGAAGCTGGCCCGCGTGATGAGGTACTGGCTGTGGATGGGGCGGGGGCCGAAACGCAGGTGGCTGATCGTCATCGCGCCGGACTTTTTCGAGTCGTACACGAAATAGCCCTGGGCGAAGTTGGGCGTCTCCTCGCCGATGATCTTGATGGAGTTCTTGTTCGCGCCGACCGTGCCGTCGGATCCCAGGCCGTAGAAGACGGCGCGGACGACGTCGTCCGGTTCGGTGGAGAAGGCGGCGTCGTATTCCAGGTGCGAGTAGGTCACGTCGTCCTGGATGCCGACGGTGAAGTGCGACTTCGGCTGGGGCTTGGCGAGGTTTTCAAAGACGGCCTTGACCATCGCGGGCGTGAATTCCTTGCTCGACAGGCCGTAGCGTCCTGCGACGACCTTGATCGTCCGTCCGGCTTCGACGAAGGCGTTGACCACGTCGAGATACAGCGGGTCGCCGGCGGCGCCGGGTTCCTTGGTGCGGTCCAGCACGGCCACGCTCTTGACGCTCGCCGGCAGCGCCGCCACGAAGTGCTTGATGCTGAACGGACGGTACAGGCGGACTTTGAGCAGCCCGACTTTTTTGCCCTGTTTGGTGAGGAAGTCGACGGTTTCCTTGGCCGTCTCCGCGCCGGAGCCCATGAGAATTACGACGTGCTCGGCGTCGTCGGCGCCTTCGTATTCGTACAGTTTGTATTGTCGGCCCGTGATGGCGGCGAATTTGTCCATCGCCTTCTGCACGAGATCGGGGCAGGCGTTGTAGAACGGGTTGACGGTCTCGCGGCCCTGGAAGTACACGTCGGGGTTCTGGCTGGTGCCGCGGATCGTTGGCCGGTCGGGGGTCATGGCCCGCAGTTTGTGGGCGAGGATGAGGTCGTCGTCGATCATCGTTCGCATGTCGTCGTCGGTGAGTTCCTCGACCTTGGCGACTTCATGGCTGGTGCGGAAGCCGTCGAAGAAGTGGACGAACGGCACGCGGGATTCGAGGGTGGCCGCGTGGGCGATCAAGGCCTGGTCCATGCACTCCTGCACGCTGTTGGAGCAGAGCATGGCAAAGCCGGTCTGGCGGACGCTCATGACGTCCTGGTGGTCGCCGAAGATCGACAGCCCCTGGCAGGCCAGCGAGCGGGCGGTGACGTGAAAGACGGTCGGCGTGAGTTCGCCGGCGATTTTGTACATGGAGGGGATCATCAGGAGCAGGCCCTGGCTGGCGGTGAATGTGGTGCACAGCGAGCCGGTCTGGAGGGCGCCGTGCACGGCGGCGACGGCGCCACCTTCGGACTGCATCTCCTGGATGAGCGGGACGGTGCCCCAGATGTTCTGCTGCCCGGCGGCCGACCATTCGTCGGAGAATTCGCCCATTGGGCTTGAGGGGGTGATCGGGTAGATCGCGATGACTTCGGACACGCGATGCGCGACGTGGGCGGCGGCCTGGTTGCCGTCCAACATGGACATTGTGCGAGCGGCCATTTCTGCCTTTCCTTGTTGTTGAAGACCGTTGTGGGCCTTCGCTTGTCGGCCGGCGGCCTGTTTTGCCACCGGCCATGGGTTAAGGGGTTGAAAACACGGCTCCAAAGCGCGACATTGTGCGCCATGGGGGCATTTTATGCAATAGCAAAGACGAAGCCGAAAAAAGCCACTAGCCGCCAGCCACTAGCCAACAGGTATGGCGGGGCGTGTCGGAAAATCACACGATCTTGCGTTGTCGCCACACACCGGCCTGTTCCCGCTTTCGTTGCCTTTTCGTGGCACGGTAGCCTCGTTGCATGGAAACGAGCAAAATGGCCTCTCCGGCCCTTCCACGCGAGACCGACACTATGAAGCAAGTCTCCCCAAGCGGTAGACTCACTGTTGAGCACGGGGTCCGGATGGTCCGGCCCCAAAACATGTGGTCCCTGACCCTGGACGGGCCTCTGCTT
>WRDM01000023.1 GCA_009783465.1 Phycisphaerae bacterium | reverse complement strand
GCCCCGTTGGGGCTTGTGTTGAAAAACCGGACCCCAGGGTTCGCCTGAGTACAGGCTCACCCTGGGCTACCCAACGCCGTCGCTTCGCGACTAGGAACTACGAAAACAACACGTTGCATCCTGACAGAAAATTTTGTCACACCCGGGGCACGCGAACAAACGGCCCATGTTCACCCAGACATCGCGAAAATGCGTTTGCCCGGTCTTGTAGCCAACAACGGTTCGTGCTAGAATCGTTCCCTTTCATTGGCATTCCCGCTTTGGGCGGGTGTTGACACGAATGCGGAGCGAATCAGGAGCGAACGATGCGGAATCCTCGTGTGGCGATCATGGGCGCGACCGGCGCGGTGGGTACGGAGTTTTTGACCCTTCTGGAGCAGCGGAATTTTCCGATGGCCAGTTTGAAGCTGTTGGCCTCGGCGCGGTCGGCGGGCAAAACGTTGACATTCCGCGGTGAAGAGCTGCCCATCGAAGAATTGACGAACCAGAGTCTCCAGGGCCTGGATCTTGTGCTCTCGTCGGCGGGCGGGTCGCTCAGCAAGCAGTTCGCGCCGGTCGCGGTGGACGCGGGCGCGGTCGTGGTGGACAACACGTCGGCCTATCGCATGGACCCGTCCGTGCCGCTGGTGGTGCCCGAAGTCAACCCGCAGGACCTGGCGTGGCACAAAGGCATCATCGCCAATCCCAACTGTTCGACGATCATCATGAACGTGCCCGTCTGGCCGCTGCACCAGGTCAACCCGATCAAGCGGCTGGTGGTCAGCACGTACCAGGCCGTCAGCGGCGCCGGGGCCAAGGCGATGGCCGAACTGGAGCAGCAGGCCCGCGACTGGTCCGCCGGCAAACCGGTCACGCGGAGCGTGCTGGCATCAGTGCCTGTTCAACGTGTTCTCGCACAACTCGAAGGTGGGCGACAACGGCTACAACGAGGAAGAGAACAAGATGGTGCACGAGACGCGGAAAATTTTCCACGCGCCGGAGATTCGCGTGACGGCTACGTGCGTCCGCGTGCCGGTGCTGCGGGCGCATTGCGAGTCGATCAACATCGAGTTCAGCCGCCCGATGACGGAGGCGCAGGTCCGCCAGGTGCTCGCGGCGGCGCCGGGCGTGACGGTCGTCGACGACCGCCAGGCCAACCACTTCCCCATGCCGCTGGAAGCCACCGGCCAGGACAACGTGCTCGTCGGTCGCATCCGCCAGGACATGAGCCTCGACGACCACGGCATCGACCTGTTCGTCAGCGGCGACCAGATCCGCAAAGGCGCCGCCCTGAATGCGGTGCAGATTGCGGAATTGCTGTGAGCCACGCAGCCACATTGGATTTTCGTGGCGCGTGAGTGAACTTGTACCTTTTGTTCGAGGGAATCGTCCTGGTTAACTAGTTAACTAGTTAACTAGTCAACTAATTAACTGGTTAACGAGAATGGGTGCCATCAAGTCCATCCTGTTTGAGCATCCGGCCTACGTCTACATCGCCCTGACGACGGCGACGTTGGTGTTGGCGTTTCTCTGGTGGGAACGTCGGGCCGAGCGGAACGGGCGGAAATTTTTGTACGCCCTGGCCGTGCCGTTCGTGCTGGGATTGGCCCTGCTGGTGGCGTCGACGTTTGTGGTGACGGACCGCCAGCAGATTCGCCGCGCCGCGACGGAGATCGTCGACGACGTCCGCGGCGGCCATCGCGGCGGGGCGCTCGAAAAATACCTCGACGAACATTTCGTCTGCCGGTACGAGGGCCGGCGCGTCGGCCGCGACGAGGTGATCGCGCTGATCGAGTCGCAGAAAAAACGCTACGACATCCACACCATCGAAATCAGCGGTGCCGACATCGACATGGACTCCGCCGAATACGCCACCATGCGGGCAACCACGCAAATGGCCGGCCGCGAGCCAAACATGGGCATGGGCTTCTCCGTCCGCGTGACCTTCGTGCTGAAGTGGATCAAACGCGACGACGGTTGGAAAATCCACGAGTGCGAGGAGCCGATTATGCAGAGGGCATTATGAGCATGACATCGCGAGAGATTTTCAAAGCCGTGCTGGAATTCAACAACCCGCCGCGGATCGGCATGACCCTGCCCGCGCCGTATCCGAGCGACCTGCACTGGGTCAGCCGCAAGCCCGCCCGCGTGGAGGATGTCGAACTGACGCCCGTCGGCGGCGAGATCCGTCGATGGAAGGACAACTGGGGCAACACGTGGGCGACGCTGACGACGTTCGACAAAGGCGAGGTCGTCGAAGGCGCCGTCACCGACTGGTCGCAACTCGACGCGTACACGCCGCCGTCGCTGGGGCGGGCCCAAGAGTACGCGCACATCCCCGCCGAGCGGGCGGCCCATACCGACAAATTCATCATCGGCGGCGTGCCGGGGTTCGTCTTCAACTGCGCCCGCTACATCCGCAAACTGGAAAATTATCTCTGCGACCTGGTCGTCGAACGCGAGAACGTCGACCGCCTCAACGCGATCGTCGCCCGCGAGCTGCTGGCCATGATCGACCGCTACGGCGCCGCCGGCTGCGACGGCATCATGTTCCCCGAGGACTGGGGCACGCAGGACCGCGTCATGATTTCTCCGGAAATGTTCCGCGAAATCTTCAAACCGTACTTCGTCACACTCTGCGGCCGGGCGCATGAACACGGCATGAAAGTGCTCATGCATTCCTGCGGAAAGATCACGGAGATCATCGACGATTTGATCGACGCGGGCGTGGATTTGCTCCAGTTCGATCAGCCGACGCTGCACGGCATCGAGACGCTGGGCCGGCGATTCGGCGGCCGGGTGACCTTCTGGTGCCCCGTGGACATTCAGCGCACGCTCCAGACAAAGGACGCGACGCTGATCCGCGCCGAGGCGAAACAACTCGTGGACACCCTGGGCCGCTTCGGCGGCGGCTTCGTCGCCGGCTGCTATCCCAGCAACGAAGCGATCGGCCTGACCGCCGAACCGCAGGACATCGCGTGCAAAGCGTTCGTGGAGTACGGGACGTTCCGATAAGCCGCGAATTACGCGAATTTCCGCGAATTTTTCTACCGCAGAGGCACAGAGGACACAGAGGTGGCACTGGGAATCCGCGGGACGTTTGCGATGGCTTGCCTCTTTGCGATGTAGGACGTTGTATAACGAAAAATCACAGGAATTCCCATGGCACTTGAAGCGATTGTCAATCGCGAAGGCGTGTTCCGGGTGGTGCTTGAGGAACAACCCGAGGGCGTCTATGTTTATGTGTTCGACACCCCCGAGAATCCTTGGCCGTACCGAGATCATCTGCAAAACGATTGGCCGATGGCCAAACACGCGGCGTCGGAGGACTACGAAACTACGGAAGACATGTGGACGGAAATTCCCGACACGCACATCCACGGTTGAGCAGCAATGCGTCAACTCAAAAAATTCGCATAATTCGCGTAATTCGCGGCTAAAGATGGATACAGAATGACTCATCGTGTCGGACAATGCATTCTCCTGGGCGCCGGCAGTGGCGATCCGGGGTTGTTGACGCGGGCGGGCGAGGCGTGGCTGGCGCGGGCGGAGGTGGTGGTGTACGACCGCCTGATTCCGCAGGCGCTGCTGGCGTTGGTGCCGGCGTGCGCGGAAACAATTTATGTCGGCAAACGCGCCGACGACCACGCCATGCCGCAGGAGCAGATTAACCAACTTTTAGTCGATCGCGTGCGGCGGGGGCAGCTTGTCGTAAGGCTCAAGGGGGGCGACCCGTTCATTTTTGGGCGCGGCGGTGAGGAGGCCCGCGCGTTGCGGGAGGCGGGACTTGCGTTTCGCGTGGTGCCGGGCGTGACGGCGGCGTTGGCGGGCGGGGCGTTCGCGGGCATTCCGTTGACGGATCGGCGATGCGCGTCGAGCGTGGCGTTCGTCACGGGGCACGAGGAGCCGGGCAAGGCGGATTCGCACATCGACTGGGCGGCGTTGGCGGGCATCGACACGGTGGTGTTCTACATGGGCGTGGAGCGGCTGGAGGCGATCGCCGAACATCTGCTGGCCGCGGGACGATCCGCCGACGTGCCGGCGGCGGTAATTCAGCACGTCGCCTCGCCACGACAGCGAGTGGTTGTCGGCACGCTGGGCAGCATCGCGCGGGAGGCGCGGCAGGCGGGCGTCGAGCCGCCGGCCATCACGGTCGTCGGCGAGGTCGTGCGGTTTCGGCGGGACCTCGCGTGGTTCGAGCAGTTGCCACTGTTCGGGCAGACGGTGCTCGTCACGCGGAGTCGGCCTCAGGCGTCGGAGCTTTCGGCGGCGTTGGCCGAGCAAGGCGCGGCGGTGATCGAGTGTCCAACGATTGAGGTGGAACCGCTCGATGCGTCGGCGGCGTTTGGCGTGTGGCTGGCGGCTTGTTCGGAACGTAGCATGGGCGTCTCGCCCATGAGTCCCACGGGCGTCCCGCCCGTGGCAGGGCCGACAGGGGCTTCCCCCCACGAAATTGTTGCCGCCCACACCGATTCCACAGCATTCCTTCCAAGGCATCATTGCATGGGCGGGACGCCCATGCGACTCACGGGCGGGACGCCCATGCTACGTTCCGAACAGGCTCTCGGCGAAGCTGGCGACGTGGAAAGAATTCGCCGCGTGCTGGTGTTGACGAGTCCTAACGGCGTACGGCGGATGGCGGAGATGCTGGAGCGGCTGGGCGTCGATGCCCGCGCGTTGGCGGGCGTGGAGATCGCGGCCATCGGTCCGGGCACGGCGGCGGCGTTGCGGTCAGTCGGGCTGCGGGCGGACGCCATGCCGGCGGAGTTCACCACGCGTGCGCTGGGCGAGCGGTTGGTCGAATGGCTGGGGGCGGACGCGCGGCGTGCCCGCGTGCTGTTGGCGCGGGCGGAGGCGGGCTCGGCGGAGTTGGCGCACACGCTGTCCGCCGCGGGCGTAACGGTGACAGACATGGCGACCTATCGCACACGATGCCCCGCCGAATTTCCGCCCGAGGCCGCCGAGGCCCTCGCCAACGGCAGCGTCGATTGGATCACCTTCGCGTCGTCGTCGACGGTGGAGAATTTCCTCGCGCTGGCCAAACAGGCCGCCGCAACGACGGGAAGAAGCGTCGACCTCACAACTATCCGCACCGCCGCCATCGGCCCCGTCACGGCGGCGACCCTACGTCATCACGGCCTGGGCGTGGACGTTCAGGCGACCGACCACACCATCCCCGGCCTGGTCGAGGCGATGGTGGGACAGTCGATGCTCGTGGCGCAAAGGAAAGATCCGTTCGAGGGAGACAAGCCAGTAGCCAATAGCCAGTAGCCAACAGGTATGGCGAAGCTTGTTGTGCTTTACACGATGTTGATCTTCACTACCCGCCTGTCCGCTCCCGCTTTCATTGCCTTTTTTGTCCTTGTCTTTCCATACCTGTTGGCTACTGGCTATTGGCTACTGGCTTGTCTCCCTCGAACGGATCACTCATCTGCGTCACGGGCGCGGAAGCCCCACACCCACGGTGACACGGCGACGCGGAGATAGGCAGAGCCTTTCGCGAAACGTGTTCGCGGACCAAGCGTCCCCCCCTCCGCGTCCCCATGTCCCCGCGTCATGGCGTCGGTTCGTCGGCTTCCGTGTCGCGTTTGATTTCGCGGCTGTCGCGCCACATTCGTAAACTGGCCGCCACGATCAAGGCGATCAGCCACGCGCCCAGCACCGCCAAGGCCACGTATAGCAGCACATCCCGTGGAGGCACCGTCGCGCCGGCGGGCGCCTCAAACGCGGCCCGTTCATGCGAAAACGTCGGCGGCGAGGCGATGCTCCAGATCATCCACCCCACAAGCAACGCCGCCCCCACTACACCCCCGCCGTACCAGAAGAGCCATTTCATGACATGCCCCCTTCGTTCATTGTAGCGACTGGTTTTTCAATTCTCGTGGTACAGGTGAGAGAATCGTTCGAAGGAGGCAAGCCCGTAACCAATAGCCAGCAGCCACCAGGTATGGAGAGACAAGGGCGAAAAGGCAATGAAAACGAAAACAGTACGCGAACTGCGACCAATCGGGATCGTGTGATTGACGGCAAGCCCGGCCATGCCTACTGGCTATTGGCTACTGGCTGAACGGCTCCCTCGGACGGATGGTTCACTCGCACCACGAAAATCGAAAGACCCACATCCCGCCGTCACACGCGCACTTTGATCACCACCTTCCGCACCATGCCTTCGCCGGCCAGTGGGGCGTGGGCGTCGGTGGGGAGGAAGATGGCGAACGTGCCCGCCGGCAGGGGCAGCCAGGTGTGCGGCGGATCGTTGAAAAATTCGATGTCCCGCGCGGCGTCGTACGGATCGCGGGACGAGCGGCAGGCTTCGAGCGGCGAATAGCCGATCACGTCCTCGCCGGCGAGCACGTATTGAATGTCGATGTACCGCCGATGGGCCTCCAGCGGACTGCCCTGCCGCCCCCGCCCCGCCGACGCCGCCACCAACACGAATACGTCGTCGCCGTCGATCTCGTGCCGCCCTTCGGACAACGACAACAGATCCGTCCCCTCCGCAAACCGCACCGCCCGCGAAAACCGCTCATGCAGCGCCCCGTACACCGCCAGCCGATCCCATCGGTCGAGAATCATGGTTTATCCTTCGTCTTCAGGCGCAACGCGCCCTGTATGCCGAGGCCATCTTATCAAATCCCACCGACTTCGGCGAGATCGTCTACAACGGCCTTTCGCAAAGGATCGGTGAAACGGCGGGCTCGCCCGTCAAAAAAACGTGGCGGGGCATGATTTTTGTACCGGCGTTCACTCACGAATGGTCTATGCTATGTGTCTATTCCATGGATGGCGTGGCTGTGGCCTTCTGTTGGATGCGTTAAGTTGCATGGAATAAAAACTCTCATTCGCCTCGTGCGTATGAGTGGATATGCGTGAGAACGATCGTTGAGGAGATACCGTGTTGCGTGATGAATTTTGCCGTGTCGGCCGGCGCTGGGCGTGGGCTGGGATCGTGATGCTATCGTTGGCGGTGTCGCAGAGCGGCTGCAATTCGGGTAAGGCCGACGCGGCGCCGCAGGGTCGTCCGGCGCCGTTGGTGTCGCTCGCGCCGGCGATGAAGAAACCGATGCCCCGCGTGATCACCACGTTCGGGCAGGCGCGGAGCAAGGAGAGCGTTTCGGTACGGGCGCAGGTGACGGAGGTGCTCCGCGAGGTGCATTTCGCCAAGGGCCAGACCATCGCGTACGGCCAGCCGCTGTTCACGATCGAATCGCAGTCGTACGAGACGGCCCTGATGCGTGCCATGGCCAATCTGGAGCGTGCCCAGGCCAACCTCGAACGGGCCAAGAGCAATCTCGAACGGGCCCGGAGCAATCTCGACGGCGCCCAGGCCAATCTCGAGCGCGACAAGGCGACGCTCAAACTCCAGGTGGACACCCTCGCCAAAATCCAGGAGCTGTTCACCAGCGGCTATGCCAAGCAGAACGAAGTGGATAACGCCCAGGCGGCCGTCGACAGCGCCGCCGCCGTCGTCCGCGCGGACGAAGCCGCCATCCGCACCGCCGACGCGGACATCAACACCGCCGAGGCCGAAATCAGCACCGCCGAGGCCGACATCCGCGTCGCCAAGGCCGACATCGCCAAGGCCGATCTGGACCTGGCCTATTGCGTCATCACCAGCCCGCTGGACGGCGTGGCGGGCGACATCAAGATGACGCCCGGCAACATCGTCAAGGCCAACGACACCGAGTTGGTCGTCATCAACCAGATCACGCCCATCGAGGTGACGTTCGCGCTGCCCGAGTCGCAACTGGCGACGGTGCAAAAATACCACGCCGCCGGCGAGCTGATCGTTCACGCGCAGGCCCGCGGAGGGCAGCCGCACGAGGGACAACTGACCTTCATCGACAACCAGGTGGACACCGCCACGGGCACGGTGCAGATGGCGGCCACGTTCGAGAACAAGGACGACTCGCTTTGGCCTGGCCAATTCGCCGACGTGACGCTGACGCTGGCGGTGGACAACGACGCGATCGTCGTGCCCTCCCGCGCGTTGCAGACGGGGCGGAACGGCAAATTCGTCTTCGTGGCGCGGGACAACGTCGTGATGAGCCGCCCGGTGACGGTCGTGCAAGCCGCCGGCCCCGACACGGTGGTCCAAGGCGTGGCGGCCGGTGAGATGATCGTGACGGAAGGCCAGATGAGCCTCACCGACGGCACAGCCTTCCGGCTGCGCGAGGGGGCGTCGCGATGAATATGTCCGAACTGTTCATTCGTCGCCCGGTGCTGACGACGCTGACGATGATCAGCATTCTGATTTTCGGCGTCATCGCCTTTCTGAACCTGCCCGTGAGCGACCTGCCGAACGTGGATTTTCCGACGATCAGCGTCAGCGCGTCGCTGCCGGGGGCCAGTCCCGAAACGATGGCCAACGCGGTCGCGATGCCGCTGGAAAAGGAATTCACCACCATCGCCGGCATCGACGCGATGAGCTCCACCAGCTCGCAGGGCTCGACGTCGATCACGATCACGTTCAACCTGGAGCGCAACATCGACATGGCCGCCCAGGACGTCAACGCCGCCATCGGGCGCGTCATGCGTCGCCTGCCGCCGGACATGCCCAACCCGCCCAGCTACCGAAAGGTCAACCCCAGCGACGCGCCGATCCTCTACCTGGCCTTGACGGGCGACAACATGCCCATGTCGACCCTGGACGAATATGGCCAGACGCTGCTGGCACAGGCCATTTCGCAGGTGACGGGCGTGTCGCAGGTGCAGGTGTTCGGCACGCAGAAATACGCCGTCCGCATCGAGGTGGATCCGTTCCTGCTGGCGACGAAGGGCATCGGCATCGACGAAATCGCCGCCGCCATCGACAGGCAAAACGTCAGCGCCCCGCTGGGGCAACTCCAGGGGCCTGACAAGGCCGTCTCCATCGAGGACAACGGCCAACTGTTCAATGCCGCCCAGTACCGCCCGCTGATCGTCGCCTACCGCGACGGCAGGCCGGTGCGGCTCCAGGACGTCGGCGACGCCTACGACCGCGTGGAGAACGAACGCTCGGGCGCCTGGCTGTACTGGCGCGACGACGACGGAAACCCCATCGAACAGCGGGCCATCGTGCTGGCCATTCAGCGCCAGCCCGGCGCCAACACGATCCAGGTCGCCGAGGGCGTCAAGAAACTGCTGCCGGACCTCGAACGCCGCCTGCCCGCGGGCGTGAAACTGACCACCCTCCGCGACTCCAGCCTGCCCATCAAAGAATCCGCCGAGGACGTCGAATTCCATCTGGTCCTGACGATCGGCCTGGTGGTCATGATCATCTTCATCTTCCTGCGGAATTTCTCCGCCACCTTCATCCCCAGCCTGGCGCTGCCGATGTCGATCATCGGCACCTTCATCGTCATGCACGCGCTGGGGTACAGCCTGAACAACCTCTCGCTGATGGCCCTGACGCTCTCGGTCGGCTTCGTCGTCGACGACGCCATCGTCATGCTCGAAAACATCGTGCGGCACATGGAAATGGGCAAACCCCGTTTCCAGGCCGCCCTCGACGGCTCACGCGAAGTCGGATTCACCATCGTCTCCATGACGCTCTCGCTGTCGGCCGTGTTTATCCCGGTGCTGTTCATGGGCGGGCTCATGGGACGACTGTTCCACGAATTCGCCGTGACGATCGGCGTGGCCGTGCTCGTCAGCGGCGTGGTCAGCCTGACCCTGACCCCCATGCTCTCGAGCCGCATGCTCCGCGACACGCACAAGACCCGCCACAACTGGCTGTACCGGATCAGCGAAGCCGGCTTCGTCGCCACCCAGCGCGGCTACGGCTGGCTGCTGGGCAAAGTCCTCCGCCAACGCGTGCTGGTGGGCGTGTTCTCGCTCGCGATCGCGGCGGCGACGATGCATTTTTTCCAGATCATCCCCAAAGGCTTCATCCCCAGCGAAGACCGCGGGATGTTCACGATCTCCACCGAGGCCGCCCAGGACGTCTCCTACGACGCGATGGTCCGCTACCAGGCCCACCTGGCCGAAATTCTCCGCCAGCAGCCCGAGGTGGACCGTTTCATGAGTTCCGCCGGCGGCGGCGGGCCTCGCGGAGGCTCCAACACCGGCTCCATGCTCGTCATCCTCACGCCCCGCGAAGGGAGGGCGTCTGTCGATGAAATCATCGCCCGCCTTCGGCCGCACCTCAACGCCACGCCGGGCATCCGCGCGATGATCAGCAACCCGCCGCCCATCAACGTCGGCGGACGCATGTCGCGAAGCCTCTACCAGCTCACCCTCCAGAGCACCGACATCGAACAATTGCAGGAGTTCGCCCAGGAACTCGAAGCCACCATGCGGGAGATGCCCTCCCTCCAGGACATCTCCAGCGACCTGCAAATCAAGACGCCCCAACTGCGCGTCGATACCGACCGCGAAAAGGCCAGCGCCAAGAATATCTCGCCCCTCCAGGTCCAGCAGGCCATCTACAGCGCGTTCGGCGACCGGCAGGTGACGCGCATCCAGTCGCCCAACAACGACTATGCCGTCATCCTGACCGTCGCGCCGCAATGGCGGACCCATCCCGACGTGCTGAACATGCTCTACGTGCGCTCGGGGACAGGCCATCTCGTGCCGCTCTCGGAAGTCACCGAACGGAGCGAACGCGCCGGCGTGCTCACCGTCAACCACACCGGACAGTTGCCCTCGGTGACGATCTCCTTCAACCTCAGGGAGGGCGTCTCGATCGGGCAGGCGACGGACGAACTCAGAGCCCTGCATTATCCCGACGGCATCACGCCGAAATTCCAGGGCACCGCCGCCGCGTTCGAGGATTCGGTCAAATCCATGGGCCCGCTGCTGATCCTGGCCATCCTCGTGATCTACATCATCCTCGGCATCCTGTACGAGGATTTCCTGCATCCGCTGACGATCCTCTCGGCCTTGCCGTTCGCGGGATTCGGAGCC
Source organism: Phycisphaerae bacterium (assembly GCA_009783465.1). Taxonomy (GTDB): domain Bacteria; phylum Planctomycetota; class Phycisphaerae; order SM23-33; family SM23-33; genus WRDM01. The sequence goes on along the minus strand of WRDM01000023.1, from coordinate 31,943 downwards.
TTGGTAACGCTGCATTTCTTCGGCGCGGAGCTGTCGATTTACGCGTTCGTGGGCATCGTGATGTTGATTGGCCTGGTGAAGAAAAACGGCATCATGATGGTGGACTTCGCTCTCGAACTCCAGCGCACCAAGGGCATGGCGCCGCGAGAGGCCATTCACGAAGCCAGCATCATCCGTTTCCGCCCGATCATGATGACGACGTTCGCCGCCCTGATGGGAGCCATCCCCATCGCGATCGGCCACGGCGCCGGCGGGGAAAGCCGCCAGCCCCTGGGCCTGGCCGTCGTCGGCGGGCTGCTGTTCAGCCAACTCCTCACCATGTTCGTCACGCCCGTCTTCTTCCTCTACATGGAAGGCTTCCGAAAACTGTTCCAGCGCAAGAAGGCCACGCCCATCGCCAACGTCATGCCCGTCCTCGAGGAACAAGGGGTATAATAGTGATGAGCGATGAGGACTTCGAGCGTCGGCAGGACGTGGGGGCGACTGAAGCCTTTTTGCGTTGTAGAACGTTCTATCCGGCAAACAGTTCCTCCTCGGTCGCGTGTGGAAGTGCCGGCACACAGCCGCGAAGCGGCGTCGTTTTTAGCCCAGGGTGAGCGGTACTCCGCGAACCCTGGGTGCGGGGCGTTTTCGGAATTCTCTCCTCGTGCCTGACGCCACTGGCCGAAGTCGCACCATCGCACAAAGCCGGCGGCGGACGACGCGCACACGGAACTGTGCGAGCCGTTCGATGCCGCCTTCACACGACGGTGCGCCCTCGGCCAGTGGCGTCAGGCACGATAAAAAAACGTTCATATACCTGAACCCAGGGCTCGCGAGCACACTCGCCCTGGGCTATATCAGACGCCGCTTCGCGGCTTTGTGTTGGCACTCCACGAGCGAGAACGGGGAGGCCAATCGGTTGTTTTCAACGTTTCGCAACGCAAAACGGCAAAGCCTTTGAAACCGTTACTCGCAAGGGGCAGCATGACCTACATCTGGCTGGCGTTGGTGGGCGGGCTGGTGGCGTTTCCGCATTGCGTGGGGATGTGTGGCGGGTTTGCGTTGCATTTTGGCGATCCGGGACGGCGGTGGGTTTCGCTGGGGCGGCAGTTGGGTTGGCATGCGGGGCGGCTGATGACGTACACGTTTCTCGGTGGCCTGGCGGGGTTTCTCGGGCACCGCGTGAGTCTGCTGGACTGGCCCGCCGTGGCCCGGTCGGCAGGATACGCCGCGGGGGCCGTCACGATCCTCATGGGATTTCGCATCCTGGGCCTGCCGCCGGTGTGGCGGCCGTGGCGCGGGCGGCCACGTGACGCGGGCGTCTCGCCCGCGTGTCTCCGTAGCACGGGCGTCCCGCCCGTGAGTCGCATGGGCGTCTCGCCCATGCAAAGCCAGCCTGTAGACGAAACGCTCACGCCCCGGCCAGATCACCACGGGCAAGATGCCCGTGGGACTCACGGGCGGGACGCCCGTGCTACGAACACGCCGTTGTTGCCGAGCGTGCTTGGGCAATTCCTTCGCAGGCCCACGGTCGCTTCGGCATTGGCGTTTGGGCTTGTCAACGGCACGCTGCCCTGCCCGGTCACGTTGGCGTTTCTGGCGGTGTCTGCCCAGCAGGCGTCGGTCGGACTCGGCATGGCCATGATGGCGGCGATGGGACTGGGCACGATGGCGGCGCTGTTGCCGACGGGCATGGCAGGCCTGGCGGCGAGATCCACATGGCGACGCCACGGCAGTCTCCTTGCCGGCGCGGGACTGATCCTCCTGGGCGGCTGGACCATCCTCCGAATCGCCACCGCTCCCACCGCGACAACGTGCTGCGGATCGTGAGACAAAAGGCTGTAGCCTTCGGCCTACAGCCTTTTGTCTACTGAAAGTAAATCTCTCCCACCGTCCACGGTTGTTCGCCTCGGACCTGCGTGACGAGGCGGACGTAGCGGGCGAGTTTCGCGCCCACCAGCGGGATGTACGTGATGCGGCGCGTGCCGTGCACGACGTATTCGGTGGTCCAATTTTTGCCGTCGTAGCTGGTCATCACGACGAGCCGGCCCGGGAAGTTGTGCTGGTTGTCGGGGCCGTGGTCGATGATGATCAGGTTGAACACGCACGGCTTGCCGAGGTCGATTTGCAGGTACGACGTGGGGCTGTCGCTGCTGGTCGCGACGGTGTTCACGTTGTCGTCGGCGGCCTTGGCGGCGTCGGTGAAATCGCCCGAGAGTTTCCACTGCGATTTGGGCGTGATCAGGGCAATCGCCCGGCCTTCGTGGTCGATGATCTGCCCCCGCATGCACCCGCCCAGCAGACTCGCCGCCGCCACCGCCGTCACACACGCACACACGCGAAACCTCATGCCACTCATACTCCTTCGCCCAATCAGGGACGAAAAGATTATAGCGTCACGATGCCGTGGCGACAAATCGAAGCCGTACGCGAACAGGGTAATCGTATTTTCGTGGCTCGACGGTAAAATCGCTTGGCCAATTCGAGGGAACGCCTTCGTTAACTCGTTAATTCGTTAACTCGTTGACTGGTGGGGATTCCCGAATTAACGAGTCAACCAGTTAACGAGTTAACGATACCTATTCCCTCGAACAAACGGCATGGTTTCACCCATACGCCGCGAGAAGGGTTCGCCCCGCGTATCCGCCCCATTTCTATGGACTTTCCGTCGTTCTTCGCGGAGAATGCGCAGCCACGTGGATCGTTACGGGATTTCGCAACGCCAAAAACAAGGCAGGAAAACGCATGAAGCGTACGAATGTGGAACTCAAGTCGTGTCGGTTTGACGTGCTGTCGGACGGCAAGCGGTTTATCGGGCTGGGGAAAATCTGGATCGGCAAAACGCTGGTGCGGTCGGGCAGGCTGCCGATTTCCGCGTACACGCAAACGTATAGCGGGCTGGAGACCGATCACGTCGAACTGGTGAACATTCAGCAGACCCAACAGGAAATCCGCATCCGCACGCGGATGTTCTTCCGCCCGATGCGCGTCAAAATCATGCGCGACCACAGCTACGATCCGATCCACGACCTGGGCGACTGGGACACGGACGTGCTGGCTGGCAGCGGCGAACTGGACATCGTGCTCCGCCCGGCGAGCGACTCGTTCAACGGCGTGGGCTTCGAGGGCTTCAGCTACAGTTACGAATACCGCAGCAAGGACACGCCGATTTACTACCTCGTCGATCAGGCCAGCTGGGAACTCGGCGGCGACATCGAGGGCGCGACGGCGATTTCGCAGTCGGCCTGCTCCCCGCCGGTGGCGACGTTCGCCAAGGACACCGTCTGGTCCACCGAGGGCATCCTGCATTTCCTGGTCTCTCCGGATCAAGCGCAGAATCCCATCATGACGCACAACCTGCCGCGCTGGGCGTCGCACGGATCGTTCGATTATCAGTACAAGGGCGACGACACGCTGATCGGCGTATTCGAGCGCGTGGAGTTGATCCGCTCCGTGCAGTGCCGCGACGCGGACAAGCCGGAACTCAAGATGTTCGACAAGCACATCTTCGATCAGGCGAACAAATTCGCCACCTCGGCGAAGAAAATCATGCTCAGCCGGGCGTCGCGGTCGGTGACGGATCAGCGCAACCTGTGGGGCTGGGTGTACGAAGAGACCGACGCCCGCGCGCGGGATGAATACGGCATTCGCGAGGAGTTGTTCATTCCACACCTGTACCAGAACTTCTGGCATAGCTTTACGGTCGACAGTTACTACAAGGACCTGCTGCCGGCGGCCATCGGCATCGGCGCCAAGCGGATGTTCCTGGACAACATCAAGAAGTCGGCGATGACGGTCAACGTGAACAACCCGCGTCCGATAGGCTGCGGAAACATGTGCTGCGGCCATGAGTACGAGATCGCGCCGGAGCTGGGCGGCATCAAGCGGGTCAAGGCGTTCGTGGCCGCGGCCCAGAAGCACGGCGTGCATCCGATGTGCTGGACCAACAACGACCAGGCCCACACCAGCCCGCTCAACGCCGAAAGCGACACCAAGGGCTGGTACGTCCGCATGGAGGACGCGCGCAGCAAATGGGGCGGCGCGTACGCGGCCGTCATGAGCGTGCTGGACATGTCCAACCCCGAGGTGCGGGATTATTTCGTCAAGAGCCACGTCGCCATCAAGAAGCAGACGGGCATGGACGCGTTCTTCTTCGACAGTTTCTACAACCTGGGCTTCATGCCCGTGACCTTCGCCGGATGCAAGCCCCGGACGATGTGGAAGGGCCTGCTGGAGACCTGGCGACGGTTGCAGCAGGCGGGCATTAACCTGGAGATGGAGTCGTTCGGCCCGTGGGGCCAGGTGCAGCACGGCCATCCGTCGAGTTACGACATCCCGAACATTTTCGCCTGCTACAAGGTCGGCGTGGGCAACGATTACACCACCGTGCCGACGGGCCACCCGCTCAAGAACACCTCCGCCGACGATGCGGCGGGCGTGTATTATTCGCTGGCCCACATGGCCGGCGCTCACATGCCGCTGCACTTCCCCGACGGCAGGCGGATCGACCACGTATGGGGCGCCGAGCATCGCCGGGCGCTGGCGGACTACCACGCCGCGGTGGCCTCCATGAACCGCCGGTACATGCAGGAAGACGGCAAGGCGATCCTCTGGCACGACTACGCCGGAAAACGAGCCACCGTCTTCAACTTCGCCCAGCGCCGGGTGTCGTTGCCGGGCAAGGTCAAGGACCTCAGCACCGGAAAATCCCTGCCCGCCGCCGACAGCTACACCCTGGAGCCAAACCACACGTACATCGTGACCGCCCCGGAACTGCCGCGGGTGCTGAAGTAGACAAACGCTCCAACGTTTTCAATGGCTCTGCCTGTTTGCGTTGTAAGACGGTGTGCGAAGCGAACGTTTCGCTTTACACACCGTCTTACAACGCAAACAGGCAGAGCCATATCCACGTCTCCACGTCCCTCCTCACGCCGCCCGTTGGTGATGGAGGGTCCGCGTCACGTCGTCGGGGGATTCGTACAGCCGGTCGGGCAACGACTGGACCGTCGCGATGACCGAACTGGAAAGATCGCTCGCGGAGGCCTGATCCTCGAGCTGCTTCCGGCTGGCGGGAAACGCGACCTCCTTCAAAAACGCATGTAACTGATTGTCTTCAAAATTGAAAGTAAACGGCATGGATCGCCTCGTGAATCAACCCCGTTGACATTGTAGGAAGACAAGTGATGAGTAACGAGTGATGAGTGACGAGAGTAGGACAATCTTGTCTTTCAACACGTTCGCACAGCGTGGAAACACGAAATAAGGAAGGGTTTTCGCAACATGACATGGGAATGAATAGATTGGCCTCCCCAGCCTCGCGCGGCAGCGCCGGCCTACAGCCCCAACGGGGCGTCTTGGGTAGCCCAGGGTGAGCGGTACGCCGCGAACCCTGGGGACATTGGAGATTTTTCTTCTCTCCATCGTACCTGACGCCACTGGCCGAGGTCGAACACACGGGCCTGTACGACTTCGAACGACGCGCACATGGAAACGTGCGAGCCGTTCGATGTCGTAATCATGCGACGGTGCGCCCTCGGCCAGTGGCGTCAGGCACGATGGAATCGTTCCGAAAAGCACCGGTTCCCAGGGTTCGCGGCGTACCGCTCACCCTGGGCTACCCAAGACGCCCCGTTGGGGCTGTAAGCCGGCGCTCCCGCGCGAGGCCGGGGAGGCCAATTTGGCTTTTTCCAAGCAATGATGCGACGGTCGCAATACTGAAGGCGTTGCCTGCTCTCGTCGCTCGTTACTCGTCACTTGTCTGGGAAGAACTCCTCCAGCACCGCTTGCCAGTCGGCTTGTTTTTTCACGTTGATGAACGCCAGGCGGACTTTGGCGGGGTGCGGGTGCATGCGGGCGTATTTAATGCCGAATTTTCGCATGATTTTTGGCGCGCGGCGCGGGCCGTACAGTTCGCACGCGTGGCGGAAGTGATCTTCCATGACGCGGCGGAGTTCGGCGGGGGCGGGGTGGTACGGCTCCCTGCCGGCGGCAACGTCCTGGACCTGGCGGAAGAACCACGGGTTGCCGATGGCGCCGCGGGCGGCGGTCACGCCGTCGACGCCGGTTTGCTGGATCATCGCGATGGCGTCGGCGGGCGTGAAGGCGTCGCCGCTGCCGAGCAGCGTTCGGCCTGGGAATTCGCGGCGGGCGGCGGCGAGGAAGCTCCAGTCCGCCTTGCCGGTGTATTTTTGGCTGACGCTTCGGGCATGGACGCACACGCTCGCCACGCCGGCGGAGTAGGCGAATCGCGCGATTTTGTAGAAGGCTTCGTACTCGCGGTCGGCTTCGTGAAACGCCCGGCGGAGTTTGATCGTGAGGGGACGTTTGCCCGCGAGGGCGTCGAGCACGCGCCCGATGATGTCGATCACCAGGTCAGGCTGGCCCATCATCCATCCGCCGCGATGCCGCCCGAGCACCTTGCGGACCGGGCAGGCGAAGTTCAGGTCGATCGCGTCAAAGCCCATCTCCGCCAGCACGACCGCCGCCGCCGACATCGACTCGGCCGTGCAGCCCATGATCTGGCCGGCCACCGGATGGTCGTCGTCAGCGAGTTTCACCAGACGGCGCCGCAGCTTGCCGTCGGCGAGCATAAGCGTGTCGAGCATCGCCTCGGTGGCGCTGTACGGACAGCCGAGCTGACGGCAGATTTTCCGATACGCCAGATCGCTATATCCCGCCAACGCCGCCAACACCACCGGCGAGGCGACCTGAATAGGCCCGATCGAAAACGGTTTTAACTCATAAGGCATGGGCACAGTATACCAAGCGACAAGTGACAAGCGACAAGTGGCAAGCGAAGGAAAATTCTGCCTGGCTGCACACCACATTTGCAGGTAAAGCTCTCGCCAAACCCGAATGACAAAACCCGAATTCCGAATCAATGACGAAATCCGAATGCCGAACGACGTGCCATGCCATGTGATCAGCCAGAACACAAGTCATTCGTCATTGATTCGTCATTCGAGTTTCGTCATTCGGGTTTGGCGGCTGTTGCCGTCTACAAACGTGAAGTGTGCTCCTTGTCGCTTTCTCCCCCGCTTGCCCCGCCGGGCGATCTACAATACGATAATCGCGATAACTCGATTTCCGGAAGGTGCCTCATGGCCAAAGATTCGATTCTTGTTGTGGGTTCGATCAACATGGACATGGTCGTTCGCGTCAAGGAGATGCCCGCGCCCGGCGAGACGGTGCTGGGCGGCGGATTCGGGACGACCTTCGGCGGCAAGGGAGCCAATCAGGCCGTGGCGGCGGCGAGGCTGGGCGGCAAGTGCCGTCTCATCGCAGCCGTCGGCGAGGACGAGTTCGGCCCTGCCCTGCGGGAGAACCTGCAAAAGGAGGGCGTCGACTGTTCGGCGCTGGCGATCAAGCACGGCGTGCCCTCCGGCGTGGCGATGATTCTCGTGGACTCCAACGGCGAGAATTCCATCGTCGTCGCCAGCGGCGCGAATTACCGCGTCACGCCCGACGACGACCTCTTCCCCAACGAGCACCTGTTCGCCGAGGCCTCCGTCGTCGTACTCCAACTCGAACTGCCGCTGCCGACCGTGCGGGCGGCCATCGAATTGGCCAGACGACACCACTGCCAGATCCTGCTGGATCCCGCGCCGGCCCCGGCGGCGATGTGCGACGAACTTTGCCGCGTCGACGTGCTCACACCCAACGTCATCGAGGCCGAGCGGATCAGCGGCGCGCGGGCCGGCGACGAGTCGGCCGACAAGCTCATCGCCAGCGCGATCATCCAGCGCGGCGCGAAAAACGTCATCCTCAAACTTGGCGGACGCGGCAGCCTGGTCGTCACCGCCGACGGGCATTTCTACACCGCCCCACCGTTCAAGGTCCCCATCGTGGATACAACCGCCGCCGGCGACGCGTTCACCGCCGCCCTCGCGGTGGCCATGTCACGAGGCGACCGCCTCCGCGACGCCGCCCGATTCGCCAACGCCGCCGGCGCGCTGGCCTGCACAAAACTCGGCGCCCAAACCGCCATGCCAACCGCCCAGGAAGTCAGTTCGCTATTAAGAGATCAACCGCAATAACAGGGCGGAATGAAAATATGGCTGCCTGTTTGCGTTGTCGATCGTTGCGGCCACCCGGGAACTACTATCCGACTTCACAAAAGACCGAGCGGGATTACACGGATTGAAGGATTAAAAGGATTTTTGTTCCACGACAGCAATCCGCTAATCCGCGTAATCCCGCTCGGTCTTTTGTGAAGTCGGACGGATTTACCTTGTGCCTTGTACAACACGCTACAGCACAAAACAGCAAGCCCTATCGAGCACTTAGCATCTGTTTCGCCTTCACATTCAAGCACTTGAGCGTGTACTTGTCGCGGACGATCAGTTTGCCGTCGCTCAGCGACAGCGGAGCCCAGACCTGCGCGCCTTTGCCCTCGAGCACTTTGGCCTTGGCCAATTCCTTGTAGCCTTCCGGGGAGGCCTTGGCGATGAACAACTCGCCGCTCTGCCCGTGGACAATGAACACCTTCCCGTCGGCGATCAGCAACGGCCCGCCGCTGTCGAACTGCTGCTGGCTGGCCCAGAGCACCTTGCCTTCGGGCGTCAGGCACGCCAAGCCCTGGCCGCTCGTGCTGGAGTTGACGTACAGGTGGCCTTCAAAATAAATCACGTCCTGCATCCAACTGTGGATGTTCGGCTTGGCGTCGCCGGTGCCCTGGTCGCTGTAGAGCTGCTCAACCGTCCATTTGTCGCCGTCCTTCTTCACCTGGATCATCGCGCAGCCGGCCTTGTACGCGCCGGTGATAAAGAACCGTCCGTCGCCGAGGTCCGTCGGCGTGGCGACGGGGATGCGGCACTTCCAGCCGTCGTAGGTCCAGAGCACGCTGCCGTCCTTGATGTCGATGCCGACCGTCCGGTCGTTCGTGTGCATCATGATCTGCTCCACGCCGCCGAGGGTGACTTTTCGCGGCGAAGCGTAGGCCATGCTGCCGATGGGCTTGCTTTCCCAAATGATTTTGCCGGTTTTTTTCTCGTACGCCACCACGCCGACTTTGCCGTTCTGCGGCGCGAGGAACACCTTGTCGCCGACGATCAGCGCCGACTGCGCCACCGCCCACGTCGGTCGGCCTGCCTTTTTCCCGTCGTTCCAGTCGGCCAGCAGATCCGCCTGCCAGAGCAGGGTCTGCTTTTCGCGGTCCCAGCAGCGGACGTCGCCCATGGGGCCGACGGTGATGACAACGTCTTTGTCCACCGCCGGCGTCGAGCGGGTGCCGGTGTGATCGAACCGGCCCGGCGCGTCGTAGCGTTTCTCCCACACTTCTTTGCCGGTGGCCAGGTCGAGGCAGTACACCACGTCGGTGCCTTCCTCGTTGGAGTTTCCGATGCGATCCATCACGTAAAGTTTTCCGTCAAAAATCGCCGACCCGCCGAAGCCCGGGTTCATCTCGCGGCTCCACAACACCTCGGGGCCGTCCTCGCCAAACGTGTCGATCAGCCCCTTCTCGTCCGATATGCCGTTGTCCTTAGGCCCGCTAAAGCGAGGCCAATCGCTTGCCGAGGCGACGGAAATCAGGGCTGCCAATGTCAAGGCCACCGTGGTCGTTCCAATCCATGTTCGCATTGTTTGCTCCTGTTGGCGTCCGGGAAACCCCAAACGATTTGGCCCATACTATACCCGGCCCGATCGTCCGAATAAAGCAAATCTGAAATTCGGAGCACGAAATATGAAACAAATTTCAAACGACTTTCCCCTTGCACTTGTCCCGCCCGTCGCGACACTATGATGTCCGTATGAACGGTCAAGGCAAAAACCCGTGGGCTTCGTTTTCCGGGCGGGCGGTGATTGCGCCCTCGCTGTTGGCATGCGATTTCATGCGGGTAGGCCAGCAGTGCCGCGACGTCATCGACGCCGGTGCGGAGGTGTTGCACGTCGACATCATGGACGGCCACTTTGTGCCCAATCTGTCCATGGGGCCTGGCTTTTGCAAGTCCGCCCGCGCGTTCACGTCACATCCGCTGGACGTGCATCTGATGGTGACCGACCCGGCGTATTACATCGAACGGTTTGCCGAGGCCGGCGCCGACAGCATCACGTTCCACATCGAGGCCGCCCCGAAGCCCGGCCTGCTGATCGAGCGGCTGCGGTCGCTGGGGCTTGGCGTGGGGATCACGCTTCGGCCCGGCACGGCGGCGGAGACGATTTTCGATTATCTGCCGCATGTGGACATGGTGCTGGTGATGACGGTCGAGCCGGGCTACGGCGGGCAGTCGTTCATGCCCGATCAGTTGCCGAAAATCCAGGCCATCCGCTCAAGACTGTTGACGCACCAGCGGCTCGAAGTCGACGGCGGCATCACGTCACGGACGGCCCCCCTCTGCCGCCAAGCCGGCGCGGACACCTACGTCAGCGGCACCGACCTCTTCGCCGCCCCCAACATCCGCGAGGCGGTGGCGCAACTACGGGCTTGCGTGGCGTCCGGGTGAAAATAAACCGTTCGTCCGAAGGAACCGTTTCGTTGACTCGTGAATTCGTTAACTCGTTAATTCAGCGGAGCGATCGACGAGTTAACGAATTAACGAGTCAACGAGTTAACGAAAATGGCTCCCTCGGACGACCGGCATGATTTCACCGTTGAGAAACGAAAATTTATGGTTGCATTCCCCCGCACAGGCGCGTACAAATGGTGACTTGTCCGGCGGCGTAGCTCAGTTGGTTAGAGCGAGGGACTCATAAGCCCTAGGTCACTGGTTCGACTCCAGTCGCCGCTAGTGGAAGAGCCCGCGATTTGCGGACTCAAAGACACGTTTGGTCGTGCTTGTTCCTTCGCTGCTTTATAGGAGACCCTATGAACGCTTTGGTCACGCGCTCTGGAATGTTGGCCGTGCTCGTCGGATTGTCGGCCATGCTCGGCGGCTGCGGTTTTACGCAACCCATTTGGGAAGACGGCTTCCTGTTCTGGTGGCAGATCCCCGTCGTCCTGCTTCTGGTCGGCCTGATTATCTTCTGGACGCAGTACCGTAAACGCCAGATGTAGTTAGGCAGAAAGGCTGTTAGGCTGTTAGACTATTAGACTGTTAGGCGCAGGCTTATGCAACATTAGGCCTAATGACGTATAAGCCTCTCCCTGACAGTCTAACAGCCTAACAGTCTAACAGCCTTTTTCTAACAGTCTTCCTATGCCTCCACTCCAGCCCAAGCCCGTGTACGTGCTTTTCGGCGGCGATGCGTTTTTGCTCGACGCCGCGCGGACGGAAATTGTCGCCGCCGCCATCGGCGATGGCGATCCCCAAGTCGCCGTCACCACCTTCGAATCCGATGCCGATCTCGCCGCCGTCCTCGACGAACTTCGCACCGCACCCTTCCTCTCGCCGCGACGGGCCGTCATCCTGCGCGACGCCGACGAATTCCTCGCCCAAAAAGAGGATACCAAAACCTCCAACCGAGAAGCCCTCGAACATTACCTCGAAAACCCCTCCGAAAATTCCACGCTTCTCCTGCTGACGGCCAGTTGGCCAAAAAATACCCGACTGTACAAGCTCATCGACAAAATCGGGCAAGCCATCGACTGCTCCGCGCCAGACGCCCGAAACCTGCCCTCGCACATCGCCGCCGCCGCGGGAAGGCGAGGCAAGAAAATTCAACCCGACGCCTCGCAACTCCTCGCCGCGTGGGTCGGCGCCGACCTGGCCGCCCTCGAAGGCGAAATCGAAAAACTCTCCCTCTACGCGGGCGACCGCCCCGTCATCACCAGCGAGGACGTCGCCAAACTCGTGACCGCCTCGGGAGGCGTCGAAGCCTTCGCGATCACCAACGCCATCACCGCCGGAGACGCCGCCGCCGCACTGACCTGCCTGGGCAACATGCTCACCCGGCGCGGCGAGGAATTCAAAGTCCTCGGCCTGATCGTCTGGCATCTCCGCCGCGTGCTGGGAACGCAACAGGCCATTGCCGCCGGCAAACCCGCCCGCTCCGCCATGCCGCCCATGCCATTCGCCCAACAGTCCGCCTTCGCCGCCATGCTCCAACGCAGGCCTTTGGCAAAACTCCAAGCCGACTTCCGCCGACTCATCGCCGCCGACCTGGCCATGAAATCCGGCGCCAACGCCCCCGCCGCCCTCCAGGAACTCGTCGTCCAACTGTGCCTCTGATCGTAATTCTTTCGCATTCCCCGTGACGCGGGCGTCTCGTCCGCGTGTGGCGGAACCCCTCTTTTTCGCACGGGATTCGCATTCAGGCGTGACCGGCCGCAGGCCCTGCCATTTTGCGTTGCGAAATATTGTGAGCGACTGAACGCTTCGCTTGCCACAACAATCTACAACGCAAAATGGCAGGGCCTGCGGCCGGTCACGCCAATCACGAAGGTCACGCAACAAATCGGAAAATGCACATGCGTTTGCCCTGTCTCTGATCGCGGATTTCTTTCGCATTTCCCAGCCGGTCGATACAATGTTCATAGTGCGGCGCCGTCGCGGCGCCGCTGGCAAATCGTATTCAGTAAGGATGGCGTATCATGGCTCGACTGTTCCGCATGGCTGGAATTCCCTGTCTTCTCGCGACGATCTGCATCATGGCGGCCGGTTGCGGCACGTCCAAGCCGGTGGAGGTTTCCACAAGACCACCGGTCGACGATCCGACGCGCGTCGTCATGATCGCCGTTCGCGTCCCCGACGGATACGGCGACCGTCTCCTCCTCGGCCATGACAACTGGTGGAGGCAAACCTCGCTGGCCTCCTATCCACACGTCGCCGGGGCCGAAATGTGGGCGCTGTCCGACGAAAGTCGCGGTAAATACTTCGGCCGCGACGACTGCTCCGCCACCCTGCTATTCGCTCACGACTCGACCCACCTGTATATCTTCGCCGACGTGCGCGACCAAGCCTTGTTCAACTCCACGGGGCCGAACAACCCCAACGAGGGCGACGATCTCGAACTGTTCATCGACGCCAACGCGCCCGATAAGCGATTCGCCGAAACCAACAACGAAAATACCCGCCAGATCATGCTCGTCGCCGGCAACGTCAACCCCGCCTGGCGCGAACCGTTCATCTGGCAAAGCGACAAGACGGCTGTGAAACCCCGCGCCACCAGCCGGCTGACGCCCCACGGATACACCATGAAAATCGCCATTCCCAAGGCCTCCTTCCCCTATTGGAAAGAGAACCCCGACCTCGACGCGATCGGCTTCGACGGCCTCATCTGCGACGCCGACGCGCCCGGCGTGGATATCCACCACCCGGCGCAAAAAGGTGCCCTCTTCATCGGTACCCACGCGCGGCATTTCATGGCACCGGTCCACATGTCGCTGCTGATCCTCGAAAGAAATAAAACGGCAGTCACCCCGCTCCCCAGCGGACTGGACTTCCAGCCGACCCTGCCCGCCGAAGGGCTGCTGAAACAGTTACGATTCCTGGCCGTCGCCGAACCGACCTCCAAGTTCATCCCGGCCGCCGACCTGGCCCACTCGCACTATTCCCCGCTCCCGCCGGGGCCGGGTTCGGAAGCCCTCGCGCAGGCCGTGCTGGATCTGATCGACGACCCGCGCGCAGGCGAAGTCGCCGCCGCCGCGGTGATGTCGCGATCCCACCTCGTCGCCAAGGCGGGCATGCTGCTGCTGGCCCGTCGGCCAAACCTGCCGCTCCCCGAAACGCTGATGGAAAACGTCAAATGGCTCGCCGCCAGGAAAGACCCCCATGCCGTCGCCGCCGTCACCTACGCCATGGAAGCCCTGGCCGTCCGACAACAACTCCCCGTCCAGGATATGTTCGCCCTCGTCAAACCCGCCGACGACGCGTCCCTCTCGCTGACCTTTATGTACTGTTGCGGCCTTAACGGCGACAAAACCGCCACGCCCATCCTCCTGAAAATCCTCAAGGAAGACCCCAATTTCCGCATGCGAATGATGGCCGCCATGGCCCTGGGAATGCTACAAGACCTCACCGCCCTCGACGCCCTCCAGGAAGCGACGCAAGACAAAAACGGCGACGTGAGACTCCAGGCCAAAGACGCGGTACAGAAACTCACCGCACAATGATGGTCGTTGTAGTTGGAATTGACGGAGTTAGGTAAAAACGTAATAACAAAACCATACGCATAAAACACGAACACCGACGCGTGAACTATATATGGTGTTGTCGAAAACTATAGTTTCGGAAATACGGAAAACAACAGAGCGGCCTCCCCGGTCCCGCGTGGAAGCGCCGGCACACAGCCCCAACGGGGCGTCTTGGGTAGCCCAGGGCGAGCGGTACTCCGCGAGCCCTGGGGTGGTTTTTTCGGGCTTTTTTCGTACCTGACGCCACTGGCCGCAAGTCATACCGTCGCATGAAGGCGACACCGAACGGCTCGCACACTCCCATGTGCGCGTCGTCCGAAGCCGTACAGGTATGACGGTGCGGCCTCGGCCAGTGGCGTCAGGCACGATAACGGAGAAAAGAAAACCTTTCCCCAGGGCTCGCGAGTACGCTCGCCCTGGGCTACCCAAGACGCCCCGTTGGGGCTGTATGCCGGTGACTGCCGCACGGGGCCGGGAAGGGCAATCGGTTGTTTTCCTTGCCAATCATACTACAATCTCTTTTGATGTGAAAACAATCATGAAAAACGGGAGATTACATCATGGCTTGTGACAGACTGAACGTCATAGTAACAACCGTTCTGGCCGTTCTACTGTTGACGGGATGTGCGGAAACCGTTCCCACATCAACAACCGTTGAAACACCATCCGGCGCGGCGACGACAACCGATGTGTCCCCAACACCTGGCGTGACACCGCAACGCAATGACAACGGCAGCACGGCGCCGTCGCTCGTCGGCATGTGGACCGCGGAGGGGGATCGGGTGGATGAATCGGTGTTTCCATCCGGCATTGAGTTGAACAGTGACGCCACCGCGAAATTCATCACAGGCCACGGCGTTGTGCCTGAACAAGGGGAACGTTTGACATGGAAAACGCAGAACGGCCGTTTGACATTCACGATCGTCCGCCCCAAAGGCGAAAACGAAGAGTCGAACACGGCAGCGGTGACATTTGATTATACATTATCCGATTCGATGCTCACGCTGGCCAACGCACAAACTGTAATCGTCATCGACGGCGAGGAGGCACGCGCGGCCCACGAGGGAAGCACCACATACAAAAAACGCGATCCCGCGGCGATTGCTCCCGAAACGAGTGAAAACAATAATGTAAATGATGACATCCCCGACGAATCCGCGGCCTTTGTCGGCGTATGGGTCGCGGAGGGCGAAATAGATACGCAAGCGTTCCTGAGAAGTTTTGAATTACGTAGTGACGGAACCGTCATACCGGATGCAAACAATGCTCCAAAAGTTCCCGAAGAATTCAATATAACATGGGAAATAGGAAGCGGCTGCCTGACCATCAGGGTCGTCCATACCAAAGGCGAAAACGAAAGCCCGGATATCACGACGGTAACATATGACTATACATTGTCGGACTCAACACTCTTTCTCACCAACGCGCGCGGCGTACGTATCGACGACGGCGAGACGGAAAACCATAAATCCGACGGCAGCGCCACCTATAAACGGAAAGAATAAGGAATAGCGACAGGGAAAACCATTATGGATGACCGAACCGAAGAACAGAAACTGGCGGAGTACGAGCGCCGGGCGCCAGGCTGGGTCGTGCGGTGCCTGCGATGCGGCTTCACCGAGCCGTGGGGCAAGCACGGCTACCGAATTCGGGGGCGCGGAAATTTCTGCACGATCACCCGCTGTTCCCGTTGCAGCCGATACTGCTGCCACCGTGTCGAGAAACGCAAAGAACAGTAATTGGATCGACAACCTTCGGATGTGACAAAAAATTCTGTAATATCTCGAAAACAACAGATCAGCCTCCCCGGTCTCGCGAGGCAAGGCCGGGAATAAGCCGCGATAGTGGCGTCGTTTTTAGCCCAGAGTGAGCCCGTACTCGGGCAAACCCGGGGTTCGCGATTTTTTCTCTCCCTGTAACGTGGCCTGACGCCACTGGCCGAAGACGGACACGCGGGCCTGTACGGCCTCGAACGACACGCACAAGAGACTGTGCGCGTCGTTCGATGCCGCCTTCGCACGACAATGTGACCTCGGCCAGTGGCGTCAGGCACGATGAAAGCATTCGAAAAGCACTTGCCCAGGGCTCGCCGAGTACGGCTCACCCTGGGCTATATTGAACGCCGCTTCGCGGCTGTGTGCCGGCGACGTCAACGCGAGACCGGGGAGGCCAATCCGTGGTTTTCAACGCGGAAGCTACTCTCGCCACATGGCTATCCAGCCACATGCTTGTCACCCACGTCGCTCCTTTGTATATTCACGTGGTATTGCATGGATTTGGAAAACCTTTACAGATGAAAACCCTTACGGAGATCCGACGATGACGATGCCGAATTCGCCCAAGGTTAAGTTGGCTGTGGTTGGTGTCAGCCGGGATTGTTTTCCGGTAGAGTTGACTCGCGCGCGGTTGAAGGCGTTGGTGAAGGCGTGCAAGGACGCGGGCGTCAAGGTGTTCGCGTGCCCGACGATTATCGAGAACGAGACGCACACGATGGCGGCGTTGGCCGAGGCGAGCGAGGCCGGGTGCAACGCGGCCGTCATTTACCTGGGCAATTTCGGCCCGGAAGGTCCGTTGGCGATTTTCGCGCAGAAGTTCAACGGTCCGGTGATGGCCGTCGCGGCGGCGGAAGAGAGCGGCAACAGCCTCGTCGGCGGTCGCGGCGACGCGTATTGCGGCATGCTCAACGCGTCCTACAATTTCGGCCTGCGGAAACTGCCCGTCTACATCCCGCAGATGCCCGTCGGCCTGCCGGAAGAATTGGCCAGGAAAATCGCCCGCTTCCAGGACATTGCCCGTGTCGTGATCGGCGCGAAGAACCTGAAAATTTTCGCGTTCGGCCCACGGCCCCAGGACTTCTTCGCCTGCAACGCGCCAATCAAGCCGCTCTACGACCTGGGCATCGAAGTGATGGAAAACAGCGAGCTGGACCTGCTTCAACTTTTCCAGGCCGTCGAAGAGAGCGACCCCGCCGTCAAGAAAGTCTCCAAGGAGATGGCCAAGGAATTGGGCGAGGGCAACTACTACGCGGACCTGCTGCCGAAGCTGGCGCGGTTTGAAGTGACACTGACGCGGTTCGCCGAGAAAAATCTCGGCAGCAGGCAGTTCGGCGTGTTCGCGGACAAATGTTGGCCGGCATTCGAGTCGGCGTTCGGCTTCGTGCCCTGCTACGTCAACAGCCGCCTGGCGAGCAAGGGCATGCCGGTCGCCTGCGAAGTGGACATCTACGGCGCGCTGAGCGAGTACCTCTGCCAGTTGGCCAGCGAGCAGCCGGCCACGCTGCTGGACATCAACAACACGGTGCCTCGCGACATGACGGTCGGCGCGGACCTCAAGGGCGCCGCCGTCGAGGATCTGTTCATGGGTTTCCACTGCGGCAACACGCCGAGTTGCTGCATGAAGAATTGCTCAATGAAATACCAGTTGATTATGAACCGCCTGATCGAGAGCGGCGGCACGCCGGACATCACGCGCGGCACGCTGGAAGGCCAAATCAGGCCGGGCGCGACGACGTTCTTCCGCCTCCAGGGCAACGCGGCCGGCGAGTTGGTGAGCTACTGCGCCGAGGGCGAAATTCTGGACATTGATCCCAAAAGCTTCGGCGGGATTGGCATTTTCGCGATTCCCGACTTCGCGCGGTTCTACCGCCACGTGCTGATCGGCAAATGCTTCCCGCACCACGGCGCGGTAGCCTTCGCCAAATGCGGCAAAACCCTCGTCGACGCCGTACGAATGCTCGGCGTAAAGGATATCAACGTCCCGCTGCCCAACACCATGATGTACGCGGGCGAGAATTTGTTTGAGTTGCTGGATTAGTCGAAAGAGTGACAAGTGACAAGAAAAGGGAACGTCTGGTCTCAGCCCCGAAGGGGCGACGTTGGGTAGCCCAGGGTGAGCACGTACTCGTGCGAACCCTGGGTTACCAGCCCCCAAAGCCCTAAGCCCCGTAGGGGCGCCTTGGATTTTCCATGGCGACAGGAGTTCGCTGCACAACACAAAATTTTTGGCCAAGCGTAATCCAGAAGCTCGGAAAAACCATGGCGCACACATTCACCGACCTGCTATACCATTGCGTATTTTCAACAAAAGAACGGCGCCCATTCATTGACGGCGATCTTCTGCCCGAACTGACCCGTGTGCTTGGTGGAATTATTCGTGATCGCAAGGGCCAACTGCTCGAATGCAACGCTATGCCGGATCACATTCACCTGCTGGTGGTATTTCATCCAACGATCTCCGTTTCGGACATGCTGAAAGCGATCAAAGCTGGCGCAACCAACTGGGTGCATTCCCGGTTTGGAAAAACACGAGCATTTGCCTGGCAGGAGGGATTCAGCGGTTTTACGGTCAGTTATAGCGACAAAGATGCGGTCGCCAGCTATATTCGCGGACAACAGATGCATCATCAAAAACAAACGTTTGAAGAAGAGTTTATTGAGCTGTTGCAACGCGAGGGGATTTCGCTTGAATCGTACGATCCGCGGTTTATCTTCGGATGAACTTCGAGCGGGCCGTCTTGGCTCAATTAAAGTCCAAGGCGCCCCTTTGGGGCTTGGGCATTATAGAGAACCTGTTCCCAGGGTTCGCCTGAGTACAGGCTCACCCTGGGCTACCCAACGCCGCCCCTTCGGGGCTAGGACCGGAAGCCTGACGTAAAAAACAACAAAATCTAATGTAAAAAGGAAGAGCGAACATGGCAAAGTACACGATTGGTTTGGATTATGGCACGAACAGTGTGCGGGCGTTGATTGTGAATGTGGCGGATGGGGCCGAGGCGGCGTCGGCGGTGTGGACGTATGCGCATGGGACGGTGGGCGTGATGTTGTCCAACGATCCCAATCTCGCCCGGCAGCATCCGGCGGATTATCTCAAGGGCGCCGAGGTGACGATCAAGAAGGCGTTGGCGGAGGCGGGCAAGGCGGTCAAGGGGTTCACGCCGGCTGACGTGATCGGCATCGGCGTGGACACGACCGGTTCGACGCCGCTGCCCGTCGACGAGGCCGGCGTGCCGCTGGCGTTCGACAAGCGATTCGCCAACGATCTGGCCGCCATGGCCTGGCTGTGGAAGGACCACACCGGCATCGTCGAGGCGGCGGAGATCACCGCGCTGGCGAAGAAAATGCGGCCTCAATTCCTCGCCAAGTGCGGCGGGACGTACAGCAGCGAGTGGTTCTTCAGCAAACTGCTGCACTGCCTGCGGAAAAGCCCGAAGGTCTTCGCCGCCGCCCACTCGTGGGTGGAGTGCGCCGACTGGATCCCCGCCAATCTCACCGGCAACGAGGCCCCCGACAAGGTCAAGGTTTGCGTCTGCGCCGCCGGCCACAAGGCGATGTATAACGACGGCTGGGGCGGCTATCCCGACAAGGCGTTCCTGTCGAAGCTCGACCCGAAGTTGGGTGAGTTGCGCGACCGCCTGCCGGCCAAGGCCAGCGACATCAGCGAGGCGGCGGGTTATCTCACGGCGGCCTGGGCCAAGCGTACCGGCCTGCCGGCGGGCATTCCGGTGGCGGTTGGCGCGTTTGACGCCCACCTGGGCGCGGTGGGTTCGGGCATCAAGCCGGGCACGCTGGTGAAGATTCTGGGCACGAGTTCCTGCGACATGATGGTCTCGCCGAACACGCAAAAACTCGCCGACGTGCCGGGACTTTGCGGCATCGTCGACGGGTCGATTTTGCCGGGATTTTTCGGCCTGGAGGCGGGGCAGTCCGCTGTAGGCGACATTTTCAACTGGTTCGTGAATTACGTTCAGCCTCACGGCAAGGCGGGCACGCACGAGGCGTTGCAGGCGCAGGCGGGCAAACTCGCTCCGGGCGCGTCGGGGCTGTTGGCGCTGGACTGGAACAACGGCAACCGCACCGTGCTGGTGGATCAGCGGCTGACGGGCTTGATGCTCGGGCAGACGCTCTACACCACGCCGGCGGAGATGTACCGCGCGTTGATCGAGGCGACGGCGTTTGGCGCGTTGACGATCATCAATCGGTTTGAGGAGTACGGCGTGAAGGTTCGCGAGGTGGTCACGTGCGGCGGGATCGCGGAGAAGAGTCCGCTGGTGATGCAGATTTACGCCGACGTGACCGGCAGGCCGATGAAAATCAGCCGCTCGGCCCAGACGTGCGCGTTGGGGTCCGCCGTCGCGGCGGCGGTGGTGGCGGGCAAAAAATCGGGCGGCCACGCGAGCTTCGCCGCCGCCCAGAAGGCCATGACAGGCCTGAAATCCACCGTATACAAACCCAACGCCAAGGCCAACGCCGTATATCGCAAGCTATACGCGCTGTACAAACAGGTGCACGACGGCTTCGGCGTCGACGGCTGTGGTTGCGGTGACCACTGCACCTGCGGTGACGGTTGCTGCTGCGGCAATCTGTACAACGTGATGAAGGACCTGCTGGAAATCCGCGCGGCGGCGCGGTGAACGGTGACCGCGGTATTCACGTGACGCGGGCGTCTCGCCCGCGTTGTGTGTTCCATAGTCCAGGTCAATGGAGAACGGTGAAACGATTCAGCCCTCCATGTCCAGGCCAATGGAATACACAACGCGGGCGAGACGCCCGCGTCACGTGAATACCGCGGTCACCGGTTTTCGCGTTCTTTTTCGACGTCGGTGGCGAAGGGCATGCCCAGGCGGGTGATGTCGCGAATGTACGTGATTCGCGGGTTGATGCGCGACAGATCGAGCGTCGCCTCAAGGATGCAGTATCGTCCGCTGGGGTGCGCGAAACCCACGCACATGATACGGAATTGGTAGCTGCGCGTGGTCAGTCGCGGCGCGATGGCCTTGTATTGGTCGGCGTCGAGAAGGCCTTCGGTGTGCAGCCAGGCGGTGTTGGATTTCTGCTCGGGGCTGAGCGACTCCCGCGTGTCGGCGATTTTTTTGCCCACGGCATCGTCGTTCGTCACGGCGGCGAGCACTTCGGCGCACGCGCTGTTGACGTTCAGCAGCCCGACCAACACCATGCCACCGCCGCCGCGCCCGCCACCCCGGCCGCCGCCGGGGACGGCGATGAGTTTGTCCATCACCAGCGGCAACTGCTCGGCCCCCACGCCCGATTGGAGCACCGTATCCTTGGCGAGCGTATTGCCCTCGGCCACCTGAAAATCGTTCTTGAGCGTGTAGGTCATTTCGAGCAACTGGCTGGCGTGCGTGAACGTGCTGTTTTCGGCGCGATAGATGCGGATGAACAGAATCGTATCGTCGCTCAGACCGATGTCGCCAAGCTGATTGGCGACGTCGTTGGGGCGGAGCCGATTGAGGTCGATCTTGTCCATTGGGCGCGGCTCCCACGTGCCGACCGTCATCAGGCCTCGCAGGCCCATGTCGAGTTTGCCGTCGGCTTTGTCGGGCGGGAAACTGTCGTCGCCGTCGTCCTCGTTGGGGTCGAGGATGCCGTTGAGATTCGCGTCGTTGCCGTAGACGTTCATCGCGGTGAAGCCCTTGATGCACAGCAGTTCTTCGATCGTCGTGAGAGGCCCGCGTTTCATGCGGTACGGCGTGCTGAGCGAATCGTAGTATTCCTGCCCCGCGCCGAGAGGTCGGGGTTCGTCGAGCGGGTTGATCCAGTCCAGCAGGCAGTCGGCGAGTTCGTCGCCGTTCTTCTCGCGCGAGAGCAGTTTTTTGATGGCCTGCTCGCCGGCGGTGTTGACGCTGAGCTTGGCGGCTTCGTCGATGACGCCGAACCGCGGCTTCTTGTGCTCGGGCGGATTCGGCGCGTAGATGCTGAAGTACCACCGCTCGCCGCCGACTTCGCAAACGAACTGATTCTGAAACAGGGTGGGATTGTCCAGCCAGACGTCGGGGTCGTTGATCGAGTGTTTCAGCACGGCGGCGGTGTACATGATGCCGCTCATGGCCGTCGCCTTGGCCTGATGCCGGCTGGCGGACGCGGTCGACGCGCTGATCTCCGCCCGCGCCTGATACATCACGCCCGCGGCAATCATCGACATCATGGCGACGACCACCAGCACGATCACGAGGACCAAGCCCGTAGCACGGGCGTCTCGCCCGTGAGTCCCACGGGCATCTTGCCCGTGGCCGAGGTTAGCTGAAACACCATCATACAAAGACGACGACGCCCCCACCGATTCCAAAATGCTTTTCTCATGGCCGCATTGCATGGGCGAGACGCCCATGCGACTCACGGGCGGGACGCCCGTGCTACGATTTGTCGCTCGTCTTCTCATCGTGTCACCATTCCCGGCCTTCGGATGATGGTTTTGTCCAGGCTCATGGTGCCGCCGGTCAGGAAGATGGTCCGTTGGAAGGTTGGGTAGCTCAGCGGGTAGTCGTCGGGTTTCATATCGGGCGGGCATTCTTCGCGGCCGACGATGACTTTGACGGCCGTGGGCAGGTTTCGGCGTCGCGGGTCGCGGCTGTCCCATTCGGGCATCGGCCAGGCGCCGAACCACTCGCCGCCGTCATAGTATTGAATATCTAAAAATTTTACCTGCGGAATGAACATCGACGGGCTAACGTCCTTGCCGTCGTGGCGGATTTCGGTGGGCGTGATGATTTTTCGGACGCTGCGTTGCAGGCCCGTGACGTGCACGTGGTCGTCGGCGCAGCGGAACGAGCTGAGTTGGTAGATCACCATTTGCAGGTCGTGCTCGGGCGGGATGGGGTCGTCGGTGGTTTTGCGAACCGCCCAGATGGAAGGCCCCGGCAGCGTCGCCGTCACGAAGCGAAGTTCCGGCAGATCGGTGTCGGGGTTGATCGTCCCCTCCAGGCCCATTTGTAAAAACGAGTACGGCAGCGCCCCTTCGAGGTCGTCGCTCCAGCGATCCATGAGGATGCGCTGCGCGGCGGAGGCGGCCATGTCGTCGGCGATCACGTTCCGCACGTAGCCGGCCTGCCGATGAAACGCCATAATCGTCGCGAGCAGTCCCACCGCCAACGCGATGGCCAGGATCACTTCGATGAGCGTGAAGCCCGGTCGGGAGAAGGCTGTGGGCTGTAGGCCGTAGGCTGTAGGGGCGGTTTTTCCGTTCACCATCCGCCACCTCCGCCGCCGGTGTCGTCTTCGTCTTCTTCGGCCTCGTCGGGCAGGTTTTCCAGCATGAGTTGGCTGAGTTGGTACGTGAAGTTCGGCGTTTTGCGGATGATCACGGTCACGCGGTCGATGGGCGGGACGAGGGAGTTGATCATTTCCATTTTGTCCACGACCACCTCGCACGACCAGCCGGCGAGGAATTCGTTTTCTTTTTCGTAGTCCGTCTCCGGCTCGCTCACGGGCGAGTACAGTTCCGACTGCAACTGGGCCATCTTGCTCATGGCCAGATCGGCGGCCTGCGCTTCCCATCGCAGCACCCTCGACCCCCGCAAGGCCTGGTCGAGCGACCCGACGATCACGGCGGCGCTCAGGAAGAACAACGTCAACGCGAGCACGATCTCCAGCAACGCCGCGCCGCGACGGCCATCCGTATGCGATATGGTGCGTAAACGTTCCATACATTTAGTCCGGGCACGGCGGCGGTGGCGGCGGGGCGCTGCTGCCCGACGCGTACGACGACGCGGAGGGGTGA
This sequence comes from Phycisphaerae bacterium, assembly GCA_009783465.1. Taxonomy (GTDB): domain Bacteria; phylum Planctomycetota; class Phycisphaerae; order SM23-33; family SM23-33; genus WRDM01. Next base: position 8,437 of record WRDM01000023.1, on the reverse strand, counting down.
TCTTTTTCCCATTGGGCGCGAGCCTTTTCCTCCTCCGTCAGCGGCATGAAAATCTGGGACGACAGTTCGCCCGTCAGGCCGTTGATCGTCACCAGCAGGTGCAGCCCGTCCTCGCGATCGGCCTGGCGAAATTCAATCTCCGCCGAGTCCGACGTGGCGTCGGGGAAAAACGTGATCGGATTCATCGGCTGATCGTCTTCGCCGAGTTCCTCGTCGCCGCCGCGTTGAATCAGCCGCCAACTCGACGTGCCCAGCAGCTCGCTGCGAACCACGCGAACCAGATCGTTGGGCGGGTTCTTCGCCCAGCCCGCCTCCAGAGGCACGAAGACGTTCGGCTCGCCGATCGGGTCGGCCTCCACGCGAATCACGATCGCGCCCTCCTCGTCGATGGCCAATTCGATCCGCTTGCCCAGGTTGCACGACTCGGCCCGACACAGCCTGACGAGCGACTCCAGCCGACTTTTGCCTTCCTCCAGCTTCCGCGATTTTCCCCACCCGAGATAATTAAACGCCGCCAACGAAAACAGCAACGTCAACAACGCGATCGTCAGGACGACCTCGATGAGCGTGAAGGCGGAAGAATGGTGGGCGACACGTGATGGTTTGGGACGACGTTGTCGCGAAAAGGCTGTGGGCTGTAGGCTGTAGGCTGTAGGCGCAGGCTTATGCATCATTAGGCCAAATCCTTCATAAGCCTGCGCCCACAGCCCACAGCCTACAGCCCACAGCCGAAAAACGGGCAAATGAGATGCGATTGCTCTTGTCGCTTGCTTGCCCGGCGTAGCCTTGGCGAAGCCGGGTCGCTTGTCACTTGTCGCTGGTCTCTCCATACCCACACTCACTTCCCGATGGTCTGGCTCATGGTGAAGATTGGATAGAGCAGGCCCATCGCGACGAAACCGATGATGCCGGCCATGAAAACCAGGATGAGCGGCTCGAGCAGTCGGACGGCGTGGTCGACCTGCCGTGCGGTGCGTCGTTCGACGGTGTCGGCGATTTGCACCAGCACTTTTTCCATCTGGTTGGATTCCTCCGCGATGGCGAGCATTTCGAGGATTTCGTCCGGGAAAAGCCCGCTTTCCCGCAGCGGACTGGCCAGCGGCTCGCCCGCGCGGACGTTCTCGCTCGCCTGGCTGATGCATTCCTCCAGTTGAGCCAGCCCGGCGGCGTCTTTGGAAATCGCCAGCGCCTGCAACAGCGGCACGCCGTTGGCGAGCATCGTGCCCAGGATGCGGCAGAACCGCGTGATCGCCACCATGCGCATCGCCCGACCGGCCAGCGGAATGCGGATGCGCCAGTTGTCCCACATCTGCTTACCCCACTCGCTGCGAAGCACCGACCGCACGGCCAGCGTCGCCAGCGTAAGCAAACCCAGTGCAAGGAAAACGTGGTCCACCAGCAGGGCGCTGATGGCAAACAGGATTTCCGTCGGCAGGGGCAGCGTCATGCCGGCGAACATCTCCCGGAACTCCGGCACGACGAAAATCAGCATCGACACCACCAGCAGCGTGCCGAACGACAGCAGCACCATCGGATAAATCAACGCGCCCTTGACCTTGCCGCTCAGCTCGTCCTGCCGCTCGATGAACGAGGCCAGGTTCGTCAGAACGTCTTCGAGGAAGCCCGCCTGCTCGCCCGCGCGGACCATGGCCACGTGCAGTGTCGCGAAGGCTTCGGGACGGCCGGCCATGGCCTCGGCAAGCGTTTTACCCGCGGCCACTTCCTCGCGCACGCCGTTAATCGCGGCGGCCAACTTGAGATGATGCGAACTCCGCCCGAGCGTCTCCAGGACGCGCAGCATGGGCACGCCGGCGCGGAGCAGGTCGGACATCTGCGAGTACATCATGCCCACGTCGCGCACGCGGATCTTCCCGCCGCCGAACGCGGGCGCGGCGACCGCCTTCTCCGTCACGCGAATGGGAAACAGCTTCCGCTCATCCAGCGTGCGGGCGACGGCGACTTCGCTCTCGGCCTGCATCACCCCCGTCACCTGCTGACCGTTCGCGCCGCGGGCTACATATTCAAACGTGGCCATGGACACCTCATCCTCATCATACAAAATAAACGCACGAGAACGCACTCTGTTTCGAGGAAATGGACTGTAGACTGAAGACCCAATCGCGACCTGCGTGGACAAACGTTTGTTTTCACCGGCTTCGCCTGTTTGCGTTGTAGGACGGTGTGGACTACATCACGTTTTGTAGTCCACACCGTCCTACAACGCAAACAGGCGAAGCCGGTGAAAACAGTTTTTCGACTATCCAGTGCCCTCTTCGCGTCCAATCGGCCCGCGGACGTCGAATTTGAACCCCTTCGCCACCGCGTCGACGGTCACGTGGGCGCCGTCGCGGATGTCGCCGGCGAGGAGTTTTTGCGCCAGGCCGTTTTCCAGCTTCTGCTGCACCACGCGTTTGAGCGGCCTGGCGCCGTACGTCGGGTCCCAGCCCAGTTCGGCCAACAGTGCGTCGGCGGCGTCGGTGACCTCCAACGTGATCTTCCGATCCGCAAGCCGGCGGGACAAATCGGCCACCTGAATCTTCACGATCGCCGCGAGGTTCTCCTTGCTCAACTGGCGGAACGTGATCACCTCGTCGACGCGATTGAGGAACTCAGGCCGAAACGCCTGCTTGAGCGTGTCCTTGATCCGCGCCTCGATCTCCCAGTCCTCCGCCTGCTGGTCGGCGAGTTCCTGGATGAACTGGCTGGCCAGGTTGGACGTCATCGCGATGATCGTATTTTTGAAATCCACCGTCCGCCCCTTGCCGTCGGTCAACCTGCCGTCGTCGAGCACCTGCAACAACACGTTGAACACGTCCTTGTGGGCCTTCTCGATTTCGTCGAACAGAATCACCGCGTACGGCCGACGTCGCACCGCCTCGGTCAGCCGACCGCCTTCTTCATAGCCAACATATCCCGGCGGCGCACCGATCAGCCTCGCCACCGAATGCTGCTCCATGAACTCGCTCATATCAATGCGAATCATGGCCTCTTCCGTGTCGAACAACAACGCCGCCAGCGCCTTGCACAATTCGGTTTTTCCCACGCCCGTGGGCCCGAGAAAAATAAAACTGCTGATGGGCCGCCGCGGGTCGCCAAGCCCCGCGCGGGCGCGGCGGACGGCGTCGGACACCGCCCGCACGGCCTCGTCCTGCCCCACCACGCGCTGGCGAAGCTCGTCCTCCATGTGCAACAATTTTTCTCGCTCGCTCTCCATCAGTTTCGTCAGCGGAATGCTCGTCCACTTCGCCACGACCTCGGCCACGTGCTCGGGCGTGACTTCCTCGCTCGTCAGCCCGCCGGCCGACTGCATCTCCGCCAGCCGGGCCTCCGACGACCCGAGCAACTTCTCCAGCTCACGCAAATCTCCGTACTGAATCCGGGCGGCCGCCTCCCAGTCGCCCTTCCGCTGCGCCTGTTCCAACGCCGTCCGCTTGCCCTCGATCGCCTCCCGCGTGGCCTTGATCTCCTTGAGCACGCCCTGCTCGTTTTGCCAGCGGACCGACTCGGCATCGAACCGCGTCTGCTCGTCGCCGAGCTGGACTTCCAGTTGTTCCAGCCGGTCGCGGCTGGCCTGATCCTTTTCCTTCCGCAACGCTTCGCGTTCGATCTGAAGCTGCATGATGCGGCGTTTTCGTTCATCCAATTCAGCCGGCATGGAATCGTTTTCGATTCGCAGTTTGCTGGCCGCCTCGTCGATCAGGTCGATCGCCTTGTCCGGCAAAAAGCGGTCGGAGATGTAGCGGTGACTCATAACGGCCGCCGCCACCAACGCCGCGTCCTGGATCCGCACGCCGTGGTGGGCGTCGTATCGCGGCTTGAGGCCTCGCAGAATCGCGATCGTGTCCTCGACGCTGGGCTCGTTGACCATGACGGGCTGGAATCGGCGTTCGAGGGCGGCGTCTTTTTCCACGTATTTTCGGTATTCGTCGATGGTGGTCGCGCCCACGCACCGCAATTCGCCGCGGGCGAGCGCGGGCTTGATGAGGTTGCCCGCCGAGATCGCGCCCTCGGCCGCTCCCGCGCCGACGACCGTGTGCAACTCGTCGATAAACAGAATGATCCGCCCCTCCGCCGCCGTCACGTCCTTGATGACGGCCTTGAGACGGTCCTCAAACTCGCCGCGAAATTTCGCGCCCGCCAGCAGCGCGCCCATGTCCAGGCCGATGATCGTCTTGCCCTGCAGCCCCGCCGGCACGTCGCCGTTGACGATCCGCTGCGCCAGCCCCTCGACGATCGCCGTCTTGCCCACGCCTGGCGAGCCGATCAGCACCGGATTGTTCTTCGTCCGCCGGCTGAGCACCTGCATGCAGCGGCGGACCTCCTCGTCGCGGCCCACCACGGGATCGAGTTTGCCCGCGCGGGCCATCTCGCACAAATCGCGACCGTACCGCTCCAAGGCTTGATACTTGTCCTCGGGATTTTGATCGGTCACGCGCTGGCTGCCGCGGACGTCCCGCATGGCCTGTAGAATGGCGTCGCGCGTGGCGCCCAGGGCGTCGAGGGCGTTGCGGGCGTCGGAGGATTCGCGCGACAGGGCCAGCAGCATGTGCTCGACGCTGATGTAGTCGTCCTTGAGTTCGCGGCTTTCGGCGTCGGCGCGGTTGAGGACGGCGTTCAGGGCCGGGTCCATCCCCATGCCCGCCTGGGCTGACTGCTTCGGCAGCCGATCCATCTCACTGTCGACGACGCGCTGGATCCGCTCCGCCGGGATGCCAACCTTCTCCAGCAGCGGCAACACCAGCCCGCCCTCCTGCCTCAACAGGGCGGCCAACAGATGCAAAGGCCCAATCATCGGATTGCCCATATCCGACGCAATCCCCTGCGACGCCGCAATCGCTTCCTGCGCCTTCACCGTCAATTTATCAAATCGCATAATCAAGCCTCCACAGGCCGCGATGGCGACCCACAGGAATTCTAAGCAATTCGCATGCCATGGCGTGAAGGCACAAAATTCCTGTTCAGGCGCCACTGGCCGCAGGCCCTGCCAATTTGCGTTGTCGATCGTTGTGACAACCGAAGCTCAGTCGCTCACACCGTCTTACAACGCAAACTGGCAGAGCCTGCGGCCAGTCACGCCATGAACAGGAATGCCACACGAAGGAAGAGTGAGGATGCACATGCGGTTACTCTGCCCGGAACCCGCGTGCTGCCAAAAGTGTGTTTTCCCCTCTTTCGTGGTGCAATTGGCAGACGATTTTCTGGATGAACTGATCGGTAATCTATTCGAATTCCATATAGTTAAAGCCTTGGCGCGCGGATTGCACCGTTTTGGCTTGGATGTAGCGTGTGTGTCCGGCGGTGCCGGTGTGTTTTCCGGGCATTGTTTGCTGTAACGTCTTGAGGTTGCCATGGTTGCGTTGATGAACGAGCGAAGGGCTCCCTTTGGCCTGGTGGTGACGGGCGAAGCGCAGTCGTGGCAGCCGGCGTTGGAGCAGATTGTCGGGCGGGAATGGCTGATCACCTACCGCGTGCAAGGCCGCGACGAACTGTTGCAGGTGGTGCAGGCGGGCGTCGCCGACGCCGCCGTGCTGGACGACACCGCCGAAATGGGCATGGACGCGATGCAAATGCTCCGCCTCATCCGCCGCCTCGACGCGATGCTGCCCGTCGTGATCGTCAGCGGACAGGTGGACCGCCGGTTCATGGAAAACGCCCTGAAGCTGGCCGCCTTCAGCGTCGTCCAGCGGCCACTGGAACTGGAAGAACTCCTGCGGCAGCTCAGCCGAATGATGCAGCGGCTGGATGAGATGCTAAGAGGTGAGTGACGGCTTTCGCGGCGTGCTGGTGGAGATGAACCGTTGTTACAGGGAACAAAGCCACTAGCCAACAGGGTTTGCGATGCACGAGCGTAAAATCGCTCCGTCGGTTCGAGAGAGTGGCCCCGTGGCTTCGCGGACTCGCGGGTCGGTATCAGCGTGCACCGACAGTCTATATTGATTGATGAAAAACGTATCCATACCTGGTGGCTAGTGGCTTGTGGCTAGTGGCTGGTACAGGTAGGATGCTCATCCCGTAAAACCTGAGACAAAGGAGCGATTTATGGCGAAGGCGTTGAAGATTCGTCCGTTGAATGACAAGGTGTTGATCAAGCGTTTGGAGGCCGAAGAGAAGACCAAGGGCGGCATTGTGTTGCCGGACTCGGCCAAGGAAAAGCCCCAGAAGGGGACGGTGCTGGCGGTTGGCGACGGCAAGGTGCTCAAGGACGGCACGCGCGGCGCGATGCAGGTGGCCAAGGGCGACAAGGTGCTCTTCGCCAGCTACGCGGGCACGGAGATCAAGATCGACGGCGACGAGTATATGTTGATGGACGAGAGCGACATCCTGGCGGTGCTGGATTAACGGCAGCCTGGGTTTTCGTGGCTCGTGGGTGAAAGCAAGCCTTTGATCGCAAGGAACCATTTCGTTAACTAGTTAACTAGTTAACTGGTTAACTGGTTATTCGAGAACCAGTCCACCAGTCAACTAGTTAACTAGTTAACTAGTCAACCAGTTAACGAACAAACGTTCCAAAGGAGAACTGAACATGGCAAAAAAGAAAATTTCGTTTGATATGGACGCTCGCGAGGCGATTCGTCGCGGCGTGAAGCAGTTGGCCCGTGCGGTGAAGGTGACGCTGGGCCCGACGGGACGCGTCGTGGTGCTGGAAAAATCCTTCGGCTCGCCGACCGTCACCAAGGACGGCGTGACGGTGGCCAAGGAGATCGAGCTCGAAGACGCGATGGAAAACATGGGCGCGCAGATGGTCAAGGAAGTGGCCTCCAAGACGTCGAACGTGGCCGGCGACGGCACGACGACGGCGACCATTTACGCCGAAGCCCTCTTCGAAGAAGGTTTGAAGAACGTCGCGGCGGGCGCGAACGGCATGGCCCTGAAGCGCGGCATCGACAAGGCCGTCGTCGCCATCGTCGATGAACTCAAACGGATTTCCAAGCCCATCAAGAGTTCCAAGGAAGTCGCGCAGGTGGGCACCTGCTCGGCCAATCAGGACTCGCAGATCGGGCAGATGATCGCCGACGCGATGGACAAGGTCGGCAAGGACGGCGTGATCACGGTGGAAGAAGGCAAAGGCCTGGAAACCGCCGTCGAGCTGGTCGAGGGCATGCAGTTCGACAAGGGCTACATCAGCCCGCACTTCGTCAACAAAGTCGAGACGATGGAATGCGTGATGGACAACCCGTTCATCCTCATTCACGAAAAGAAAATCAGCCAGATCAAGGATCTGGTCGGTCTGCTGGAGAAGGTCGCGCAGTCCGGCCGAGGACTGGTGATTATCGCCGAGGACATCGAGGGCGAGGCGCTCGCGACGCTGGTGGTGAACAAGCTTCGCGGAACATTGCAGGCGGTGGCGGTGAAGGCGCCGGGCTTCGGCGATCGCCGCAAAGAGATGCTCCGCGACATCGCCGTGTTGACGGGCGGACGGGCAATCATGGAAGACATGGGCATCGCGGCCGAGTCAATCGAAGTCGCCGACCTGGGCGTGGCCAAGACGGTCCGCATCGACAAGGACAACACGACGGTCATCGAGGGCGGCGGCAAGGCCAGCGACATCAAGGGCCGCATCGAGCAGATCAAGCACGAGATCGACACGACGACGAGCGATTACGACCGCGAAAAACTCGAAGAGCGTCTGGCGAAGCTCTCGGGCGGCGTGGCGCAGATCAACGTCGGTGCCGCCACCGAGGCCGAGATGAAGGAAAAGAAAGCCCGCGTGGAAGACGCGCTGCACGCGTGCCGGGCTGCGGTCGAGGAAGGCATCCTTCCGGGCGGCGGCGTGGCGGTGCTGCGGGCGATGAAGGTGCTCGCGAAGGTCCAGACAGCCAGCGACGACGAAAAAACCGGCGTGGATATCGTCCGCCGGGCGCTGGTCTCCCCGATCAAGCAGATCGCGGAGAACTCCGGGCTGGACGGCTCGATCGTGGCTGCAAAGGTCATGGAGAGCGACGAGGTGAACTTCGGCTACGACGCGATGGCAGGCAAGTATTGCGACCTGGTCAAGGTCGGCGTGATCGTGCCGACCAAGGTCGAGCGCAGCGCGCTGCAAAACGCCGCCAGCGTCAGCGGCCTGCTGCTGACCACCGACGCCATCGTCTCGGAAATCCCCGAAAAGAAGAAAGCAGCCCCCGCCGGCGGCGGCATGGATGACATGTATTGATCAGACGACAAGCCTGTTAGGCTGTTAGGGAGAGGCTTATGAATCATTGCTTGATGATTCATAAGCCTCTCTCCATTTTCTATATTGCAGCACCGCGAATTTTACGAAATTAGGCGAATTCTCTAATGAAATTCGACACAGTCGCCGTAATACATGGAAAACAACCGATCGGCCTCCCCGTCTATGAGCAAGTCTTCGTCAAGCGGAAAGCGGTTTTTGTTTGCGGATTTCTTCCAGCCGTCTATTCGGTGTCGTCGCCAAGGACGCACCAGATCATGTATTCGT
>WRDM01000022.1 GCA_009783465.1 Phycisphaerae bacterium | reverse complement strand
TGTTCGCTTCTTATTCTACCCGGAAGCCCGTCCGGTAAACAACGGTGAATGAACGACCTGCTGAAGCGGTTCGCCTAAAGGCGAAGGCGTAGGACCCGGCGCATTGAAAAGTTAACGAAAACGAATCAACGAGTTAACAAGGTTGTTACTTCAGTTCCACCAACTCAGTCAGGACTTTCTGCAGCAGGTCGGTGAGGTCCGGGGCGCTGCCTCGTCGGCCTTCGATCAGGGCCTGGGCGATTTCCAGGTGGAGTTTCGCCGAGGCGGTGTTGCCCAGTTTCAGTTCGATCATGGCCATGTGATAGTGCGCCTCCGGGTGATTCACCAAGCCGCTGATGGCCAATCCCATGGCCTCGCGGGCCTGTTTCAGGTTGTCGTCGTCGCCCAGGAGGTAGCAGACCCAGGCGAGCGTGTCATGGGTGGCGGCGAGATTCGGAGCGGCCTCGACCACCTTTTCGGCCCACAGTTTCGCCTGAAGCAACTGCCTGGGCGTCGGGGCGGGCAATTGCGTGACCATGTAGGCGGCGCTGTTGGCGGCGTCCAGGTCGAACGTGCGTGCCAGCACCTGCTGGTAGAGTTCCAGCGCCCCGGCGACGTCGCCGCCGGCCTCGGCGGATTTGGCCTGCATGAGCAGGACTTCCGCCGGTTTGTTCATGCCTTCGGCGGCCTGGCCGAACTTGGCCGTCGCGAGCTTGTACTGCGACTGCCAACTGATCAACTGTGCCTGAATCAACGTCTCCTCAGGCGTGTCGGGATCGCCGATGAGCTTGGTCAGCTCGGCGGTCATCCGCTCGTCGACGCGAAGGCTGAGCATGATCTGCGCCGCCCAGAGATTTCCGGGGTCTTGCTTCAGGATGTCGATGCCCCACCGCCACGTCTGCGCCGACAGCCGGACGCGATGGGCTTCCTGCATCCGCAGCAACTCCTTGGCGTACTGTCGCATCTGAGGACTGTCGGGCCTGTTCAGAAACTGCCTCGCGCCCAGCGCGACCCAGCCCCGCTGCTGCTCGAGAATCGGCAGCAACTTCTGCGCGGCGTCGACGTCGCCGACCACGCGGGCCGCCAAGGCCATGTAACCCGGCGCAATCCGTTGCCCGTCGGAACTGTTCAGTTTTTGCAGCCGGGCGTACCACTTGGCCTCGTTGCCGTTGTCGGACAACATGCCCAGAAGAATCTGCGAGGGCGTCAACTCCGCGTTGTCGTCCGCCGGCAGGTGCGACAGCGCGAAGTCGGGCTTATCCTTCGACGCCAGCAGCGGGGTCAGCACGTTCCAGGCCGGGTCCGTGCCGTCCGGGTTGAACTGCCGGGTGAAATCCAACGTCTTGGCGGTGTCTCCCAGCCGGCAATACGCCTCCAGCGCGATGAGCGCGGCGCCGAAGGGTTTCTGGTTCGGCCTGAGATCCTTGCGGAACTCCGAGAAAATCGTGATGGCTTCCTGGTATTTATGCGTCAGAAGGGCCGTGAGCATGCGGTTCTGCATCACACTGGGATCCTGAGGCCTTTCTGCCGCCAGGACGTCCAGCGCCTTGGCGCGATCGGCGACGTCCCGGTGCAACTCCACGATCATCAACTGGGCCGGGATGTACAGCGGGCTTTCGGGCGTGACATCGCTGAAGCACTCCCGGGCCTTGTCCGGCATGTCGATGGCGGCGTAGATTCGCCCCAGGCGGATGCGGAACTGGGACTCCTTGCTCACCGAGAGCGCGAGCACCTTCTCCAGACACTCCGCGGCGCGGTCGGCCATGCGATACTTGGTAAACAGCTCCGCCCGCATCAACAGCGACTGAAGTTTCGCGCTGTCGCCGATGGACTCCATCCGTTCGAGGGTGGCGGCCGACCCGAGCGGGTCGCCCTGGTGCTCCTGGATTTTGGCCAGGTCGATGTACACCGCGGGGTTGTTCTTGAGGGCCGGCTCGGACATGGCCTGATCCAGAACGGCCCGGGCCAGTTCGATCTGGCTGTCCCGGAGGTGGATGTTGGCTTTCTGCACGTACGCGGCGGCGTTGCCGGGGATCATGCGGATCGCGCGGTCACAGACATCCAGGGCCTTGCTGGTCAGATTGGCTTTTCGGTACATCTCGCCGACCTGGAGGAGCATGTCGTAATCATTTTCCTTTTCCAGGTCGTTGCGCAACTGGTCGAGGGCCTTGATCGCGTCGGTCGTCCGTTTGCTGTGCAGCAGCAGCGCGCATCGCAGCAGGCGGGCGCGTTTCTTGAACCGCGGGTCGGTTTCCAGCGTGGAGAGTTCCTGGAGGGCCTCGTCAAATTTTCCCTGGATGGTGTAGGCCTGCGCCATCATCTGACGCGCCAGCGTCTGCTGCACCTCGGTGGCGGTACGATCGCGCACGACCACCAGGAGTTTTTCCATGGCCGATTTCGGATCCTGCGCCTGCAAGTACATTTCGGCCACCAACAGGTGCGCGGCGATCGGGTTGGCCCTGCTGGCCACCAGTTCGGTCAGGATGTTCTGAAGCGACTGCCCCTCGGATCGCCGGTAATACGCCAGCGCCGCCATGGCTTCGCGTTGCGAAGGCTGCTCCCGGATCAACGTCGTCAGCAGTTTTTCCACGTCGCTGCGCAACCCCAGGACCATCTTCGCCCGGGCCTGTATCAGCCGGGCGGTGTACTTGTCCACGTCGCTGGCCTGCGAATGCACGATCTCGTCGCACGTGTCGCTGCACTCGCGGGCGTTGCCCAGGTACAACTGATTCATCGCCAGCGCCAGGCCGGTCAGACCGCCACTGTCGCGAACGGCTTCGAGCTGCTGCGACGGGTCCTCGCCCCTGACCATGCGAATGCGCGCCAACAACAACAGGGCGGCGTCATGATCGGGATCGACGGCCAACACTTTTTTCACTTCGTCATGCGCAGAATCCACCAGTTGCGCGCCCCAGTACGCCTCGGCGAGGGCCTGACGGCACTCCAGGTCGCGCGGGTCGGCTTTGCAGGCAGCCGACAGGTAATCGCTGGCGCTGAGGTACTGTCCGCCCGCGACCAGCGCTTTGCCGAGCGCCTTCTGGAGCGGCGTCCGCAGCGACTCGGGCGGCAGGCCTCGCCAATGCTTGGCCGCCTCGCCCGTACGCTTGAGGTACAGCAGGGACTCGGCCACCTGCACCTTGTCCTGACGCGAGATGGGCGTCAGCGTGCCCAGGCGGATCAGGGCTTCATCGCTGGCGGCCTTGTTGCGGAAGGTTTCCGCCAGCAGCCGGGCGGCCGCCGCGACAGTGACAGGCTCGTTGCTTGCCGCCGCCCTCTTTACCGCCGCTTCGGCAGCGTCGGGACGATTGGCCATCAAGGCCACGTCCACGAACAGCCGGAGGGCGTCGGGATTTTTGGGCAGCCTCCGCTGGCAGCGGTCGGCGTCGTTGAAGGCGGTGTCGGCATAGAACTCGCGGTCCTTGGGCTGGATCACGTAGGGGTTGCCTTCCTCGTCCTTCTTGATCTTGGGCAGCACGGTCAGTTCCGAAAGGATCGAACGCACCACGCAACTGTACGCGCGGAAGAGCGAATACTCCAAGCCTTCCAGTTGTTCCGGTAACAGCTCGTTGAAATTCGTCTGCTCGATGGATTTCAGCGCATCGCGATAGTTATCGCGCGCGGCATTGGTCTGCTTTTTCCACTCCGCCTCTTCCTCCTTGGTAAACGGACGCCCCTTGGCGTTGCGGAGGATCTGGTCGGCCAACATTTGTGTCACGTCGGCCATCCGAAGCTGAACGTTCCACGCGCCGCGACCGCTGCGGAGCAACTGAATGTCCTGCTGCGCTTCGACGGTCCGGTTCAAATCCAATAGACACTGGATGCGTTTGAGCCGGAAATTCTGGTCGTTGTTGTCCACCTTCAGCGCTTCGTCGCACAGGGCCAGCGCCCGCTTGGCGTCATTTTCGGACATGGCCAGGTCCACGGCGATCCGCTTGGGCTCCAACTCGTTGGGCCTGTTGGCCATCAGGGTTTCGACGGTGGCCATGGCCCACTCACGGGCCTTGACGATCGCGCGCTCGTCCTCCTTCTGGACCGCCTGCCCCAGCCGAACACCGATCAGGTCACAAATGACCGACACTGGCTGCTGCTCGGGTTTCATGCCCAACAGCCGCTCCTGGATCTCGTCCAGGTGTTTTTCGTCGGCCAGACGGGTCTGCTGAAGTTTCGCTTCCTCGTCCTTGTTCTTGACGTTACGCAGTTGCCGCGACGTGTCCAGCCAACGGTCCCCGATGTATTGAATCAGCCAGGAGCTGGCCCGTCCGCGCAGTGGCTGCTCCTTCGCCACGGGCGTCAGCGAGGCGATGGCGCTGTCCCGCATCTGCGACATGAGCGCCTGCGCCTCTTCGACCGTGGGCAGATTGGGATCGGGCTGGGCGGTCCGGCTCACTTCCAGCGCCCGTTTTTGCCGCAAGGCCAGAATGTACTGGAAGTATCGCACGCGGTGCAGCGTGACGTAATTGAGCGACCGGAGAAAGTGGATGTCCTGAATCTGCTCCGTCGTGGCGGAGAGTTTGCCCGATTCGGCGTCGGCCAGCAACGCGGCCAGCAGCGGGTTGGAGGCTTCCGCCGACGTTGCGGAGGCACCCTCGAGCTTCTCGACGACCTCGCGCAGCGCCTTGGGACTGGTCCGGGTGGCGTCTTCGTTGAATTGCTTCAGCGCCTGCGACGTGTAGCTCTCGGCGCGCGCGGTGAGCAGCATCACCGACGTGGGCGAATGTTCCAGCCCCCGCGCAATGTCCTTGCGGGCCCGATCGAACTCGGTGGCGTCGATGCTCGTCTGCGCCAGGTCACGATACCCGCGCTCATCGTCGGGATGATCGGCAATGTATCGTTCCGCCAAGGCGCGGGCCTTATTGGTGTCGCCGGCCTTTCGCGCCGCTTCGGCCTGCTTCAACAGATTAGTCCCCCGGTTTCTGTTGACACACGAATACGTGCCCAGGCCAATGACGCCCAGCACCACCAAGAGAACCGTCAGCCAGATAAATCGTTTCATAGTTCACCCTGTTCCAACGCCATCTCGTCCGCCCGTCCGGGCAGACTGTTGTCCTAATTTTTGTCCAGATTCCTGTCCAGATGAGGCACGCCTTCCCGCATGAACGCCACCGCCTGCTGACGCGCCTGATCGGCGTCCATGTCCCGAAGCGGAATCACGACGCGAATCAACGCGCCGCTGGCATTGCGATCCAGCAGGCCGTTAAACCAGATCACCCACTGCTGCTTCCAGAAACTGTTCGTATACTCGTGGCCACATTTGTACGTGTAGAGCACGTAGAGGCTATCCAAACCGCTCGTGACGAGTTCGCGGCAGGGCACGTCGCCTCGGCCTGGCACGTTGCTTACGATCAGGTTCTGTTTGTGGATGATGTTCAATCCGCCGCCTTCGAGGCACAGATCCGGCGGGTGCGTGCCCCGACGGTTGTCCTGGCTGAAGACGATCGAAAAATCCACCGTCCGCGTTCCGGCCAAACCGCTATCGTTCTTCACGAAGTACCGGCGGCACAGGTAATCCTTGGTCTCCAGGATGACCTGTTCCAGGACCGACAGTTCGATGTCGTAGCTGTCGTATTCCACACCCTCGACCGTCAACGTCGCCGGCAGGGCGTTTTTCGTCATGTTCTCGTCGTACGTCGTGTACACCTGCCGGTTGATCCACATCGCGCCGCCCGCCATCAGGGCCAGGACCACCAGGCAGGCTACGCCTCGCCGGCTGACCACCGCCCGCGCCAGGCGGGAAACCTGACCCTCGTCCTCTGATGTACGTAGCTGGCCGGTGAAAAGATCCGCCGGCTTCGCGGGACGGCCCACCAATTCGCGAATACCGAACACCGCCTTCTCGATCCCGAACATCATCAAAAACGCCAGCACGAAGATCAGGATGCCCGACGTGTCATGGAACCAGCCCGTGGCGGCCTCTTCGTCCCAGATGTCCGCGACAACCAACAACGCAAGAATCCGCAACGAGTTCGCCACCAACGCCACGCCGATCGACATGGCAAACAAACCCACCCGCCACGCCCCGCGCAACTTGCAGATGTACGCGTACAACGCGCCAAACGCCAACAAGCTGATCAGCGTCCGCAGCCCGTTGCACACGTTGGCGACCACGAGCTTCTTGTCGCTGTCGCCCCAGAACACCTCGTTGCCCGACCGCGCGCAAATCACGCCGAACAGGTTGGCCAACTCCACGCCAATCGCCGCGGCCGCCATCTTCAAATGAAAATTCAAGTCCGCAATCGTGAACCCCGGCAGCGGCACCATGAAAAATAAAAAGACGATCGGAAACCAGAACCGCCGCAACGCCAGACCGCCCCAGAAGATCAACACCAGGCCGCACAACACCCCGACAAACGCAATCCCGCTGAAAAACGTGATGCGGGATAAACTCGACGCCAGATGCAGCAGCAGGCTGACGCCCAAAATCAAACTTCCCGTCACCGGCATGGGCTTGACGAGAATCCGTACGTGGCGGATCATCAGCCCGACGATGACGAGGCTGACCAGCGGCACCAGCGGGCCGTGTGTGTAGTAACTCTCCCCCTCAACCATGCGGTCGTAGAGGTCCAGGCCCGGTGTATTCCACGCGGGGAACCACCGCGCCCACATCTCAACGAACAGGGTGGCGAACATCTGGTGCAGACAGACGACGACCGCCAGCCACATCGCCAGCGTTAACCACGCCGGCCTGGGCTTGTCCGCCCCGAGCCGTTCCGTCGCGGGCACAACGGCTGTATCTGACTGCGTTTCTACCGTTTCAACCATGAACACCACCCGTCCTGCTCCGAGCGGGACCGTCAATTCGCCGCGAGCCGCGCGAAATCCAAGCCAGATTCACAATGTATGCGGGCATCCCAGCCATGCCCATGCCACGTTTATACACGGTCACCATCCTGAAAATATTTATCGGCTGTTTCCACCACCCAACGCCTGTAAATTCTCTTTTTCCATTCGCATACACGAGATATACGAACAGGCACGCGCAAAGTTTCATCGAGAGCACGTCAAGATTCAGAAGTGACCTTTTTTGCCGCGAATTTCGCGAATTTTATTGGAAAATTCGCGAAATTCGTGGCCAAAAGAAGGGCGAAAGAAAGGCCATTCGGAAATTGCTAGTCCGCTTCCCGCTCTTTCGCCGCCTGCGTCAGGCCTCGGATGGTGGCTTCGTTGATGGATTTCGTCAACGCTTCGAAGCGATTCTGCAGCGTGCCGCCCATCGCCAGCAGGATGATCGGGTTGATCAGATGCGTCAGGCCGATCTCCGCGACGTACTGGCCCATCGGCATGGAAATCGGTCCTTCCCAGAACAGGCCCATGTCCAGCGCGACGCCCATGGCCATCCACGTCAGGCCCATATTCAGGCCCTCGCGGACGAAACGGCTTCGCACGCGGCGGAACCCCATCGCGCCGAAAATGCACACCACGGCGGCTTGCACGAGAGGCATGATCGTCGCGTACGTCGCGCGATGGTGTGTGCGGAGATCGCCCAGCACCAGCGACACCCCCAGCGGAATCAGCCATACCAGCACGCCATACCCCACCACCTGCATCGGCCGACCGCGAAAAAAATCTCGAAGGTTCATGATTCAGTGTATCCCTGGGGGAAAAACCGCCGCGCCCTCGCTGAGGCGGCCACGATGCACGGAACATAAAACGAAGCGAAGCCCTCGTCCTTGAGGGCTTCGCTTCATTCGTACAACCGGCAGGCTGAGTGCGTCAGCCTGGTGGCACGCAAACCGCGATGCGTTACTTCTTGCAGCAAGCCTTCTTCGCAGCCTTCTTGGCGGCCGGCTTCTTGGCGACAGCCTTTTTGACGGCTTTCTTGACAGCCTTCTTGGCAGCGGGTTTCTTGGCGGTTGTTGCTTTGGCCATGTCTTTTCTCCTAGCCTATTGGGTTAGCGCCTATCCGTAGGCACAACATATAGTGCTTGTAGCAAAGGAGATTCCGGCCCGCAACAAAATTGTGAAATTTTCTGAAAATTTTTCTTGACGACAATTACGGCATGCCGTCGGGCATCATGAACATGGGTTCTGGATCCTTCACGAAGATCTCGACCGTCACGCCGTTGGTCGCCTGCGTAAAGACTTCCGATTCCAGTTGGCCCATCAGCAGTCGGCTGGCAAGGCCTTTCGCGCGGTCGCCTTCGATCTTCTCCTGGCCTTCGTTTCGGCCCGTGACCAGGATGATGTGGAAGCCGTACTGACTCTGCACGACACCGCTCAGCTCGCCGACCTTCGTGGAGAAGGCGGCCTGCGCGAACGGGAAGACCATATCGGGGAACATGAATTCGCCGAGGTCGCCGCCCTTGCTCGCCGAACCATCGTCACTGTTGGCCTTGGCGGCGTCGGCGAACGTCACTTTCTTCGCCTTGATGTCCGCGAGAATACCTTCGAGACGCTTCTTGACGGCCATCTGATCCGCCGTCGAATCGGTCGGGTCGCAACGCAGCAGGATGTGGCTGGCCTTGACGGACGTGCCGTTGAACGCATTGGGGTTCTTGGCGATAAAATCGTCCACCTTCGCCTCGACGCGATCCTTGACGAGCTTGTCAATGGCAATCTGGTCGCGGAGATCATCTTCCGTGATGCGCTTCATCAGCATCACCTGCTCCACCGTCAGATTGGTCTTTTTGGCGATATCTTCGAACTCAGCCTTCTTGGCCTTGATCTCGTCGTCGGTGACTTCGATCTTGCTGACCTTGAGGAAATTGCGGACCAGTTCCCGCCCGATGAGCATCCGGGTGATTTGGCTCGGGGGCGCCATCTGCCCTGGAGGCGCGACCATCAGCACGCGTTCGACCTCGTAGGCGTTGATTTCCCGGTCGCCCACTTTGGCCACCACGTCCGGCAGGGTCGGCAGCGCCGGCTTCGTGGGAATCACGGACTCTGTGATAGGCACGTCGTCCACCAGGTCCTGCGCGTACGCATACCCCGTCAACCCCATAACCGCCATCGCCAATACCGTCGTCAATAAGACTCGCATGCCAGACTCCTTTGAAATTTCAGAGGCGAACGCTGTCGCCCGATTATTGGACGCAAACCAAGCCCGAAAGTTTCCCTTAAAATCATATCCCTGGCAAGATAATTAAAACAGTCTGTCAGGGAATCCCTCCCTCGCCCATCAGGATATTCAGGAGCGTTCGCTGGAAGTGCAGACGGTTTTCCGCCTCATCCAGAATGGTCTCGAAGTGGGCTTCGAGGGCTTCGTCGGTGATTTCGAAGCCGCGATACGCGGGCAGGCAGTGGAGGATGATCGCGTGTTTTGGCGCGTGGGCCATCAGGTCCATGTTGAGTTGATAGCCCGTGAAGTCGCGGCGGCGTTTTTCTTTTTCGTCTTCCTGGCCCATGGAGACCCAGGTGTCGGTGTAGACGCAGTCGGCGGATGTGACGGCCAATTGCGGGTCGTGTTCGACGCGGTACGACGGGCCGAACTCGGCGAGGAACGGGTCCTGCAATTCGTAGCCTCGCGGGCAGGCGAGGATGAAGTTCATGCCGAGTTTGTGGCAGGCGACGGAGAGGCTTCGGGCGACGTTGTTTCCGTCGCCGACAAAGGTGATGGTTTTTCCCGCCAGGCCGCCGAAGTGCTCGCGGATCGTCATCACGTCGGCCATCGCCTGGCAGGGGTGACTGAAGTCGGTCAGCGCGTTGACGACGGGCACGTCGGCGTATCGGCCCATGGTCTCGACGAACTGGTGGCTGAACGTTCGCGCCATGATGCCGTCGCACAGCCTGCCGATCACGCGGGCGATATCCTGAACGGCTTCGCGGCTGCCGATGCCGATCTCCGCCTGCGTGAGGTGGATCGCGTGGCCGCCGAGGTCGTTCATGGCCGTCTCGAACGACACGCGGGTGCGGAGGCTTGGTTTTTCGAAAATCATTGCCAGCGTCTTGCCGCTGAGCGTATGCGGCAACTGGCCCGCCCGCCAGATGGCCTTGTCGGCGATCGCGCGATCCAGGAGCATGGCGAGTTGGTCGCCGGTGAAGTCTAACAGGCTTATGAAGTTGGTGATCATGTTCGTTAACTCGTTGACTGGTTAATTCGTTAACTCGTTAATTCGTAACAGGTCTGCTCGAATTAACGAGTCAACGAGTTAACGAATCAACGAAACGCTTCCCTGTAACCATAGGTTCATCTTCACCTATTCGCCATGTAAATCCAACGCGGTTTACCGGTGAATCAGCGTTCCCACGCCGGCGTCGGAGAAGATTTCCAGGAGCAGGGCGTGGGGGATTTTGCCGTCGATAATATGGGTTCGCGCGACGCCGCCTTCGAGGGCGCGGAGGCAGGCTTCCACTTTGGGCAGCATGCCCGAGGAGATCGTGCCGTCGGAGATCATGGCCCGGATTTCGGCCTCCGTCAGTTGCGGGATCAGGCTGGCGGGATCTTTCGGGTCGCGTCGGATGCCGTGCGTGTCGCTGACGACGACAAGTTTCTCCGCCCGCAGCGCGGCGGCCACTTCGCCGGCGGCGGTGTCGGCGTTGCAGTTAAGCTTCGCGCCCGTCTTGTCGCGCGAGAGCGGCGCGATCACGGGGATCGTGTCGGCCTGGCAGAGCAGGTCCACCAGCTTGCCGTTGACCGACGTAACCTTGCCCACGAAGCCCAGGTCGATTTTTCGGCCTTCTTCTTCCAGGAACAGTTTTTCGCCGAACAGCACGCCGCTCGAGAGCGTGTGCAGCCCCATCGCGCTGGAGCCGAACGTTTCGATCGTCGAGACGATCGAGCGGTTGATATCCGAGCAGAGCACGTGCTCGACCACCGTCAGCGTGCGCTGATCGGTGTAACGCCGCCCCTGGACGAACTGCACTTCCAGCCCGCTTTTTTCCATCGCGGAGTTGATCGCCTTGCCGCCGCCGTGAACGATGACAGGCCTCATGCCGACGGTGTTCATGAACACCACGTCGGTGAGAATGTCGGCCATGGCGCGCTCGTCGTCCATCACCGACCCGCCGAATTTCACCACGACGATCTTGTTGGCAAACCGCTGAATGTAGGCCAACGCCTCCACCAGCACCGACGCTTTGGTAATCGCTTGTTCCACCGATTGCATGGCCAGACCTTTCACAAATTCACCCGCCCGGCGGCGGATATTGGAAACAAACCATCATTGTTACCACAAACAACGCCCCGGTCAAGACACGCGACGGCCACGGCCGTTTGACGTCTTGGCGATTCGGTCGTCGGTTGGTATGCTTTCCGTCATGCCATACCATCCTGGAAAACGTGAGAAGGAAAATTTTAGGCGGTTGTTGGAGATGGCCCGGCGGGAGGATCTGGGTGGCGGCGACGTCACCAGTGCGATGTTGCCGCCGGATCTTCAGGCGCACGCGTTGTTTCGCGCCCGTCAGCCGATGGTCGTTTGCGGCTGCCCGTTTCTGGAGACGATCGCCATGAGTTATGACGGCGCGATCGTCACCCGCTGCCACGTCGCCGACGGCGCGGAGCTGCAAAAAGGGCAACTTCTCGCCGAGTGGCACGGGCCAGCCAAGCACATCATGGCCGCCGAGCGGGTGGCGTTGAATTTTCTCCAGCGGCTTTCCGGCGTGGCGACCACGACGCGGGATTACGTTCGGGCCATCGCGGGCACGCGGGCAGGCATTTACGACACGCGGAAAACCACGCCCGGCTATCGCGAGCTGGAAAAATACGCCGTCCGCGCCGGCGGCGGGAAAAACCACCGCAAAGGCCTTTACGACGCCGTACTCATCAAGGACAACCACCTCGCCGTGCTCGCACGCGCCGAGGGCCGCGACCCCATCTCCGCCCTGGGCCGCGAAATCCAACGCGTCAGGCCCTACCTCGGCGAACACGCGTTCGTCGAACTCGAAGTCGACACCCTCGACCAGTTCGAACGCGCCCTGCACGTCTCGGACATCGACATCATCCTCCTGGACAACATGACCATCGAGCAGCTCCGGTCGGCGGTGGCCTTGCGGGACAGCCTGGGCCTGCGAGGCCGCGTGGAACTCGAAGCCAGCGGCGGGATCACACTCGCCAGCGTCCGCGAGGTGGCGCTGACGGGCGTGGAACGCATCTCCATCGGCGCGCTGACGCACTCAGCCATCGCGGTGGACATCGCGCTGGATATTGAACTGGAGTGACTTCCTTTTTTGCCGCGAATACCGCGGAATTTCGCGAATTATTTTGAAAAATTCGCGGAATTCGCGAAACTTACGGCCATCTACTATAGAGTACGGAGAATGCATCCCGCCGCGGACAATTTGTTGACGGTTTTGTATGCGCGTCGCGCCTACGCGTCGTTGGATGAGTTGGCGTCGGAGGCGACGTTGTCGCGCGCGGCGGCGGTTGGCGCGTTGGACGCGTTGCGGCAGCGTGGTGTGGTGATGGAGGAGTCGCCGGCGGGGTTGCGGCTGGCGAGGCCTGTGGGGCTGAACGCCCATTTGATTGAGCACGGTTTGGGCACGCGTCGGGTGGGGCGGAACGCGATTGTGTTTGGCGAGGTGGAATCGACGAACGACGTGGCGTTGGATTCGTCGCGGCAGGCGAATGCCGACGGGCTGGTGGTGTTGGCGGAGAGTCAGCGGGCCGGCCGCGGGCGGTTGGGACGTCGGTGGGCCAGTCCGGCCGGCGCCAACGTACTGATGAGCGTGCTGCTGCTGGACGAGCAGGCCCGGCTGTCGAGCGAGGCGTTGACAATCGCCGCCGGACTGGCGGTGGCCGAGGCAGTCGAACGGGCGGTACCGGCCTCCGCCCGGCTGAAGTGGCCTAACGACGTGCTGATCGACGACGCAAAAGTCTGCGGCATTTTGGTAGAGGTCCGTCGTCACCCGTGTCGCGCGGTGGTCGTGGGCGTCGGCATCAACGTCAACGCCGCCCCGCCGCCAGAGGCCGTCACACGCCCCGCCACCTGCCTGGCCGATCACGCCCAGGGGCCACTCGAACGGATCGAACTGATCCGCGACGTCTTGCGAAATCTTGACGCGTGGATCCAACAAATCACCGACAACGAAGACAACACGACCACCGACAACGCCGCCGCGCCACACCCCTCCCCCACCGTCACACGACGCCTGCACGACCAATGGCTCGCACGATGCGGCATGATGAACCAACGCGTCACCGTCCGCGCCGCCGGCCAGCGCGTCACAGGCCGCGTCCTCGACATCGACCCCCTTGAAGGCCTGATCCTCCAAACCGACACCGGCCAACAGCTCCGCCTCCCGGCAGCCACGTCCAGCGTGGAGTGAACCGGAAAAAATTTTCCGGGAACTTTTCCCGCCTTGCCACGTCCAATTCCGTGAATGAACGTAGCACGGGCATCTTGCCCGTGAGTTCCACGGGCGTCTCGCCCGTGTGGCATAGGCAAGATAATCGTTCTGGAACGTTTGCATGGGCGAGACGCCCATGCGACTCACGGGCAAGATGCCCGTGCTACGTTACGAAGAAATCGGAGACACAGGTTTTTTCACGCACAGGAGACTGTCCCATGAAATCTCACGGTTCTTTTCTGGCGTTGCTGGTGTTGTTCTGTGTGTCGGCGACGGTCGGCGGCCACGGCCAGGGGCTGTTGGTGCCCGAAAGTGCCGCCCGGCTGCCGCGGCCTGTGGTGTCCAGTCGGCAGGCACCGCCCCGGCCTGACGCCATCGCGTCGATGATGTACAAGATCAGCAAAATCGAGGTGAACGCCAAGCTCACCGACCAGGTCGCCGAGGTGCAGGTGTCGCAGTCGTTCGTGAACACCGGCACGACGCAGATGGAAGTCTCCTTCGTCTTCCCGCTGCCGTACGATGGCGCGATCGACCAGTTGACGCTCATGGTCGAGGGCAAGGAGTTCCCCGCCACGCTCATGCCGGCTGACAAGGCCCGGTCAGTGTATGAGGGCATCGTGCGGCAGAACAAGGACCCCGCCCTGCTGGAGTGGATCGGGACGGGCATGTTCCGCACGAGCGTCTTCCCCGTACCGGCTGGCGCGACGCGGACCGTGACGCTCAAGTACACGCAGCTTTGCCGGCGCGCGGACGGGCTGACGGACTTCCTCTTCCCGCTGGGCACGGCGAAGTACACCGTCAAACCCGTGGAGAAGATCACCGTTAACCTCATCATCGACAGCGCCGATCCCATCCGCAACGTCTACAGCCCGTCGCAGGATGTCAAAATCGAACGCCCCGCCGAAAACCGCGCCAAAGTCGCCTGGGAAGTCACCAACGTCATCCCCGCCTCGGACTTCCGCCTGCTCTACGACGTCGGCAAGGAACAGATCACCACGCGCGTCCTGAGCTACCGCCCGACGACAACCGACGACGGTTACTTCCTCCTGCTGGCCAGTCCGCAGATCGTCAAGGCCGCCAAGCCGCTGCCCAAAACGGTCTTCTTCGTCCTCGACACCTCCGGCAGCATGAGCGGCAAGAAAATCGAGCAGGCCCGCGAGGCCGCCAAGTTTCTGCTCAACAACCTGCGCGACGGCGACCGCTTCAACATCATGACGTACAACTCCACGATCACGCTGTACAAGGAAACCATGCAGACCTACGACGCCAAAACGCGCAAGGAGGCCCTGGCCTTCGCCGACGGCATCAACGCCAGCGGCGGGACCGGCATCAACACCGCCCTGACACGCACCATGGAATTGCTTGCCAAGGCCGACGATAAAAATCCAAAGTACGTCTTCTTCCTCACCGACGGCTGCCCGACCGTCGGCGAAATGAACGAAATGAAAATCGTCGAAAACGCCCAGAAAGCCAACAAAGTCAACGCCCGAATCTTCGCCTTCGGCGTCGGATTCGATCTCAACAGCCGATTGCTGGACAAACTCGTCCGCGAGAGTTTCGGCCAGAGCGAGTTCGTCAAGCCCGACGAGAACATCGAGGAACGTGTCAGCAATCTGTATCAAAAACTGGAGTCGCCGGTGCTGGCGGGCGCGAAGATGACCTTCACGCCGGCGGAGGATTCGGAGGCGGCAGTGGCGGAAGCGGCCATGGTCAACCGCGTTTACCCGGCCGCGGAGTTTGATCTGTTCGCGGGCGATCAACTGGTCATCTGCGGGCGGTACAAATATCCGGGCAAGGGCACGTTGAAGATCACCGGAAAAATCGCCGACGGCGTGACGCAGGAGTTCGAGTATCCGCTGGAATTTACCGCCTCCTCTCCGGATTCGCGGTATGCGTTCGCGGAAAAGCTGTGGGCCATCCGGCGGATCGGCGAGATCATCGACGAACTGGACCTCCGCGGGCAGAACCAGGAGATTCTCGATGAGTTGATCGCGCTGTCGACCAAGCACGGTATTCTGACGCCGTACACGTCGTTCCTCGCCGATGAAAACACGTCGCTGGCGGACCGCCAAGCGAATGTCGAACGCGCCCAGGGCCGGGCCGAGGCACTGGCGGCAAACGCCACCGGCGAATTCGGCGTCCGGCAGCGGCTGGTGAAAGACACGTACCAGAACGCGCAGAATAATGCAAAGCTCGATTCGCTGGCGGGCGACCTTCTTGAAGAGGAGGAAGACCTCTTTGTGGAAATATCCGACACGAAGCTCGTGATGGACCAACTCGCCCTGAAGGAGGCTAGGGAAGGTTTCAGCCAAAGCGGCGACGCGGTCGGTTGGGATGCAATCGACGGCCCGGTCAGCAACAACCAGAACGCTCAAGGGGTCATCGGAAAGGCTTCGGGCGTGGGTCGCGGCGCAGCCGCCGGCAAAGGCGGCGGGACCACCGGCGAGCGGTACACCACTGTGTTGAAGGCCACGACGAGGCCCGCGCCGACCACAACGGCGCCCGCCCTTTCGCCGGCCGCGGCGGCCAAACGGGAGCAATTGGCCATGGTGCAAAATGTACGAAATGTCCAGAACCGGACGTTCTTCTACAAGGAAAATCAGTGGGTGGACTCCTCGCTGAGCGACGAACAACAACAGGCGGCCCCGCGAAAAATCCAACAGTTCAGCGACGAATACTTCGAACTCATCCGCGAAGCCGAACAGGACGTCGCCCCGTTCCTGGTCTTCGACGAAGCCGTCCTCCTGTGCGCCAACAACGAAATGGTGCTGATCGAACCGTGAGACAACAGACTGTCAGGTTGTTAGGCTCTGTCTCAAAACAGTAGTACTACAACGTCGTGAACGTGCAAGCTATACGGCTGGATGATCCGAAAAACTGAACTTCCCAAGCCCCGGGAGGGGCGCCTTTGGTAGCCCAGGGCGAGCCTGTACTCAGGCTCGCCCTGGGTTTATGTTCTTTTTCATTTTGACAATCATGCCTGACGCCATTGGCTGAAGTCATGCACGCGGGCCTGTACGGCTGCGAACGACGCGCACACGGGAACGTGCGAGCCGTTCGATGCCGTATTTGCACGACGGTGCGGCCTCGGCTAGTGGCGTCAGGCATGAGGAAGGAACTCTGAAAATACCCGATCCCAGGGTTCGCGGCGTACCGCTCACCCTGGGCTACCCAAGGTGCCCCTGTCGGGGCTTGGGAACTCCTGCCTATTGGAGAACTCAACCATATATCTAGTTTTCCTGGCGTTTTTCGTATAGTCTGTGGTTGTGAACCAACACAAGGAGTCCCCTATGACGGATCAGCCCGCGCAGTCGATTGGATCGCTGGAAGACATTTGGCCGTTGCAGGCGGCGTTGAACAAGAAGGCCGGCATCGACACGCGGGGGCTTGGCGAGGCATTGACTTCGGCTCAGCCGTCGCCCGACGCCCTGCTGGCGGCGGGGCGGGCGCTGAAAAATTATCTCGACGCCCTCGCCGGCGAATGCCACGAACTCCACGACTGCCTCTCGTGGAAACACTGGTACCGCGAAGCCCGCGAAGGCAGACAGTACCAACTCCAGGACCTCCAGAACGCCCGCGTGGAAGCTACCGACATGCTATTCTTCTGGGTGAGCATCTGCCAACTGCTAGGCCTGACGCCCGACGACGTGTACCGCCTCTACGCGAAAAAACTCGGCATCAACCACGCCCGCCAGGACGAAAACCGCACCCAGGCCGAACACGGCTCGCACGAAGGGGAGAATCGGTCCGTGGTGTGAGCGTTTCTTTTACCACAGAGACACAGAGGACACAGAGAGTTATTTCTCTGCATCCTCTATGTCTCTGTGGTAAAAAGTTGTTCGCACTCAACCGTTACCGTCGCCGGCGGATCACTGCCAGGCCGCCCAGCGCCAGCAGGCACATCGTGGCGGGTTCGGGAATGGCGACGGCGGTCAGCGACACGTCGTCGAACGCGACGCGGCCCTGTGCCGAACCCCAGCCGTCGCCGACCAGGCGGATTTCCAGTGCCTGCCCGTCCGCAACATCCGCGCCCGTGGTATACGTTAACGTCGACAGGGTAAAGTATCCCGCCGCCGGCCTCACCATCGGGACCGACAGCAGCAGTTCACCGCCGGCGTACAGTTCCAGGCGGTTATCGTACCATCGGTCCGCCGAATCCGCCAATCCCACCATCACGCTCAGCGTGTATTCGGTGTTGGCGGCCAGATCGGTGGAGAGAATCTGACGGAACGTTCCGCCGTCGGTATAGGCGGCCTGATCGGTCGCGGATGCCCCGACGAGAGGAAAGTAATGGCTGACGCGCATCAAGCCCGTATACATATGGATGCCGCCACCCCTGACACCGAGGATTTCCCATCCGGGGATTTCCGCCCAGTTGGCTCCACTGGAAATGTCGGAGTAAATATCCCCATTCAGAATGGGAACATTGTCAAACCCTGGGTTAACGATATCAATATTCCCGGCCGACACATTGCCGGCGGCGAACATCAAGGCGACAACGGCGGGGATGATCCATAACGCGTTGCGACTCATCGTTCTCTCCTTACGTTACACGTGGTAGCGGACCTCTCGCGCCCGCCGATATGTATACTGTACCCGGCTTGTGGATTTTGTCCAGAAGCTTACTGGGCAACCGTGTAACGGAAAAATCCGAAACACGAAGCTCGAAATCCGAAACAAACTCCAAAGTCCCAAAGAAAAGAAACTCCAAACGCTCCGCTGTCACCACGCTATTTGCGTAGCAGAGCGTTTGGAATTTTCTCTTTTGGTTTTTGGAGTTTATTTCGGATTTCGAGCTTCGTATTTCGGATTTTCCGCTACTGGGTGCACGTCACGATTGTGGGTGGAAAACGGTGGAGTGTCCTCCCCGGTCTCACGTCGAACAGCCGGCACACAGCCGCGAAGCGGCGTCGTTTTTAGCCCCGGGTGAGCCCGTACTCGGCGAACCCGGGGTTGGTCGGCCCATTACCGCCAAGCCCCGCAAGGGGCGTCGTACGGCACCCGGCGGCCAACGGCTGCCTTGCGATACAACGCCCCTTGCGGGGCTTGGGTATGATAAAACACCGAACCCCGGGTTCGCGGCGTACCGCTCACCCGGGGCTAAAAACGACGCCGCTTCGCGGCTGTGTGCCGGTTTTTCCGCGCGGGGCCGGGGAGGCCGATCGGTTGTTTTCCATGCCCTGCGGCCATCATGGTTTTCCACCCACAATCGTGACGTGCACCCTCCGTTACTGGCCCATCAATGCCTTGATACGGCTTTGCGCATACCAGCGGTTGCCCAGGCGGCCCGGATCGGGGCGGTCGAGGGACATTTGGTAGCACTCCACCGCCTTGGCGAAGTTGTACAGATGGAAATCGTACACCGTGGCGGCCTGGAAACACGCGGGCTCCTCCACGTGCGGGTCCCACGTCCACGCCCGCTCGTACCAGAACACGCACAGCGCGTTTTCCTTGAAGTATTCCTTGTAAATCTCCGCGATGTAATAGGCCGACAACGCGATCCGCCGCGACGTGGGGTACTCTTCCACCAATTGCATGAACGTGGCCAGGGCCCGGCGCTGCTTGTCGTAATTCGAAATGGCCGGCGCGATCTTGCCGCCGCCCCACCAGCCCCAGAGCGCCTTGGCGTCATCGAACAACTGCTCGGCCTCGGGAATGACCTCCGTGCCACGCAGCGACAGCGGCGGCAACTGCAACTCCGGGAAGTACGGATACACAAACACCGGATCCAGCCGCCGCTTCATGGTCACCATCAGACGGGCCTTGTACTCGTGCGGTCCGCCGCGAGCCTCGTACATTTTAATGACCGCATCGACGCGGGCTTTGTAGTCCCGCCGGGCCGACATCAGCGGCTCGACCAGGCTGTGCTCCGTCTCCACGTTCATGTCTGCGCCGATCGACCCCGCCACCGGCGGCAGCCCTTCCCACTCCCACGTCCGCGTCGAGGCGACATTCTTATACTCCTTGCCGGCCCAACGCTCCTTGTCGAGGTTGCCGATCTTGAAGTAATACGCCTGGAGCAGCTTGAGGCAGTTGAGATAATCCGCCCGGGCCGACTCCATCGCGAACACGGCGGCCTCCTCTTCGGGATCGTTGATCAGCATCACGGTCGGCGCCTTCCCGCTGCTCAACGTGTCGGGCGGCTTCGTGCGACTGGTGTACTGCCAGCATCCCGCGAAGAATACAGAGGAACACAACACGACCGACAACAACAAGGCCGGGGCCGTTCCGAACCAGCCAATGCGAGTAACAACCATCTCGAGTCTCCTTACCCAATAAGGCGTAGGCTTACCCAGCGACGACGTATTCACACCACGAAAACGCCGGACACTATTATGCGACGTCCCGCCATCAGATGCAAGAAAAACGCGACGAGAACGAGGGCAATCGCGTGTATATCCCTCTCTTTCGCACGAGACTCGCATTCAGACGCGACTGGCCACAGGCCCTGCCAGTTTGCGTTGTAAATCGTGGTGATAAACAAAGCGTTCAATCGCTCATACCGTTCTACGACGCAAACTGGCAGGGCCTGTGGCCAGGTTGGACTTTGCGACAATCCACCCAACAAACATGACGTATACCCGAAAAGGCAATGAAAGCGGGAACGGACGCGTGGGCAGCGAAAATCGAAATCGTGCGACTTTGCAACCCGCCCGGCCATACCTGATGGCTATTGACTATTGGCTACTGGCTTTCTTTTTCCGCCTTGGCTTTCGCCTCCGCCCGCATCCGCATGGCCTCGCTGACGAACCGAAGGTCGCTGCCGTCGTCTTTGCCGTTCGGGCCGACACTGTAGAGGTCATACGTTTTGTCGTGGGCCTTGTACATCATCGCCTTGCCGCTGAAGAGGTCCGTCGGCACAGCCGGCAGATACGCCGGCGACAACGCGTCCAGTTGCTCGGGGTATTGCCCCTTGTCGAGCTTGTACAGTTCCAGCGCGACGGCCACCGTCGTGATCCGACGACTCTGCTCGAAGCGGTCGGTGAACTCCCGCATCCGCTTGGCCTCCAGCGTGATCGTCGTCGCCGCCATGTCGGCGACCCATTGCGTTTTCTCCTGCGCCGAAGCATTCATCTCCGGCGGATTTTCCCGCAGTTTCTCTTTGGCCTCGGCCTGTCGCTTTTCAAACGCGTCGCTCGCGGCGATCATCGCCTGACGGTCCGCTATTCGCATGATGGCGTTACGCTCCTCGAAACTCCGGTTATACGCACGCAACACGGCTTCCGAGTCCGCCTGGCGCGCGGCCTCCAGGATGCGATCCATCCCCGGTTCCGATTTGAGCGCCCGACTCCATCCCAGCTCGGTATAAAACCAGTTGTTTTCTCCCGGTTTCCGCATGACGCCGGCCAACATATCGTTCCAACTAAGGCGTTCGCCCTCCATCGCACGGCCCATGTCCACCGCCGGGCGGTTCGAGACGTCCTCAAGCATCGCCTGAAGCACCGCCTTGTCGGCCGTGAGCATCGCCAGCCGTTGCGTCGCGCCGTCGGTCTGCGACGTGACGGCCCCGGAAACGAGCATTCCGATCACACTGGGATCCTTCCCCACGAGCGCCCCCAGCCGCGAGGCCGACTGAATATCCCGCCAGGCGTCCAGACCGTTGCCCTCGCCCGCGCTGGCGAACCCTCGGGCAATGAAATATCTCGCTAACGAACGGTACTGACTGAAGTTGGGCATCAGCATCGTCGGCAGGTCGGGCCTGTCCGCGACCGCGTAGGGGACGAACCATTGTGGCCGCTGGAGCGCCTTGGCGGCCGCGTCGAGCGTGTCGGATAACTCCGCCAGCCGCCTGGCCGTGTTCGGCGCGTCGGACGTAGCCCAAGGCCCGGCCAGTACGGTCTCCATCTCATCGCCCAGCTCGTAGAAATGAGGCAACGATTTCTCGTTGTCGACGATGCCAAGCAACTCGGCCACCTGTGCCCGGGCCGTCTGGTCGATGATGTCGCCGTTGTGATTCAACGCGCTGCCCGGCTCGCCGTAGGGCAGCCCGATCGCCTCGAACAGGGCGACGGCGGCATTATCCTCTCGTGTCACGCCTTTGCCGGCGAACTCGCGAAAGACCTTGGCGAAATCCATCGGGCCTGGCTGCGAGGTCGGGCGCGAGGTTGGCTGCGATGTGGCGGCTATGCTGCCGCCGTCTCCAGCCCCAGCCTGCGGCGGGCGAACACCGGCGGGCTTATCGTCCGGCTTGATCACTAACTTATTTTCCGTCAACAACTTCAGAGCGGCCGCCCGCTCGTCGCCGGTGAGTTTATTGTCCTTGTCCTTATCGCACGCGGCCAGGACGGCTTTACGCATCGCCTGACGATACGCCTCAAACTCAAACCAGTCCAGCGTGCCGTTTTTGTTCTTGTCGAACGCGATGGCCGTCTCCCACGTCTCGAACGGCATCACCAACCCCCCGCCAGCCTTGCGGTCGGCTTCGAAGGCCTTGGCGTCCAACTCGCCGGTTTTCCCGGAAACCTTGAAAAACTTCGCCCGCTGATCGGCCACATCAAACGGATCGACAACGCCAGTCAACCCGTCGGCCTTCGGTGCCGCCTCGTCGGCCAAAACGGGAAAAACCGCCGCCACCGCAAAACACGCCAGAAAATAACGAAAGCGATCCATGACAAAGCCCTTTCGATACATGCTGTACGGATGGACTATTAACTTTGCAACTTCAGACCCAAGCTGCCGGCGATGCGGTCGAAGTCTTCGAGGCTATAGTAGTCGATCACGATTCGGCCGGTGTTTTTCGCCCGGCCTGGATGGATGAAAACCTTGGTACCAATGGTGGCGGTTAGCTGGTCTTCAAGATCGCGAATGTACGGCTGTTTTTGCTTTGGCTCTCGCAGCGTTGTCGGGCTTTGCTGCGCGGCGGCTATGAGGCCTTCCAGTTGACGAACGGAGAGGTCTTCATTTGCAACTCGTTGCGCCATAACGAGTTGAAGTTCTGTGCGATGTACGAGTCCGGCCAGGACTTTGGCATGGCCAAACGTAAGCTTACCTTGGAGGAGGAGTTGCTGCACATCGTTCGATAAGTCAAGAATTCGCAAAGTGTTAGCAATTGTTGCACGTGGCAGGCCAAGTCGTTCCGCAGCTTCCTGCTGCGTGATGTCGAACCGGTCCATGTAGTCACGATAAGCCACGGCACGTTCGACCGGGTTGAGGTCGGCACGCTGGATATTTTCGATGAGCGCCAACTCCAGCATTTGCGGTGGAGTGGCCTGCCGGATGACACACGGGACGGTATGCAGGCCGACCTGTCGTGATGCGCGCAGGCGGCGTTCGCCGGCAATCAATACATACGACGTCGCGATACCGCTGCCGTTCGCAGGACAGACAACCAGCGGCTGAATGATCCCCTGCTGGCGAATGCTATCCGCGAGTTCTTTAAGCTCGTCCGAGGAAAACTCGCGCCGCGGCTGATACGGATTCGGCGAAATATCGTCGATGCGAACCTCACATGGCACTGCCGGCAAGTCTGCACGTGCCGATATCGCCTCAGACGGCGTAGAAGCGGGGGACGTCGGCGTGATGGATTGATTTTCCGCCACATACGAATCCGCCGAAACGCCGTTCAACGCGTTGCCATCCTGTCGCGGTGCAACCTGCGGCGATACGTGCTGCGGCTCCGGCGATGTGATGACCGGGCTGATCAAACTTGAAAGTCCCCTGCCAAGACGCGGTTTTGTCGGAATCGTTGCCATGCCGGGTTTCCTTCCCATACAACAGTGTTCCACGTGGAACAATTTCGTGATGAGTGCAAATCAGACGCTCTATTCGCTGCTTTTACCAATTGGCATGACGACCGGCAAGGATTTTGTGAAGAATTTGATGTGGAATGTGAAAATGTTCCACGTGGAACACGATCAAGCGATCGGTCAGCCGTTTTGTTCAAGCCATTTTGCCAGCACCATAAGGGCCCAGAGGCGATGGCGGTGGTCGTCGCGGCCGGAAAGATGGTCGTTCACAAGACCATAGATGGCGGTCGGCTTGAATAGGCCACGGTCAAGGAAACTCTTGTCAAGGAGCGTTTCGCGAAGCGGACCGGCCAGCTCATTCCTCAACCAGTCGCCAAGCGGCACGCCGAATCCCCGTTTGGTGCCTTCAAGATGGCCTGGCGGCAGGCAATCCGCGAACAATTCGCGCAAAATGGCCTTCCCGCGACGATTTTTTATCTTCTGTTCAGGCGGTAGCGACAGACCAATAGCAATTAAGTCGTGATCCAGCAGCGGAGCGCGAAGATCAAGGGCGTTCGCCGTGGATGCCGTGTCGCTTTTTACCAACAAATCATCCGGCAAATAGGTCATCAAGTCGTGGTGTTGGGCTCGCGCGACCTCATTATCAAACTCAGGCGTGTCGTCGTCGCCCTCATACAGTGCGGTGAACCATGCGGGCACGGCGGTGAGATCCACAGTTTCGGCAAATGGTTTCGTGAACAACCGCTCGATGTCTTCTTCCTGAAATAACGCTCGGTAGCTGAAATACTGGCTCGCGAACGTTTTTGTCAACCCATTCGAAAACCGGATGAGTCGTCGAAGCCGTGAGCGTTCCTCGTTGGATGCGAATAATCTGGCAACGTTGGCGGCAATTCGAACGAAAAGATACTGGCGAGGCGTCATTCGCTCGGCCAACATCATGGCCCGGTAACGGTCGTATCCACCGAAGATCTCGTCGCCACCATCGCCGGTGATGGCAACGGTTACGTGTTGCCTGGCGGCCTGACAAATTAAAAAAGTTGGGATCGTGCTGGAATCGCCGAACGGTTCGTCGTGCAGAGCAACCGTGCGGTCGAGCATGGTCGCGGGGTCCGGTTCGATCAGGAGTTCCGTATGTTGCGTGCCGAGGTACTCGGCCAATCGGCGGGCGGCAGTCCGTTCGTCGAAGTATTTGTCGGAAAAACCTGCTGTGAATGTTTTCACGCCTCCTGATCGGCCTGCCCGCTTGACCATCAGGGCCGTCACGATGGCGGAGTCCACGCCGCCGCTCAGCAAGGCACCAACAGGCCCGCCGGCCTCCATGCGTAATTCGACGGCCTGCTCAATCCGATGGCGTACCCACTCGGCACGTTCGGCAGGCGATGTCGGCAATTCGATCAACGATGGCCGCCAGTATCGCCGGGGCAATGTCCGATGGTCTTCGCACTCTAACACGTTTCCAGGAGACAATTTATACACTTCATCGTATAGGGTTCCCGGATGAGGGATGTAACCAAGGAGCGCGTATTCGACAATGGCCTGTGGCCGGATTGAACGGTTTATGGCTGGGTGTCCGGCGAGGGCTTTTCCTTCGGTGGCGAAGACGAGGCGGTCATTCAGCCAGGCGTACCAAAGCGGTTTTTCGCCAAGTCGGTCGCGGGCGAGCAGGAGGTTTTTTTGTTTTGCATCGTAGGTGGCCATTGCGAACCGGCCTCGGAGGTGGCCTAGCATGTCGCGGCCTAGGCGGCGGTAGAGATGCAGCAGCACCTCCGCAGCGGATTGATTTGTCCCGCTGGCTGAACCCATGGCGGGGCCTTTGGCGGAACCATGGATATGGCCATGGCCGGGGCGACCCGCGTCGATGGCTGACAAAAGTGCGTTATCGGACGTTGTAGGTTTTTCGGAACACGCCCCGTGTTGGGAGAATTTCTGGTGGAGCTGATGGGCGTTGTAGATTTCACCAGCCAGTACGACAACGAGCAGGCCATCGGGGCTGACCGCCAACTGCGAAGCGGGAGCAGGCAGGGGATATGAAGCGGGGGCCTCCAGCAGAGGTGGGATCGCGGAGGTTTCGCCGGGCGGGCAAAACCCGACGCCAAATCGGGCAGTAGGGCACTCGTACGTCGGGCCATCGTCGTGGCCTTTGGCAAACGCGGAGCCTCCGCCAACGGCAAACCCGCCGCCACGCAGCAGGCGACGAGCCATCCGCCGCACGGCATTCCTATCCACACGGCCTGGACGAAACAAAAATTCACCAGCGAAACCGCTCATGCCATGAGTAAACCACATCATGGCGTGCGGCACAAAGAAAAGATCGGCGTCGGGCGGAATTTATCTCTTGATGATGCGTGTGGCGGTGGGTTGCGGGTTGGTTTGGTGTTGGGTGATGTGGAACAGGTTGGTGCTATGGAACGGTTCTGCCGTCTGGAATGTTCTACAACGCAAAATGGCAGGGCCTGCGGCCAGGTTGGACTATCCTCACAAACGTAGCATACACCGTCTTGTGGTCGAAACAAACTTTTTCGTGGTCTGTCGTTAGAAAACTCGAAAACTTGCGGATTTCGTGGTACTCCTTGAGGTGGCTTTCTGGCTCTTTTTGTTGGAAGGTCGTTGTTGGGCAAATAGATATTTTTGCACGAGGTGTTGAGTGGAACGGATTGGCGATCTTGTTATTCGGGCGCGTTCCGCACCGACATGGTCGGGGCGGGTCGACGCGTACGGGCGGCTGGTGGAACGGTTTCGCGACATGGCTTGCGGGTATGCATATTCCGTCGTGGGCGATTTTCATTTGGCCGAGGACGTGGCACAGGAGGCGTTCATTGTCGCGTTTGACAAGTTGGGTCAACTACAGGACTTTGACGCATTTCCCGGCTGGTTTCGCCGAATCGTCTGGAGCGAATGCGGGCGGACAACCCGGCGGGCGTCCTTTCGATTAGCAGGCCTGGAGGCGGTTGCCGACATATCGGCGGGTGGGCCAGGGCCGGATCAGATCGTGGAGCAGATGGATATGAAGGACCATGTGCTGCGAGCGATCCAAGGGTTGCCGCCGCCCGAGCGGGAGGCGACGACGTTGTTCTATATCAACGGGTACTCGCAGAATGATATTGCCGAGTTTCTGGAAGTGCCGGTCGACACGGTGAAAAACCGGCTGCGGGCATCGCGAAGCCGGCTCAAGGAAAGGATGCTGAACATGGTGAAGGATACGCTGCATCAGAACGCCCCGGACGAGCGGTTTAATCAGGCCGTCATCGACGAGCTGCTTTCCCGTCCCCGGCCTTTGGAGATGCCAGGCCATCCGTCGCGGCAGGCGTTGGAGGCTATTCGGGCCGCGCTGGGCGAGTACAAGGTGATCGGTTCCGGCAGCGAGGTCGAGGACGAGCGGACAGCCCGGCAGGGTGGGGACTCGTTGTGGTCGGATGCCACGTATCGAACAGGCGATAAGGGCCTGCGTACCTCCATGTCTAGTGTGACAATGACCGCGATCGCGGGTCTCCGGCCTCCGGTTCGCCTTTTGGCGGCGGGGCGGGTTTTTCGTCCGATTCGGTCAGCGGCCCATCGAGCGAAGGTGTTTCACCAACTCGACGGTGTGTGCATCGAGCCTGGCGCCGACGTGGCGGCTTTCAAAGCGACCTGTGAACGGGCCATCCGTGCAGCCGTGCCCGGATGCGCCATCACGTGGCTGGACTATACCCACAACCTGGTCAACCCTGGGTTTTCCGCCACGGCCGAAGCCCATGGTCTGACGCTGGAAATCCTGGGCGGCGGCATGCTCACGCCACAGACGCTCTTGGAGAAAGGCTACGACCCGCACCGGGTCGCTGGCTTCGGATGGGGATTGTCGTTGGACCGTCTGGCCATGCTGCGGCTTGGCATCGCGGATATTCAGGCTCTTTGGAAACCGCCGTATATTTTGTAGCACGGCAGGGCCTGACGGGTACACGTCACGTTTGTTGGTAGACTCCCGCCCGACATGGAATACGGACGCAGGGGTGTCGAAAAAATGTGTTCATCGTACGGCTGTTTTGTGCTTTGGACACGGCGACACGCGAAATGTTCTTTCGTGCATAACGGGGCATATCGCAAAACAGCCGTACGATGAACACATCGCGCCTCGTCCCACCCCACATCCAAGCGGTGAGTCCACCTGCAAACGTGACGAGCATCTTCGCCGTGCGGTGCTGCGGCAATTTGGTGGTAATTTCGTGGGGAATTTGCGATAATGGGTGGTCTTGGATGGACGATTGAATTCCCGATGTACTTTAGAGATGAGGTGGCCAAGGATATGGCCAAGAATGAGAATCTTCGCGCGGACGCGGCGGCGGAATCGACGAATTATGACGAGAGCAAGATCAAGGTTTTGAAGGACTTTGATCATGTTCGCAAACGGCCTGGCATGTATATCGGGGACACGACGCCCCGCGGGCTGCATCATTTGGTGTGGGAGATCGTCGACAACGCCATCGACGAAGCGATGGCGGGGCGGTGCGACACCATCCTCGTCACCATTCACATGGATGGTTCGGTGAGCGTGCAGGACGACGGCGTGGGGATTCCCGTCGGCATGCACAAGGAGGAGAAGGTCTCGACACTGGAGGTGGTGTTCTGCAAACTCGGCGCGGGCGGCAAGTTCGACCACGACGTATACAAGGTTTCCGGCGGGTTGCACGGCGTGGGCGCGTCGGTGGTGAATGCGCTGAGCGAGTGGCTGGAGGTCGAGGTTTGCCGCGACGGCAGCGTCTGGCAGATGGAGTTCGAGCGCGGCAAGAAAACCAGCGACCTCAAGAAAATCGGTTCGCGAAAGAAAACCGGCACGAAGGTCACGTTCAAGCCCGACAGCGAAATCTTCCCTGACATCGCGTTTAAATACGAAGTGTTAGCCACGCGTCTCCGCGAGCTGGCGTACCTCAACGAAGGCCTGCGGATCGAGCTGGCCGACGAACGCGTCGAGAAGCAGGAAGTTTTTCAATACGACAAAGGCCTGATCGCGTACGTGCAGCATCTCAACGAAACCAAGCAGTCGCTACACAAACCGATCACGATCGACAAGATGGACGAGGAGTCGCACCTGGCCGTCAGCATCGTGATGCAGTACAACGACGGCTACAACGAAACGCTGTTCTCGTTCGCCAACAACATCAATACGATCGAAGGCGGGGCGCACCTGGTGGGATTCAAGAGCGCGTTGACCCGCACGGTGAACGCGTACGCCAAGGCCGCCAAATTGTTGAAAGACGACGACGGCGTGCCGACAGGCGACGATCTTCGCGAAGGCCTCGCCGCCGTCGTGACCGTGAAGGTGCCCGATCCGCAATTCGAAGGCCAAACCAAAACCAAGCTCGGCAACAGCGAGGTGGAAAGTTTCGTCACGCAGGTGGTGAACGAGCAGTTGGCCGTCTGGCTGGAGGAGCATCCCGGCGACGCCAAGACGATCATCAACAAGGCGATCTCGGCATTGCAAGCCCGCGAAGCCGCCCGCAAAGCCCGCGACCTGACGCGCCGCAAAGGCGCCCTCGGCAGCGGCAGCCTGCCGGGAAAACTCGCCGACTGCCGCTCCAAAGACCGCGACAGCACGGAGATTTTCCTGGTCGAAGGCGACTCCGCCGGCGGGCCCGCCAAACAAGGCCGAAACTCCGCCACCCAAGCCATCCTGCCGCTACGCGGAAAAATCCTGAACGTCGAAAAAGCCCGGCTGGATAAAATCCTCAATTACAACGAAATCCAGACGATTATCTCCGCGCTGGGCTGCGGCATCGGCAACGACGAGTTCGACCTGACCAAACTGCGATACGGCAAAGTCATCATCATGACCGACGCCGACGTCGACGGCAGCCATATCCGCACGCTGCTGCTGACGTTCTTCTTCCGCCACATGAAACCGCTGCTGACGGCAGGCCACATCTTCATCGCGCAGCCGCCGCTGTATCTCGTCAGCCGAAAGAAGGACAAAAAATACGTCCTCGACGAACGCGAAATGCGGAAGACGCTGATGGAACTGGGGCTCAAGGACACCGTGCTCGAAGTGCGCGAGGTCAGCCGCAAAAAGATGGAAGTCGCCCAGCGATTATCCAACAGCAAACTGGCCGAACTGGCGGACGTGCTGGATCAACTCGCCGAAAAAATCCGCATCGTGGAGCGGCGCGGGCTGGACTTCGCCAACGTGATGGAGCACCGCAACAAGGAAGGCAAGCTGCCGACGCACTGGATGATGATCAACGGGCACAGCTTCTTCTGCCACAGCCAGGAACAGTACGAAAAAGTCTTCACAAAATATCAGGACGCGATTCTCGAAGAAGAAGAGACCGAACGGGCCGCCGCGGCGTGGCGGCGAACGGGCCGCGTCGCGAAAACCACCGCGGGCCGCAACGGCAAAAACGGCCACGGCACCGCGGAGGAAGCCGCCGATGAGGAAGCCCAGCGCCGCGCCGCCGCCGCCCGGCGGATCCAGAAACGCGCGGAGATGCACGAAGTTCGCGACATCGAAAAACTGCTCGAAAAACTGCGGAAAATGGAGATCTCCATCGAGGACCTGTTCACCACCCGCGAGGAGAGCGTCACGGGCGAAAAACCGCCCGCCAAGTATGTACTCGTCAACGACGACGAACCGATGGAACTCGACAACGTCTCGGAAATCGCCAACGGCGTACGGAAGATCGGCCAGCGGGGCATCGAAATCAAACGCTTCAAAGGCCTGGGCGAAATGAACGCCGACGAACTCTGGGAAACCACCATGGACCCCGAACGCCGCACCCTCCTCCGCGTGAAATCTGAAGAGGCCGAAGAAGCCGAACGCATGTTCAGCCTGCTCATGGGCGACAACGTGGAACGGCGCCGCATGTTCATCGAAGAACACGCGCTGGAAGTGAAAAATCTCGACGTGTGACGCGTTCGCCGCGAGGCAGGAGAGGTAACATGTATTTTTGCCCAGGCTCAACAACGCAAAAAGGCAAAGCCATTACGAACGATTTTTCGCTTTCTACTCCGGCTTGGCGTTGGGGAATTTCTTGAGAATCGCCGCCTTGGTCGACAGTGTCATGCGGTAGCCGTTGGCGGATTCTACGCGGGGGAATGTGTTGTCGGCGGTCAGCCAGTAGACGTCGGCGCCTTTGTCTTCGGCCTGTTGGACTTCGATGGGGACAGCCTTGACGGTTTTGTCTCCGACGGCCAGTTCGCGTTCTTCGCCCACGCGGACGGTGCAGACGTCGAACCGCGGGTCCTGCGGCGTGTTGACGGCGAATGACATTGTCACGGGCTTGGTCCGGTCCACCAGCAGCGGCAGGGCCTGCACCATCGCCGCCGGCAGGAACGTGTCCGTGGGCACCTGTTTCGTCCGCGTCCGCGAGTTGCCGCGGTCGCCGAACTCCGTCACCGACAGCGTGCCGCGATTGAGCGCGCTCTGCTCCTTCATCTGCCACGACTTGGCGGGAAACCGATACCGAATGGCCCCGGTGGCGGATGTGCGATCAAACGTGGCGTGGGCGGAACTGGAGACGTCGCCGGATTCCGTGCTGATGAACAGCCGCGTCGTCACGCCGGTGGCGTCGGCTTCGAACGTCAGCACCGCCCAGCCGACCGTTTTGTCATCCTGCGTAACGGCGAACCACTGCTCCGGGACCGCCTGGATCCGCTTGGCCAAATCCGCCGCGTTAAGCTTCGCCAGCCAGGCGGTGCCGGCGGCCAGATTCTTCTCACGCTCCGCCAACGCCTGCTTGGCGTCGATCAACGTCAGCGTCCCCAGCAGGGCGGTCATGACCTTGTTCATCTCCGCCTCGGCCTGGGCAGGCCCGGTGATCCGCCAGGTGAGGAACTTCTCGCCGTGACGCACCCAGACCTGCCGCTGCCACCACTGCACCTTGCCGGCGGATCGGCCCGACGCCTCGACCGTGACTGTGCCCTTCACGTCGATCGCGTCATCCTGACCCACTTTGATGATGGTGGCCGACTCGATCTCGAAATGCTCCTTCTCCTTCAGCGTGGCGGTGATGTCGTCCATCTGCTGCCGCATCGTCATGCCGCCGACCGCCCGCATGCTGTTGACCGAAATCGTCCAGTCAATGGCCCCGGTCTTTCGATCGCGATGGGTCCAACTGACCACCTGCGACGCCGACCGCATGTCCTGCCGCTCCAGCCCCGACGGCAACGTCACGCGAAACCCCGCCCGGAGATCAATATATTCCTCCGTCCGCCCGGCGGATTTCTCCGCGGCCGGCGCCTGGGCGTCGGCAACCATCGACATCCAAGCCACCAAAACCATGGCAACGCACATCCTGCGCATAAGAAGTCTCCTGCAAAGGCGGGCCTGTGCCCGCGACAAACACAAGAAATTCATCGGCAATCCCTGCCGTAAGAGATTACACGTTTTGTGAATCACCATGTCAGGGTGTGCACAAAAATCAAGAAGAGGCATCCCGAAGGACGCCTCTTCCTGGTTTTCTACCATCTATCCGTGACTCGACATCACAGACATCGTTCGATACACAACTTACCGGATCGGGCCAACGATGAAGCTGTCCCTGGTCGACCCATGGTTGGCGATGGCCGCGGTGCCCTTCGGGTTGTAGATATCGGCATCCACAATGTTGCCATTGTCCTCTACACCCGACGCGGTGTAGATGTTGTCGCCGGTGGTGGCGGTGCCATTGATGATCGGCGTGTTGCGGGCGTTCTGGACCGACATATCCACGCGCAGGTAGTTGATGTACTCGCCCTGGGTGTGGTTCTGGCTGTTGGCCGCCTTGAGCTTGGCCACGTCGTTGAGATCGGCATCGCTCAGCGTCGGCACCGTGGTCGGCGGCTTGTCGGCCATCATCGCGGTGTTGGAGTCGTTCTCGTCCAAGCCGGTGCTGCCGGTCGACAGCGGGGCCGCCCAGCCGTAGCTGGCGCGGTCGTTGCCGCTGGCTTCGGCCGAGAAGTCCCAGTAGTAGTTGTTGTTGCTGCTGTCACGCACATTGTCGTCTTCCACCGCCGTCGTGTCCGACGGGCAGATGAAGCCCTTGGCCGACTGGCCGTCGCGGACCAGCAGGAACATGTGCGCCGTCACGGAGTGCTTGGTGGTGCTGCTGGGCACAGTATCGCGATCCGCGCCCGTCTTCGTGGCGAGGTCGAAGGCATTTTCCACGAACGGCTGGCGCTGGTCGTTGGCGGCCATGTAGATGCCGACGGCCTTGCCGGAGTTGGACAGGTTCATCGCGCAGCCGGCGCGTTTGGCCATTTCACGGGCCTTGGCGAGGCTGGGCATCAGGATAGAGACCAACAGGGCGATGATGGCGATCACGACCAACAACTCAATCAGGGTAAAACCTTTGCGTCGCATAAGCGACCTCCTTCCCGGAATAATGGTCCCTTCGGGTTTTGTCGCCTCGCCGTCGCCCCTGTGCGAAGTAGTAGATGGATCAAGCCGATGCACATACCACCAACCGCAACGACAGCGCAAGCAAACCTTGCCTCCAAGGCAAAGCTGAATGAAGGAACACTCACTGTTTCACAAAATTTGCAATAAACGGACGCTTTACCGCCCGGACCCAAACATTTCCAATGAAGCCTGCCACGGCTGGCGCGGCCAAAACGGCCTCCGCGCCAAGATTCGTGAAAACGTTTCATCCGCGACGGCGGATCTCATCATCCGCGCCCAGGCACCGCAGTGCCGCAGTACTCAGTCAAAATCAGACGCCAAACGCTACACTACGTAGAAAGGCAACAAAACAAACCGAAATTTCACATGACATTCAAACGGGCCGATTTACTCTTTCCGTATATTAGACTCGTCCACGTAGGCGTGTCAACTTTAATGTCGCGAAAAAATGAGCATGGGGTGAAATACCTACGCGGCGGGGATCGCCTGCCTGAGTTCCACGTTTTCGCGCCACGCGAGCGTCTTGTCACGGCTGGACGTCTAGGAATTCCACAACGTCCCTGTCCGTATCCAGTACCGCCACGGTGGGGTGCGTGGGGCTTTTTGGTTTGTGCAGCGCGCCGGGATTGATGACGTGTATCGCCGCCGCGCGGTCGCCACGCTCGACGTGTTCATCCCGCTGGCAATGCGTGTGACCATGGAACAGAAACTTGTTGGCGGGGTTCTCCATCAGGTCGGCCATCACGCGCGGATTGTGGCCATGGGTGACGGCAACGCATGTATTCTGGCCGATGGAAAACGCGAGGGAATCCCACGAGAAAACCACGCCCGCGATGTCGGCCAGCCGAGGCAGGTCCGTCAGGTTGGCGTCCATATTGCCGCCGACCGCGTAGGTCGGCACGCCGAGGCCGGCCAAGGCTTCGAGGCACTCCGCCGAGTCGATGTCGCCACAATGCACAACCGCCTGCACCCCGCGCGCGGAAAAAATCTCCAGCGCGGACCGCAGCGAATCAATCTGGCCGTGGGTGTCGGAAACGATTCCAATGATCATCGTGCCCTCGCTAGGCTATCGTAGCAGTGTTTTGTCGAATTTTTCCGTCGGGAACGCGTTGCCGAGGTCGCGGGTGGTGACATTTTGCCGCGGAATGTGGCTGATCTGCTGGAGCAT
Source organism: Phycisphaerae bacterium (assembly GCA_009783465.1). Lineage (GTDB taxonomy): Bacteria > Planctomycetota > Phycisphaerae > SM23-33 > SM23-33 > WRDM01. Next base: position 9,743 of record WRDM01000022.1, on the reverse strand, counting down.
GCAGGTGAGGTTGGCCAGCGCATCCATTTGGGCGGCGGTGGGGGCCTGGCGGGAGAAATCGCCCTTGAGGCTGATGGCGATGCACGCGGGGTCGCGCGGGGTTGCCGGCGTGGCGGACTGTTGTCGCCAGAGGTCAGTGGTGCGGACGACCGGCCTGCCGCCGCGGGTTTCGATGACGAAGTGGGCCTGGCCCGTCGCGTCGGGTTCGGTGCAGCCGAAGACGGCGATATTCGTCCATTCGACGGCGGGCACGTGCGTTTTGAAATCGGTCTGCGGACTCAACGCCATCAGATCGGCATGGGTCAGCGGGACGGAGGAGAAGTTCTCGAAGAATTTGAGCGCGAGCGTGCCGAGGGTCATCGCCATCGCCAACGCCGCCAACACTCTGATCGTCCGTGATCCGGCCATATCACAAACCTACCCGTTGCCGACGGACCGCTCCGCACGAGCCAGCCGGCAACTGCACATGATTGCTATATATGTCGGCTATCGGCAAATGGCAAGCGGCAACAACAGGGATTTGGGCCTTGGCGAAAATTTTTTTGCAAAAATGCTTATCGCAGCGATTCGGTCATGACATCGGTCGCCAGGCCAGCGGCCTGGATGGCCTCCAGGGCGGCGAGGGCGGCTTTTTGTTCGGCATCTTTTTTGTTCATGCCCCACGCGCTGGGGAAGTGTCTGCCTCCCACATTCACCGCGATTTCAAAACATTTCGAGTGATCGGGCCCTTTCTCGTCGAGCATCTGGTATTCGGGCGCCCGGCCCCAGAGCCGCTGGGCAAGCTGCTGGAGGATGGACTTGTAGTTGCGGAGCTGTTCGTTCGCCAGCGCGGAGGCGATGTACGGGCCCATGTGCTTGAGAATGAATGCCCGGCAGGGTTCCAGACCGCCATCGAGGTACAACGCACCGATGATGGATTCCAGCACCGCCGCCGCGATCGACGAGGGGATGTCGTCCGGCCCCATGCCTTTGCCCAGGTCCATCAGCCGGGCGAGGCCTGTTTTTGCCGCCACCGCGGTGCAGACGTGTCGCGAGACGACGGCGGATTTGATGCGCGTCATTTCGCCTTCCATCAGGTCGGCGTTCTGCTCGTAGAGGTTGTGGCAGACGATCAGCCCCAGCACGCTGTCGCCGAGGAACTCCAGCCGCTCGTTGCTCTGGGTCCGCGTGACCGCCACCGACGAGTGCGTCAGGGACAGCGTCAGCAGAGAGGGGTCTTTGAATTCGTACTCAAGGATTTTCTGGGCGCGTTGAAGCGTTTTGTTGTCCACGTACACAGGCCTTCACAATGGCCTGGGCCCCTGGCGGAAACCGTCCCGCACACACAGGACGGCTTTCGCTAACGGCCCATCAGCCGATCCGTTATGTATTATACGATCATACCACGGGCGAGGAAAGCGCGTATCGCATCGGAAATTACCAAGGATGCACGTCATGGTTGTGCATAGCCCACTCCGGCCACAGGCCCTGCCAGTTTGCGTTGTAAAACGTTGTGCAACGCAAACGTTTCGCTTTACACAACAATCGACACCGCAAACTGGCAGGGCCTGTGGCCGGAGTGGGCTATGTGATGATATCCACCCACAAACATGACATGTATCCAACTACCAATGCGGCGGGACGTCATCTTCGGGCTTGCGATTGGGGTCGATGGCCGTCGCGTGCGATCGCACGTCACGCCACTCCTTGCGCAATTGCGCGAGGTCCCGGTTGAGGCCCCAGATCACCTGGTGAAGTTCCTCGACCGTCCGCTCCAGATGAGCGACCTTTTCTTCCATCGCGATGAGGCGTTCTTCCGCCACGTCACCGCACCGCCGATTTGTCCGCCGCGCTGACCGATGCGCGGATTTCCTGCGAGAGCAGGTCGAGCGTAACCTGTAATTCTTTGCGTTCCTTGGCCTGGGCGTCGATGGTGCGGCAGGCGTGCAGGACGGTTGTGTGGTCGCGGCCGCCGAGATAGCCGCCGATTTCCTCCAGGCTGTGACGCGTCAGCGTGCGGGCCAGGAACATGCAGATTTGTCGCGGGAAGGCCACCGAGCGGCTGCGGCGTTTGGATTGCAGGTCGCTCTGGCGGACGTTATAGCGGGCCATCACGGCTTTGATGATGCCGTCCATCGTCACTTCGCGTCGCGTCGGGTCGACGTCGCTGATGCCGAGGGCTTCCTCCGCCAGGGCAAGATTGATCGGCCTTTCGTTGACCTGCGCGAGAATGGCCACCTTGGTGATGGCGCCTTCGAGTTCGCGGATGTTGCTGTCGATGCTGCCGGCGATGAAGCAGACGACGTCCTCGGGCAGTTCGATATTCCGCAGCCGGGCCTTGCGGCGGATGATGGCTACGCGGGTTTCGTAGCACGGGCGGTCCATACGGGCGACGAGTCCCCAGTTGAATCGGCTGATGAGGCGTTCCTCGAGTCCCTGGATTTCCGAAGGCCCGCGGTCGCTGGTGAGGATGATCTGCTTCTGTGACTGGTAGAGCGTGTTGAACGTGTGGAAGAATTCTTCCTGCGTCTGTTCGTGGTCGCTGAGAAACTGCACGTCGTCGATCACGAGCACGTCGGCGTGGCGGTACTGGTAACGGAACTCGTGGAGTTGGCCCCGCTCGACGGCGTCGATGAAGTGGTTGACAAACGTTTCGCACGAAAGCAGCAGGATGGAGATCTCCGGGTTGGCTGCCGCGAGCCGATGACATACCGCGTGCAGCAGGTGAGTTTTTCCCAGCCCGCTGGAGCCGTGAATGAACAGCGGGTTGTAGGCCTTGCCAGGATTGTCGCCGACGGCGACGCAGGCCGCGTGGGCCAACCGATTGCACGGACCGGTGACGAAGCTCTCGAAGGTGTAATCCGGCAGCAGCCCGCGGGCGGCGGACGTATCGCGGGCGGCCTCAGCAGGGTGCGTCGCGTCGAGGTCCTCTTCCGCGGCAGCCGCGGTGAGGAAGACCGCGCTGACCAGTCTGCCCGTGGCGGCCTGGGCGGCCTCGGTAAATAACCGCGCCGCGTGACGCTGACAATACTCCAACTCCCGCTGGCTTGGCACCTGAATCTCCAACAGTCCGTGCTCCAGCGAAATCGGCTCCAGCCGCGTGAACCACGGAAGAATCAGGTTCCCGCCGGTGGAAACCACCTGCTCAATAATTTTCTGCCACAGCGTCCTGTCAACCGGAGCCATGTCCCACCACCTCGGCGCATGCAAACAACGCCAGAACGTATAATAATAACGAATGAACAGGCCGATCGTTCAGGCGGAACATCTGTGCCATCCTTGGCACGATTTGTGACGTCCGTCATCCACGCATGCCCGCGTCGGCTTCCACGGGCGCAGAGTGTATTCACATGGCCTTGGCCAGTCAAAGCAAAACATCGCGGAAATCGTGAAAACATTTTCACAAAACGTTAACCCGCCGCGAAACAACCAATTAAGCACGCAAAAATCGAAACGCCAACACCAACCGGCTGTGGATAACCTGTGGGCAGTATGTAGGCCACGATAAAGTTATCCACAACAGATCCACAAATCGTTTTACGGAAACACACCTGTTTATCCCGTTCATCCTGCGTCTTTGAGACGCATTTCCCCTGGTATTCGTTCTTGGCACGGCCTGCCTGTTCGTCGTACACTAGTGGCATGGGTGTTTTGCTCACGTATTTGCGAAATCATCCGTGGCAGCGGCGGATGTTGACGGTGTTGGTGGCGGTCAGCGTATCGGGGCTGGCGGCGGTGATTGCGTATCCGCACATCCGCAACGACGCGTTGCGGCGGAGTCTGGGCAGCGAGGACGACGCGGTGCGCCGCGGCGCGATGCTCAAAGTTCGCGCCCTGATGCGGGCCGACGCCTCCGTGCGGCCTTACCTGGAACGCGTTCTGAACGGCAGCGACGATCGGACGTTCCTGGCCATTGTTTCGGTGTTGTCGGATGAGCAGGTGTGGGACCTTTCCACTCGGCCCGCGGAGCAGGCGGACCGATATCGGGCCATCATGGTGGAGCAGTCGCCGGTGGTGGTAGCGCGGCGCGGTCACGCGTGGGGATTGTTGACGGCAGGCCGGGTGAACGAGCACGTTCGCCGGGCGGCGCGGGCGACGGCGGTGGATAACGACGTGGCCGTTCGGGCGGTGGGCGCGGCGTTGGCGGCGAAGGTTGGCGACGAGGCGTCGTTGCGAGTGCTGATGATGGATGTCGAGGCGGAGGTGGTGGCGGCGGCGATGCTGGATGCGGGGTTGACGGGACGCACGGCGTTGGCGGACGATATCGCGGCGGCGATGGAGTTGCAGTTGAAACGACGCGGGGCACGGACAAACATGGAAAAGGCGGGGAAAGCGATCGCGGCGTACAAGGCGCAGCAGGAAGGCCAGTCCGCGCAGACATCGCCTGCCGACACATCTGTTGACACACCGACCGTCGCGGCGGCGCGTTCGATCGGGCTTGACGACGATCTTGAGGTGATTTCCAACGCGGCGTTGGCGTTGGCGAGGCTGGCACCGCGGGAGTATTCCGAGCGGCTGGCGGAGATGTTATCGGAGACGGACGATCCGTGGCTGCAATCGCGGCTGTTGTACGTGATGCCTCGCCTGGACCGGACGGTCGCGGAGCGGGCGGTCGCGGCGGCGTTGCGGGTGGAGGCAGGTGGGTTGCCGTTGCCGGCGGCGATAGTGGCGGGTGCGACGTTGGGATTGAGGACCGAGACGGAGCAGGCCGTTCGCGACGTGCTGGCGGCGGTCTCGTCGGGCGGGGCGTCGGTGGAGCGGCTTCGGGCGGCGTGCCATGCCGCCGTCGCGCTGGATCTTGACGTGGGCGAGGAAATCGACGATTTGCTGTGGGATTTGTGGGATTCGCAGGACGTGCCGCTGCGGAGTTCGGTGGTACAATTGCTGGCGGCTCACGCCAGACGGCTGCCGGCGACCGGGCCGGAAACTGGGCCGGACGATCCGCAGACCGTGACTCGCGCCGAGTGCATTGCCTTGCTAAAGTTTTTGATCGCCCAGGCGCCGTTTGAAATGGACGACAACGCGGCCGCCGTCCCCGCCGCCGTGGCCGCGTGGGAACTGCTCGCGATGAACTATCCCTCTGCCAGGGACGACGTCAAAGATGCCGCCACGCTCTCGCCGCTGGCGGCGTTTGAGTTGGCCTGGCGAATGGCCCGCGATGAAACGCCCGGAGCCCGCGACAAACACTTCGAGTTAGCTTTGAGCATGCTGCCCGATCCCCGCCAGAGCGACGAAGAAGACCACTGGATCTTCGAACCCAACGTCAAAGTCGCCGGCGCCATGTGGATGGGCCTGTCGCTGCCAGGGGGCAACCCCGACCGCGTCGCCCTGGCCCGCCAACGCATCATCCTGCGGCTCAACACCGTCCGCAACCCCTACCTCAAACAAACCTACGAAGCCGCTCTGCTCGCCCTGGGCCAACGCAATCTCGCCGAGGCCGTGCGGACCGCCTTCGTCAACGAAACCAGATGGATCGAAGCCAACCTGCTCTACGGCGACGACGGTCGACTGCCGCAATTCCTGCCCATCTACGCCGCCCTGCTGATCCAATCCGGCGACCGCCACCCGTTGGACTGGCTGCTCGCCAACGACCGTATCAGCCTGGCCATGCAAACCTTCGTGCTGCAAAATCTCGGCATGAGCCACGTCGTCCGCCTCGACGCGAGCCTGCCAACCGTCGATCCGTCCGCCTCGGGCGACCTGCTGCTATGGCAAGTCAACATCCTCCGCCACGCGTATCTGTTACGTGGCGAGGGCGTCTCGCCCTCGCGTCTCGCGGGCATTTTGCCCACGACGGGCCGTGGAATAGACGCGCTGTCTTCCGTTGGCCATTCTCATGGAACGCACAACGCGGGCGAGACGCCCTCGTCACGGGAGCGGCCATGACATGGACCAAACATGTCGCCGCGCTGGCTCGCGGGGCGCTGGATCTGCTGCTGCCGGACGTTTGTCACGCCTGCCGCCGGGCTGATGTCGCCGTGCACGGCCTCTGCGACACGTGTCATCTGGCCCTGCTGAAATTGGCCGCCCTGGACTACTGCCCGCGATGCGGCGCGACTGCTGCCCAGCCGAACCGCGAGGGGCCGGCCCATTGCACGCTCTGTCCCCAGCCGCTGCCGCGATTCGAATGCGTCGTGCGGATCAGCCCCTATGTTCAGCCCATGCGGGCCATCATCCGCGGCATGAAATACCGCCGCGAGGAAGCCCTCTGCCATCGCATGAGCGAACTGCTCGCCGCTGCTGTCACCGCACATGTCAACGCCCCGCTCGACCTCGTCGTCCCCGCGGCCATGCACTGGCGACGACGACTCGCCCGCGGCCACGACCACGCCGTCGTACTGGCAGCCGCCGTCGCCAAGGCCATGCGACTGCCGCTGGGACATGATCTGGCCCGCATCCGCCCCACGCCCACGCAGGTCAGCCTGCCGCGAACGCGACGACTCGCCAATGTCCGCGACGCATTCGCCGTCGCCCATCCCGCCGATATCCAAGGCCTGCGAATCCTGCTCGTCGACGACGTCACTACAACCGGCGCCACCGCCAACGAAGCCGCTCGCACACTGCTCAAGGCCGGTGCTTCCGCCGTCACGCTGGCCGTCCTGGCCAAAGCAGACCCGCCGCGAGCATACGCCGAACCGATCGAGTGATTTTCGATTTCGCTACGTCTCCCGTAGTGCAGTACCCAACCCAACCAACAGCGCCGCCACTTCGCCAACTGGCGCGCCGGCGGCGATGGCTTTGGCGGTGATCTCGCGAAGTTGTCGGCCAAACGATTCCATCGTCGCAGGCCCAGCCACCGGTACCGCCCGTTTGAGCACCGTCGCGCCACAGTGCCGCTTCAACTGCAAAAACCCCTCCGCCGCCAGTGCACGATATGCCTGCGCCACCGTGTTGTGATGAACCCCAAACTGCTCCGCCATCGCCCGTACAGTCGGCAACTTCTCGCCAGCCTCCACCCCGCCAGCCACCAAAACCGTACGAATTGTATCCACAATCTGCCGACACGCCGGCACACCCGCCAACCGGTCCAGCCGCATTAACCAAGGGGATTCTTGCATGTGGCGGATTGTATAGTCATACAAGACAATATGAAACGCGATTTCTAACACAGCCGACATTGATTTTTCCTATGATTTCCCTATCCTCTCTCCATGCGAAGTGGATCACCGCAACATTTGGGTAATGGCGAGAGCGAAAAATGGGACACCGCCGGGGTTTTGCTGGATGAGCAAATGACCCGGCAGGGCGGTCTCGTGGATTTTGCGGCTGTGTTTGGCAACAGCAGGCCGGTCGAGATTGAGATCGGCACGGGCAAGGGCACGTTTTTGTTGGCGCGGGCGCAGGAGCGGCCGGAGCTGAATTTTCTCGGCATCGAGTGGGCCCGCGCGTATGCGATGTATTCGGCGGATCGTTTTAAGCGTCACGGCCTGGAGAATGTCCGCATGTTGCGGGCGGACGCGACGGAGTTTTTTCGCAAGAAACTGGCGGATCGGTCGATCTGGCGGCTTCACATTTATTTTCCCGACCCTTGGCCGAAGACGCGGCACCATCGGCGGCGGCTGATTCAGGCAGCGTTTATCGAGGAAGCACGCCGCGTGCTGAAAATCGGCGGGCAGTTGATTATCGTGACCGACCACAAGAATTATTTCAGCCAGATCCAAAACGTCATGAGCACCGCCCGCGGCTGGGCGAAGATTCCGTTCCCTAAACTCGGTGGTGGCGACGGTGAGTTGGTTGGCACCAATTTTGAACGAAAATACATCGCCCAGGGCCGACCGTTTTATTGGCTGGCGAGATTACGATATAAGTAAGGTAAAAGTGTAGGGATTTGAGCGGTGTTTTCCTTCTTTATTAGTAGTAGAGAACTCTCGTAGTAATCACTGATAGGCCTTGTCGGTTGTGAGCATTGCATCGGATACAGTAACGTAACATTAGAAAATAAAAGAAGTAATCGACGAGAATAGCCAATCAGCCGGTGTGGATAACCTGTTGCGTATTTATCGGATGCCGTTGGCGAATGCGAAGAACGTAGTGCTCGAACCGTTGCGCAGGCTGTGATAGAGAACCTCCCGACGGGACAACATGGAAAGACGCGACAAGTTTTCCACACGTTGTCAAGGACGGCTGTTGATACCGGAGCCAAACCGGGTTATAAAGCCGGCCTGTGGCTTTTACATTCAGAAACTTTTTCAAACGCTGCGCGAGCTCTTCGCGTAGTGGTTGAGAACTTACGGAGATTTGGCCATGGCTCGGACAGCGATGGGGTTTCGGCAGATTCATCTGGACTTTCACACGTCGCCGCACATTCTTGACGTCGGGAAGGATTTCGATCCGCAGAAATTCGCCCGCGCGATGAAAAACGCGAATGTCGACAGTGTGACGGTTTTCGCCAAGGGCCACCACGGGCATCTGTTTATTAAAACGAATCACCCGTCGCGGCATCCGGGGCTGGCGAAGAATCTGGATCTTACCAAGGAGCAGGTCAAAGCCCTCAGGGCCGAGGGGATTCATGCGCCGATTTACATTTCCGTACAGGTGGATGAATACGCCGCCAACATGCAGCCTGGGTGGGTGGTTGTTAATCCCGATGGCACGCAGGCCAAAGGAGCAGGCCCGTTCGGCGCCAGTTGGCAGACGCTGGACATGGCCAGCCCGTACATGCCGTATTTTCAGGAGCAGGTGCAGCTCATCATCGAAAATTTCGACGACATGGAGGGCGTGTTCTTCGACATGTGCTGGAACCAGCCGTCGGCGAGCGTCTGGGCTAAACAGGCGATGCAGGCGATGAATCTCGACCCGGCCAAGGAAGCCGACCGCAATACTTACGCCGACAGCCTGGCACAACGATACATGAAGACGCTGCACGATCAGGTCCGCCGCGTGCATCCCAAGGCGGGCGTGTACTTTAACAGCCGCCCGCTCTCACTGTTGCCCCGCGACCTCCACCAGATGACGCACGTGGAAATCGAAGGCCTGCCCACCGGCGGCTGGGGATACATGTACTTCCCGATCAATGTACGCTATGTCCGTACGTTCGATGTGCCGTATCTGGGCATGACAGCGAGATTCCACAAAACGTGGGGCGATTTCGGCGGTATCAAGCCCGAGCCGGCGATGAAGTACGAAATCAGCCAGTTTCTCGCGCACGGCGCGCGGTGCTCCATCGGCGACCAACTCCATCCGCGAGGCGTGCCCGACAAGGCCGCATACGATATGATCGGCCGCGTGTACGGCCATGCCAAGGCCTGCCAACCCTGGTGCGAGGACGCGGTGGCGCAAGTAGATACCGTTGTGCTCAGCGGCTTGGGCAGCGGGTACATGCAGCCGGCAGGCGGGACGCGTGAGGGCTTTACTCGGATGCTTCAGCAGTTGCGTGGGCAGTTTAACGTGATTGAACCGGAGACGGACTTCGCGAAGTACAAGCTTGTCGTCGTGCCCGAGCAGACGCGGGTTGATGCCAAGTTGGCTAAGCGGTTGGATTCGTTTGTGGCCAAGGGCGGCGCGGTGTTGATTGCGGGCAACAGTGGTTTGTCACCGGCTGAAGGCAAGTCGCCGGCAGGGGACAAGTCGTCGGCTGAAGGCAAGTCACCGGCGGCGGGCCTGTCGTTGGCCGACGGCAAGCCCGGCACGTATGACGTCGTGTGGAAAGGCCTGCCGATCGCGGGCCCGGCGAGCGATTCGCCGTTCGCGACGACCTACTTCCGCGCGATGACCGACATGCCCGGCGTGCCGGACACCGACAACGTGATCTACGAGCGAGGTCT
>WRDM01000021.1 GCA_009783465.1 Phycisphaerae bacterium | reverse complement strand
GTTGAAGAATCTGCTGCACGCGGCGGGCGATTTTGTAGTGCTCCTCGCCGACGTACTGCGGATCGAGAATTCGCGACGAACTCGCCAGCGGGTCGATGGCGGGATAGATGCCCTTCTCGACGATTTTTCGTTCGAGCACGATGAAGCTGTCCAGGTGCGTCACCGCCGTCGCGGGGGCGGGGTCGGTCATGTCGTCGGCGGGCACGTAGACGGCCTGCACGGACGTGATGGCGCCCTTCTTCGTCGATGTAATGCGTTCCTGCAACTCGCCCATTTCCGTCGCGAGCGTCGGCTGATAGCCCGCCGCCGAGGGCATGCGGCCCAGCAGCGCGGAAACTTCCGATCCCGCCTGGCTGAAGCGGAAGACGTTATCGACGAACAGCAGCGTGTCGGCGCCACTGGAGTCGCGGAAGTATTCCGCCACCGTCAAGGCCGACAAGGCCACGCGAAGCCGCGCGCCCGGCGGTTCGTTCATCTGTCCGAACACCATGGCCGTGCGGGAGAGCACGCTTTGGCCGGTGGAACCGATTTTGGTTTCCTGCATCTCCAGCCAGAGGTCGTTGCCCTCGCGCGTCCGCTCGCCCACGCCGGCGAAGACGGAATACCCGCCGTGCTTGCTGGCCACACGGGCGATGAGTTCCTGGATGACGACGGTTTTGCCCAGCCCCGCGCCGCCGAAGAGGCCTGTCTTGCCGCCGCGAACGAACGGCGCGAGCAGGTCGATGACCTTGATGCCCGTCTCGAAGAGTTCGCTTTTGGGCGTGAGACTTTCGAACGGCGGCGGCGGCTGATGGATGTCGCGATACTCCGTCGCCTTGACTGGCCCACGGCCGTCGATGGGTTCGCCCAGCACGTTGAACACGCGGCCGAGCACGTCCTCGCCAACGGGCATCTGCACGGGGTGCCCCGTGTCGAGCACGGCCATGCCGCGACTCAGCCCGTCGGTCGTACCCAACGCGACGCATCGCACGCGCCCGCCGCCGAGGTACTGTTGCACCTCGCCGGTCAGTTTCACCTTGCCGGCGGCACCCTCGTACTCCACCCGCAACGCGTTGTACACGGCGGGCAGATTGTCCTCGGGAAACTCCGCGTCAAACGTCGAGCCAATCACCTGCGTTATTTTGCCTGTCGATGCCATATGTTCACCAACTTCATTACTTAAAAACAGCAGACCGTTTTTCTAGACTGTTAGACTGTTAGACTGTTAGGGAGAGGCTTATGTATCATTAGGCCTAATCTATCATGAGCCTGCGCCTAACAGTCTAATAGCCTAACAGTCTAACAGTCTTCTTTTACGTTCCCAACCCCGCCGACCCGCCCATGATTTCGGCCAGCTCCGTCGTGATCTGCGCCTGACGGCTGCGGTTGTATTGTACCGTCAGGTCGTGGATCATTTCGTCGGCGGAGTCGGTGGCCGACCGCATCGCCGTGATGCGCATCATCTGTTCGGACACGGCGGCGTCGAGGAAACACTGGAAAATTTTCATGCGGACCGTCAGCGGCAGCAGCCGTTCGAAGAGTTCCTTCGCCGAGGGAATCAATTCGTAGGAGGGCTGATGGCCCGCTTCGGCGGGGACGGCCGCTCCGGGCGAGGCATTGATGTCCGACAGCGGCAGCACCGGCGCGATCACGGGAATCTGCTTGCCCGTCGACACGAATTGCGTGTACGCCACCTCGACGCCGCTGATCTCGCCCGCGGTGAACCGCTCGATGAAATCGTCGGCGATCTCGCGAACCAGCTCGTACGCGGGCACGTTGTCGAATTGCGTGTAGGAGTTCTCCAGCGCGTGGCGGCGGAACCGCATGAACTGGATGCCTCGCTTGCCCACCACGTGCAGCGGGACCTCGTAGCCCTCGCTCGTCAGTTGGCGATGCCGCTGCGTGGCCATCCGAAGCACGCCGCTGTTGTACGAACCCGCCAGGCCTCGATTGGATGTAATCACCAGCAGCACCTGTCGCTTGGCGGACGACTCGGCCCGCAGCAGCGGATGCTCCGCCTCGGCCAGCGACCCGCGCGCGACGAGGTGCCTCACCGTCCCGGCCAGCCGGTCCACGTACGGTTTAATCGCCGTCACGAGCTGATGGTTCTTGCGATAGCGGGCCGTCGCGACCATCTCCATCGTCTTGGTGACGGTGCGGATCGACTTGACCGCTTTGACTCGCTTCAAAATGGCTCGGGCTTTTGCCATGGCACTCTCGTACGGATCGTTACTCTCTTACTGTCGTGCGTCCGCCGTCTTCCCAGCCACTAGCCACAAGCCACTAGCCACCAGGTATGGCGAAAATTGTCATATACAAACCACACTGTCGGTGTGACAAATCGTCACTGGCGTTTTCGTCATTTACGCCACAAACAGCAAATCCACATGAATTCTTCTGCCTTCACCTTCGCCGTCGCCGCTCCTTACCTGGTGGCTAGTGGCTAGTGGCTTGTGGCTATTTCCGACGCTGCTTTTTGAAAACCGTTTTATAGTCCTCAATGATTTTCGCTAACGTTTTCGTGCGTTCGGGCGTCAGTTTGAGTTCTTTGGCGAACGGCTCGTAGAAATCCTTGTGGTCTTTCGCGGCGTGGTCGAGCAGGCCTTGCTCGAACTCGCCGACTTCGTCCACGGCCAGGTCGTCCACGAAGCCGCGTGTGCCGGCGAAGATCGAGATCACCTGCTGCGCCACGCTCATGGGGTTGTATTGCGGCTGCGTGAGCAGGCGGATCATGCGGGCGCCTCGGTCCAATTGCCGCTGGCTGGCCGGGTCGAGTTCCATGCCCAGTTGGGCGAAGCTTTCCAGTTCGCGATAGCTGGCCAGGTCGAGGCGGAGGCTCTTGGCGACGTCTCGCATGGCGGGGAAGGCGGCTTTGTATCCCACGCGGCTGACGGAGATGCCCGCGTTGATGGCCGGTCGGACGCCCGCGAAGAAGAGGCTCGGTTCGAGGTAAATCTGGCCGTCGGTGATGGAGATCAGGTTCGTCGGGATATAGGACGACACTTCGCCTTCCTGCGTTTCGCAGATGGGCAGGGCCGTCATCGACCCGCCGGAGGTCGGCAGGCGGTGGAGTTTCAGCGTGGAGGCCTTGGGATTGGCCTTGAGGGCTTCGGCGGCTTCGTGTTTGCCGAGCGGGCCTGAGTAGACTTTGCCGTCGACGCCCGTGACGTTGGCGGCGGAATCGGGCGTGCTGGCGGGGGCGATCACGAATTCGTCGGCCATCTTTACCGCGCGTTCCAGCAGGCGGCTGTGGAGGTAGAACACGTCGCCGGGGTACGCCTCGCGGCCTGGCGGTCGGCGGAGCAGCAGGGAGATCTGCCGGTACGCGGCGGCCTGCTTGGAAAGATCGTCGTAGACCACCAGCGTGGGCTTGCCCTGCGTGTACATGAAGTGCTCGGCCATCGTGCAGCCGGCGTAGGGAGCGATGTACTGGAGCGAGGCGGGGTCAGAGCTGGAGGCGGACACGACGATGGTGTGCTTCATCGCGCCGTGTTCGCGGAGCGTTTCGACGACGCCGGCGACGGTGGATTCTTTCTGTCCCACCGCGACATAGATGCAGATCACGCCCGTGTCGCGCTGGTTGATGATCGTGTCGATCGCGATGGCTGTCTTGCCGGTTTTGCGGTCGCCGATGATGAGTTCGCGCTGCCCGCGGCCTATGGGCGTCATGGAGTCGACCGCCTTGACGCCCGTCGAGAGCGGCTCGTCGACGGGCTGGCGGGCGGCGATGCCGGGCGCGATCAGTTCCACCGGCCTGGTTGCCGAGGCGTTGATGGGGCCCTGACCGTCGAGAGGATTGCCCAGCGGGTCGATCACGCGGCCCAGCATCGCGTCGCCGACGGGCACCTGGAGCAGCTTGCCCGTCGCGCGGACGGTTTCGCCTTCCTTAATGTGCTGCCACCCGCCGTACACGACCGCGCCGATGGAGTTTTCTTCCAGGTTGAACACCTGTCCCATCGCGCCGCTGGCGAACTGGAGCATCTCGCCCGCCATCGCGTTCGACAGGCCGAACACCTGCGCGATCCCGTCGCCCAGCTCCAGCACGCGCCCGACCTGGGCAACATCCGTCGCCTGGCGATAGGTCGCGATCTCCTCGCGAATCACACTCACGATTTCGTCGGCTTTGAATCTCATCGTCATATCCTTCAGAAGCCAGTAGCCAATAGCCAGTAGCCATCAGGTATGGGCAAGCTTGTCACCTATTACGTCACACTGCCGGTGTGACAAATCACCGCCGGCGTTTTCGGTATTCACGCCGTAAACACACAACCACACCAAACGCACCCAGTGAACAATTCATCGTATCCGAGCAAACTTTATCCGCCTTCGCCGACACCGTACCTTACCTATTGGCTGCTGGCTATTGGCTACTGGCTTTTCCTCGCGATATTCTTCCGCAGTTGCTCCAACTGATTTTTCACGCTCGAATCGAACACCTGGTCGCCGACACGGAGGACCGCGCCGCCGATGAGGGTTTCGTCCACGCGGGTCTGGAGCATCGGCTCGACGCCCAGGCTGGCGGCCAGACTCGCGCGGATCTCGGCCAATTCGGCGGCGTCCAGAGGCACCGCCGTCGTCAGCGTCATCGCGACACGGCCCATTTTGTCGTTCAGCCGGCGGCGGAAACTCCGAATCACCGCCGGCAGCACCGTCAGACGACCGTGACGCTCCAGCACGCCAAGCAACGCCTCGACGCGCTCGCTCACTCGGCCGGCGAATACCCGCTCCAGCCGACGCGTGCGGTCCTCGCTACGACCCAGGAAGCCCAGCAGCAGGTCGCGCGCCCCAGGCACCGTGTCCATCGCGCCTTCGAGCGCGTCCAGTTCATCCGCCACCGCGTCGGCCTGGGCGGCGGGCAAGCTCTCCAGCAACGCCTGCGCATACAAATCCCCCAACCGCAGCACGGTCGGATCGAGGACGGTTTCATGTCGGGCGTTGATGTCCATGTTCATAATCAATCGTAGACAAACGACGGCCTCGTGGGAACGAAGCCACAAGCCACTAGCCACAAGCCACCAGGTATAGCTCGTCTGTCACCAACGAGATCACACTGCCGGTGTGACAAATCGTCACCTGCGTTCTTCGTTAGTCGCGCCGCACGCATCAAAATCCGAGTCCATTCATTTTCCGCTTCGCCATCGCCGCCTCGCCTTCACCGTCGGTGTTCCTTACCTTGTGGCTAGTGGCTTGTGACTACTTCCCAGCTCTCTGTTTGATCTCCGCCAGCGCGTCCTGGAGCATTTGTTTCTGGTCGTCGGGCTTAAGCTGTTTGCGGATGATTTTTCCGGCGACATCGGTGGCCAGCACGGCGGCCTGTTCGTAGAGGTCGCGGATGGCGACACTCTTGGCCTGTTCGATTTCCGTGGTGGACTGTTCGGCGATTCGCCCGGCCTCGGCACGGGCGGCCTGGAGGATCTGCTCGCGGGCGGCGGCGGCGTCCTTGCGGGCCGAGGCCAGCACGTCGGCGACCTCCGCGTCGGCGGCGGCGAGTTTCTGGCGGTACTCTTCCAGCAGCGCGTCGGCCTGGGCTTGCCGATCCTCGGCGTTCTTGATCGTTTCGGCGATTCGCTGTTCGCGGCGCTGGAGTTGGGCGATGATCGGCTTCCACGCCCACTTGCCGAGCACCAGCAGCAGCAGGCCGAAAATGATCAGCGAGGCAATCGCCTGTCCGATGTCGCCAATGTACAGGCCATCGCCGCCACCGCCGCCGCCAGCGGCCGCCGGCAAGGCGAACGCCAGCAGCAAGGCCAGCACCGCAATGTATTGTTTCGGAATCATCGTTGCTACTCCACACGTACACGCTGCGCTGCGAGGCTCGTCGGTAAAGTCACATCGCCTGTTCGCGGGAACGTTTTAGTTAACAGGTTAACAGGTTAACTAGTCAACCTGTTAACTTACTATGCTTCCCTCGGACAAGCCGCGACTATTCACCGACGCGCCACGCCGGGGGTACCTAGCCTCGGCCCTATTTAATCGCCAGCAACAGGCAGACGACGATCGCGAACATGGCCACGCCTTCGACCATGGCCGCCGTGATGATCATCGGGGCGAACATCGAGCCGCTGGCTTCGGGCTGACGGGCGATGCCCTCGACCATCGAGCCGCCGATACGGCCCACGCCAAGCCCGGCGCCAATCGCCGCCAGCCCCGCGCCGATGCCGCCGCCCAGCATCGCCCAGCCGACGCCCGGCGCCCGAGCCATCGTCTCGGCCTGGGCCAACTCCGCGGCAGTCATCGTATTCTGCGCCACCACCGGAGCGGCCATCGACATCATCACCACGCCAACGATCATCATCCACACAAACGTCTTCATCGCTTTCTCCATGGCATTCCGGGCAACGCCCGTTTTTTGCGTATCTGCTTTCTATCCGAAAAAGCCAGTAGCCAATAGCCAGTAGCCATCAGGTACGGCAAAACCAGTCACAGACAAAACTACACTGCCGGCATGACAAATCACCACCGGCGTTTTCGTCATTTACGCCACATGCGGCCTATTCAGACCAACTCGTCGCCTTTGTCTCTTCTGCCTTCGCCACCGCCGTGCCTCGTACCTATTGGCTACTGGCTGATGGCTACTGGCTGCCGTTAGTGGCTCGGCTCCGTATACAGCCCGATGAAAATTGCCGTCAGGAACGTGAAGATGTACGCCTGAAGCGTTGCCACCATCAGTTCCAGCAGGCTGAACGCCACGCTGGCGGTGATGCTCAAGGCGTCAATCGCCAGCGACCGCAACAGCGTCTCCCATCCAAGCCCCGCGGCCATGATGAACATCATGAACGCCGCCAGCAGGCTGTGCCCGGCCAGCATGTTCGCGAAAATACGAATCATCAGCGCAAAGCACTTCGAGATCAGGCTCATCACCTCGATCACCATCAGCATCGGCCAAAGCAGCACGCCCACCAGGCCTGGCATTGTCGGCACGAGGCTCTTGATGAACAGGATCGGGCTGAGCAGCCACGCCGCCACCGCTCCGCCGCCATGATGGGCTCGATAATTCTTCGCCTGAGCGGACAGACTGTACACGACAATAATCACCAGCACCAACGCCGCCTGCGCGCCCGTGACGGTGAGAATGCTCGTGGCGGTGAACCCGACCGGATACAGATTGTTGTTGTAGCCCACCGCGCTGGTGACCGCCATCAGCGGAATCATGCCCAGCAGGTTCATGCCCAGGAAGAACACGAACTGCGTCAGGAGGAAGGGCAGGAAGTGGTCGGCCTTGTCCTTCAGGGCGGGCCTGGCGACCATATCGCGGATGAACACCACGAGGATTTCGAGGACGTTCTTGCCGCCGGTGGGCACGTCGCCTTTACGGCGAGCCAGGCGGGGCAGCACCAGCATCAGCAGCCCGGCCACCAGGATCATCGACGCGATGCCGCTGGACATCCACGTAATGGTGTTAAACGGCGCCGGCAGCGACAACGCATCGACCCACTGGCAGCCCGCCCAGGGGTGATCCGTTATGTGATCGATCAGATTGTAACCGTCCGATGACACCGCAACACTCAACAAAAACGTTCAATAAATACAGCAGCAACAAGCGACCCGTGACAAGCGACAAGAGAAGGCAACGCCTGGCGTATTCCTCGTTTTCATACAACACGACCGCTTTGAAAGCCAAGGTTTCCCTACTCTCGTCGCTTGTCGCTTGTCGCCTGTCGCTGATCGCCCGGTTTTGTACTCGATTTCATCCACCGTGTCAAGGCGATGCTTTCGCCGATCAGCGTGAGAAATCCGAATGTCGCCAGCCAGATAAAGAACGGCGTCGTCGCCAGACTCGCCGCGTACCAGACCGCCAGGCCGATGAGCACGAGAAACATGATCCGCGCCATGCCGCCATACATGAACGCCTGTGCGACGACAAAGGCTACGTTCGTCCCCGGCTTCCTCGCCGCCCGCCCGGCCAGCCATCGCAATCCGAAAACACTCGTCATCGCCAACCCCGCCGCCACCGCAAACGCCGCCGCCTGCGCCCACACCCCGTCGGCGCCTGCCTGCCACCACGTCACCGCGCCGCCGCCCAACCCCGCCAACACCGGCGCGGCGAACACCCACGCCAACGTCCGGCCCAGGCGGATTTGTAGTGAATAGTTTTTCGATGGGCTATTCGATGAATATTGTTGTGAGTGACTATCCAATGTCGTACCTCCCATGGAGCGTAGCACCATCGCCATCGCGACGGTACCGCCACGACCGCGGTACTGTCGCAGAATTTTCCGCTCTCCAGACTTCCACGTTGAGGACACACCGGTCAACCTCCCCGACCTCGCGCGGAAAGGCCCATGTTGTTGTCTTCAATATCCTGCGGCGCAAAACGGCAAGCCAACTCGCCACATCGTTCGCCGCCACGCGGGCCAGACGCCCGCGTCACGTTGCATGGCCTACCGCATGAACCACATTTCGCGGTAGGTTGGCAGTGGCCAGTGGGCGTCGTCGACGAGGGTTTCCAGTTTGTCGGCCGCCGTTCGCACGTCGGTCATGGCGGGCAGGATGGTGTCGCGCATGTAGCGTGCGTGGGCGGTGGCGCGGCGGTGTTCGGCGTTGCCGTTTTCCGACGTTTTGTATTCCGCCTTGTCGTTGGGCTGGCTGGCGACGGCGTGGTCGAGCGCCCGCGTGGCGGCCCGCAGGGCGGCGGCGGCGGCGACCAACTCCTTCAACAGCGAGGCCTGTTCGGCGTCCTCGATACCCGCGGCGGCCTTGGCACTCAGGATCGCCCCGGCCACCTCCGACTGGAACCGCAACACCGCCGGCAGCAGCATCGTCCGGGCCATCAGGGCCTGCGTCTGGGCCTCGATGTTCACGTCCTGGATGTATTTGTTGAGCATGATCTCCTGGCGGCTGTGCAGTTCCCGCTCGGAGTAGACATGATATTTCGTGAACAGACTGACGCTCTGGGGCGTCGTCATCAGGTCGAACGCGTCGACGCTGTTGCGGTAGTTGGGCAGGCCTCGGCGGGCGGCCTCGGCATGCCACTCCTGACAGTAGTTGTCGCCCTCGAACAGGATAGGCTTGAATTCGTGCACCATTTTCGCCAGCAGCGTCTGCAAGGCCTGGTTGAACTCCTTGCCGGCGCCCAGGGCCTTCTCCAACTCGCCGGCGACGAAATCCAGGCTCTCGGCCACGATGGTGTTGAGGACGGTCGTCGGCTCGGCGACGGACTGATTGGACCCGACGGCGCGGAATTCGAATTTGTTTCCGGTGAAGGCGAACGGGCTGGTGCGGTTGCGGTCGCCGGCGTCGCGGGGAAGTTTCGGCAGGAAGTTGATGCCCACCTGGATGTCGCTGCGTTTTTTGGAACGCTTGGCCGAGCCGGTCTCCAGTTGCATCATGACGTCGTGGAGCTGCTCGCCGAGGAAGACGCTGATGACGGCCGGCGGGGCCTCGGCGGCGCCGAGGCGATGGTCGTTGCTGGCCGACGCGACGGAGAGCCGCAGCAGGCCCGCATAGATAAACACGGCCCGGCAGACGGCGGCGCAGAACGTCAGGAACTGCGCGTTGGCGTGGGGCGTGTCGCCGGGGTTGAGCAGATTCTCGCCCTCGTCGGTCATCATCGACCAGTTATTGTGCTTGCCCGATCCGTTGACGCCCGCGAACGGTTTTTCGTGCAGCAGGCAGGTCATGCCGTAGTGGTCGGCCACGCGCTTGAGCGCCTCCATCACGACCATCTGGTGGTCGGTGGCGAGGTTGGCGGTTTCGAACAGCGGCGCGATTTCGTACTGTCCCGGCGCGGCCTCGTTGTGGCGGGTTTTCACGGGCACGCCCAACCGCATCAATTCATATTCCATCTCGGCCATGAACGCCAGCACCCGCTCGGGGATCGCGCCGAAATACTGGTCGCCCAACTCCTGCCCCTTCGGCGGCCGCGCGCCCAGCAGCGTGCGGCCACAGGTGAGCAGGTCCGGGCGGGCGAAGAAAAAGTGTTTGTCGATGAGGAAGTATTCCTGCTCCGCGCCCAGCGTGGTGAGCACGCGTTTGGCGGTGGTGTTGCCGAAGAGCCTCAGCACGCGAAGGGCCTGCTTGTTGAGGGCCTCCATCGAGCGGAGCAGGGGCGTTTTTTTGTCGAGCGCGTCGCCGGTCCAACTGATGAACATGGTCGGAATGACGAGCGTCGCGCCGTTGGGATTGTCGAGAATGAAGGCCGGACTCGACGGATCCCAGGCGGTGTAGCCGCGGGCTTCGAAGGTGGCGCGGAGTCCGCCCGAGGGCAGGCTGGAGGCGTCGCCCTCGCCGCGGACGAGGTTTTTCCCGCTGAATTCCGCCAGCGCGCAGCCGTCGGGCGTGGGTGTGATGAAGCTGTCGTGCTTCTCCGCCGTCAGGCCTGTCATGGGCAGGAACCAGTGACAAAAGTGCGTCGCGCCGTGTTCGATGGCCCAGTCTTTCATCGCCACCGCGACGGCATCGGCGATAGCGGAGTCGAGTTCCTCGCCGGCCTTGATGGTCTTTTGCAGGGCGTCGAAAATGGGCGCGGGCAGCCGCTCGCGCTGCACACGCTCGCTGAAGACGTGCTCGCCGTACACGTCGCAGAACGGCTTGGTCACGTAATTCACTTTTCCGCCGGCCGGCCTGTAGTTGATGATACTGTCCACCGCCGCCTG
This sequence comes from Phycisphaerae bacterium, assembly GCA_009783465.1. Classification (GTDB taxonomy): domain Bacteria; phylum Planctomycetota; class Phycisphaerae; order SM23-33; family SM23-33; genus WRDM01. Next base: position 33,445 of record WRDM01000021.1, on the reverse strand, counting down.
CCGCACATTCATCGCATTCATTCTCATAAGCCCTTGTTTATGCACATGGCATGGAAAAAGCAATCGCAAACGCGGGTTTCGTGTGCTCGACGGTGAAAACAGACCGCGAAGACGAGGGAATCAGAGCCACTAGCCACCAGCCACAAGCCACCAGGGTTTTCGGTGCGCAAATGTAAAAACGTTCCGTTTGTCCGAGAGAGAGGTCTCGATGCTTCGCTGACTCAAAAAGCAAATTATCCGCCTTGCTCTTCGTGTCCGCGAAGCACCGGGACTTCTCTCGCCACAGCGAGGCTTGATTTCACCGCCGCGTCTCGCAAGCCCTGGTGGCTAGTGGCTGGTGGCTGGTGGCTCTGTTTCCCTCGAACCCACGTCTCCCATTCACCCACACACCGCGAATCCCAACGCCTATTTTTCCCGCAACTCGTCGCGAAAGTCCTTCAGCAGCGGGTCGTCGACGGCGCCGGGGGCGTTGAGTTTTCCGTCGTCGCCGATCATGTCGCTCATGGTGGCGGCGTCGCGACGGGCGGATTCGTGGAAGAGCGCCCAGCCCCACAGATCGGGGTGGAGGCGGGCTTCGCTGGGCACGTCGGCGATGATCGACGTCGCCTGGTTGGCCCAGTACGACCGCCGCATCACGCTGTTACCGTTGGAGTCGGTGAGGATCGCGCCCCAGTCGAGTTTGAGACGCATGTTCTCGGCCGGCTTGAGGCCCAGTTCGCTCAGCGGGATGCTCGCGCCGACGGTGTAGCGGTCGCCGCCGTCGCGGAGGACGAGTTTGGCGGTCTCGAGCACACGCACACGGTCGAAGGAGACGCTGCTGATGGGGCTGACGGCCTTCCACGCCGCGTCGGCGGGCGTGCCGGGCACGACGGCGTCGTACAATACGGCCACCGGTTTTCTCCCGTTGTTGAGGAAGGTCATGAGCAGTCGTTTGTCACCCGCGACGGGCGTCGCGCGGGCGGGGTCGGCGGCCGCGTCGACGCCGATGTGCAGATCGACGGCCGCCCCGGTCTTGAAGAGCCGATCCATCTGCTCTCCGGAATTCCGCATCGGCCCCAGGCCGGCCACCTGGAAGTACAGGTACAGATTCGTGTCGTCCCACGCGATGCGGACCGACGCGCCACGCGACAACTGCCCGTCGCGCCGCGCCCCGAACTCCACCGCCGGCGAAACGAAGTCCGATCCGTCGCCGTCCAGCCGAGGCGCCTGCCGAACCTTGAAACACTCGATCACCGGCGTGCGGTCGTACAACTGCTCCTTCTGCCGCGACGCCTCCCACGCGGCCGTTTTATTCACCGCTTCGGGCGTAACCTCGATCGTGCCCGCAAGCCGCTTGAATTTGTCCATGCCCAACACTTCCACGACACTCACGTGGTTGTGCCCCGCCACCGCGTAGTAGCGGTTGTCAGCCGTGCGGCAGAAATACGCGTTGAAATGCTCCTGCCCGATCGTGACGTCATCCATCTTCATGCCGCGATCGTGCTCGGGCATGTTCCAGTTTCGCAGGCCCGGATTTCGCTGATCGTTGAAGATCCAACTCGCGAGCATGCCGTCGGCGGTCCAGAGATTCCAACTGCCCATGTTGGTGTTGATGACGAAAAACTCGCCCAGGTCGCCCGCGTGGGCCTTGTCGTGACCGGCCATGAAAAACTGCGCGACGATCTGCCCCGGCGAGTACGGCCCCGCCTCGGCATAGCCGTGCGTGGTCCAACCTTCGGCGGGATAGGTCCAGAGGGTTTGGCCTTCGGGCGTCATGAGGGCTTCGACGGACTTGCTGCCGAGCGTGTGGAAATTGCCGTCGTCCATGCGGTAGAGCGTCAGGCCTTGGATGTCGGGGAAGGTTTTCGCCTCGTAGACGGGCACGCCGGAGGGAAGGAATTTCGTGACGCTGTAGCGGATGACGCCCTGCTGGACGCCGAGGTCGTTGTTGAAGCCGGTCACGCCGATTTCGCGGTCGTTGGGCTGACGAGGGATGAAGGTCACTTCGTCGGCCTGCACGAGGCCGTCGCCGTTGAGGTCGGACCAGATGACGTTGACGTCGGCCATCGTTTTGCCGGCGAGCTTGGGCATGAGTTCGCCCTGTAAATCCGGGTCGGCCAGCGGCGCGAAGGACTCGGCGCGTCCGACGGCGGCGGCGAGCTTGAGTTGGTCTTTCTCGTGGAGGTAGACGATACCCACGCCCTGCCACGCCCGGCCGCCTTCCCAGCGGGTGGTCATGTAGCGTCGCCCGTTGACTTCGACCGGCACGTCGCCGGCGGGGGTTGGGCCCATCCAGGTGAAATTTTTCAGCGTGGAACGGCCGGTCTTCCAGTCGATGGCGAATTCCAGCGGGCCGTAGTAGAGGCGGCTCTTGTCGTGGCGGTCGAGGATGCCCGCGCCGCCGTAGCAGGTGTTGCCCAGGAAATCTTTTTGCCACTGGCCGTCGGTCGTCCACAGGCTGACGCGCTTGGGGAAGTACGTCTGATCGACCGCCCAGAGCTGGTCTTTGGCGTCGATCACCAGGGCGGAGATATCGTGCAGCCGCGTGGGGTCCCACGCGCCGGCGACGTATCCGCCCGGCGTGCCAATGGTGCGGACCATTTGCTTTTTGGCGACGTCGTACACGCGGATGTTTCGGCGGTCGAGCGCGACGTCGTAGACGTAGACCAGCCCGGCCTTGTCGATGGCCATCGCCTGCGGCTTGACGAGGTCGCCCGCGACGAGCGTCGTGACCGCGCCGTCGGCGGGGTTGATTTTCACAAGATCGCGGCCGCTGGTGACGAAAAGTTCGCCGCCTTTGATCGCGATGGGCCCCGGCTGATGGAGCGGAAATTCTTTTTCGACCTTGCCGCTTTCGCCGTCGATCATTTCGATGCGGTGGTACGTCAGCGGGTCGGCGGCCGCGGACGCCTCGCCGCCGAGATACTTCATCGCGGCCACGCCGAAGAGGCGGCAGCGCGTCGGATCGACCTTGCCGCGTTCGATGTCCCAACGAAGGGCGGCCTCGCCGTCGAGATTCAGAATCGGCGCGACCACGCGAATCCGCACCGCGCGGGTCGCGATCTCCGCGCCGAAATCGACGTACCCGTCGACGTAGCGCGCGTTCGGATTGGCCCGGCCCATGTACAAGCTTCGCAGCGGCTGCGTGTAGGAGCGGACGTGCTGCCAGCCGTTGTCAGCGGCGAGGTCGGGGTCGCCTTCGCCGGTGAAAACGTCGATCTCGGCGCGCAGGCCGTCGAGTTCCTTGATCGCCAGGCCGCGGAGTGTCTGCGGCTGGTCCCACGTCATGCAATAGATGCCCGGATCGCGGCGGGTGACGGGGTTGGTGCGCTGGGCGTCCCACACGCCGTCGGGGCCGATTTGGCCGGAATTCACCGTGATTTTTGCCGAGCGGGCGACGTTCTCGAACCGCCTGCCGACGATCTTCAACCCTTCGAGTTTGCCCGCCCAGATGTCGCCCGCCAGATCGACGGACGGCTTGTCGGTGGTGAACTCCAGCCCGTCCTCGCTGCTGCCGCTGAAATCCGTGCTGTATTCGTCGGCGGCGGATTCCTCCGAATCGGTGAACAGATCGTCGTCGCCTCGGGTGAACGTCACGCGCAACGCGCGGGCGACGCAGTCCTTCGGCGCGACGGCCACGTCCCACGGCTTTTCGGGCTGGACCTCGAACGGCACCCACAGCCTGGAGTCGCCGGGATTGGGCGGATACGGCGCGTCGGCCTTGGGCACGCTGAGCGTGACCTTGACGCCGGGATCCATGGCCACGGGCAGAATCACGCTGCCGATGGGCACGGGCTTGTCGAAGGCCAACATCAGGTGCCGTCTCCCCGATTTACCGGGCGTGGTTTCGAGGATCGACAGCCCCTCGGCGCCGGGCGGTTTGTCGGTCAACCGGAACAGCCGCATGAAGTCGTTCCGCGGGTTGGGCACGATTTCCATGGGGTAGCGCGGCTTGCGCTGGGCGGCGTAGCGCGGGAAACATTTTTCGATGTCCACGTCGCTGGGCGAGGCGCTGGTGGCCAGCCAGTCGTCCTCGGCGCCGACGGCGATGAACAGCTTGTTGTCCGCCGCGGCCATGCCCGTCGCGCCGCGCTTGCGCGTGTTGGACGGTTCGAGCCTCGCCAGGTCGCGGACCTCCCGGCTGGCGATGTCGACGGCCCAGAGCAGTTCGCTGGTGGCGTCGATGCGATATTGTTCGGCCACGTTTTCGGCGTCCGCCAGGACGAAGACGGTTTTGCTGTCGGCCGCGAGCACATAGGCGCCGGTGAATCCCGCGAAGGAGGGGACGGCCCAGAGTTTTTTGCCGGTCAGGTCGCACACGGCCATGGAGACGCCGCTCTCGGCGACGGGCGCTCCGAAGAAGACGAAGTCGCCGCTGGCGGCGCCGGAGCGGTTGGGCGAGTGGTCCGCCAGCCAGCCTCCGGGCCCGCTCATCGACGTGTGCCACGGCGGATTGTCGGGCGAGTTTTCCGACACGTTGGGGTACACGGTCATCTCGTACCGCAGCCCCAGCACGGGGCCCGCGAGGGTTTTCCATTCGTACGTGCCCAGCGGGACGGTGTTGCCGGCTTCGTCCTTGAGGTCCCAGGCCAACTCGTGTGGGCCTGCCGTCAGGGCTTCGCGGGCGAAGAGGTTTCGAACGCGTCGGCCTTGGGCGTCGTTGATGACGGCCGTCACCGTGCCGTCGAAGTCATACGCGTATGCCGCGCGGACGGGCGGCGGCTCGTTGGCGGACGCGGCAGCGGCGGCCGGCGGCGTGGGGTCCTTGCCGAGGTCGACGAACACATGCGCCCCGTTCAGTCGGGCGATTGGGCCGTGGCTGGTTTTGAGGATGTTGATACGAAGCCCGCGCGTCGTGATCGGCTGGGCGAGCGTGACGAAATGCCCGCCCGCCGCGGGCGTGATCTCCTGGCGGATCAGCCGCCACTCGCGGTCCGTGCCCGCGCGCGGATTGATGCTCTCCGGGCCGCTGTAATACTGCACGGTGAGTTGCTCGAAGTTATCGCCCAGCCAGAAACTGCTGATGATTTGCGGCTGTTTCCACGTGAGCATGAACCAACTGGGATTGATGTCCGAGACGGGCGCTCGCGGCATTCGGCCTCTGGGGTCGAGGCCGGTGTTTTGCCAATGTCCCCAGTCGCCGCTGGTGACGATGGCGGCGCGATGCGTGAACGGCGGGCCGAACGGACTGTACGCGACGTACTCGCTCTCGGCGTAGGCCAACGCGTCGGGCGTGACATTGTGAAGCCTCTGGGCGAAAATTTTCGCCAGCCCCAGCCTCGCGTGGTCGCTGCCGGATTCGTCCAGGAACATCACCGCGCCGGTGGTCGTGCCCGCCGGCAGGGCCACCGTGAACGCGCCGCTCTGCCGCTTGTCGATCTCGAGGGCCTGCCACGCGTCGGCCTTGGCGGGATCGGGCGACGCGCCGTCCTTGAGAAGTTTCACGACAGTGGGCGTGCCGGCAAATTGAATCGCGCCAACGCCCACCGGCGAGCGAAACGCGACCACGAACGCGGTGGGCGTCTCCTTGACCTGGCGAAGTTCCTCGTTCAGCCGCCAGTCGAGAGGCCTCACGCCAGGCAGCCCCAGCAACCCGCGGAGATCGGTGTCCGTGACGGCCTGGAACGCGTCGCCGCGATAGATGCCCGACGCCTTGAGATCGAGATTATCCGCCGTCGCGGCCGCCCTGGCGGGCTGAGGCTTTACGTCCGGCGTGGCGGGCAACAGCGAAAAATCCTCCGCCGCCCGCACACCCAACCCCACCGTCACCACCACCGCCGCCAATAACAACACCGCCACCCATCGTGTATGTGCGTACATTGCCAACCTCGTACAGTAAAGAATCGGATACGCCGCAGCCATGGCCGCGCGGAGCATCATATCATGGCGGGCAGTCACGGGAAACCCTTGTCCTTCCAGGCGTGAGGGCTATCGCGTTCGTGGGATTCAACACGGCGAAAGCATACCGTTTGTTCGAGAGAACATGTTCGTTAACTCGTTGATTCGTTGACTCGGGAAACGCCGCCAATCAACGAATTAACGAATTAACGAGTCAACGAATTAACGAGTCAACGAACATGTTCTCTCGAACAAACGGTACCTGTTCACTCAGGCGTCGAATTCATCCCTGTCTCGCCGGATAGGGTTATTCCCGGATAGGCCTGTTTGTTGGGTGACAAACCGAAATTGCCGTGGTAAAAGTGCATACGTTCGCAATATTTGCCCACCCGTTCAATCCATGGAGGCTTGGAGTTGATGGCAAAAGGAGGCGAGAGGGAATGAATAAAGCGTTCCTGACCAGCCGCGAGCTGGGCATGATTCTGGGCGTAAGCGAGTCGTCCGTAAAGCGATGGATCGACCAGGGGCTTGTTCCCGCCAGCCGGACCGCCGGCGGGCATCGGCGCGTCGCATTGGCCGACGCGGTGAACTACGTCCGCGAAAACCGCGTGCCCGTCCTCAACGCGGGCATGCTGGGTTTTTCCGAAACCGAAATGCTCCGCCCCGACCTGCTGGACGAAATGCAGCTCGAAGAACGCCTCTATCACGCCCTGGAAACCGGCGATGCCGCCACCGCCTACGCCATGATTCACGGGCCTTTCCTGGCCGGGCGGCCTCTGGCGTGGATTTTCGACAACCCCGTCCGGCGGTGCATGGCCCGGCTTGGCGAGTTGTGGCGGTTCCGCAGCGACGGCATCATGATCGAGCACCGCGCCACGGACATCTGCATGCAGGCGATCATCCGGCTGCGGTCCATTCTCGAAATCCCGCAGCATGGCACGCCGTTGGCGCTGGGCGGGGCCGCCCCGGCGGATTCCTACGTCCTGGCCCCGCTGATGGCCTCCACCGTGCTGCGCGAAGTCGGCATGCGGGACATCAACCTCGGGCCCGACACGCCCGTCTCCGCCATGCGCGAGGCCGTCAAAGCCAACCGTCCGAGGCTGGTGTGGTATTCCTTCTCCTGCCCCGACTCCTGCCACGGCCTGGAGCACGAACTGCCCGCCCTGGCGGCCGAACTGGAGGAATCGAACATCCCCATGATCATCGGAGGCCGCGAACTGGGCACGCTGAAAAACCTCCGCCACCGCAACATCCACATCGGCCATTCGATGACCGAACTGGCCACCCTCACGCGAGGGTTGCTGGCGTCGTAATTTTTCTGCAATCCTCCCGCCCCTGCCGCGTTACACTAATGGAATGTCGGATGAGATTCGGCAGATGATTGCCCAGGCCCGTGCGGGGCGGGCCGATGGTTTTGAGCAGATCGTGTCGGCGTTCGGCCCGCGGCTGTACGGGTTCTTCGTTCGCGCAACGGGCAACCATCACGAGGCCGAGGATTTGCTGGGCGAGCTGATGGTTCGGCTGGTCAAGACGATCCAGTCGTACGACGACCGCGGGCGGTTCGAGCCGTGGCTGTTTCGGATCGCGTCGAACCTGATTCGCGACAACATTCGCCGGCGGCAGGTGCGGTCGGTGGTTGTGGCGATGCACAGCAGCGACGGCGAGTCGTCGATCGAGGACGAATTGCCCGCCGCCACGGAGGCCGTCGACGCGCCGGCGCTGGCGGCGGAGGAGTCGCGGCGGCTCTGGGCTGCCCTGGATCGGCTGGACGACACGACGCGGGAAATGGTGCTATTGCGGCATTTTTCCGAGTTGAGCTTCCAGGAAATCGCCGACTTGTTCGGCTGTCCGCTGGGCACGGCCTTGGCGAAGGTCCATCGAGGCCTGCGGACGCTGCGAGAGATGCTGACCTCGCCCGAGGCGGCGACGAAAAACGATAAACGAAAATGACCGAGCGGAATGATCGACGCGAGGTGGCAGAGCGAGCGATTAACGTGACGAGGGCATCTTGCCCTCGCTGACCGTGCCACACGGCTGACGCCATGCAGACTATCACGGCTTTCCATAGCCGAACGCGGGCGAGACGCCCGCGAGACACGCGGGCAGGATGCCCGCGTCACGTACACACGGATGATCGACGCGAGGTGGAACGATGAACCAGCCGCACGACAATGTGATGAAGCAGATCGCCGAGGATCAGCAGGCCATCGCGCCGTGGCTGAACGTGGACGATGCCCGCACGGCCGCCGCCGTGGCGCGCGTGCGGCAGCGCGTGGCCGTCGAGATGGCGGCGTCGCGTCAGTACGAGGCCTCGCCGCGTCCGTACACGGCCTCGCCGGCCCGTCGCGTCGTCCGCATCGGCACATGGGCGGCCCTGGCGGCCGCCGCCGCGGTGCTGCTGGCCGTCGTCATTTGGCCGGCGGCGAATGCGCCCGTCACGGCCCCCAACAACAACGGCCCCGTCGCCGTCGCGCCCGCCCCGCAGGTACAGGACGAATTCAACGACCCGCTGGCCGACCTGCTGCTCGCGCCGCCGATGGCCGACTTCGAGGCCGACTCCCTCGAACTCCTCACCGTCCTGGCCACCGAACAGGACGCCCAATTCACCCTCGACGCCCAACTCCTCGCCGCCCTGCTGGAATCGTAAAGGAACGCGACCACATCCCTCTGGACTCCCGCCGGTAAATCGTTACAGTACATGGCGTGTGCCGTGCCGGTTTTCCTCAACTTCTGGAGTTCCGATGAAACGATATCGAGTGTGTGTGATCGGGTGCAGCCCCAGCCGCGGGGCGCAGCATGTGGACGCGTTTCTCCGTAACGCCGACCGCTTCGAGATCGTGGGCATCTGCGACCGCGTGCCGGAACGCCTCAACGCCGTCGGCGAGCAGTTCAACCTCGACTTCCGCTACGACAACGCCGAGGCCATGCTCGCCCAACTCAAGCCCGACGTGCTCTGCTTCATCACCATGCCCTCGATCCGGCTGGAGATGATCGAGCTGGGCATCCGCCACGGCGTCAAGGCCATCGCGTACGAAAAGCCGATGGCCACCAATTGGCCCGAGGCGTGCGCCATCCACCGCGCGGTCACGAAGGCGGGCGTCAAGACGATTCAGTCGCACCAGCACAAATATGGCCGACACTGGCAGCGGGCGCGGGCGCTAATCGCCGACGGGCAGATCGGCGACCTCCAGTTCGTCCACGCGACCTCCAAAGGCCCGATGCTGCATTACGCAAGTCACCTGATGGATTACTCGATGTTCCTCACCGGCCAGGAAAACGTGAAATGGGTGGTCGGTTACGCGCAGGGCCGGCAGATGATCGACGCGACGCACCCCGCGCCGGATTACATGCTGGGACGATACGAATTCGCCAGCGGCCTGCCGGGACAGATCGAGTGCGGCTCGCTCGCGCCGAAGCTGCCGCCGGGGACCAACGAATTCTGGTACGACGCCGGCGTGTGCGTCTACGGCACGCACGGCACGGTGCAGGTGGTCTCCGGCAGCGGGCTGTGGGCGAAGGTCCGAGGCAGCGACGCGATCCTCCGCGACGAAGCCTCCTTCGACGTGACGCTCGATCAGCCGCCGTACATCCGCGAGTTGGCCGACTGGCTCGACGACGACGCGAACATCCACAGTTGCAACGGCGAGCGGGCCTTCCGCGGCTTCGAAGTCTTCATGGCCGCCTGCCTCAGCGCGGCAGAAAACCGCCGAATCGACCTGCCCATGGAGGAAGACATCGACGTGCAAGGCCGGCTGGCGCCGTAGACCGAAGACCGAAGGCGCCGGCTTATGAGAGATTAGGCCTGATGATTCATAAGCCCGCGTCTACAGCCTACAGCCTTCAGTCTACAGCCTAAAACGATCTGTCGCGAAAACGTTTCCGAACCAAAGTAACTATAGAAAGGAAAAACCCATGATCCTCCTCGGTGGCCCGACGTTCTGTGACAGCGGCGACTTCGACGTGTTGGCGAAATCTCACATCGACTGGGGATTTCGGGCGGCGTATTGCCCGCCGGTCAAGCCGGGCGACTCCGCCGCCATCCGGGCAGCCCGCGACGCGTTCGCCAAACACGGCGTCGTCATCGCCGAAGTGGGCGCGTGGTGCAACATGATCGGCCCGGAGGACGACACGCGGGCGAAAAACCTCGAATACGTCCGCGGGCAGTTGGCGCTGGCGGACGAACTCGGCGCGCGATGCTGCGTGGACTACGCCGGCACGCGACGGCCTAACAGCGACTGGTTCTTCGACCGCGCCAACTTCTCCCGCGAGGTTTTCGACATGATCGTCGACACCGCGCGATCCATCATCGACCACGTCAAGCCGACGCGGACGAAATTCACCCTCGAAGTCATGCAGACCAGCCCCCCCGACAGCGTCGACAGCTACCTCGAACTGATTCGCGCCATCGACCGCCCCGCTTTCGGTGTGCATCTGGACCCCGTCAACATGCTCTATTCGCCGCGCGAGTGCCTCCACAGCGGCAAACTCCTCGCCGACAGCGTCGAGCGGCTCGGCCCCTGGATCGCCAGTTGCCACGCCAAGGACATCAAAGTCAGCGACGGCCTGTCGGTGCATCTCGACGAATGCATCCCAGGCACAGGCCTGCTGGACTACAAAACCTTCACGACGGCCCTCAAAAAACTAGGCCGAGACGTCCCCCTCATGCTCGAACACCTCCGCGACGCGGAGGAATACCGGCAGGCGAGAGACTACGTGGCGGGTTTCGTGGCGTGAGAATGACGAGGAGACGTTTGTTCGAAGGAAACGTTTTTGTTAACTAGTGAATTAGTTAACTGGTTGACTGGTTAATTGGTTTGCCGAATCCACCAGTTAACTAGTCAACCAGTTAACTACAACGTCTCCCTCAAACCGGCGGTACGATTTCACCTTTGAGCAAACGAAAAATAACGGAGACCCAATGTCCACACTCAAACAATGCGTCCCCGACTGGTGTGCGTTCAAGCAGGGCATGGACGCGGCTGCGTATTATGCGGGGTTGAAGTCGATCGGTTTTTCCGGCGTGGAGATGGTCGATCCGTCGCGGTGGGCGGCGGCGAGGGCGGCCGGGCTGGAGATTGTGACCATGACCGCGCCCGGCATGCAAAAGGGCCTCAACCGCCGCGAACATCACGCCGAACTCGTGCCACAGATTCGCGACGCCGTGTCGCAGGCCGCGGCGGAACATATCAAGAACGTCATCGTCTTCAGCGGCAATCGCGACGGGCAGGACGACCGCGAGGGGATCGCCAACTGTCGGCTGGCGCTGGAAGAGTTGTCCGACTTCGCCGGGTCTCACGGCGTGACGCTGCTGTTCGAAATGCTGTGCGCCCAGGACCACGTCGATTACCAGGCCGACCGCGCGGCGTACGGTTTCGACCTGGCGACGCAAATCGACTCGCCGCATTTCCGCGTGCTGTACGATCTGTATCACATGCACAAAATGGGCGAGGATCTCTGCGGCGACCTGACACGCCACGCCGGCCTCATCGCGCACCTGCACACCGCCAACGCGCCAAAACGCGACTGCATCGTGCCAAACGGCCAGCCGGATTATCAGCCCCTCGTCGCGTGCGCCCAGCGCATCGGTTACACCGGCTACTGGGGCCAGGAATTTCTCTGCGGCCCGGAGCCGCTGAATGAGCTGAAACGTGCGTTCGATTTATTGGAGAGTTTCGCATGAAAGAAATCGGCTTCTGGGATTACACGTGTCCGACGCATGGGTCGTTGGAGCATTACACCACCGACGAGTGGGATCGTCTGTTGGACGACATGGCCGCGGGCGGGTTTAACTCGCTGGTGCTGGGCATCAAGTGGCTGACGACGGGTTATCGCAGCCGCCTGCCGTGGCTGGATCAGCGGGCCGACAATGCCGCCATCGCCACCGACAACGCGACGATTCACCACGCGCTGGCCGGGGCGAGACAACGCGGCATCCGCCCGCGGCTGCTGGTGGTCTCGACGCAGTTTCAGACGCCCGAATTCGGCCCGCAATTCCCGACCATCGGCAACTGGGGCGACGTCGGGCACTACGACGTCGACCAGCCAGGCGTGACCGAACGGATCCTCGCCCTGTTCGGCGAAGTCGTGGACCTCTTCGGCCAGGAGATCGACGGCATCGTCGTCGAGATGGAATTCTGCGATGCCGAAGGCCCCCACCGCGTCGCGTCGTATAACCGCTGGGCGGCCGCCAACAACAGGCCGGACTTCGAAACGATCAAAAAAATCCTCCTCGAACCGCGGAGTTATCCGTTCTTCGACTGGCGCGACTACGCCACGCAGCGCCGCATCGACACGCTGCGGGAGATCGAAAAAACCGTCCGGGCCGGCGGCTGCAACGCCGAACTCTCCTCGCTGGTCGAACTGGCCAACGGCGACGGCGTGTGCGTCTCCAACGTCAATCTGCCGGTGCTGCGGGACGCCTTCCCCCAGTGGCCCCTCGTCACGTACGACAGCGTCTACGACCGCCGCGTGAATCGGCTGGCGGCGATGGACTTCTGCATCCATCAGCCGCGAAAACTAGGCCTGCAAGCGTACTACCTCACGCGCGGCGTGATGACATGGACCTGGCCTCCCGACGCGACGTGGGACACCACGCTCCAGGAGCAATGGCGGATGTCCCTCGAAGACGCCGCCGCCCACAACCCCGACGTGCTGTGGTTCATGGGTTCCGACGCCCGCTCCGACGGCCTGGTGTGCTCCAACAAAAAACTCGCCCACTGGGGCTACCACGACGGCATCGTCGCCCGCCGGGCGCTGATGGAGATGGCAAAACAAATGGGCGTGCGGGTTCGGTAGGGATGGATATGGCTCCGCTGTTTGCGTCGTCGAACGTTGTACACGAAAGAACGTCGTGTAATTCACAACATTTTACAACGCAAACAGGCAAAGCCATCGCGAACCATTTTTCGATCCATGAGAAGTGAGAACACATGAACCGACAAGAAATCACCGTGAACGGGTTGACGATTGAGTTATGCGGCGAGACGCTGGCGTTGGCGTCGTTGCGTTGCGGCGAGGCGGTGTGGGTGGATTGTTTGAACAACCCCGCGGGCGCGTCGTTGTGGCAGGTGCTGCTGGCGGACGCGGAAGGCCGGCGGTCGGAGTTGACGTCGGCGGATGCGGCGTCGGCGAGCGTTTCGGTCGCCAGCAGCGGCGTGACGACGCTCGCCTGGCGGGACGTTCGCGGGCGTGAAGTTCGCGAAAAAGAGGTCCGCACCGATCCCGTGGACGTGACGGTGACGATCGCGCCGGGCGACGCGCCGGGCGCGACCCTGTGGCGAATTCACGTCGAAAACCGCGCGCCCGGCTGGACGCTCTGGCAGGTCGTCTTCCCGCGAATCGCCGTCGTGCCCGGAGGCGACGGCGCTGCCGACGAATTCTACTACCCCGACGGCTGGGGCCGACGCGTCACAGGCCTGGCCAACATGACTGACATGAACCGCCGCGCCAGCCGAGGCTGGGACTGGGGCATGCAACTGGTCGCCTACGCCCGGCCCGACGCCACGCTCTACCTCGCCACCCACGACGAAACCTGCTCGCCCAAATCGTTCCACCTCGCCAAACGCGACCTCGCCGCCGCGCCGAACGAATCCGCCGACACCGCCGCCGCCAACACCCAACGCGTCGAACTCGCCGTCACCCACTTTCCCGAAAACATGACCGTCGGCGGCAACAACTTCGCCTCGCCCTATCCGGTCGCCCTCGCCTCGCTGACGGGCGACTGGTTCGACGCCTGCCAACGCTACGCCGCGTGGGCACGACGCCAGCCCTGGGCCGTCACGCCCGCCTTCGCCACCACCCCCGACGCCGCACCGAACCGCGCCGCACGCGAAGTCCACTGCTGGCACGTCCTCCACGTACACGGCAAACCTGTCGAAACCCACCTGGCCCAGATGCAACAACTCGCCAACGGACTCGACATCCCACTGGCCGCCCAGATCTACGATTGGCACCAGGTGCCCTTCGACGTCTCCTACCCCGACTACTTCCCCATCCGCCCTGAAACGCTGCCGATCCTGGCGGGCCTGAAAAAAATCGGCATCCGCGCCCTGCCCTACATCAACGGCCGGCTGTGGGACATCAACGCCGCCAGCTGGACGCAACGCGAAGCCGAGCGGTTCTGCGTCAAATACTCCGCCCAGCGGGCCAACCCGCGGACGCTTTTTCCGTATCTCGAAGAATACGGCAGCGGGCAGAAACTCTCGCCCATGTGCCCCGCCACCGATTTCTGGCGGGCGACCGTCGTGGACCTCTGCCGCCGCATCACCGGCGAACTCGGCTGCGACGGCGTGTACATCGACCAGGTCGCCGCGGAAAAAGCCGAACTGTGCTTCGCCCGCGACCACGGCCACGCGCCCGGCGGCGGACGCTTCTGGCTGGACGGCTATCGCAAAATGCTTCGCGAAATCCGCCAGGCCGTCGGCAACGACGTGCTCCTGACCACCGAATGCAACTGGGAAGCCTGCCTCGCCGACTACGACGCGCTGCTGAGCTGGGCATGGTTCACGCCCGAGGCCGAAGTGCCCATGTTCCCCGCCGTCTACTCCGGGCTGGGACAAAGCTTCGGCTGCGTCTGGTCGAAGGACGACGTGCTGCAACGCGAAGGCCGCGTCTTCGCCCACAAGCAGGCCCGCCTGCTCGCGTGGGGCGCGCAACTCGGCTGGGGCGACCTGACGCTCCTGCTGGACGAACCCCGCCGACCGCTGCTGGACTTCATGCGACGCCTGTGTGCCCTACGACGCGAGCACGTGCAGACCTTCGCCCTGGGCCGAATGCTGCGACCGCCCACCGTCGCCGCCGACTCCGCCGCCACGGACGAACCGCCCGTACAGGCAGGCCTGTGGCAATCCGCCGACGGCAGTCGGCGACAATTGTTCGTCGTCAACCCCTCGCCGTTACCACGCCAAGTGACACTGCAATTCGACAGCCAATCGGTGACCGTGGAATTACACCCCTTCCACGCGGAGGCGCGGGACGTGTGAGAAATCCCTTTTGATATTGCCGCTGTAACAACGTTACATAGAAACGAACTGGCCTCCACGGTCTCGCGTGGAAGGGCCGGCACACAGCCCAACGGGGCGTCTTGGGTAGCCCAGGGTGAGCGGTACGCCGCGAACCCTGGGGACAGGCGTTTTCGGAGTTCTTTCCTCGTGCCTGACGCCACTGGCTGAAGTCGCACCGTCGCGTGAAATCGGCATCGAACGACGCGTACGTTCCCCTGTGCGCGTCGTTCGATGCCGTACAGGCCCGCGTGCGTGACCTCGGCCAGTGGCGTCAGGCACGAGGAAGAGAAAAGAAAACACCCGTTTCCTAGGGTTCGCGGCGTACCGCTCACCCTGGGCTACCCAAGACGCCCCGTTGGGGCTGCGTGCCGGCCATTCCACGCGAGACCGTGAAGGCCAAGCCAACCCGCCTCCCCATTACACGACTACCGTGCGAATGATTCCAACCTCATTCGCGGTATTCGCGAAATTCGCGGCGACATTTTACGCCCGTCGACCCTGCGTGTACGCGATGATTTTGTACGCCAGTTTCGCCGCGAGGAATTCCGTCACATGATGGCCGGGGATGGGGCGGACCTCGACAATGTCCGCGCCGACCACCTCGCGCTCGCCGCAAACACTTCGCAGCAGGGCCGTCACCTCGAACCAGTCCAGCCCGCCCGGCTCGGGCGTGCCCGTGCCCGGAGCGTACGCCGGATCAAAACCGTCAATGTCGATCGTCACGTACACCTTGCCCCGCAGCCGCTCCAGCACGCGGGCAATCCAGTCACCGCCAGAGCGGATCATTCGCGGCGTGATGAACGCCTCCACCTGGCCCGGACAAGCGAGCAACTCCTCGTGGCTGAAACTGCGGATGCCGACCTGGCAGAGGTGCGGCGTGATGTCCAGCACCCGCCGCATCACCGCGCCGTGCGAACACCCCGTGCCGCCCAACTCATCGCGCAGGTCCGCGTGCGCGTCGATTTGCAGCACCGACACCTCGCCGTGCCGCTCGCACATCGCACGCACCAGCGGCGACGTGATGCTGTGCTCCCCGCCAAGCGTCAGCAGAAACTTACCGTCCCGCACGACCGGCGCCGCCGCCTCGTACACGCGACGCATCTGCTCGTCAGGCCCTGGCGCGGGATGGACCGCCGGCAGCGTGTGAATGCCCGCCGTGTGGCACTCGCGATGCAACTCGTCGTCGAGCAACTCCACGAAACCCGACGCCTCCAGAATCGCCATCGGACCGCCCGCCGTCCCGCTGACGTAACTCACCGTGCCCTCGTACGGCACCGGCAAAATCGCATACCGCGACCGATCATAGGCCGTGAACTCCGTCGGCAAGTCCAGAAAGGCGTTGCTGTTGATCATGGGAAATCCTCTACAACAAAAACACCGCCGCGGCGACGACCGTCGTCCACAGGCCGTTTTTATCGCCCTCAGCCGTCTGCACGACGTTGCGCGTCTTGACGATCTGCCCGGACATCTTGTAAATCTCCTTGCGCTCGTCGTAATCCGTCTCGGGATCAAATTCTATGCCCAGCGTCGTCGCCAGCATCGTGGCGGCCATGTCTTCGACAAAATCGCCAAGCCGCTCCTCCGTCATGCCGAACCCGTGATGCTCGCTGATGTACCCGTACTGCTCACCGCGCGAGGGCAACGCCAAGCCGATCCCCGCGCCCACCAGCCGCGACGGCTCGTCCGTCGACGCCTCCGCCAACACCAGGTACGTGATCTCGCCCGCCTCCAGCCGATCCAACCCCTTGGCCTTGGGCACGATCTTCGCCTTGGGCGGGAAAATGCTCGAGACCCGAACCAGGTTGCCCTTCTCGATCCCCGCGTGACGCAAGGCCAACTCGAAACTCTGCAACCGATTCCGATGCCGCCCCACGCCCTTGGTGAAAAACACCTCCTGCGGAACCAACGGAGTCCTCGTCCTGGCCATCAAAGCTCCTTTCGCCGCGCCAGGCGGCCACTACAGGCGATCCCACGCCCAACACCGCGAAGAATTATAGAAGACCCGCGGACAAAGGCAACCGCATCTACGATTTATCCAGAGCAATCGCATCGAAATTCCTCGTTTTTTTCGCGGAAAGGCTGTAGGCTGTAGGCTGTAGTCGCGGCAGTTTTTGCGACATTTTTTCGGCACGGCATGTCGCGCCTACAGCCTACGGCCTACAGTCTACAGCCTAAACGCGGGCCTTTTTAGATGCGATGGCCCTGCGATTTGTCCAGGGGCTTTCCGTTTATCCGTTTTCGCGAAAACCAAGCGGGATTACACGGATTATAGGGATTTAAGGATTGCTCCCGCCATACGGCAGTCCTGTAATCCGTTACTCCGCGTAATCCCACTCGGTCTTTTCGAAGTCGAGAGAACGCACGCTTGGCGCATCGAACGTCACGGCGGTACAATTTGGCGGTGACAACTCCTCCTCTATGAAGGGATCAACGATGAGTCTTCGCATTACCATCGCGTGCGTGGCGGCGGTGTGGGCCGTTTCCGTGTGGGCCGATGACGCGCTCAAAGGCGTTGTCGATCCCTACGACGCCCCCGATCAGCGGGCCAAGTTTTTCAAGGTCGCCGGCAGCGGCAACGAACTCGACAAGGAAAAATTTCTCGCCGATCAGAAGGCCGGCGGCCATTTGATCGCGCCGTTCGAGAAATGGGAAACCGCGGCCTTGTTCGACAAAAACAAAAACGGCACGCTCGACTGGTTCGAGTTCGAAGCCTATCGCCAGGCGATGCGGGCGGCCGTGATGGCGGAGTTCGACAAGGACAAAAACGGCAAACTCGCCGACGCCGAACGCGTCGACGCCCTCAAGGCGCTGACCGACGGCAAAGTCACCATCAAGCCCGCCCCCGAAGCCGCCCGGGCGCTCCCGCCGGGATTCATGGGCATGGCCGGCGGCCCAGGCGGCGAAGCCACCAGCCAACCCACCAGCCAACCCGGGCGAGTGAGACGGGACATGACCCCCGAAGAACGCCAGGCCATGATGGAGGAGCGGCAGCGGCAGATGGAGGAATGGCGAAAACGCCACGAAGAGGAGATGCTCAAGCGGTTCGACAAGAACGGCGACGGCGTGCTGGACGATGAGGAACGCGCCATCATGGCCGCCACCTTGAAGCAGGAACAGCGCGACATGATGATGGAGCACATGCCCGCGCCGATGAAGGAATTCACCCTGCGGAATTTCAACGCCGACGGCTCCGGTAAGCTCAGCGAGGAGGACTGGAAAGCCTTCGAAGAGTTTGGCCGCGAGTCGCAGCAGATGTTCCAGGGCTTGCAGACGCTGGCGTTCGACAAGGACGCCACCGAGGCCGAGCGCCGGGCGGCCATGCTCAAGTGGGCGCCGGTGGGCATGAAAATCCAGCAGAACATGAACAAGCGTGCCGAGGAGGCCGGCGGGCATCAAGCCCTCGGCGAAAAAATGATGGCCGGCGTGTCGCGATACATGGAACGCTTCGAAAAGCAGGCCGTCGCCGACCACGGCGGCAAGCCCAGCGCCGCCTCCCGGACGGCCATGCTCAAACTCATCGACGCCGACATCCGCGAACGGGCGAAAAAAGTCAGCACCAGCGGCAGCGGCAAACTCGAACCCGCCGAAGGCGAAAAACTGTTCATGGAAATGATGGACGAGTTTTTGAAGGAGTAAACGTGGCGCGGGCGTCCAACCGTAGCACGGGCGTCTCGCCCGTGAGTCGCATGGGCGTCCCGCCCGTGCAAAGCGGCTTTGGAAGAAATGTCTTGAAGTCGGCGCGGGCGGCCACGCCCTCGCGTCACGGAATTACAGCCAACCTCAACCACGGGCGAGACGCCCGTGAGACTCATGGGCGGGACGCCCATGCTACGAAACAAGCGTCACATTATGATCGC
This sequence comes from Phycisphaerae bacterium, assembly GCA_009783465.1. GTDB lineage: Bacteria > Planctomycetota > Phycisphaerae > SM23-33 > SM23-33 > WRDM01. The sequence continues at coordinate 14,769 of WRDM01000021.1, read as the reverse complement.
GATATCGCTTCAATCCGGCAGCAACGGCAATTGTGTTTACGTCGAGTGCGGTTCGACGCGATTGCTGGTTGACGCAGGCATCAGCGGGCTGGCGGCGCAGCGGCGGCTGGAACGGCACGGCCGCGACATCCGCGCCGTGACCGCCGTGCTGATCTCGCACGATCATCGCGACCACATCGGCTGCGCGGGCGTGTACTCGCGGAAATTCAACCTGCCGATTCACGCCTCGCCCGCCACCATCGACGCCGCCCGCCGCATCCGCCTCGGACGCATCGATACGCTCGGCGCGTTCACGCCCGGCGACACGCTGCATTTCGGCGACCTGGCCGTCGAAACCATCCCCACGCCGCACGACGCCGCCGACGGAGCCGCCTTCGTCGTCACCGACGGCCATCGCCGGCTGGGAATCCTCACCGACCTCGGCCACGTCTTCGACGGACTCGCACACACCGTCAGCACGCTCGACGCCGTCTTCCTCGAAAGCAACTACGACGACGACATGCTCCGCACAGGCCCGTACCCCTGGCCGCTCCAACAGCGAATCCGAGGCCCCCGCGGCCACATCTCCAACCGCGAATCCGCCGACCTCCTCCACACCGCCGCCAGCCCCCGCCTGCGATGGGCCGTCCTGTCCCATCTGTCCGAACAAAACAACCACCCGCACATCGCCCTGGAAACCCACCGCGAAATCGTCTCCAGCCACCTGCCCCTCCACGTCGCCAGCCGATACGACGCCAGCGAAATGTTCACGGTGTAAAGCCCGAATGACGAAACCCGAATGACGAATCAGAATGGGTGTGCCAAAACTTTCTGGCGATGGCACGAATGTGCTGGGCCTGTGGCAGGACACGCCAAACGGCTGGACCTGTCTGAGTCCCGAAGGGACGACGTTGGGTAGCCCAGGGTGAGCGGTATGCCGCGAACCCTGGGTTTTCAGGCGTTTTTTGTATTTTATCGTTCCTGACGCCACGGGCCGCATATCATACCGACGCATGAATGCGGCATCGAACGACGCGAATAAGGGGCTGTGCGCGTCGCTCGAAGCCGTCTTCGTACGACGGTGCGACCCCGGCCAGCGGCGCCAGGCCGCGATTTGGGGATAACAAAAACACTTGTCCCCAGGGTTCGCGGCGTACCGCTCACCCTGGGCTACCCAACGCCGTCCCTTCGGGACTCAGACAGGACACGCCAACACATTACATCTCGCCAAAAATCTTTATCACCTCCATCAGAATGATGGATGTTCTCTGATTAACAAATCATTTCAACATTCGGACTTCGTCATTCGGATTTTCCGCAGAACGGTTCCTCGGCCAGGTAATCGCCGGTGGCCGCGAAGGCGCGGGCGCGGCAGCCGCCGCAGCGGGGACGGAATTCGCATCGGCCACATTTGCCGCCGCGGTTGTCGCTTCGGCGTAATGCGGCGAAAACAGGAGAATCCCGCCAGATGTCGGCGAAATTTTCCGTACGAACATCGCCGCACGCCACCGGAAGATAGCCGCACGGAAACACCTGGCCACGGTGACTCACAAACGCCACCGCCGTGCCGCACAGACAGCCGCCACCACGTGGCGCGGGCGTCTCTTTGCGTGGCGCGGGCGTCTCGCCCGCGCTGTGCATTCCATGGGATTCACCGCAGGAGGTCGGTTTGACGTCCTTCCGCGATCCGGCCAGCGGAACATTGGACGCGGGCGAGACGCCCGCGTCACGTAACTGCCGCGTCGCCGCGACGCGGGTGTAGTGTGGGGCGCACGTCGCCTTCAACTCGAACCGCTCGCCGCGGGCGGCGATCTCCGCCTGGCGGTCGCACAGCCAATTCAACACGCGTTCGTACTGCGCTGCCGGCAACTGGTGCGTCGCCTCGATCCGCGCCCCGCAGCCGACCGGGACCAGCAGGAACAAATGCAACGCACAGGCCCCCCGCTCGCGGGCGCGGTCGCACAACGCGTCGAGCTGATGCAGATTGTGGCGCGAAATCGTCGCGTTGATCTGCACGCTCACGCCCGCCGCACGCAAGGCCGACACGCCCGCCATCGCCAAATCGAACGCGCCCGCCGACGCGCGGAACGCGTCGTGCACGGCGGCGTCCGCGCCGTCCAGACTTACCGACACGCGATGAAACCCCGCCGACGCAATCCGACCCGCCATCGCGCCGTCAACCAACGTGCCGTTCGTCGCCAACGCCGTCGTCAAGTCGCACTGTCTCGCGAAATCCGCCAACTCCTCCCAGTCCGCCCGCAACAACGGCTCACCGCCGGAAAACACGAAAATGCCACGTGACGCGGGCGTCCCGCCCGCGTTGTGCACTCCATAAGGCTGGCCGCTGGAAGACGCCAAATCACCTTCGCCATCCAACGCGGGCAAGATGCCCGCGCCACGTGGCAACGTCGCCACGCTTTCCATCAACGCCTTCGCCTGGGCGGTGGACAAGTCCTCCTTCGCCGCCCCCGCCGACGTGTCTTGTCGACGGCAATGCACGCACGCCAGATTGCACTGCGACGTGGATTCCCAAAACAACAGCCGTAACGGCGGAATTACTGATGGCGTGGTCACGCGATTTCCTCATCGGTCAAATAGCAGGCCGGGTCGTCGCCCCAGAGGTCGCCCGCCGCTTCGGCGCGGGCGCGGAGGTTGCCGTTGCACACCGCCTGCCAGCGGCAGCGTCGGCAGCGGCCCGTGAACGACTCGCCACGCCGGCGCAGTTGCTCCAAAAATTCGTGCCCGCCGTGCGACCAGATTTCGCTGAACGCCCGCCGCGTCACGTTGCCCAGCACACGGTCCCGCCAGAACTGATCCGGCAGCACGTCGCCGTTCCAGCTCACGCACGCGATGGAGCTGCCGGCGGAATTCCCGCCGTTTTGCCGCAGCAATTCGTATGCATCCGCCGCCCGCGCGTGCCCGTCGCGTGCCAGCCGCATCTGCACGTACGGGCCGTCGGCGTGATTGTCCACCGTGAGCACCTGCACGCGTCGCCCTCGCGCGTGCAGGGCCGCCGTGCGGTCGATGATCTCATCCACCGCCGCCCGCGTTCGCGCGTGCGACAGCGCCACTCCCGCCAACGTCCGCCCGCGGCCACTCGCCACGAGGTGATAAAAACACGCCCGCGGAATCTCCTCCCGCTCAATCAGGCCGAATATTTCGCCAATCTCATCGACATTGTGCCCGGTCAGCGTCAGCCGCAGCCCGACCTTCACGCCCTCGTCCCGGCAGGCGCGGATGCCCTCGACCGCCCGCTCGAACGCGCCGGCGACGCCTCGGAACGCGTCGTTCACCGCCGCCGGCCCGTCGAGCGAAATGCCCGCGTAGCTCACGCCCGCCTCGCGCATGCCCGCGGCCACGTCGCGCGTGATCCATGTGCCGTTGGTGGAAAACACCGTCCTCATGCCGGCCTGTTTGGCGTGGCGGGCCAAGTCCAGCACGCCCCGTCGCAGCAGCGGCTCGCCGCCGGAGAACAGCAGCACCGGCGCGCCGAAGGCGGCCAGGTCGTCGATCATCGCGCGGGCCTGCGCGTCGGAAAGTTCATCGTCGCCCGCGGCGTCGGCGGACTCGCTGCCGGCATAACAATGAGCACAACGAAGATTACACCGTCGCGTGCAATTCCACACCACGACAGGCCGAGGCTGCGAAATCACGCCGCCCTCGTCGCGGCGCCGATACCGCAACGAATCGCCCGACTCCGACAGGCCGCTGACCATTCTGGAAATCCCAATCATTCAACTCTCCATGCGGCACTATTGTAGCTACGCGGGAGGTGGACGGTCGACAAAAGTTTCCGCACGATGTCCTTCGTTATACGTCGCCAGCCGTGGATATGGCCCTGCCATTCGGCGCTGTTGAACGCTCTTGGCGTCAGGAACGTCCTGCATCGCCTAATGGCAGGGCCATATCCACGACCAACCGTCTGCCTATAATGCCCGCATGAACATTCGACTGGCCCATTCGCCCGATGCCGATGACGCCTTTATGTTCTACGCTCTGGCGGCCAACAAGATCGACGCCGGGCCTTACCGATTCGAACACGTGCTGGCGGACATTCAAACACTCAACGATTGTGCCGCGCGCGGCAAGTACGAGCTGACGGCCCTTTCCGTGCACGCGTACGCGTATGTGCGGGACGCGTACGCCCTCACGCGGTGCGGCGGGAGTTTCGGCGACGGGTACGGGCCGATACTCGTCGCACGAGAGCCGATGTCGGCCGAGCAACTCGCCGACACCACAGTGGCCGTACCCGGCCCGACGACCAGCGCCGCCCTCGCCCTGAAATTATTCTGCCCCACCGTCCGCACGCGCGTGATGCCGTTCGACACAATCCTCGAGGCCGTGCGGACGGGCGAGGCGTCGTGCGGCCTGATCATCCACGAAGGCCAGGTCACGTACGCCCGTCAGGGCCTGTGCCTCGTGGCGAACCTCGGCGTGTGGTGGCGAGGCCGCACCGGCCTGCCGCTGCCGTTGGGCGTCAACACGGTGCGTCGCGACCTGCCCACGGCGGATCGGGCGCGATTGGCGGACATTCTCCGCCAGTCGATCCAGTACGGCCTGTCGCATCGCGAAGAGGCGTTGTCGTACGCCATGCGATACGCCCGCGACGTGGACGCGGCGGCGGCGGACCGGTTCGTCGGCATGTACGTCAACGACACGACGCTGGACATGGGCGATCGAGGCCGCCGGGCGATCGAAGAATTTTTGCGCCAAGGTCATCAGGCCGGCGATATTCCTGATGCGCTGCCCGTGGAATTTTGTGTAAACGTATGGTAAACGCAAACCATTTTCTCGAAGGAACCGAGCCACTAGCCACAAGCCACCAGGGCTTGCGTGGCGCGACGGTAAATTCGCACCTCGCTGTGGCGAGAGGGATCTCGATGCTTCGCTGACTCCTGGCCGGCACATACCGACCATCGTGTCTGCGAAGCCACGAAACCTTTCTCTCGAATCAACCGAACGCGTTTACCGTCGTGCATCGCAAACCCTGGTGGCTTGTGGCTACAACGTCTCCCTCGAACCGGCGGCCTGATTTCACCGTCGTACAAACGAAAACCCGGGTCCCGAATGCCGGATCCCGGATCCCGTTTACGCCGATTGACAATGTTTTTTGACGAACCGAACAGGGCTTTCCGTCGATACAGTCGATACGTCCGGCCCCTGGGCGGCGGCGGGTGAAGAAACTTTTTTTCACCCAAGTCTTGACAGCCGACGGGTACAGGCCGAATTATGTGACGGACTTACCGCCCCCACGGCCGCGGATGCGGCATGGAGGCGCCGATGAGAATATCCATGGCCAAGAGTGTAAAAAAAACCGTGGCGAGGCCCAAACGTGGGGCGGCCGCTCGAATTTCGCAAGCGACGCAGCCGTTCACCTCGCCGGAATCGGCCGAGCCGACGGGCGACCTCCCCGCCGGCGCGGGCGCCGGTATGGGGAAAAAGCTCGTCGTCGTCGAGTCCCCCGCCAAAGCCAGGACGATTAATCGGTACCTGGGGCGGGAGTTCGTCGTCCGCGCGTCGATGGGGCACGTGCGCGATCTGCCGGAGAAAAAAATCGGCGTCGACATCGAAAACGATTTCACGCCCATCTACGAACCGCTCGCCAGCCGACGCAAAGTGCTGACCGAACTCAAACAGCTCGCGCGCGGGGCCAGCGAAGTTTTCCTCGCCACCGACTTGGACCGCGAGGGCGAAGCGATCGCCTGGCATCTGGCTGAGAGCCTCGGCGTGCCCATGTCGCGCATTCAACGCGTGATTTTCAACGAGATCACCAAAAGCGCGATCCAGGCGGCCTTCGAGCAGCCGCGGCAGATCGACATGAACAAGGTCAACGCGCAGCAGGCGCGGCGGATTCTCGACCGCATCGTCGGCTACGAGGTCAGCCCGCTGCTGTGGCGGAAGGTCGCGACGGGGCTGTCGGCCGGACGCGTGCAGAGCGTGGCCGTGCGGCTGATCGTCGAGCGCGAGCAGGAGATCGAGCGGTTCATGCCCGAGGAGTATTGGAAGATCGCAGCCGTCTTCACGACGAACGTCGCGTCGGCGGACACGCTCGCGAGACGGTGGGCGCAGTTTCTGGCCACCGAGGACGTTCAGGGCAACGGCCCGACGCGTGACGCGCAGCAGGATTTCCTTTCGGGCATCGAGGCGTTCCGCGCGGAGCTGGTGCAGGTCAACGGAAAAAAATGGTCGTCGGATAACGACGTCGCCACGCTGGAACTGGCCCGCGCGATCGGTTTGACGATCCGCGAGCAGGACGTGAAAATCGTCAGCGACGGGGCCGCCAAAGGCGTCGCCCAGCGCGTCGTGACCGTGTCGGGACACTTATACGACGGCGTTGGCGCGGCCGCCAAGCCGACGTTCGCCGTGCGCGGCGTGAACCAGCGCGAAAGCCGCACCCGTCCGATGCCACCGCTGACGACCGCCGCCCTCCAGCAAGCCGCCAGCGTGCAGTTGCGGTTCTCCGCCAGCCGAACCATGCGGATCGCCCAGCAGTTATACGAAGGCGTCGACGTGCCCGGCGAAGGCAGCGTCGGCCTGATCACCTACATGCGTACCGACAGCACGAACCTCTCCAACGAGGCCGTCTCGCAGGCACGCCGGCTGATCGCCCAGCAGTTCGGCGACGCGTACCTGCCGGAAAATCCCAACCGCTACGCCAGCGGCGAGCGAGCCCAGGAAGCCCACGAAGCCATCCGACCCACCGACGCCGCCCGCTCCCCCCAAAGCCTCATGCGCTGCCTCACCGACGAACAGTACAAACTCTACGACCTCATCTGGAAACGATTCGTCGCCTGCCAGATGATGCCCGCCCTCTGGAACGTCACCGAGGCCGACATCGTCACGCAAACCACCGTCGGCGAGGTCGTCTTCAAAGCCATGGGCCGGCAACTGGCCTTCGACGGCTTCCTGCGCGTCACCGGCCTGCCAAAAACCGGCGACCAACTGCTGCCCCCCCTGGCCGAACGTCAGCCGCTGGCGCCCGTCAGCCTCTCGCCCACGCAGCACTTCACGCAGCCGCCGCCGCGATACACCGAGGCCTCCCTCGTCAAGGCGCTCGAAGCCGAAAACATCGGCCGACCGTCCACCTACGCCAGCATCATCCAGACCGTTCAGGATCGCGGCTACGTCGAACTCCTCGAACGCACGTTCCATCCGACCGTGCTGGGCATGAAGGTCACGCAGAAACTCACCGAGCATTTCAACGACATTTTTAATGTTCGATTTACCGCCCAGATGGAGGACAAACTCGACAAGGTCGAGGACGAAGCCGCCGACTGGGTCCGCGTGCTCCGCGAATTTTACGGCCCCTTCCACGACACGCTCGAAAAGGCCTCCCGCGAAATGGTGCACGCCAAGGCCGAAACCGAACCCAGCGAATACACCTGCGAAAAATGCAACAAACCGATGGTGTACCGCTTCAGCAAAAACGGCCGATACCTCGCCTGCACGGGCTATCCCGACTGCAAGCAGACCTACCCCGTCGACCGCGACGGCAAAAAAATCGAACGCGTCACCACCGACATCGCTTGCCCCGTCTGCTCCCTGCCGATGATCGTCCGTCGCAGCCGTTTCGGCGAATTCCTCTCGTGCAGCGGCTATCCGCAGTGCCAGGGCAGCCTCAAACTCGACAAACAAGGCTTCGTCAAAGCCCCCACCGCGCCGGCCCTTCAGGTGGATGTGCCCTGCCCGAAATGCCAGGCCCCGCTCCTGCTTCGCCGCTCCAAGCGAGGCCCGTGGCTGTCGTGCTCGAAATACCCAAAATGCCGAGGCCGGGCGGGCTGGGGCAACCTCGACGACGCCAAAAAAGTGGAATTGGAAACGTTGCTGGAGGCCCACGAGGCCGCCCATCCAACGCCCACGCTCCGCAAAACCGACGGCAGCGAAATCACGGGCCTGTATAACCACGCCACCGGCGAAAGCGTCGAAGAAACCGCCGCCTCCGCCGGGCCCAGGGATGCGGGCGTCAACTGCCCCAAATGCGGCAAGGAAATGGTCATCCGCGCCGGCAAACGCGGCGAGTTCCTCGCCTGCACCGGCTATCCCCGCTGTAGAAACGCCCTGCCGCTGGAACAGTTGGACGAGTTGAAGGCGCAGCAGACGTAAATCTGGCTTCGCCTGTTTGCGTTGTAGAATGTTGCGCACTACAAAACGTTTTGTAATGCGCAACATCCTACAACGCAAACAGGCGAAGCCAGATTTACGTCTATCCGTTGATCACTTCTTCCGTTCCACCACCAACAGAATACTTCCGATGATCGGCGAGTACGGCATGGTCCATTGGCCGTTGGCGTCGGCAGTGAAATTGGGGATCGGATATTCCATGTCGAATTCCGGGTCGATCCAGCGGGCGCGGTAGGTCGCGCCGGGGTCGAAGCCGCCGAGTTTGCCCCAGTCGGCGGGGACCCAGGCGGCCTTGGAGGCGTGCAGGTACGCAATCAATAATTTGCCCGGAATGCCCGCGATTTGCGGCGTCTGCCATGCCTGCGGCGACGGCGCGGAGAGGAACCACTCCGGGTGCGGATCGAGTTTCCACCAGGGATAACGTTCCAGCAGCCGCTTGGCCCGGCCGAGCACGCCCGAACCGGGCAGGTTCATCGCCTGGTCCCACGTGCGGTTGCCCCACGTCGCGCCGTGCGGCGACGGACCGTAAGGCCTCTCCGCGCGGTTGAGCTGCCACAGCCCGTTCGCGCCGTACGTGAAGCCGGCCACGCCGTTGAGCAGGCACAGCCAGAAGCCGCCTCGCTGCACGTCGTCCTTGCTCAGGCCGCAAATGCCCTCGTAGTTCACCTCGCTCTGCACGACGGGCATCGCGGGCTTGCGGTCGTATTCCTCGCGCACGATCCGCATCGTGTCGGCCATCGAATCAAAGCCGCTGTGCCCCGTCTGCACCATGCTGAAATCCACCAGCGAATCGTCGCCGGCGCATTCGCGCGTCGCCATGCCGGGGTGCAACGTCACGGGGTTATGAAACGGATCGAGCTGCCGCATATGCCGCGCGACGTCGGCCCAGATCTGCCGCTGCGCTTCGGCGTGCCGGGCGGCTTCGTCGGGGCTGGCGTCGGGCCCAAGCCCGACGGTGTAAAACGGCATCGTCGCCTCGCCGGCAAGACACCAGAAGACCGGCAGCGATCCGTACCGCGCGACGAGATGCCGCCAGTGCCGCTTGGCTTTGTCCAGGCCCATCCACATCGCAAAATAGCCCCAGCAGCCCACCAGGCAGGGCGCGATGCCCGCGTCGGCCAGGGCGTGGAGTTTGCGGTCGGCGACATCGTACCACTTCGGATTGACCCGCGTGAAGTCGGCGTCGTAGGGCAGCCCCGCTTCGTTACGGCCTCGCGGATCCTGCCAGTCCATGTCGGGGTACAGACCCGCGATAATCTGCACGACGCTGAAGCCCTTGGCGACGCGATCGGCCAGCAGGCTGGGGAATTCCTTCTGCCATTTCAGGCGGTCGGTAAGGCCCATCCACCAGGTGTCGCCCAGCCAGAAAAACGGCGTGCCGTCGGCGTGCACGAAATATCGGCCATCGACATCGACGTGAAACCGCCCGTGCCGGTACAGCGGATTGTCGCCGCGATATTTCTCGACGGCAAAGGCCCCCTCGACGCCGTGCAGCCCCGCGTCGGCGACGTGGGTGCATTCGGTGCGGAAGCGGTATTTCCCCGGCGAGGGCGCGGCGAACCGGAATCGCCACCGCCGCCCGCCTGCCCAGAAAGCCGGCACCCGCCACTCGCGACGGCCCGGCCCCGTCACGATCACGTCCACGTCGACGTCGGTGAACGGATTGGCGTACGACCGCGCGGCGGCGAACGACCATTCGGCGGTCACGTTGGTGAAGAATGTTTCTGACATCTATGGGATCTCCTTAGTCACTGAAATGTTTTCATTGGCTTTGCCTGTTTGCGTTGTAAAACGTTCCAGGCGACAAACGTGCGACATTACGGCTTCGTCAAGACCGAGCGGGATTGCACGGATTTACGGATTAAAGAATTTTCGTTCCAGTACGGTAATCCATAAATCCCTTAATCCGTGTAATCCCGCTCGGTCTTAGTGAAGTCGAATAACCATACCTCAGGCGACTGGAACGTTTGCTACCGTTGCGTCCACTGCGTCACGCGGTACGCGGGGACGTCGTTCCAGCCCATGCGGCGTGCTCGGCCGACGCGGCTGGCTGCATTCCACGTCAACTCCACGCGGGCGAATTCGCCCTGTTCGTAGCGGTACGTTTGGCCGTCGTCCTCGAAAAGCGTCGCGCCCAGGCTGCCGTCGCCGAAGACCTGCACGTCCAGATCGAAGCTGGCCGGGTCGGCGGTGTTGAGCGTCGGCTTGGCCAGCGGCAACAGGCAGTTGTCCCGCACGAACAGCGGAATCCGTTCCAGCGGCACAGCGACGTGAACGTTCCGCCCACCCGCGAACGACTGCCCGCTCCAGAAATCCCGCCACGCGCCCGGCGGCAGATACACGTCCCGCTCGCTCTGCCCCGCCGTCACCGGGGCGGCCAACAGCCGATCGCCGATCATCCATTGATCGTCGAGGTTGAACGTGCCCGCGTCGTCGGGCCAATCCACCACCGGCGCGCGGAACGGCGGCACGCCTTCGAGATGATACCTATAAAACGCCGCGTACAGATACGGCACCAACTGCATGCGGAGTTCGAGAATTTTCCGGCAGGCGGCCGTCAACTGCTCCGCGTCGCTCAGGAACCGCCCGGCGTTGTTCTCTTCCGTCACCCATTGTTTCCACGGCGGATTCTTGATGTACCACGCGTTGATCAACGCCTGCGGCGAGAGCACGACGCATTGCAGGCGGCGGATTAAATCCTCCGCCGAGGCCGCGTCGCGAACCTCCGGCGACCACAACAGCCCCGAAAAGCCCGTGTTCACCAGCCCGCGAATGAAATCCTTGTGCGCGTACAAATCGCTGTAGAGCACGAACGGATAATTCGCCGCCAACGCGTGCGCGTTGCGCACCTGGCCATACGTCCGCTCGTTGCGCTTGCGGAAGATCGACTCGATCATCTCCTGACAGGACTGGCCGAAGAGGCTGTGGTACTGTTCGCCGTCGAGGCCCGAGGGGAACTGGCTGACCTCGCCGAACGACCACGCCGACGGGATGAAATCGCTGTTGTCGCACTCGTCGACCTTGTAGCCGCTGATGTTGTGGCAAACGTGCGTGCGTTCGAAGTGATCCGCCACGAGCGACCGCACCGCCGGCAGCGTCAGGTCGGGCACCAGGCCGTTCCAGACCTGGTACGATCCGCTCAACTCGCTGAGTTGTTTGTACAGCGGATTCTTCACGTGCGTGAACAGGTGGATCCACAAGTTCACCTTCACGCCGATGGCGGCCATGCGCTGTACAAATTCGGAGGGGGCGGGGAATTTTTCGTCCCAGACCCACGTGCTGGAGTAGGCGGCGCTCAGCCAGCCTGGCTCGAGGCCGTACACGTCCAGCGGCATCGCGTCGTTGTGAATGGCGGTGGCCAAGTCTTCCGCCTGGGCCTGCGAGAACGACCCGTGAGGCCGATACCACACGCCAAGCCCCCACCGTGGCGGCACGCATCCGCCGCCGGAAAACAGATTGTACCGGGCCACCGCGTCACGCATCGTCGGGCCCGCGAACACGTAAATGTCCACGCCCGCCGCCGCGGGAATCTCCACGACCACGTCCACGGGCCTCTGGTGCTGCTGACTGGCGTACAACTCCTCCGCCGACATGGCGGCGTCGGTCACCGCGCGGTCGCTGCTGGGGGCCCAATCCGGGTGGCGGCACGTCGGGCCCGACCTCGCGGCCGCAGCGCCCATGTAAAACGTCGCGTAACGGGCCGTGTCCACCAGCACACCGTAGCCGGCCGTCGATACATAAAACGGCACCGGCGCGTGCGAGTCGCCCAAGTCCGCCGTCGGGTCGCTGTTCACGCGCAACGTCTTCTTGCGACCACGCTGATTGACGCTCTTGAGCTGCAACCCCAGGCCGTACACCTGCTCCTTCTTGTCCAGCGGGATCGCGACGACAAACCCGCGCCGCGTCTTCTCCGTGAGAAAATCCTCCGCCGTGAACGGACACTCCGCCGCCGGCAGCGCCGCCATCCGCTCCGCCGCCATCGCGCGATGCCGAAGCCGCACCGGCGTCGCCTCCTCGGGCTGACCCAACGAAATCTTCCACACGCCAGGACCAACCAGTTCCATGGGAACTCCTTTGTTACCACGCGCCTGATGCAGATATGGCTCTGCCTGTTTGCGTTGGTAAAGGTTGTATACCACAATACGTTTTGCAGTACACAAAATTCCACAACGCCAACAGGCAGAGCCATATCACTCGTTATCTGTTACGTTCTATTTCCGACGCCGCAGCAGCGCCAAGCCGCCCAGGGCCAGCAGGCTCATCGTCATCGGCTCGGGGATATCAACCCATTTGTACGCGAGGATATCCTCGACGATCTTGCCGTTATTGGCAGTCGGATTGTTGCCCAGTGCCTCGCTGCCAAACAGCCGGATGCCCTTGACCTCCAGCGTCTCGCCGAAGTCGTACCAGAACAGCGTCTTGCTCGCCGCGTCGGCGGCGTTGGCGGTATAAACGGTCACCCAGTTGGCGTCGTTTTGCCAGTCGCCGTCCAACAGGACCTGTATCATATAATCCTGCCAGGTCCACGTGGGGTTGTTCTTCGACCCGGACGACACGCGGATACCGTCGACCTCGATCGTTCCCTCCTCGACCACGAAGCCGATCCAATTGACCGAAGCGGGATTGGCCGCGGCGCCGTCGGAGGCACGCCACGCCGAATCAAGGCTCATGTCAACGACGCTGCCGTTGCCGCCGAACGCGCCACCGCCGAGGAATTTGGTCGTGGCGTCCGCGGCCGCGTTCACAAACGGCTTCTCCAGAATGGTCATGTGGCCGATCTGGTAGTGGCTCGAATCCAGTCCGCCCAATGCCTGGTTGATCTCGACCTTCACGCCGTAAACGCCCTTGGTGCCGAGCAGGCCGGTGACGTCGACCATCTCCGTGAGGTTGCCTTTGGCGACCGCGAAGTCCGTCAACTTCGTGTAGGTCCCGTTACCAACCATGTCCACCCAGATCGTCCCGCCAAAGGCGCGGTCGGTGGAATCGAACAGGAACGCGCCAATCGTCTGCGGTGTGTCCCAGCGGTCCTCGCGCATGGGGTACACATTGTTAATGACGTTCTGGAAGTCGCTGTCGCGGACGCTGTTGTTGATCCATTTCGTGGGGTTGCTGATGCCGCCCGCGTAGGACCCGGCCGTGGCCAGGTTGGGGTCGAACGGCGTGAGCGTGATCGTCGCCGCCTGACTGACACCCGCACACAACACGGCCACCGCAATAACAACACCACATCGAGACATCATTCGCATAGACATATTCACGTTCTCCTTCTCCTTGATTTTCTCGTGTTAACTAGTTGATGGCGCACTACATCGGACGGCCCGTTATCTCCGTCGCCGCAACATCGCCAGGCCGCCCAGAGCCAGCAGGCTCATCGTCGCCGGTTCGGGAACAACGCGGTAGGCGAGGATGTCGCCAACAATCAGCCCGCCGTTTCGGGGACCCGGATTGTTGCCGTCGCCGATCACGTAGCCCTCGTCGTCCAGTTCGGAGCCGCCGTACAGCCGGACGCCCATGACGGTCAACGTTTGGCCGAAATCGATCCAGCAGAGGTTCCAGGGAGTCCAGTTCGTCATCGAATAGTGAGCCTGGAACGGCTCGCCTTCCCCGTCCAGAACGGGCACCCAGTTCACACCGTCGTACGTGACCTGCACGAAATAATCCTCCCAGGTGTACATCACGTGATCGGTCGCGGCCGTCACGCGGAGGCCGTCTACCTGCACCGCTTCGTCCCAGAGAATCCCGACCCAGTTCTCCGTCGCGCCGGCCGCTGCCCGCCACGACGTCGACATCGACATGTCGGTGACGCTGGAGGTGCGTTGGCTGCCGGGCGTGTAGATCGTCGTGGCGCCGAGCGCCACGTTCTCGATGGGGGCCGACAGAATGGCCATCTCGCCGATCTGGTAATAGTTCGCCGCCGCCCCGATGTCGCGGATCTCGCCGTCGCTTTTGTTGATGACCACCTTGACGCCGTACACGCCTTTGCTGCCGAGAATGTCCGACACGTCGACCAGCTTCGTGGTATTCGGGGAATCGACCACGAAACTCGTCACCAGGGTGTAGCTGCCGTCACCGATCATGTCCACCCAGATATCGCCGCCAAAGGCACGGTCGGTGGCGTCGAACAGGAACGCGCCAACCGTCTGCGCCACGGCCCATGTCTCCTCGCGCCACAGCACGTTAGCACTGGGGGCCGACTGGAAATGGCTGGTGCGAGTGTTGCCGCTGGTCCAGTTCGCATAGGTTCCGCCGGAGCCGTTATCGCTGCCCGTCACCGTACCGGTGCCGGCGATGTTGTACGGGCTGCCCATCGTCACCGCCGCCTGACTGACGCCCGCCAGCAACACGGCAACCACCACCGCACATCCAATGAGCGCACTTCGCGTGAACATAACGCATCTCCATTCCGCGCCATTCCGGCGGCGCTATGCCGATGATTCCATGACGAGAATACAAAAACCTCACAGGCTCCACGTGCAACGACAATACATCGTAACTTGATTGTACCACACATCCCGGAAGCGTCCAGCGTTTTCCATGATGTGACGCGGGCCATCGCATTCTCGTGCCGCGGGCGTCCCGCCCGCGTGTGGCGAGGGCATCTTGCCCTCGCGGACTGTTCCACACGGCTGATCTCATGCAAAAACCAAGGCGTTTCACCGCCGGACGCGG
>WRDM01000020.1 GCA_009783465.1 Phycisphaerae bacterium | reverse complement strand
TTGCCCTCGCGGATCGTTCCACACCGTTTGCGCCGTGGAAAAATCAGGTGTTTCGTCGTCGGACGCGGGCGCTCGCGCCCGCGAGACACGCGGGCAAGATGCCCGCGTCACGTTACATGCGTTTGCCCTGCAGATCGTACCTTCGGCCTTCGGTCTTCGGTCTGAACATGGTAAAATCTTGCGTATGGAAACAATCGAAACCATCGAAACAACGTCGGTTGACGAAACGTTCGCCTTTGGCCGGCACCTGGCGTCGCGGCTGCGGCGGGGGGATTGCGTTGCCTTGATCGGCGACCTCGGCGCGGGCAAGACGGCCTTGACGCGAGGCATCGCGGCCGGTCTGGGGCTGACGCAGGCGAACATGGTCTCCAGCCCGACGTTCGTGTTAGTGCAGGAATACCCTGCCCGCGTGAGGATTTTCCACATCGACCTCTACCGCATGAAACAGCCGGAACTGGAACTGCCAAGCCTCGGCCTGGACGAAATGCTCCAGGAGGGCATCGTCCTGATCGAATGGGCCGACCGCGCCCCAACCGCACTCCCCCGCCGCCACTGGCACGTGGAGATTGCCGCCACGGGGCAGACCAGCCGACAGATCGAGGTGACGCCACTGGCGTAATTATGGCTTCGCCTGTTTGCGTTGTGGAACGTGGTGTACGACCGAACGTTTTGTCGTACACCACGTTCCACAACGCAAACAGGCGAAGCCATAATTTCGTTTTGGCGTTGGCGGGGTATTGGGTACAATTCGTCTGTCCGCCGCTGCCGCTTCGTGCGGGTGTGGCGGATGGCTGGCCCGTTACCGGGCGTTTGGAGCCTCGGCGTACGCGGCCGGGGGACTGGAAATCGGTTGGTTCCGCGGGGCGCCGCGGCGGACATAGAGAGTCTGTTTCCGAATGGGTTTCGGCAGGCTCCAGGGAGTCGCCATGAGCGACGTGCCTTCCACGCCTCCCCAGGCGGCCGGCGATGACGCCGATCGGCCGCAGGGTTCGTATTCTGCGCAGGACTCTTCGTCTGCGCAAGATTCTTCGTCTTCTTCGCAACAATTGCCCTCCGCGCAGGGTTCGTTTTCCGCGAGGCATTCGCGGCATCAACGCCATTCGCAACGGCAGCCGTCCCCGCAGAATTCACAACCGCCGTCGCGGCAGCAGGAAGTCTCGCGGCCTCGGGCGGCGGAGTCGGACGAGTCCGTTGACGCCGACGAGGTGTTTGTTCTGGACGCGCCGCGCCGGCGGCGGGACGAGGAGGAGTCGGCCTCGTATGCTCCGCCGAGCGACGAGGGCGACGATCCCAATCAGGCGGCGACCGTGTTGAGCGACATCGACGAATCCCGGCCGATGGTCCTGAGCGACGTCGGCCGATCGGAGCCGTCGGCCTGTGCGGCCGTTGGCTGCGCGTCGTCGGCCTGCGGAGCAACCTGCTGCGGGGCGGCAGCGGATGCTCGTGCGTCGTCGGAAGGCGATGCCGACGCGACCGACGCGGGCCCCGAAACAGGCCGCGTCGTCGTCCGATACGGAACCATGCAGCACATCGGGGAATTCCGCCACGCCCTGGCCGTCACACCGACGCCCGGCACGCGGGTCGTCATCCGCACCGAACGCGGCGTGGAACTGGGCGAGGTCCTCCAGGCCGTCAGCCGACAATGCAAATCCGCCTGCCGCCGCGGCATCAACGACGGCGTGCTTCGCGACTACATCCGCGCGTGCGGCGAGGAATATCCCTACCGCCGCGACGGGAAGATTCTCCGGTTGGCCAATCCGCAGGACGTCGTCGAGCAGAGGCACCTCGAAACCAACGCCCGCGAGGAGGGCGTCTACTGCCGTCAGCAGATCCGCGAGTTGAACCTGCCGATGCGGCTGGTGACGGTCGAGCACCTGCTGGGCGGCGAGCGGATCATCTTCTATTTCAACGCGGAGATCCGTGTGGATTTTCGCGAACTGGTCCGCCGCCTCGCGACGCAGTACCGCACGCGGATCGAGATGCGGCAGGTGGGCGCGCGGGACGAGGCCCGGCTCGTCGGTGACTTCGAGCGGTGCGGCCAGCGGTGCTGCTGCCAGCAGTTCCTCAAGGACCTCAAGCCCGTTTCGATGCGGATGGCCAAGACGCAGAAGGCGACGCTGGACCCGTCGAAGATTTCCGGCCGCTGCGGGCGGCTGATGTGCTGTTTGTGGTATGAGGACGTCGGCTACGAGGAGCTTCGCAAGCGGCTGCCGCACAAGAACATCTGGGTCAAGACGAAGGACGGCGTGCTGGGCAAGGTGCTGGACGGGCAGATCATCACGCAGTTGGTTCGCGTGCTGCTGCCGGATTTCACGCAGACGGTGATCGCGAACGAGGATATTGTCGAGCGGGACGTGGCCGCGCCGGCGATGGTCGAGCCGCAGCAGGACCGCCGGCCTCGACGCGAGGTGAAGGAGAAGCTGCCGCCCCGGTTGCTTCGGGACGAGATGGGCAAGCCGGTCCGTGACGCGGGCGGCCCGGCCACGACGGAACAGAGCGGAGACGGGTCGCCCGCGCTGGGCGTTCCATTGGGCAGGACAACAGAGGATGGAAAATTCACGGCCTCAAACGCGGGCGGGCTTGCCGCGACGAAGCGAAGCGAAGACGGGACGCCCGCATCACGAGAAGCCTCGCCGGCGGAGGAGTCGGAGATTCGTCAACCCAGCGTCGAGCCGGGCATCGCGGGTGTGAGTGTTCCGCCTTCGCTTCGCTTCGTCGCGGCAAGCCCGCCGGTGTTGTCGACGGATCGCGCGGCGGGCAATGCGGTCAACAGGCCCACGCTGGAGGATATGCTGACGGGCTTGCCGGACGACGAGGGCGCCGATGCGGAAGAGGATGGCGACGAGGAAGAATCCGCCGACGAAAACGCCCCCGCAGGTCAACCCGCAGGCCGGGCCGCTGGCGCCGGTCGAGGCCCGCACGGCCCCGCCGAAAGCGAAGGCGGCGACCGACGACGAAAACGCCGTCGCCGACGCCGAGGCCGACGCCAGGGCGGAGGAGCGAGCGAGAATTAGTAGCACGGGCGTCTCGCCCGTGCAAACGTGGCCTTTGAAAGAGCGTTTTGGAGTCGGTGTGGGCGGCAATGGTTTCACGATACGAAATTTCTGCCCATCTCGGCCACGGGCAAGATGCCCGTGGGACTCATGGGCGAGACGCCCATGCTACGTGGGTTTCCATGAGCGCGAAACTGATCAGTATTATCGGCCCGCCGGGGTGCGGCAAGACGACGTTGGCGACGAATCTCGCCCGCGTGCTCGGTGGGCGGTTCATTCGCGAGCCGTTCGCGAGCAATCCGTTCCTGGCTGACGCGTATGGCGGGCAGGCGGACGCCCGGCTGCCGGCCCAGTTGTACTTTCTGCTGTCACGGGCGGGTCAGTTGGCCCGAACCGTCTGGCCCGCCGAGGGTTTGTGCGTGAGCGACTACGGCTTTTGCCAGGATCGCCTGTTCGCCGAAACCACCCTGGCGGCCGAGGAGTTGGCGTTGTACGAACCGATCCGCGAACGGCTGGCGGTGTGCATCCATCCGCCGGAGTTGTTGATTCTGCTGGACGCGCC
This sequence comes from Phycisphaerae bacterium, assembly GCA_009783465.1. Lineage (GTDB taxonomy): Bacteria > Planctomycetota > Phycisphaerae > SM23-33 > SM23-33 > WRDM01. The sequence continues at coordinate 40,539 of WRDM01000020.1, read as the reverse complement.
CGAGGCGGAGCTGTTGCGGCGGATCGCGGCGCGGGGGCGGGAGTTCGAGAAGGTGATGACGGCCGATTTTTTGGGCGACATGCGGGCGAGGTATCGTCGCGTCGCCGACGCGGCGGCATGTTCCGTGTTGCGTGTGGACAATCATGCGGTCGATTTGCGAAACCCCGCCGAACTGGCGACGCTGGCGGCGGACGTGCGAAGAACATTGGAATTAGAGTAACGAAATGAACATCTACACCACCATCACCGAGGTTCGTCAGGCCGTCGCGGACGCTCGCGCCACGGGGCGGGGGCCGATCGGGTTTGTGCCCACGATGGGCGCGTTGCACGCGGGGCATGGGCGGCTGGTCGAGACGGCGGCGGCGCGGTGCGGATTTGTCGTCGTGAGCGTTTTTGTAAATCCGACGCAATTCGGGCCGGGCGAGGATTTCGCCGCGTATCCGCGCACGCTGGTGGAGGATGCAGCGCGGTGCGAGGCCGCGGGGGCGGCGGCCATCTTCGCGCCCAGTGTGGCGGAGATATATCCCCAGCCTGGGCTGGCCCAAGTGCACATACAGGCCTTGGGCGAGACGTTGTGCGGCGCCAGCAGGCCTGGGCATTTCACGGGCGTCTGCACGGTGGTGGGCAAGTTGTTCAACATCGTGGGGCCGGACCAGGCGTTTTTCGGCGCGAAGGATTTCCAGCAGGCGGCCATCATTCGGCGGATGGCGGCCGATTTGAATTTTCCCGTGGAGATCGTGGTGTGTCCGACGGTTCGCGAGCCAGACGGCCTGGCGATGTCCAGCCGAAACCGCTACCTCACGCCGCCGCAGCGGGCGGCCGCTCCGGCCCTGTTCCGCAGCCTGCAAGCCGCCGCGACAGCCATCCGCGAACGACGCCCCGCCGCCAACGACGTGCGGGCGGCGATCCAAGCCCAATTGGCCGACGAACTACCCGAGGGCGACGTCGACTACATCGAACTGGTCGACCCGCACGACCTGCGAAACGTACAAACAACAGACCGCCCGGTGCTGATCGCGCTGGCGGTCCGACTGGGCAAGGCGAGGTTGATCGACAATATCGTGGTGGACTGATTGGCGGGAATGCCGTAAAATTCACAGGCTGTAGACCGCAGGCTGTAGACCGCAGGCTGAAGGCTGCAGGCGCGACGACCGTGTGCGGCAGCGCTGAAAACGAAATGTTCGCTGTTTGCAACGTCCTACATCGCAAAACGGCAAGCCATTGCGACGTGTTGTTCGTATCCGGCCGTCGCGCCTACAGCCTTCGGTCTACAGCCTACAGCCTTTTCCGGGTGCATTATGTTTCTGAAGATGCTGCGAGCGAAAATTCATCGGGCGACCGTTTGTGAGGCGGACATTAATTATGTCGGCTCGATCACGGTGGACCCGTTATTGTATGAAGCCGTCGGCGTGCTGCCATACGAAGAAGTGCTCGTGGTGGATCTCAACAACGGCGCCCGCTTCGAGACATACGTCATTCCAGGCCCGCGCGACAGCGGACACATCTGCGTCAACGGCGCCGCCGCCCGGCTGGTGCATCCCGGCGACCGCATCATCATCATGGCCTTCGCGTACGTCACGCCCGAAGAGGCCAAAACGCTCCAACCCGCCATCGTGCTGGTGGATGAGAACAACCGTGCCGTCAAACGGCTAGACTGTTAAGCTGTTAGACTATTAGACTGTTAGGGAGAGGCTTATGAAACAGTAGGCCCAATCCCTCATAAGCCCGCGCCGAACAGCCTAATAGCCTAACAGCCTGTAGTTACACGCCTCATTTGGCCGATAAAGACTATCAGCGCGCCCATGGTGTGTCGTGTGGGCGTATGCGCGGTTTTCACGTACATACTACGAAGGAGTTCCTCATGAAACGAGTCGGTGTGCTGGTTGTGGCGGCGGTGTGGATGTGCGGGCCTGCGGCGGCGGAGGACGCGACGTCGCAGTTTTTGGCCGCCGCGTCGACAAAAGCCAACGTGCTGATGCAAGTCAGCTACGACTACGTGCAGGACGCCAGCGGGCCAATCCCCGCCCAGAAGTACACCGCCCAGGCCATCTGCATCACCAGGGAAGGCCTGTTCATGACCTTCGGTATCGGCGCGGGGATGCAGGCGCAGGAGATGAAGGATCTGCGGCTCGCGCCGTCGGGCGAGAGCGACAAGAGCATCAAGGCGGAGTTTCTCTGGAGCGACCGGGAGACGGGCATCTCCTTCCTTCGCGCGACGGAAGCGGGCGATTTCGTTCCGGCGACGTTCGTCGCCTCGCCGTCGCTGAAGGTGGGCACCAAGATTGCCTCGGTGGGCCTGTTCGAGGACGACGCCGCGCACACGCCGTACGTGGGCGTCGGCTATATTTCGGCGACGCTGCGCGTGCCCAGCGCGATCGTGCTGATCACCGGCGGATCGGCCACCAACACCGGCTCGCCGATTCTGAACGAGGCGGGCGAATTCATCGGCATCACGAAGAGCCAGTTTCTCCGCTACCAGGTCAGCACCAATCAGGGCATCCAGGAAATGTCGATGAATTCCCGGACGCTGGGCCAGTTCTTTCAGCCCTCCAGCGAATTCGTGCACGTGGTGGAGTACGCCAAAAGGAATCCCGCCAGGCCTCGCGTGCTGAGCTGGATCGGCGTGCTGAATTTTCGGCCTGTGGATGACAACAGCGTGGTGAAGGCGGAGGTGCCGGCCGTTGCGGTCGGCAGGGTGGCCCCCGAAGGCCCCGCCTCCTCGACGTTGAAGGAAGGCGACCTGATCGTGAAGGTGGACGGCAAAGGGCTTGAGAAACTCCCTTCGCCCGGCCTGATCCACGACGCGTTCGTGCTGAAACTCGTTCGGATGGCCCCGAATCAGACGCTCACGCTCACGATCCGGCGCGACGGCAAGGAGTCGGACGTGCAGGTCGTGACGGCCCCCCAGCCGCAAGACGACACGCTGGCGCCACGGTTTATCGTGACGCAGTTGGGCTTCCGCGTCCGCGAGCGGGCGGAGCTGGACAAATTCATCATGCCGCCGGACGTCGCCAAGGTCGACGCCTTGGTGGTGCTCCAGGTGGTGCAGGGTTCGCCGGCCGACCGGCAAGGCCTGCGGACAGGCGATCTCATCGTGTCAGTCAACACCGAGGCGGTCAGCAAGGTGGCGGCATTCAAGACGAAAGTGACGGCTGCCTTGACCAAAAGCCCCACCAGCGCCGTAACCTTCGTCGTCCGTCGCGGCAGCGAGACGCACACGTTCACGATTCCGCCGGCAACGCCGTGACGGATCAGGACAATCGCATCTAAATTCATCCGGTTTTCGCGAAGAGACTGTTAGGCTGTTAGACTATTAGACTGTTAGGCGCAGGCTTATGAATCCTTTGGCCTGATATTTCATAAGCCTCTCCCTAACAGCCTAACAGTCTAACAGCCTCAAAAACGGCTCCGTTGCGAAAAATCACGACAAGAATTCGATGCAATTACCCTACGCGACAGGTTGATTATTTCGGTTGTCCAGTGAAGTCACTGGTTTTTCGTGTGCCGATTGTACATAATAATACGGTTAATCTGGTCGATGAAGTGTCTATCGGCGTTGCCCGGTGCGCTTGTGGTGTCGGCACGGGCAGGGAGAAATGGATGTCCATGAGACTCCGAATGGTGTGGATGGCGCTATGGTGCGGGCTGGTGGTAGTTGCCTTGCCAGCCGGCGCGGATGCGGACGTGGCGGCGGGTCCGCCTGCCGACGGGCCGGCAGAGGTCAGCGCGTCGGATCTCCTCTTACAACAAAGCCTTCTTCACAGCGCGACGTCGTTGACCTATGCTCCGGGCAGCCCGCCGGCGCGGGGCGCGCGAATCCTCGCGCTGACCCAGGCCGCCGCCAAACTCAATCCGAAAGACCCCAAACTCAACGCCCTGCTGGTCCGGGTGCTGTACGAACCCTCAGGCGATTACGCGCGGGCTGCCGAAGCGGTCCGCACCCAGTTGGAACACGACGCCACCAGCGCCGAACTGGGGCTGTTCTATCTGAATCTAGGCCTGGCCGCCCGGCAGAGCGTGGCGGATCGGATCGCGTTTCTCCAGGCCGCCAGCGAGGATGCGATTCTCCCCGCCTACACACGGGCCGAAGCGCTCGCGAAAATGGGCGACCTGCGCGTCCAGCACGGCGACCGCGAACTGGCCGCCAAAGCGTATGCCGACGCGCTGGCGCTGGACGAGCGGCTGTTCTCTGCCTTGTTCGGGCAGTTCGCGCTGTCGGATCGGCAAGACGTGGCCGCCCACGTGACCGGCCTGCTGGGCCTGCTTCACGCCAGTCCGACGTATGCCGGCGGGGCGATCGAAGCCGGGGCTGTCCTCCGCACACAGGGGTTGGCGCATCCGGCGGCGTTTTTCTATGCCTACGCGTGGCGGCTGGCCGCCCGAGACATGGAAACGCCCGACGAAACGCTGGCCATTCAATACTTCGACGCGATGCTCGACGCCGGGCAGTACCGCCAGGCCATCGAAACCATGGTCCCCGTCATGGCCCGCACGAAAGAACCCAACTGGGAAATGCTCTGCCAATTGATGGAAGCCTACGCGGGCATCAACGACGACCAAAAACTGGCCGATATCCGAGGCCGACTGCTCCAGGCCCTGAGCGACCGCGAACAGGCCGAGGGCAGGCTCCGCCCGGAGATGAACCGCCAATTGGCGTGGTATTATTTAATCAGCGACGCGCTCATTCGCGACGACCGCCGGATACACACCGCCGGCGCGTTCGCGCGGAAAGCGATTGAAGAACTCCGCGACGCCGGAGCGGACGATCCGACGCTCCAATTGATCGTGGCGGTCGTGCAGGCCAAGGATGCCGGCAAACGCTTCCTCGCCAACGGCATCACGGCGGCGGAGTTCGAGAAGCAGATCGCCGACCTGGCCGCGTTGGCGGAGACGGACGCGTACGCGGCCTATTTCCTGGCCGAACAGTTGTTCCTCGTCGCCGACCGCCAGGCGGTCACGATGAAGCCGGCCGAGATACTGAGCCAAGGCATGGCGTTGGCGAAATTTGGGCGACCGATGCGGCTGATGCGGCAGATGGCCGATCGCCACAGCGTGCCCGTCCCCGCGCCGACGGAGCTGGCGATAACCATCGGTGAACTCGCCGAACAGTGGATCGTCGCCAACCAGCCGCTCGTGGACATGGCCCTGCTGCCGGGACAACACATCCGCGTCACGCTCAGGCCGGTGTCGCAGACGTTCGAGGCGCTCAAGCCGATGGAAATCGAAGTCCGCCTCCGCAACACGTCCGAGGTGGACATTCCGCTGGGGTCGGCCGGCCTGTTCAATCCGGTGGTCACGTTCCGCCTGATCGCCGAAAGCCGCGGCGTGAAGGTGGATTTCGACAACCTGCCGTCGGCGATTCTGCCGGCCCCGCGCGTGCTGAAGGCCGGCGAAGCCGTCACCGTGACGGTCCGCATCGACGTGGGCGAGTTGGAGGAATATCTCCATCGCCGCCCGCTGGACACAACCTCGTTCATCCTCAGCGGCACGCTGGATCCGATCCAGAAGCGGCGGCAAATCGTCAGCTCGCTGCCGGCAGTCATGATCGACCGCGTGACGTTCGACCGCGTGGACATCCTCGGCCCCTCGTTCGATCGCGAAAGAGGCGATTGGGCCGACCAGTATCAAAAAACGCTTCAGTACACCATCGGCGATTTCCGCAACGGCACGCTGGAGCAGCGGATGGCCGCCGCCCGCGTGATCGGGTCGCTGCTGACGGTGGTGGGCGACACGTCCACGCGCAGGCTGGCGCCGCCCAAACAGCTCGCCGAGGCCGTCCAGGCGCCCATGCTGCTGTCGATGTTCCGCGCGATCCTTCAGGATCCCAACGTGCCGGTACGGCAGGAAGCGCTGGCGGCGCTCCAGTTTTGCGCGGTGGACGGGCAAATCGCCCGACAGATGGAGCCGGCCTTCACCGACCCCAGCCCGATGGTTCGGCTGCGGGCGGTGGAAGTGATCGGCAGCGGCCGCCCGCCAAACTACAAAACGATCCTGGAACGATTCGCAAACGACAAAGACCCGATGGTCAGTATGGTCGCGCGCGCGATGCTGGAACAGAAACCCCAGCCGAGGACGCGATGAGGCCGTGCGACGAACAGGGTAATGTTGCCCATGGTTTGGAGAAAGGGCCATGGGCTGTAGGCGCAGGCTTATGTAGCATGAGGCTAAATGATTCATAAGCCGGCGCGACAGCCTACAACCGGAAAATGCGTACGTGTGGACGCGACAGCCGATAAAAACGCATCGCGGCGTCTTGTCTGTCTGGAAAAGTTGGAGCATAATAGTTCGTTTTCCCGCTGGCTTGGGCGGGGAAAGACCATAAGGCCTGTTAATGAAAGGTTTGCCGTGAGAAACCCATGGATGACCACCGTATTGGTGATGGTTGCCGTTCCCAGTGTTCTGGCCGGCTGCGGTATGGCGAAGACCAGCCTGTGGCAGGGGTTGACCAACCCGACGGCGTTGGTGAAAAGCCCGACGGATCCGCTGACGCTGGCGATCAGTCCGACGGCGTCGGCCGCCGACGTGGATGAGGAACTCCCGCCCAACGCGACGTTCCCGCTGCCCGAAGACCTCCTGAGCGAGCTTCGCGACTACCGCATCGGGCCCGAGGACATGGTGGACATCGGCATCCTGGACCTCTACCAGGAAGGCCTGGAAACGCTCCTCCGCCGGCAGGTGTCGCAAAGCGGGATCATCGACCTGCCCCGGGTGCCCTCCATCAAGGCCGAGGGACTCACCAGCCAGGAACTGCGCAGCCGGATCGCCGACGCGTACGTCAATGCGAAAATTTTGCGCGAGCCGATCGTCTCGGTGACGGTGGTGATGCAACGGGGAAGCACGTTCTCGATTATCGGCGCGGTCGAGCGCCCTGGCGTATACAACAAGACCCGCCCGGGCATGCGGCTGCTGGAGGCCGTCTCGATCGGCGGGCAGCAGACGATGTCGAACATCCGGTGGATATTCGTCATTCGCCTCACGCGCGCCGAGGCGAACGCGGCGCCGGCAGCGACCGGCAACGGCGGCCCGGCGGACGACCTGCCCGACCTGCTGCCGGGATTGGAACGCCCCGCCGAAGTGGAACCGGACTTCGACATGCCCGTGCCGACGGAAATGAGCGCCCTGGCCATGGGCCCCAACGGCAACGGCGAGGAAGACAACGCGGACGAACCGAACGTAGACGAACTGGATCAGTTGATGAGCGGCGAGGAGACCGAAGAATCCGCCGAAGCAACCCTCCGCACGACGCGGTACGTGGAATCGGCCGAGGGCTCCGCCGAGGCGCCCCAGCACGAGACGGCCACCGGCCCGCAACCGACGCGCATCCCCGCGCCGATCGCCGCGGCGCCCGACGACACGCTGGACTGGAAAAACGCCCTGGGCGTGGACAACGTCCGCCTGATCGCCATCGATTACAGAAAACTTGTCACCGGAAGCGATCCGCGACTGAACATTGTCATCCGTGAAAACGATACTATCAGTGTTCCGGTTCTGGAGCAGGCGGTGTTCTACGTCAGCGGCGAGGTCAATCGCCCCGGCGTGTACAACCTGACCGGGCAGAAAGTCACGGTGAAAATGGCGCTGGCGGCGGCGGGCAACGTCGGACCGTTGGCCTGGCCTGAAAACGCGGTGCTGATCCGCCGCATCGGGCCTAACCAGGAACAGATTATTCCGTTGAACATCGAAAAAATCATGCTGGGCAAGCAGGCGGATTATTTCCTCAAGGCCGACGACGTGATCTCCGTCGGCACGCACGCCCTGGCGATGCCCATGCTGGTGCTTCGCAACGCGTTCCGCATGACGTACGGGTTTGGCTTTATCTATGACCGTAACTTTGCCCAGCCGGTGCCTCACGGCCTTGACAGCCACCGGTTCACCCGCTGGTAATCGACCGCTGTCGACTCGCGTGAACCCGCCGCGACCGGTGTGAATTGTGGAGAACAGCCGCACGGATATGACCAGGACGCAGGAACCTTCTGAAGTCGCCAAGCCCGCGCCGTCGCTGACGGCCCTGGTGGGCGATGCGCCGGAACTGTCGGCCAGGCCGATCAGCGCAGCCGGGTGGGTCCAGCTCGGCGTGCTGGCGCTGCTGATGATCGCGATGAACGCGTGGCAGTTCCGCAGCATGTATTACAAGTGGCAGGAGCCCAACTGGCAACACGGGTACGCCATTCCGTTGTTTGCGTTGTTGATGTTTTATCTGCGCCGCCACGAGATTCTGTCGGCGCCTCGCGTGCCCACCGTCCGGGCGATGATTCTCGGCGCGGCGATTTTTTTCGTGGGCGTGACGATCATCGTCGCGGGATATTGGCCCTTCACGATGCGGTTCATGTCCGGCGTGGGCATGATTCTGGCGATTCTCGGGCTGGTGTGTTACATGAGCGGCTGGCGGATCCTGGTGCTGACGGCGGTGCCGATCATGTTTTTGATCTTCGCCGTCCCGCTGCCGGACTACGTGTACACGAAGATTTCGCTCCCGCTGCAAAATTTCGCCGCGGCGATGTCGGCGGCGATCATGTCGGCGGTCGGCGTGCAGTTGGAGCACAAAGCCAGCGCGATGTTCGTCTGGGGCCTGAGCGGCCTGAACGTGCTGACGCAGGAGTACAGGCCCTACACGCTCCAGGTGGAGGAGGCCTGTTCGGGCATCCGCTCGATGATGGCGTTTTTGGCCCTGGGCGTGATTTTCGCGTACATCGAAACCCGTCCGGTCTGGCAGCGTATCACGCTGGTGCTGATCATCATCCCCGTGGCGATTTTCGTGAACGTCCTGCGGGTGATCATCACGGTCTCCATGTTCGTGATCGACCAGCCGAAGCTTGGCGAAGATTTCATGCACACCTTTACGGGTCTGCTGATGCTGATCCCCGCCGGGCTGATCATGTGGGGCGTCTGGTGGCTGTTGAAGAAAATTTACGTCATGGAGGACCCGGAGGATCCCGGGGACTCCGGGGACTCCGGGGATTCCGGGGATTCGGACGGTGAATCGGGCGGCGAGGTCGCGGTATCGGCATCGGCCGGGAGAGGCGCGACGCCATGACCACCGTGAATTCCAATCCGCCCGACACGGCTGTGCCGCGGGAAAAATCGCTGCTGTCGCACGTGATGGGCTGCCGCCGCTTCCTGGCGATGGCCGGGGTGTTGGCTGTGCTGAGCATCGGCTGGTATGTCATGGTATGGGCGCTGGGCGCGGCGCTGGACAAGAAGGCGATTCCCTGGCCGACGGGCACGGCCGACCGGGCCGGCGTGGAAGTGGACCGGGAGTTTATGATGACCAGCTTCCCGGACCGGCTGCCGGTGGTGGCGCCGCGGTATATGCTGGCCAGCGCGCTCACGCCGGACATCGCCAAACGCCTGGGCTTCCCGACCATTCCGAAGCCGGAAGAAGCGATGCAGCGCATGCCGGAGGAGGCGAGGCTGGTGCTGGGCGTCGGTCGGCCGATCGACGCGGCGCGGTACGCCGACCGGGCGAGCAACTGGTACATGACCCGTCAGTATGTGGATATTCATGACCGTTCCGTCTGGCAGTTGGACCTGACATACTACACCGGCGCGACGGACACGGTGGCGCACGTTCCGGGCCGCTGCATGGTGGCCGCCGGCGCCACGCCACTCAACGACCAGACGAAAACGCTGGTGTGGGATCTGCCAAAAAACGCGCTGGGCTGGGAAACGATCACGGTGATCCGGTCGGTGTTCCAGACGACGGACGAGACGGGCAGGCAGTCGAACGTGGTGCAGTATTACACGTTCAGCCTGAACGGGGACAACGAGGCGGACTGGAAGATGATACGGATCGGCTTGACGACCGACATCCGGCGAAAGTATGTGTATTTCGGCAAAATTCAGTTCGCCCCGAGGATGATGCACGTGGGCGAGTTGAGCGCTGTCGACGAGGCGGCGAAGCTGTTTTTCCGGGCGGCGGCGCCGGAGTTGCTGGCAACGTTTCCGTCCGCCGACACGGTGAGGCAACTGAACGAGTCGTCCAACAAACCATCCGCATCGCCGTAGCATGGCGGACGACGTTACGAGGATCGATTTATGGCACGAAAACGCGAACTGAATAAACGTGTAATCCTGATGCTGTCGGTTCTGGGCGGCCTGGTGGTGGTGGCGGTGCTGGTGTGGGTCGTAGGACGCTTGCTGCCCAAGGACGTGGAAGCGACCCTCGCGCAGGCAGACGCCGCCGCCAGGCCGGTGCTCGTGCAGGCCAACGGAGACGACACCGGCGACGACGCGTCCGACGCGGACAAAGCCGACCTGCCCAGGGCGGAAAAACTCTACCGCGAAGCCATTCCCCTGATCAAGGACCCCGCCGCGAAGGCCGACGCGTATTACAAACTCGCGCAGGTGCAGTGGGCCTACCGCACCCGCGACGAATACGCCGCCCAGCGGAACCAAAAGGTCGGCGAAGCCCGCGCGTCCATCCTGGCCTCCGTCACGGGCGCGCCCGACCAGATCCCGCCACGCAAGTTTTATACGGACATGCTGCTGGAAATCGGCGACCTGCGGCAGTTCATTCGCGAAGCCAACGATCTGCTCAAACTCGATCCCAACGACCACGAACTCCGTTTCCGCATGATCAGCGTCCGGGCCGCCCAGGTGGCGACAAAGGACGAAGCCACCCTCATCCGCGAAATCATTCAACAGTACCAGGAACTCATCGACAAAACCCGCAAACCGGAACATTTCATCGCACTGGCAGGATTCCTCAGCCGGATGGAGCGGTACGGCGATCCGGGCGAGGTGCTCCTGCGGGGCATCGAGCACAGCGAAAAAAGCGGCCTGCTGTCGGTGATGTACGGCGGGTATCTGCTGCAAAAGGGCAAGCCAACCCGGGAAGCCGAAGCCGCCGCGTGGGAAGCGGAAGTCGCCACGTGGTTCGACAAAGCCAAAGCCGACGCCGGCGACGACGTGAACGTGTGGGAGGCCCTGGCGAACTATTACTTCGGCATGGGCAAGCAGGACGACGCGTTGCAGGCCACCGCCAGGATCAAGGCCGCCGACGTCACCAGCCCGCGGGCGTATTTGATTGAAGGCAGGATTTACTCCTCGCGCCGCCAGCCGGACGAAGCCATCGCAACCTATCGTGCCGGCCTGGAGGCCATGCGCACCGCGGCCGGCCGGGCCAGGGACGCGCGCGAACGCCAGAGCGTGCTGTATCATCGGCTTGGCGAGGCGTTGCTGGAACGCGCCCTGTTCGACACCGCGCGGTCCCTGACGGCGGATGAACGCACCGCCATACTCACCGAAGCGCAGGACTGCCTCGAACACGTCGTCGCGGTAGCGGGCGCGGACAGCTACGAAACGTACTCGCTCCAGGGTCGCATGGCCTTGGCGAAAAACAACGTGCCCGACGCCGTCCGCAACCTGCGGGCCGCGTACGAAAAACCCCGAGGCGTCGAGCTGAACACCGTGCTGCTGCTGTACGACGCCTACAAGCTCAACGGCACGCCGGGGCCCGGCGAAGAAATCCTCCGACGGATCCTCGAAATCAATCCAGGCAATCCGCAGGTGAACCTGCTGATGGCCAGGCACTGCCTGGATTTCAATAAGGACCCCCTCCGCGCCGAGGGACACCTCAGGATCGTGCTGGCCAGCAACGCCGACAACCCCGAAGCCCTTCGGATTCAACGGGAAATCAACATCCTCAAAGGCGGCATTCCCGACGGCATCGACGTAGCGTCCATGCCCGTGCTGATGATGCGCGTCCAGCAGATGATCGCACAGGGTCAGGGGGCCGAAGCCGTCATCATGATCGAACAGCTCTACCAGCAGGATGAAAACAACCTGGCGGTGTTTGAGCTGCTGTGCAACCTGTACCTGCAAAGCAACCAGGTGGACAAGGCCAAGACGTTGATCGCCACGCTCAAGGCCAAGGATTCCACCGACGAGAAACTCCGCTCGCAGTTGGACATGACGATGGAGTTGCTGTCGGAGACGGATCCGGCCAAGCGGTTCGAGTTGATGCTCAAACGCATCGAGATGCAGACGCAGGACCCGGTGGCGATGAATCTGGGGAAGGCCCGTCTGTCGGCCCAGCTTGGCAGGAAAGAGGATTGCACGAAGTTCCTGGAGTTGGCGGAGACGGCAAATCCGCAGAACGTTCAGGTGATTACCGCCCAGTTCGAGTTTGCCCTCGGCACGTCGGACTTTGAGCGGGCGCAGGTGTACGCCGACAAGGCGGCCCAGGCCAATATCGACCGGTGCGACGGGCTGAAGTTCCAGGCGGTTTTGCTTCGGGCGCAGAACAAGGTTGACGAGAGTTTGGCCGTCATGGAGCAGGTGCTCGAGAAGCTTCCCGACGACAAAGACATTCGCGCCATGGCGGGCGAGTTGTATTTGAGTCAGGGCAATCGGGACAAGGCCCGCGAGCATTATCAGCACCTGGCCAATTCGGACAGGGCGAACTTTCCGGGCAACTACGCCATGGCGAAGCTGACGGAAGACGATCCCGCCCAGCGGGCGGCGCACCGGGAGTATGTGCGGCGGTGCCTGCTGGTCCGGCCGGATCATCCCGACGTGCGCAACTGGCGGCTGAACCTGGTGGAGCTGGACGGCAGGCCGGACCTGGCCCTGGCGGCCCGCGAGCAGCTTTTCCAGCAGGACCCCAGCGATCTCCGCAACATCGTGTCCCTGGCCCGGCTGCACGAAATGGGCGGCCGGGGCGAGGCCGCCGTCCGCATGTACCAGGAGCTGCTCAAACGGTCGCCGAATCCGCTGGGCGCGGCGGAAGCGTACTGCCAATATCTCCTTCGCACCAACCAAGTCGCCGACGTCTACCGCGTGCTGGAAGACGTGATGAAGCTCGACAAGATCGACCGGGTAGCCGGTTTCATGATGCGTGGCCGCATGCTGGCGAACATCAACGCGGATCACGCCAGGTCAGCCTTCCAGCAGGCGATTGCCGCCGCCGCGAACACGCAGGACGCTCGTCCGTTGCTGGCGATGGGTCAGTTCCTGGGTTGGCGTGGCGCCCAGGCGGGCATGGTCGATCCCAGGGTGGCGATGGAGTTGAACACGGAAGCATTGGGATTTTACGAGCAGTGGTTTGACGCGACGCCCGGTGCCGCCGGCTCGGATGAGGAGTACCAACTGCTCGCGTTGCGGGTCAAGGTGGGTCAGACCGATCAGGCCGAGGCACGACTGATGCAGATTCTCCGGTCCGACGGCGACAACATGAAGGCCCAGTTTGCCCTGGCGGATCTGTACCGCGTTCAGAAGGACGAGGCCCGGACACTGGAGGTTCTCGACAGCGTCGTGAATTTAAATCCATCGTTGATTCAACCGTTGATGGTCCGCGCGGCGTATCACGAAAGCATGGGCAACCTGCCGCAGGCGCAGAGCGATATCGAACAGGCCCGGAAATCGGAGCAGGGCAAGGACAACATGGCCGTGTCGCAGAGTCTGGCGGCCGTGCTGCTGAAGCAGCGAAAATTCAGCCAGGCGGTCACGCTGTTGACCGAGATGGTCAACAAGGACCAGACATATCAGCCGGCGTCGGATCTTCTTCTGAGCGCCTACCTGATGCAGAAGGACTGGAACAATGTATCCAGCCAACTGACGTTCGCCCGCCGCAGGCCGACGCTGGCCCGTGACGTGGGCCGGCAGATCGAGCTGCTGACGATCGAGGCCCAGATGTATCGCGAAACGAACAAGATGCGCGAGAGTCTGGAGACGATGGATAAAGCGTTGGCCTTGGCCAAAGACGACCCGCGCATGCTGGCGCGATGGTCGGCGGCGCACGTGGAGGCCAAGGAGTACGACAAGGTGCTCCAGAAGGTCCGAGGCTACTCGGGCGCGACGTATCAGCCGCTGCGCCTGTACGAGGCGATCGCGCTGCTGGGCAAGAACAACGTGCCCGCGGCCAACACGATGCTGACGGAGATGGTCAAGAACGCCCGCGGCGAGTTGCTGATCATTCTGGATTCGGCCGGCAGATACTACAAGCCGTCGGACGGCCTGGCCATGGCCAGGGAATGGGTCGCCATGCGGGACGAGCCGATGACGAACCTGTTCCTGGGCGACATGTTCCTGGCCAACAAAGACGTTGCCGCCGCCGAGGGCGCGTATCGCAAGGGAGTGTCGCAGGCCAAGAGCGCGGGCGAGAAGTTGCAGCTCCACAGCCGCCTGGGCCAGATGCTGTATCGCGAGTACCTCGCCGATCGCGAGGCCAATCGTGACCTGTTGGACCGGACCATCGAGGCCTGGCAGGCGGTGCTGGAGATTGACCCGAACAATTTCGGCGCGATGAACAATCTGGCGTACATTTTCACGGACGACCTGGATGATCCGGTGCGTGCGTTGCCGTACGCGGAGCAGGCGGCCACTCGGGATCCGTCTCCGGACGTGCTGGACACGCTGGGCTGGACGAAGGCCAAACTGGCGGCGGCGGAAGGCGACCGGGACAAACGTTCGCAGGACCTCGCGGCGGCGGCGCGCATTCTCCGGGATGCGTATGAGTTGGAAAAGCAGTTGAACATCGTCCACAGCGTGACGGTCAGCTATCATCTGGGCTGGACGTACGAGCAGCTGGGCGACATGGATACCGCGCGGGCGTGTTATGATAACGCCAATGCCACGTTGAATGACGATGAGAAGAACCCCCTGTACGCGTCCGTGAAAGACGCTCTGAATCGAGTGAAGAAATAACGTATCGTGCGCAAGGAGTCGCAAATGAGCAATAGGATCGTGACGGAACAAATTGGACAACTCGCCCTGCCTTCGGCCCAGGGGATGTCGGCGGCGATGCCCTACCAGGCGGCAACGGGAGGGATCACCGGCAAGGACATTCTGCGCATTCTCCGAAAGCGCATGTGGATGATCATCATCATCAGCCTGCTGTTCGTGGCCATCGCGGCGGTATCCACGTTTTTCTGGCTGCGAATTTCGCCGTTGTACACGGCGGAGTCGTACCTTCAGGTCAACATACGCACGAACCCGATGAAGGACGAGGTCGTCAACACGTTATCGAAAGATGTGATGGACCGCCTGGTGAACACGCAGATCCTTGTCATCAACCAGGACATCTTGTACTCGGACGTGGTCCGCGATAGCAGTCCCCAGTACAGCATCACGGGCACCGAGTGGCATCGCGCCCGCTCCGACACCGCAGTTCGCGATCTCAAGGATGAGGTCAAGGTCAGCGCCGCCTTCTCGGCGATTCGCATCTCCATGACAGGCCGCAATCCCGAGGACCTGGCGCGCATCGTGAACTCGGTGGCGCACCATGCCACTCTGCGAAGCCGGGACCGGGCCGAGGCAATCACCGAAGGCATGATCCGCCTGCTGGTGAATGAAAGGGCGGCCATCTCCAACAGCTTGGCGAACGTCCACACCCGGATGGCGGCGGCCAGGCCGGCCGACATCCCCATGATCCAGGAGCAGCGCAACAGCCTCTCCATCAAAATTCAGGAACTCACCCGCCGGGTCGAGGAACTCCGCATCCAGGAAGCCGCCGCCCGCGCCGCCGTCGACCGGCTGAGAGACGCCGACGCCGAAGACCTTCGCGGCAGCCCCGAAGTGCTGTATGCCCTGGACATCAACCCGGAAATCCGTACGCTGAAAACGTACAAGGTACATCTGGAGAACGAGTACGCGAACTTTCGCCGCATGTTCGCCGACCAGCATCGCCTGGTGCTGGCAGCAGAAACGAAACTGGAGTCGTGCGCCAACCAACTCGACGACCTTCAGAATGCGGTGATCGAAAAAACGATCGCCAGCATCAAGACCGCCCGCGAGGCGGCGCATACGAGCATTATCGAGCAGTCGAATACGCTCAGGGAAAGCCTGCTCGAAAGCGAGGCAAGGCTCAAGGACAACGAAACGAACATCGAAAGGCTGCGTCAGTTGGGCGACGAGGAGCGGATGCTCAACGATTCGCTCAAACGCGTCGACGAAAAACTTCGCGAAGTGCGCCTCCAGAAAGAAGCCGACGTGCCCCTGACGATCGCCGTGCCGGCGGCCATTCCGGCGGAACCCTCCATGCCCAAGTGGTCGATCATGCTTCCCGTGGGTCTGTTCCTTGGGTTGCTGGTGGGCGTGGGCCTGGCGTTCCTGCTGGAACTGATGGACAACTCGGTCAAGAGCGCCACCGACCTCACGCGGCGACTCCACCTGCCCGTGCTGGGCATGCTGCCGCACGCCGACGACCTGGAGGACGACATCCGCGACGTCCGCACGGCCTTCATGACCAATCCCAACTCGCTCCTGGGCGAGTCCTTCCGCCAGATCCGCACGTGCCTGCGATTCAGCGGCCCCGCCGACCGGCGACGCACCCTGCTGGTGAGCAGCCCGATGCCCGAGGACGGCCGAACCACCGTCGCGGTTAACCTCGGCGCCGCCTTCGCCCGCGACGGCATGAACGTGCTGATCCTCGACGCCAATTTCCGCCAGCCCGCGGTTCGCAAGCTCTTCCCGCAGGCGACGGACACCGGCCTGTCCAACGTGCTGTCGGGGCAGGCCAAGTGGCAGGACGCGGTCTGCCAGGTTGAGCCCAACCTCACGGTAATGACCAGCGGCCCACTGCCGCCCAATCCCGCCGAGCTGCTGGGAAGCCCGGCGATGCGCCAACTCATCGCCGAACTGGGCAAGCACTTCGACCAGGTGATCCTCGACGGCGCGCCCGCACTGCTCGTCAGCGATTCGCCGATCCTGGCCACCGCCGTCGACGCCACGATCCTGGTGGTCCGGGCCGGCGAGAACACGCACGACATCGTGCAGCGCGCGTGGGACACGTTCCGCCACGTCGACGCCAACGTGCTCGGCGCGGTGCTCAACGGCGTCCGCACCGTCGCCGACGGCCACCTGCGGCGAAGCTACAACGCGTTCTACGAATACCACGAACAGCTTCCGGGAAAGTAACCGGCACCGTGTTCTGAGAACCAACCGGCGGTCCCACGGGGCCGCCGGTTTTTTTGCGGTAGCAGCGACAAGTGACAAGAGAGGGCCATGCCTGTCTTTTTCCACGTTCTCGCGCAGTGCGGACGTTTTGAGAGACAAGATTTTCCTTCTCTTGTCGCTTGTCACTTGTCGCTTGTCACTACGCCATCCCTGGCGGTAGACTTTCCCTAACCGATTTGTGAAGGAATTGTCTCATGAAGATCAGCCTGAACTGGCTCACGGATTATGTGGACGTCGCGCTGCCCGCCGCGGAGTTGGGCGACGTGTTTACGCATATGGGGTTGAATTGCGACGGCATCGCGCAGACGGACAGCGACGTGGTGTTTGTGTTGGACGTGACGTCCAATCGCCCCGACTGGCTGGGACACCTCGGCGTGGCGCGCGAGTTGTCGGCCGCGTTAGGGCTGGCGTTTCGTCCGCCGGCGGTCGTCCCGTTGACCACGGCGGGCCGGGCGGCGGAGCTGACGTCGGTGGAGGTTCGCGAGCCGGCCCTGTGCCCGCGGTACGTCGCGCGCGTGATTCGCAACGTGACGGTCAAGCCCAGCCCCGCGTGGCTGGTCGAACGGCTGGCCGCCGTCGGCATGCGAAGCGTCAACAACATCGTCGACATCACCAACTTCGTCCTGATGGAGTACAGTCAGCCGCTGCACGCGTTCGACTACGACAAACTCCACGAGCGGCGAATCGTCGTCCGCCGCGCGGCAGCCGGCGAAATCCTGACCGCCATCAACGGCGACAAGTGCGAACTCCATCCCGACATGCTCGTCATCGCCGACGCCTCCCGCCCCGTCGCCATCGCCGGCGTGATGGGCGGGCTGGAGTCGGAAGTCTCCGCCGTCACCACAAACCTCCTGCTGGAGGCCGCCCAGTTCGACCCGCTGACCATCCGCCGCACCAGCCGAAAACTCCAGTTGATGAGCGAAAGCAACTACCGCTTCGAACGCGGCGTGGACCCGCGAGGCCTGGAGGCGGCCAGCCTGCGCGCGTGCGAACTCATTCTCCAATACGCCGGCGGCGAATTGGCCGACGGAAGCGTCGACGTCTGGGCCAAACCCGTCGACCCCTGGCCGGTCGCGATCCGCCCCGCACGCACGCGGGCGGTGCTGGGCATGGACGTCCCCGTCGACCGCCACATGGACATCCTCGCGAGGCTGGGACTCGCGCCGCGCGTCGAGGGCGACCGCATCCTCTGCACTGTGCCCACCAGCCGGGCAGACCTGACGCGGGAGATCGACCTCATCGAGGAAGTCGCCCGGCTGCACGGCTTCGACAAAATCCCCGTCGGAGGCAGCGTGACGCACACGGTCAAGCCGGAACTGCAATCCGTCCGCACGCGACGCGAGCTGGGCAGGCTGATGAGCGCGTGCGGCTTCGACGAGACGATCACGCCCGCCTTCGTCGACGCGGGCGAAAACGAATGGTTCTTCGAGGACGGCGCGTCGATCGCGGTGGCCCCGCTGGTCCGCAAAACCAACAACGTCCTCCGCGCCACGCTGCTGGGCAGCCTCCTGCGATGCGCCAAACTCAACGACGACGCGGGCAACGGAGACCTGAGCCTCTACGAAGTCGCCTCCGTCTTCGCGGGCCGGCCCGGTAGCACGCTGCCGGCAGAACACAGCGAATTGGCCATGCTCACTACACGCAACCTCCGCGACCTGCGCGGCGCGATCGAAACCGTTGTGGCACACCTCACGCGGGAGTCACTCGAAATCAGGCCGGAAGATTTCCGAGGCTTCGCGCCCGGCGGTGCCGCGAGACTGTACATCGCCGGTCAGCAGGCCGGTGCGATCGGCGTGGTCGCGGACGACGCGCTGCAATTCTATGGCCTGGAAAAACCGCTCTGCGCCGCCCGGATCGACTGGCAGGCGGTGGCCCGCGGCGCGGGGCAGGTGCGGATCTATCAACCGCTGCCGAAATTCCCCGCCGTGCGACGCGACCTGTCGCTGATCGTCGACGAAGCCGTCACGTGGCAGCAGTTCGAACAAACGGTGCACGCCGTCGCCCAGCCGCTGCGGTCGGCCACGGAATACGTCACGACGTACCGCGGCAAACCGATCCCCGACGGCAAAAAAAGCGTCACCATCACGCTCACCTACCGCTCCGACGACGCCACCCTCCGCGGCGAACAGGTCGACGACCAGGTGCAGCAAGTCACGACGGCCTTGACGGAAAACCTTGGCGCGGAGGTGCGGAAATAGCGGTTCGAACGACTCGGAATATCATTGCATGGGTTAAGGAGGCCGAATCGGCCTCCCCGGCCTTGCGGTGAAGTACCGGCACACAGCCCCGAAGGGGCGGCGTTGGGTAGCCCAGGGTGAGCGGTACACCGCGAACCCTGGGGTCGCGTGTTTTTCGGAACTCTTTCATCGTGCCTGACGCCACTGGCCGATGGCGCACCGTCGCGCGATTACGGCATCGAACAACTCGCACATTCCCTTGTGATGCCATTCGAAGTCGTACTGGCCCAGCGTGTTTGACCTCAGCCAGTGGCGTCAGGCACGATGAGGGAGAAGAAAAAACGTAACCCAGGGTTCGCGGCGTACCGCTCACCCTGGGCTACCCAAGACGCCCCGTTGGGGCTGTGTGCCGCCGATTCCGCACGAGGCCGGGGAGGCCGAATCAGTTCCTTTCCATGTCATGTTGCTACCGTGTTGTTCCATTCGGAAAATCGGGCAACCATTCGCGAATGTTATCGCCTTTTGTCGCGTCGCGGGCGCCGTTACCGATTCTCGATGGCCTTGTACGTCTTCTGAAGTTCGCGGTTGAATTCTTCGATGGTGTAATTCAGCACGGCGAAATCGCGTCGCAGCGCGCGGACGGTTTTTCGGCCTTTCGGATTTTCATGTGCCAGAATGAACGGTCCCCCACGGTCGGGCACCAGCGGGCCTACGTAGATGTACTTCTCGCCGGTGACGGGATCGAAGAGCATTTTTCCATTGACGTACCCCTCCTCAATCAAGGCGTCGAAATCCGGAGGCAGATTGTCGTCGTTGGACGCACAGTAAATCGCGATCCCCATGCCGATGTTGTGGAGGTTCGTCGCCGAGCCGGCCTCCTGGGCCTGTCCGCGCACCGAGACCAGGGCGGGCACGGCGGCGGTCGCCAGCAGCGGCATCGCACCGGCGACGTCGAGAATCCCCAGCGTCGGGATCGACGAATAACTCTCAAACATCAGCCCGCCGTTATCGAGCGAGACCGAACTCACCGCCGGCCAAAGGTATTTCTCGATCTGCCCCAACGTCGGGAACGCCGCCGGCGTGAAACCGATATCCATATTGAGGCCCCTGCCCACACTCCGGTTGAATTCATTGGCCCCCTTCGTCCAGCCGGCCATGCCGATGCCGTAGAACGTCCGGGCGAGCTGCGGCAGATTGACGTAACTCACCGACATGGGCTTTTGATTCATGCGTGCCAGCGCCGCGGCGAAGGTTTTGTTGTCCGTGAGCTTGCCGGGATCCTCGCCGTTGACCCGCGCCGCCGACGCGACCACCTGAGGCCAAAGGGCGATGTACAGGCGATCCTTATAAATGCCCCACGCCGGCGCGACGAAGTCGCATCCGGCGACGTACTGCACCGTCATGTCGCCGAATTGGGCGGACTCGACTCGCATGTGTCGTTCGATCTCGATGACGTTTGTATCGTTTCGGATGTGCGCGGGGATAGCTGTAGTCTCAATGGCTTGCCCCGAAAATGCTTTGAGGATTTTGACGACGGAATCCTGCAATGTTTTGGCATCCTTGATACTCACCGTGGCGCACGTGCCGGTGAACAGCCCGCCCTGGCTGGAGGCCATCGTGAGCGTCCAGGTGTCGCCGAGCGAGCCGAGGAGGTCTTTTTCGATATCCACGCCGGTTTCTTTGCCGATGGCGGCGAGGGCTTCGTCGAACTGCTCACCGGCGTCGGCGTTGATGGCGGTGATGATTTCGCGGACGCGGGCCAGCGTGGTGGCGGCGTCCATGCGGCACATGGCCGCGAAGTCGCTGTCGCCCGGCAGGGAGGCCAGCTCGGCCTTGGTCAGCGGCTTGCCGTTGAACATCGCCAGCAGGCCCTTGTGCGGCGCGGGCGAGAACATTTTGCAACGGCTCAGCAACCCTTTGTCAGCGATGGTCGTCGCGCCGGCAAGGGCGGTGACGTTGTCCAGCCCCAGCGCGGCGAGCGCTTTGGCCACCTTCGGTTCCCGGCGAGGCATATCGGAGCGGTCGTCCATCCAACTGTTCTCGTCATTAACGAGCATTTTCTCCCACGCGAGCAGTTGGGGCATCAGCCGTTCGACGTCGGCGTAGTATGCGACCTGCGCGGGGCCTGCCGCGACGGCCTTCATCGCCGCCGCGAACGACTTGTTCGCCGCCAGCGAGGCCGCCGGCTTGATGCCAAGAACGTCCTTCTCCGCGCCGTTGAGCCCGACGATAAACAAGTTACCCTCGTACCCCCACGCGAACGTCGCGTCGAAGAAAGGCGAGAACGTCATGAATTTCTGCCCGCCGATCGTCGTCTCGGTGCTGTATTCCGCAAGCGGCGTCATACCCAACAGCGTGTCCAGAGCGTCGGCGAACGTCTCCTTGTCCTTGCCCAGGTCGATGACCAGCACCGCCTTGATGAGTTTGTCGTCGAACACGAACTCCGTCAGCGCGATGGCTGCGGGATGATTGGCCAGGAATTCGGCCATCGTGAACCCCGCGTTGGTCGCGCCGCCGCTGGCTTGCTCAGCGGCCTTCTGAACCGCGTCCCAAATCTTCGCCACGGCTGGCTCGCGGAACAACTGCCCGACCATGGATTCCGCAAACGCGTCATTCTGCGCGCCCGCCCACCCGGCATACACCAGCGTGGACCCCGGCAGCTTGTCCGCCAACGGCGCATCGGCGGCCGACGCGGAGAACGGAATCAGCACCATCGCGCAAACAAAAATCGACCATGTGGTTTTCATACCGTCTCTCCCGAAAAAGCGTGAATTGGACTCGTGAAAACGATGCTACATCGGCGAGGGAAAATTTGCCAAACAAAAAATGACACTGTCGTGGCATACAGGGTAATCGCATTCTCGTGGCGCGGTGGGTTGGCTTGCTGTTTTGCGTTGTTTCAACAGCGCAAAACGGCAAGCCAACCCGCCATATTGTTTGCCGCCACACGGGCCAGACGCCCACGTTGCGGAGAATGCGATTGCCCTTTTTCTGTCGCGCAGGGTCTTTCCGTTCTCGTGGCGTAGAAGAACCGCTCGTTCGAGGGAACCGTTCAGCCAATAGCCAGTAGCCAATAGGTATGGAAGGACAAGGGCGAAAAGACCATGAGAGCGGCAACGATTGGCACGTCGTAAACCATTCGGATCATGTGAGCAACAACACGTGTTGCCATACCTGATGGCTACTGGCTATTGGCTACTGGCTGAACGGTTCCCTCGAACGAGCGGTTCTTCTACGCCACGAGAACGGAAAGACCCTGTTCTGTCGCGGCAACCGGTTGCGTAAACCATCCGACGAGACTATGCTTACCCGGCTTGCACGAAAGGTGGATACATGAATGTATTGATTACCGGCGGGGCGGGATTTATCGGGTCGCACTTGGCCGAGGCGATGCTTCGCGAAGGCCATGCGGTGTGCGTGGTGGACGACCTCTCGACGGGGTCGCTGAAAAACATCGCGCATCTTCAGGGCAGGCCTGGATTTGGGTTCGTTCGCGACTCCGTGCGGAATGCCTCCATCATGGCCGTCCTGGTGGATCGGTGCGACGTCATCTATCACCTCGCCGCCGCCGTGGGCGTGCAGTTGATCGTCGATCAGCCCGTCCACACCATCGAAACCAATATCCACGGAAGCGAAGTTGTTCTTAATCTCGCCAACAAATTTGGCCGACCCATTTTAGTGGCCTCCACGAGCGAGGTGTACGGCAAGAACACGAAGATTCCCTTCAGCGAGGATGACGACACGACGCTGGGGAGCACGACGTTCACCCGCTGGAGTTATGCGTGCAGCAAGATGGTCGACGAGTTCCTGTCGCTGGCCTATCATGAGCAGTTCGGCCTGCCGACGGTCGTCTGCCGGTTTTTCAACACCGTCGGGCCGAGGCAGACGGGAATGTACGGCATGGTCGTGCCTCGGTTTGTTCACAAGGCCTTGCGGAACGAGCCGATCGAAATTTATGGTTCAGGCACGCAGAGCCGCTGCTTCTGCAACGTGTTCGACGTCGTTGGGGCAATCGGCAAACTGATGGACTGCCCCGAGGCGATCGGACAGGTGATCAACGTCGGCACGACGGAATCGGTGACGATCGAAGGCCTGGCGGACATGATCGTCGCGATGACCGGCTCGCGGTCGGAAAAAGTGTACAAGAGTTACACCCAGGCGTACGGCAGGCCGTTCGACGACATGCTCGTCCGCGTGCCGGACCTGACGAAGATTCAGCGGCTGATCGGGTATCAGCCCACGTACAGCCTGGAGCAGACGCTGGCGATGGTGATTGATTACGAGAAAAACAATGGCTAAATACTTGGTGACCGGCGGCGCGGGATTCATTGGCTGCAACTTGGCGCGGTTCCTGCTTCAGAAGGGACACGAGGTGGTTGTGCTGGACGATTTGTCCACGGGCAAGCTGGAGAACCTCGCCGCGATCCGGGCAGAGATCACGTTCATGCAGGGCGACATCCGCGACCGCAAGGCCTGCGACGTCGCCGTCCGCGGCTGTGCGGCTGTGTTTCATCAGGCCGCGTTGGGCAGCGTGCCCCGCAGCGTGGCCGAACCCGAACTCACGCACGACGTGAACGTCAACGGCACGATGACCGTTCTGGAGGCCTGCCGGGCCTCCGGCGTCAAGCGCGTCGTATTCGCCGCCAGCTCCAGCGCGTACGGCGACCAGCCTGCCAGTCCCAAACACGAAGGCATGGTGCCCATGCCCATCAGCCCCTACGCCTCCAGCAAAATCTGCTGCGAAGCCTATATGCAGGCCTATGCCGCCGTGT
Organism: Phycisphaerae bacterium; assembly: GCA_009783465.1. GTDB lineage: Bacteria > Planctomycetota > Phycisphaerae > SM23-33 > SM23-33 > WRDM01. The sequence continues at coordinate 16,694 of WRDM01000020.1, read as the reverse complement.
ACGGCATGGAGACCGTCTGCCTGCGGTACTTCAACGTGTTCGGCCCGTACCAGGACCCCGCCGGCGCCTACGCCGCCGTCATCCCCGCCTTTGTCAGCCGCATCCTCAAAGGCCAGTCGCCCGTCGTCTTCGGCGACGGCGAGCAAAGCCGCGACTTCTGCTTCATCGAAAACGTCTGCCGGGCCAATCTCCTCGCCGCCACCGCGCCCGCGCCCGCCTGCACAGGCCAACCCATGAACATCGCCTGCAATCAGGCCACCACGCTCAACCAGATCCTCGACAAAATCAAACGCCTCCTCCACAGCACCGTCACGCCGATCTACCAACCCATGCGGGCCGGCGACGTGAAAGACTCCCTCGCCGACATCCGCCTGGCCAAGGCCACCATCGGCTACGAACCCGCCGTCTACTTCGAAGAAGGCCTCGAACGCGCCATCGACTGGTACAAGGCCAATCTGTAACGGCTCCGCCACCGTATATGCAATGCCCGCGATGCGCCCTGGTTACCCAGGCCAACGCGTTACATTGCTTCATCCTTCGTGCGTCCTTTCGCAAAGGATACGTCGAAGTAAACAAACCCGATACCGCGCGAAGGAAATTCCCTGATTGTAAGAGACGATCGCTTCGTTGCATGGATGGAATGTTGCTACATCCTCTGATTGTGATGCTATCCGCACTTGTGTCGATCACTTCTTTGTGTGGTTCCTTGTTAAAGGCCGGGTTGTGGGTACCCGAAAAACAAGGATGAGGGATGGCGTCCGAGGTCTGCCGTCCCAGGGATGTGTTGGATATCCAGTGGAATGGTACTATGAGCCTGAGAGTAAAAGTCGCACTCATACTGGCTGTCGGCTTGTTGCTGAATCTGTTGCTGGACATGGTCGTTCAGCAGACGGTGATGACACCCAGTTTCCGCGAGCTGGAGTTGAACGAAGCCTACAACACGGCCATTCGTTGTCAGCAGGGCATCGATCGCGAACAGAGGCACGTGGACACGTTGTGCGATGACTGGGCGGCCTGGGACGACATGTACCGTTACGTCGTCGAGCGCAGCCAGGAGTTTCATGACGCCAATCTGACGGATAATCCGTTTGACGGGATCGGCCTGAACGCGTTTGTCGTATTGAACATGGAGCGGGAGATCATCAAGGGGCGTCTCCTGCTGAGCGAAGAGGACCGGTCGGACATCGTCACGTTCGAGGAACTTCAGGCCTTCATTCCCGACATTGAATTGTTGCTCAAAAGCGAGGAAAACCGCCGGCCTTATCTCGGCGTGGTGACCACGCCGTACGGGCCTTTGATCGTCTCCGCCAGGCCCGTGCTTCCCAGCAATCACACCGGCGACGTTCGCGGCACGATGATCATGGCGAGGTTTCTGGACCAGAATTTCATCGCGACGGTCCGCAAGCAGGTGGGGGCGAAGCTGGACATGTGGCCGCTGCCGGACGACGGCCTGGAGGAGATTCTTTCGCAGTTGGATCCGATGCTCACGCAGGTTCAGCATGATCGGGTGGAAGTGTACAGTTGTTTGAACGACGTGCGTGGCAACCCGATTATTTTGTTACGGTCGACGATTTCGCGTGACATCACGATTCGCGGCGCCAATGCCAACGCCTGGACCATCATTGCGATCGCGTCGGCGGGGCTGTTGGTGATGATCGCGACGATGGCCTTCATGCAGCGTTGGCTGGTCGGGCCTTTGCAGATGCTCACGAACAAGGTCAAGGGCCTTGGCACGTCCTCGAAGCTTCAGAATCTGGACGTTCGGCTGGACCGGCGGGATGAAGTCGGGCAGTTGGCCAATGAGTTCCAGCGAACGCTGACGGGGTTGCAGTATCGCGACCGGCTGCTGGTTGCCTCGGCAGCGGCGGCGCGTTGTTTGCTGGGCGAGCATGACATTCGCGACCGCGCCTCGACGTTCTTGCTGGTGCTGGGGCAGAGCGTTCGCGCGGATTACGGCTGCATTTGCCAATTTACCGAATCCACACCAGAGCAGCGGACGGGCACGTTGTTATGTACCTGGTCCAATACGGACATTCCGGCCGAACGGCCCAAGACCGTTCCGTTCGCGCAGACGGACAGCATTCTGGTCGACCTGGAAGCGGGCGACACCGTCAGCGGTCCGCCGAGCATTGCCCCGCCGGTCCTGCGTAAGTCCCTTGAGGCCAGCGGCGTGCAGAGTGTCATTATCGCGCCGATTTTCACCGGCTCGGAGTTCTGGGGCGTCGTCTGCTTCTCCGTGTGTTCCGGCCATCGCACGTGGGATGAGACCGAGCGAAGCCTCCTTCGCGCCGCCACCGTCAGTTTCGGCAGCGCGATGATCCGTCACCAGGCCGAAGAAGCCCTCGTCCGCGCGTCCATGCAGGCCGACGAAGCCAATCAGGCCAAGAGCGAATTCCTCGCCAAAATGAGCCACGAAATCCGCACGCCCATGAACGGCGTGATCGGCATGCTCGACCTCCTGACCGGCACGCGGCTGGACGACCGCCAGAAGCGATACGCGCTGGTGGCGAAAAATTCCGCCAACGCCCTGCTGGGCCTCATCAACGACATCCTGGACTTCTCCAAAATCGAAGCCGGAAAAATGGAACTGGATGTCGCCGAAATGGATGTCTGTAGCGTGACCGAAGACGCGCTGATGCTCCTGGCCGGCCGGGCTGCGGAGAAAAACCTCGAGCTGGCCAGCCAGATTCAGCCGGACGTCCCGCCGATGGTGATCGGCGACGCGTTACGGCTGCGGCAAATCATTATCAACCTCGTCAGCAACGCCGTGAAGTTTACCGACCGGGGCACCGTCTCCGTTCACGTCAAGACCGTCCGGCAGAGCGAAAAGAGCATCGAGCTGATGTTCAGTGTCCGCGACACGGGCGCGGGCATCCCGGCCGACCGGATCTCGAAGCTGTTTACCATGTTCTCGCAGGTGGATTCCTCCAGCGAGCGGCGGATCAACGGCACGGGGCTTGGGCTGGCGATTTGCAAGAAACTGTCGGAGCTGATGGACGGGCGCATCGGCGTGGAGAGTCAGGCGGGCGAGGGCTCGACCTTCTGGTTCACCGCCCGGTTCGGCAAGACGACCAAGACGCGCGAGGCGGCTCGTCACAAGCTGGCCGCCCGAAGCAGCAGCCTGCGCGTGCTGGCCGTCGACGACAACCCCGTCAATCTCGAAGTGCTGGTGACGCAACTGACCAGTTGGGGATTCCAGGTCAGCAGCGCCGTCGACGGCGAGACCGCCCTGGCCGCCCTCTACGCCGCCGAGGGCGAGAAAAAACACATCGAGTTGGCGATTCTTGACATGGACATGCCCGGCATGAGCGGGCTGGAGCTGGCCCGGGCCATTAAAACGTCAGGGCGGCTGCACGAGACGCGGCTGATTCTGCTCAGTTCGCAGGGCGAGCAGTTCACGACGACACAACTGTACGAGTGCGGGTTCGTCGCGTCGTTGTCCAAGCCGGTTCGGCAATCCGAGCTGCTCGACGCCATCGTGAAGGCTCAGCCGGCGCTGGCACAGAAGAACGATCCCGCCCCCAAAGCCACCATGCCCCCCTATGCCACCGCGCCGGCAGCGACGCGGAGGCGGGCGGCGAAAATTCTGTTGGCCGAGGACAACGAGGTCAACCAGGAAGTCGCCAAGGAGATTCTCAATACCGTCGGCATGACGTGCGAGATCGCGCCCAACGGCCTGCTGGCCGTCGAGGCGGCGCGGAAGACCGTGTACGACCTGGTGCTCATGGATTGGCAGATGCCGGTGATGGACGGCATGACCGCCTGCCGGACGATTCGCGACGAGGAAAAACAGGGCAACATTCAGACCGGCGGGCGGGACAGGCTGCCCATCATCGCGCTGACCGCCAACGCCATCAAGGGCGACCGCGAACAGTGCTTCGCCGCCGGCGTCGACGACTACCTCAGCAAGCCAATCGACCCCACCGCCCTGCTGGCCACCATCGACCGCATCCTGACGGATCACCCCGTAGTGACCCGGCCCGAGCCGGCCGAGATGCCCGCGCCCGTGATGCTCTACGCCGAGCCGGAACCGCAACCCAAAGCCAAGCCGATCGCATCGGCAACCCCCGCCAATAACCCGCCGCAATGTGTTAGTGCGGCCACTACGGAGATCCCTGTGAACGACAACACGGTCCCAGCACCCGCTCCCGGCGACATCCATGCCGGCGACGATACGCCATTCGACCTGCCCGCCGCGTTGAAACGGTGCATGAACAACCAGGAATTTCTCGATCGGCTGCTGGCGAAATTCGCCGCGAAGCTGGAGAACGACGTGGCCGAACTGGTGACGCATGTGCAGGCCGCCAATCCGCAAAAAGTCGCCTTCATCGCTCACACGATCAAGGGATCCGCGGCGAATCTGTCGGCCGAAGCGCTGCGGGAGGCGGCAATGGCGCTCGAAGACGCCGGAAAGAAAAACGATTTCGAAATCATTCCCGCGCTGGCGGACGCCCTGGTCGAACAGGCCAGGCGGTGCCGGGAGTTCGTGGCCTCCAGAGCGAGATAATGTCGGTTTTTTGTACGAGGAACGTCTATGAATATTTTAACCGTAGATGACGACGATATTGCGTTGGAAATGTTGAACATGGCCTTGCAGCAGGCGGGCTATGAAACCACCAGCGCGTGCAATGGTCACGAGGCCCTGGCGATTCTGCGTAAAGGCGAGCACCGTCTGGTCATCACCGACTGGGAGATGCCCGGCATGGACGGCCTGGCGCTGTGCAATGCCATCCGCCAGGAGGAGCTGCCCAATTACGTCTACACGATCATGCTGACGTCGCATCGCGGCGTCGACCAGGTTGTCGAGGGCATGAACGCGGGCGCCGACGACTTCATCGTCAAGCCGTTCAGCCCGCAGGAACTCACCGTCCGCGTTCGCGCGGGCGAGAGAATCCTCTCCATGGAAACCCGTGAAGTCGCCATCTTCGCCATGGCGAAACTGGCCGAAAGCCGCGACCCCGAAACCGGATCGCATCTCGAACGCGTGCAGGAATACTGCCGCGCGTTGGCAAGGCACCTGGCCACCAACAAAAGGCCCGGCTACGAGGTGGATTCGCAGTACGTCCGAACGATTTACCTCACCAGCCCGCTGCACGACATCGGCAAGATCGGCATTCCCGATTCGGTGCTGCTCAAGCCAGGCCGCCTGAGCGACCGCGAATTCGAAATCATGAAAACGCACACGCGGGTCGGCGCCGACACGCTCGACGCCGCCGTGCAGCAGTTCCCCGACGCGAAATTCCTCCTGATGGCGCGCGACGTCTCTCTGACGCATCACGAGCGGTTCGACGGCACGGGATATCCGCAGGGATTGACCGGCGCGAACATCCCGCTGAGCGGACGCATCGTCGCCGTCGCCGACGTCTACGACGCGCTGACCACCAAACGCGTCTACAAGCACGCCTTCGCCCACGATTTGGCCAAGGCCATCATCCTCGAAGAAACCGGCAGCCATTTTGACCCCGAAGTCGTCTCCGCCTTCCTCGCGATGGAAGGCGAATTCACCCGAATACGTGAGCGCTATGCAGAAGTTGCCAAGGCAGCCTGAATTATCGTTGGTGGACGCAGCCAGCAGGCCGGCGGAGAAAATCCTCGTCATCGACGATGACGAGGTGACGCTGGATCTGCTGAGGCTCCATCTGACCACGGCCGGCTACGACGTGCTGTGTGCCAACAACGGCCTCAAGGGACTATCCTTGTTGGCCGACTCGTCGGCGCGCATTGTCGTCTCGGATTGGCTGATGCCGAAAATGGACGGCCTGGCCGTTTGCCGCCAGATCCGCTCGATGTACGAAGGCCGCATGGTGTACGTCATCATGCTAACCGTGCAGAACCACAAAGACCAGCTCATGGAAGCGTTCGACGTCGGCGTGGACGACTTCCTGTGCAAACCGTTCCATGAGGGTGAACTGCTCGCCCGCGTGCGGGCCGGCGTCCGCGTTGTGCATCTGTACGACCAGCTCAGCCACCGGCAGGCCGCATTGACGCAATCCAACACCGAACTGTGCCAACTCAACGAGCGGCTCAAACAGGCCGCCACCACCGACGACCTCACGCGGCTGATGAATCGCCGACAGGCCATGCTCCGCCTGAGCGAACTCTGGGCCGAGACGCGACGCACGGGCCTGCCGCTGTCTGCCGCAATCATCGACGTCGACCACTTCAAGGACATCAACGACAGCCACGGACACCTGCGAGGCGACGAAGTGCTCCAGCGCATCGCGACAACCCTGCTGGGCGCCCTGCGAAGCAGCGACTGCCTCTACCGGCTCGGCGGCGAGGAATTCCTCGTCCTCTTCCCGAAACAAAACCTCGACGCCGCCAACGCCTGCGCCGAACGCTGCCGGCAAGCCGTCGCAGCGTACGTGTTCGCCGACCCAGGCCAAACTACGCCCGTCACCATCAGCGTAGGCCTGGCCGAAGCCACCCCCGCCATGGCCAGCTACGACCAACTCCTCCGCGGCGCCGACACCGCACTATACCAAGCCAAAAACCAAGGCCGAAACTGCATCCGAATCCACGCCGCATAACGACGGAAAACCACGGGACGAGCAACTGACCGCTATTCCGGCCACAAGTCGTTTGGATCGAGGTCCAACGCTTTGGCGATCCGACCCACCGTGGCTTTTTGCGGACGACATGTGCGGGAAAGCAGCATGGCGACCGCCGACTGACCGATGCCGATCTTCTTTGCCAACTGCGCCTGCGTCATGCCACGACGTTTCATAGCCGCTTTGACTTTCCGAGCGAAAATCTTCTCATTCCGCCGCGCAGCCTCGTCGATGAGGGGAATCCCCTTGTTGTCGGCGAAAGTGTCGTCCAAGGGAATCCCATATTCCCCGTTCGTAAACGTTGGAAACAGTGCTTCTTCCAATGTGTCGATCGCCGCCAGCCGTTCCTCCTCATCGGCGGTGGGATCATTGATAATATGCACCATCGTATCCACAATATCCCGTATTTCCGGGGAGGCGCTGTCGTAGGCTTTCTGCCATTTCAGCAGTTCAGCAAACATTTCCACGGAATGGCGCTCCGTCTTCGGACCAACGGATCGTTCGAATTTATCTATAACCGGCCCCATGGTAATACTCCTGTGTTGCCTATTGATTTCTCATGTAGTTCATCACGAGCGCTCGCCGCGCCTTGAAAATCACGATCTCATTTTGCATAAAACTCTGCGTTTTTTTCTGTAGTACACGCAAAATCCAAATCAACGGCATCGCATCGGGACTTGATTTATCTGTGTCAGGCTTGAAGAAAATAATTCGCAGGTTGTTATGCCCTCCAATCGTATCCTCGACGCGTAACTCGCCGATCCCAAGATGGCCGCATGCATGAATCCAATCCCAATTGATGTCAACACTCTGCCCTCCCCTGCCGCCAGGCCAGAAACGCAGTTTCAATGCGTGTTCACGCAAAACCATGCGATCGCTCATGCGAGGAAATAACCGTTTGGCATCTTTATGGAGCGCAGGCCAACAAACGCGAACACGGTAAGTCCCAGTCAATCGAGGTTTTATCGGTTTCTCACGACGCCCATCCATGCGTCGCCCTTCCCGAAAGCACCATGATGAATAATATCACATATTTTGTGATAAAACAACAAAAACTACATAATTTATCACAGTTTCCTTCCCAGCGCTTCCTCGTAAATCGCCAACACGTTCTCCAGCGGCGTGCCCGCCTGGATGCAGTGGGCGGGGCTGAAGATGTAGCCGCCGCCTTTGGCGATGACGTCGAGGCGGTGGCGGGCTTCGGCGCGGCAGGCGGCTTCGGAACGGAACGGCAGCGTGTCCTGCGTGCTGATGAGGCCGCAGAAGGCCATGCGGCCCTTGCAGAGTTTGCGGATTTTTTCGACGTCCATGCCTCGTGGTTCCGGCTGCATCGCGTCGAGGATGTCCAGGCCCATGTCCATGAGGTCGGGCATGATTTCGTGGGTGTCGCCGCAGGCGTGGCACATGGCGCGGGCGCCGTGGCGGTGGGCCAGGTCGATGAACCGCTGGAGCACCGGGCGGAAGACGTCGGTGAAGTCGCGTGGCGAGAACATTCGGCCGTTCTGGTTGCCCATGTCCTCGCCCATGCAGAGGATGTCGATTTTGCCGCGGCCCGCTTCGAGCGTGCGTCGCATGTGTTCGTAGTAGTATTCGACGCGTCGTTCGATGATGGCCAGGCCGACTTCGTCGCGCGTGGCGATGTCCATCATGACGGTTTCCATACCGCGGCCTCGCGAGACGCCGTTGAGGATGTCCGGCAGCCCCGCGCCGCCGATGCAGACGGCGAAGTCCTTCACCGCGTCGCACTGTTGCTCGACGACGGAGTAGTCGAAATCATCCGCGCTGGGCCAGGGATACGCCCGCACCTGGTCCATCGTCTTGAGGTCGGCCAGCGGAAGGATGGCTGCCTCCCAGTACGACCCGCCGGCTTCGTGCTGCACCTCGCGATAGCCGACGCCCCACTCGTCGTACGACGTGCCGTCGGGATCCTTCCGTTCCGGCCTGAGCCACGTCGCGCCGACGCCGCGAAAATCCACGCCGAGGCATTCCATCACGTCGCGCCCGCCGAAATGCGACTGGAGCAGATCGTGAATTTCCGGCGTGAGGTACGCGTGAATCGGCACGCGATCGGGTTCCTGCCAGTTCAACGAAGTCAGTACACGTTCCTTGGAAGTCATGGTCATGGTTGCTCCTTGCTCGTAGCATGGGCATCTTGCCCATGAGTCCCACGGGCGTCTCGCCCGTGGTGAGGTTAACAGGATTATCGTAACGTAAAATCATCGCCGCTCACACCCGCTTCGCGACGTTTCTTCCATGGTGGCGTTGCATGGGCAAGATGCCCATGCGACTCACGGGCGGGACGCCCGTGCTACGGATTACTTCAGTCCCGCAAGTTTTCGTTGGTAGTCGCGCAACCCTTTTTCGAAGGCTGGCAGGTCGTCGGTGATGTAGCGTCGGAAGGTCAATTCGCCAATCGTGCGGAAGTACGCGGCCCCGGATTGGCGCATCGCGGCCCACTCGCGCGGAGATTGGCCCAGACCCTCGCTAAGCCGCCCGGCCGCGGCGTCGGCGAGCATGCGTTCCATACCCGCCCGCCAGGCAGGCTCGCCGCGGATATACATGATCAGCGACCACAACTGCGCGTAATACTCCACCGCCAGGCCGGGCCTGCTCTGCCCCACCGCGTCGCCGGCGTGCATCGTCAGCAGCTTCGACAGCGGAATCAGTCGGTTGCCGACAATGGCGGCCTGTAGATTGGCCATCCGCCCGGTGTTGTAGTGCGGCGAAAACACGACACGATCGTTGTACAACTGAAACCCCTCCGCCGCCGTGCCCAATGCCTCCTCCAGCCACATCGGCACGCGGTCGGTGAGGTGAAAAAACAAAAACTGGTGCAACCCCTCGTGCGCCGCCACCTGAAAACTGCTCAGCCCGCCGATGTCCCAGAACACGCACGTGCCGCGAAAACAATACCCGCCCGCCTCGATCCGCAGATACAGATCCAGGTTTTCCGTGACGAGACTCTTCGTGACGGCCACCCACTGCGCGCGGTCGGCCATCATGTACAGCGTCATCGGGGCGAGATTTTTTTTCGGCGACAGGCCTGTAAGTTCACAATAATTCGCGTGGGCGCCTTCCATGAATCCCGGCAGCGTGTTGGCCAGTTCGGCCCGTTTGGAGCCGACATACATGCGGTAGTGCGGTGTGGCCAACACACGCCCGCCCGGCGCGTAAGGCGTGTCCCAGGATTCGACCCGACTCGGCGCGTCTGCCAACGAATAACCAACCGGCGCCGCCGGCTGGCAGCCGACGGTCAGGCACAGCAGCAGTCCGAGGTAAATACCGCGTTGAAAAAAATCGCTTGGCATAGAATGTTCACCGTATCGTAGCAACATGACCCGACGAGGGAAAGTGACGAATGGCGCGGAAATATTGCCCTGCTGGCTTGATTTTCAAGGTTTTGAGGTCGATAATTCTAATGGAAGCCGGTTGCGACGGCATGCCTTTGTCAGGGTGTTCAGCATTTCGCGCTCGGCGCGGAAGGCGTTTCGGACGTTCGGCTGAGGACATGGCAAAGGCGTGGCTGTTTCAACTGGCTTCTTCCTTTTTCAGGTGAATTTTGCGTTTGTACATTGTCAGGAAGTTCAGGTAACGGCTTCTTCTGCCGCCATGAAACACTTCGAGAACAACGAGGTGCCCGTTCACTCGCTTTATGAGCTGTAGTACGGGCAGGTTCTGTCTCGTCTTTCCGATGACCGTGATTTCGTCGGGATCATTCACAATGTGTTCCATCGCTTCGTAATCGGATTTGGCAATGGGAACCTGGTCTTTTCGCCATTCGCCCTATCGCGTCATGGCCGTCGTCGGCATGCCGGATATACTGTTCGTCTATACGGTGAACAAAACCGCGAACGTCACGATGAAGTTTACGCTGGATGCGATCCGCCAATTCATCGCTTACTTTGGCATAGTCGAATGCGACTTTTTTATCTTCGCCCGCTTTCCTGTTGTGGGCGAGATCATACAATTCACCTATCGTTTTTGGGGTTTCCAACGGCCTATCCTCTTCGTTTCCAACAGATTTTAGAGCAATTTCGGCTTTATCGTAGCGGTGTTCGTCGTCTTTCAAGCCAAAAATACACGGAAAATGCCTGTATTTTCAACAGATTGTCCCGCTACGACAAAAGTTAAACTGCTCTAATTAAACCGCGTGACCGCTTCGCTGGCGGGGCCGGATTGGCCTCGGGCTTCGCCTCGCTGGGACCATTGGTTGCGACGTTGGGGTTGGGTCAGGGGTTTGGCGCGGAGGCGGATTTTTTCCTCGCCCAGCAGGCCCACCAGTTCGTCGAGGAGTTTTCGCGTGGGTTTGACGTACCATTGCGTAGCCGGGCGAAGGATGGCCGAGACGTCGTTTCGGCCGGCGGGGCGGACGTCGAAGTACACGGCTGCGTTGCCGTGGTGGCGGACGAGGATGTCTTTGAGGCGGTTGAGGAATTCGCTGCCGGGGCCGCACGGAGGCAGGCGCAGAAGCATGGCGCTGGTAAAGGTTTCCAGGGCCTGATCGATGGGCACGATTTCGTCGACGATGATATTGGGTTTTTCGCGTCGTTTGTCGAGCGTGCCGGCGATGAAGACCATGGCTTCGGGCACGATCAGGCCGGCTAACCGCTCGTACGTTTCGGAGAAGCACACGGCGTCGACTTTTCCGTAGACGTCCTCGAGCGTGAGCATGGCCATTTTTTTGCCGGCGGATTTGCCGTTTTTCGTCACGGTCGGGCGGATGGACGCGATCATGCAGCCGACGTTGATCCGCGTGCCGTCGGGAAAGTTTTCCAATTGCGCCACCGAGAGATTGACCTTCTGCCCGGCGGCCACCTCGCCGCTGGCCATCGACAGGCTGTCCAGTTCGCGCGCGTAGCGCACGAGCGGGTGGCTGGTGATGTAGAAGCCGAGCGTCTCCTTTTCGGCGGCGAGGAGTTGGCTTTCAGACCACGGTTCGATTTTCGGGAAGGCGGGCCGATCGGCAGGCTTGCCGCTTTCGGCCCCGAGCATGTCGAAGATGTTCATCTGCCCGCTTTTTCGATCGTCGGCGGCCTGCTGTCCCAGTTCGACGGCCTGTTCCAGCGCGGCGATCATGCCCGCGCGGTGCGCCCCCAACGAGTCGAACGCGCCGCACTTGATCAGCGCCTCCAGCGTCGCGCGGTTCACCAGCCGCAAATCCACGCTCTTGCAGAAATGGTACAGATCCTCGAACCGCTTAATCGACCCACGGGCGGCGGTGATGGCGTCGACGGCCTTGTCGCCGATGCCCTTGACCGCCGACAGGCCGAACCGAACCGCCTCGCCGTCGACCACGAAATCCCGCTGGCAACTGTTGATATCCGGAGGCAGCACCTTGATGCCCATGCGCCCGGCTTCGGACATGTACTGCACGATCTTCGCCTGGTCGCCGCACTCGAACGTCATCGTGGCGGCGAGAAATTCCTTCGGATAATGCTGTTTGAAATAGGCTGTCTGGTACGCCACGATCGCGTAGCGCGTGGAGTGACTCTTGTTGAAGCCGTACCCGGCGAATTTCAGAATCAGCTCGAAAATCTCCTGCGCCTGCCGCTCGTCGATGCCGTTTTCCTTCGCGCCGGCGAGGAAATTGGGCTTCTCCTCCTCGATCGTCTTGGCCTTTTTCTTCGAGATCGCCTTGATGAGCGTCAGCGCCCGCGCCAGCGGCAGTTTGCCCAGGCGGTTGAGCACCTGCATCACCTGTTCCTGGTAACACATGATGCCGTACGTCTCGGCCAGGATGTCGTCCACCAGCGCGTGCAGACTGGGCACGGCCTCCTTGCCGTGTTTGCGGGCGCAGTAGGTCGGAATGAGTTCCATGGGCCCAGGCCTGTACATGGCGTTGGCGGCGATGAGGTCCTCGATGCAGTTGGGCTGCATCTGCATGAGGACGCCCCGCATGCCGTCGGATTCGAACTGGAACACGCCGTCGGTGAAGCCTCGGCGGAAGAGTTCGTAGACGGCCTGATCGTCCAGCGGAAGTTTTTCCGGGTCGATGTCCGTGCCGATACGTTCGGCGACCCGTTCGCGGGCGCGCTGGATGATCGTCAGCGTCCGCAGGCCGAGGAAGTCCATTTTCATCAGGCCGATTTTGTCGCAGGTCGGGCCGTCCCATTGCGTGATCGCGTCGTCGCTGTCGGACTGTTTGCAGAGCGGGACGATGTTCTCCAGCGGCTCGTCGGCGATGATCACACCCGCGGCGTGCACGCCCGCGTGCCTGGCCAGCCCTTCGAGCGTCTTGCCGTACTCGATCAGATCCCGGACGCGCGGATCCGCGTCGTACATGGCCTGGAGTTCCGGCTCGGCCACCAGGGCCTTGCTGAGCGTCATCTTCAGTTCATCGGGCACTTTTTTCGCGATGACGTCCACTTCCGGCAGCGTCAGCGCGAGCACGCGCCCGACGTCGCGGACGACGGCCTTGGCCTTGAGCGTCCCGTACGTGATGATCTGCGCCACGTGGCCGTATTTTTGACGGACGTACTGAATGACCTTATCCCGGCCTTCCTGGCAGAGGTCGATGTCGATGTCGGGCGCTTCTTTCCGTGCGGGGTCGGTGAATCGTTCGAACAGCAGCCCGTAGCGGATCGGGTCGACATCGGCGATGTTCAGCGCGTACCCCAGCAGCGTACCGACGCCGCTGCCTCTCGGAGCGGCAGGGATGCGGTTTTCCCGCGCGTATCGCGAGAGATCCCACACGATGAGGAAGTAGCTGGAGTAGCCTTTGTCCTGGATGACGGCCAATTCGCGTTCGAGCCGCTGTCCGTAGGCATCGGGGACGGCGGTGCCCTCGAAGCGATCGGCGAGTCCTTTGCGGGCGAGGGCGGCGAGGTAGTCGTCGGCCTGTTCACCGTTGGGCGTGCGGAAGACCGGCAGGTGCTCGGTGAAGTTCAACTCAACGTTGCACATCTCGGCGATGCGGAGCGTGTTGTCGGCGGCTTCGCCCAGGCCGGCCAACGCCTGCCGCATCTCGGCGGGACTTTTGAAATACAGTTCGGGCGGATAGATCAGTTCCGTGGATTCGGCGAGCGTTTTTCCCGTGGAGACGCAGCAGAGCACCTCGTGGGCCTTCTTGTCCTCGCGGCGGAGGAAGTGCACGTCGTTGGTGCCGACAAGCCCCACGCCCAGATCGCGCGCGAGCGTGACCAACTCCACATTGGCCCGATCCTGATCGGCCAGGCCCTGCTGCTGGACCTCGATGAAGAAGCGGTCCTTGCCAAAGATGTCGAGGTATTCGCCCGCGATCCGTCGGGCGGCCTGGGGCTGATTGGCCAGGAACGCCGATGGCACCTCGCCGCCCAGGCAGGCCGTCGTGGCGATCAAGCCCTCGCTGAACTGCCCCAGCAGCTCGCGGTCGATGCGGGGCTTGTAATAAAACCCCTCCAGCCAACTGCGACTGCTGAGCTTAAGCAGATTGTCGAAGCCGGTCTTGTTCATCGCCAGCAGGAGCAGGTGATAGCTGGCCGTCGAAGGGTTGCCCATCGAGCGGTCCTGCCGCGTGGTGGGGCTGATGTAGGCTTCCAGGCCGAGGATCGGCTTGACGCCCTCCTCGCGAGCGGCCGCATAAAACTCCATCGCGCCGAACAGGTTGCCGTGATCGCTGATCGCCACCGCGGGCATGCCCATCGCCTTGGCGGACTTGACCAGATCCTTGATCCGAATCGCGCCGTCCAGCAAACTGTAATGCGTGTGAACGTGAAGATGAACAAAACCGTCCATGAATCGCCCTTCCGTGATGGCAGGCAGTATACCCGAGAAAGCCACTTCATTACCAACTTGTCCCCGCCAAGAAACCGATTATAATGTAGGTGCAGTGCTGCGGTTGCTGATCGCGCCATCTTTTTGTTGAGAAAATTTCTTATTGGTTGTGGAGATTTTCATGTCGCGTCGACGAGCGTTTACGTTAATCGAGCTCCTGGTAGTCATCGCCATCATCGCGCTGCTGGTGTCGATCCTCATGCCTACGCTGCATAAAACCAAACTGCTCGCCAACGCCACCGCGTGCGCGGTCAACCTGCGGACGGTCACGCTGGCCATCTTCACCTACGCCGCCGATAACAACGACTACGGCGTGCCCACCAAGATGGGACCCAAGGACGGCGCGCTGAAGCAGTGGACTGACCCCACCGGGCCGTTCGTCAAAAGCTATCTCAGCAACACCGACTCCACCCTGGCCTGCCCCAGCGCCGGCGCGCCGTTCGGACGCATCCAACCGCCCTCCGGCGGGTGGTACGGCACCGGCGTTACCCACGCCACCTACCCCAGCGTCAACAGCACGTGGAACACCCGACGATGGGGAGGCTGGCTGGTGGATTACGCCCTCTCGGCCGAATACGGCTGCGCCGAACCGCCCACCGGACAAGTCGTCGACGGAGCCTACTACAAACACTGGCCGCCAGCCCCGCTGAGCAAGCACCTGGGCGATATCCCAGGCCGGGAAAAACTCCAGGGCCTCTACGTCGGCGTGCCGCTGAGCCAAACGCATCTGGTCGCCGACGCCCGCGTCGGCACCGAACCCTACCTGCAAGCGAGCGTCGATGACGGAGCACGCGGAATCTACGGAACCTATGGCGACAGCAGCCGGGCCGAAAAGTCACCACGTCACATCGACGGAAAAACCGCCAACGTCGGCTACGTCGACGGCCACGTCGCGCGATACAATCGGCCCTACGTCCACTGGCCGATCAACCCCGACCTTCCCCCAACGACCCCGCGTTAGGAGCCACCATGACCCAACATCGACGAGCCTTTACGCTGATCGAACTCCTGGTGGTCATCGCCATCATCGCGCTGCTGGTGTCGATCCTCATGCCCTCGCTGCACAAAACCAAACTGGTCGCCAACGCCACCGTCTGCGCGTCCAACCTGCGAAACATCACCATGAGCATCTTCACCTACGCCGCCGATAACGACGAATACGCCATGCCCGCGTGGGAAAGCGACACCAAAATCTGGTGGACCGACCTGCGAAGCCGCTTCGTCAAAAGTTACCTCGGCGGCAGCGACCAGATCTTCGTCTGCCCCAGCGCGGGCCCGCCGTACGACATGCTGAAAAACGGATCCACGGTATTCATCAACGGCGAACCCATGGGCCGATTCACCACGCCCAGCACCAACCGACGACACGAAGACCCCAAACGATTCGGCATGTACTTCGACTACACCGTCAGCGCCGAATTCACCTCGCCCGAATGGCTCAACGGAACCAAGCCCGTGACGGATAACTATTGGCCGCCCGTCCGGCTAAGCCAACGATTCGGCGATATCCCGCACTATACGGGCGCCAACGGCACCCTCCGCTGGCCAGGCCGAAAAATCGGCACGCCCGCCGACAAAGTCCACCTGCTTTTCGACGGCCGACAGGGCGGCGAACCCGTCAACTACGACGGCATCGACGCCCCCTACGCGACCCACGGCGACTTCGCGGTCATGAAGTCACCCCGCCACCTCGACGGCTATACCGCTAACGTTGCCTACGTCGACGGCCACGTCAACCGCTTCAGCCTGCTGCCCTACGGTCCCCCGACCATCCCACGATGAACGAAGGAACCTATCCATGTCACGTCAACGCGCCTTCACGCTGATCGAACTGCTGGTGGTCATCGCGATCATCGCACTGCTGGTGTCGATTCTCATGCCCTCGCTGCACAAAGCGAAACGGATGGGCAATTCGGTCGCGTGCGCGTCCAACCTGCGGACGATCACGATGGCCATTCTCACCTACGCCTCCGACAACAACGACTACGCCGTGCCGGGGATGATCGGCGAACCCCGGCAGTTCTGGACGCACCCGGACGCGTTTTTCGTCAAGGGGTTTCTCGGCAGCGAGGACGTGCTCCGCTGCCCCAGCTCAGGCCCGCCGTTCGAGTTCTCGCGGGACTGGTCAAAACACATCGACCGAAACAGCACGCCAAGCCCCAACCGCTGGCAGGAAGATCCACGCTGGGCCGGCGGGGCCTTCTACGACTACGCGACCACCGTCGAATACTGCACGCCAAAACCGCCGGACCCCTCGGAGGGTGAGTAACCTTCCTTTCTGGCACGGTTTCATACGGTGATGAAACGACCATGTACGCCATCCGGCTGGACGTGCGAAAAGGCTGGAGTTTCCGAGCCCCGGCAGGGGCGACTTGGGTAGCCTAGGGCGCG
>WRDM01000019.1 GCA_009783465.1 Phycisphaerae bacterium | reverse complement strand
TGCTCCTGCGTTCCTTCGCCGGCCTGATACGCCTCAATCGCCCGCTGCCGAGTGCCTTCCGTAGCTATGTCCATGGTGAAGATTCTATCGACAAAGTGACAACTCAAACTTGAATTGCTCTAGTGGTGTTTCCGACGTGAATGTCGTGAGTTCAAGTCTCACGCTGTAACTGAAGTGGGAGACGTTTCTTACGAGCGTGTCGCAAGCCGTGTCACAAGTTTGTCACAAGTTACGTTGTAGGTTTGTCGTTGGTCGGCAGGGTGTAAACCCGGCGGTTTGTCGCGCCTTGAACCACCAGCAGGCCGGTCTTCACCAGTGCCCGAAGGTCACGTTGCAGGGATCGACGATCCGTGTCGGGATACATGGTTACGAAATCCTGGACGGTCAACGTGCCATGTTCCATCACATGGCCGAGTGCCTTGGCCTGGCGGTCGGACAGGTTGTGTTGTTTGGCCAGTGCGTCGGTTCGGATTGCGCGTTCGCTGCGGTCTCGCACTTCCATGAGTTGAACGGAAAGGCCCTCGATGAAGTAGTCCAGCCAGCCGGTCAAGTCCATGCCGCACTCGCGTACCGACTGGATGGCCGTATAAAAGGCTACCCGGTCGCGGTCGTAATACTCGCTGATCGTGAACAGTCGTTTGAAATCGTAGCCGGCGCGGTATAGGCAGAGCGTCGAGAGCAGCCGTGACGTTCGGCCGTTGCCGTCGACGAACGGGTGAATGTGGACCAGTTGGAATTGCGCGATGCCCGCCACCAGCACCGGGTGGACGTCGCCCGGTTCGTTCAGCCAGGCGACCAGTTCGGTCATCATCGGGGGCACGTCGCCGGGGGGCGGCGGCGTGTAGACGACCTTGCCGGTTTCGCCGTTCACCACGTAGTTTTGGACGCGGCGGTATTGGCCCGGTGCCCCCTCGCCGCCACGCACACCGATGACCAGGCGGCGGTGAATCTCCCGGATCAGTCCCTCGGTGATCGGTGAGCCACTGTCGAGATAGTCGGACACGAGATTAAAAGCGTCGCGGTAGTTGAGCAGCTCGCGCGCGTCGTCGGGGTCGGCGCTGGGGACCTCCTCGCCAGCCAGCAGGCGCTCGGCTTCGTCCAGCGTCAGGCGCGTGCCCTCGATGCGGGTCGTGTGGTAGGCTTCCAAAAGCAAGGCCCGCTGCCCCATCGCCTGCACCCAGTCCTCCGAAAGCGTGGCCGCCTCCAGAAAACCCCGCGCCCGCTCGATGCGCGTTAACGCAGCCGTCGCGGCGTTGGTGATCTGAAATGTCGAGGCGAACACGTCCATACAAACATCTCCATCTGGTTGACGGGAATTATAACAAGCCACGCCGCGGAGCGTGGCAGGAATCGCGAAAAACGCACTCGCGACAACCCGCCACGCCCGCGGTGAATCGTGAACGGAAAGCGTCACGCCGCCGCCGGGGGTGTGGCGGTGCCGGGGTTGGTTGGCGGTTTCACGTTCGGTTCGCGGTTGGGTTGGCGAGGAAGTTCGGCAGTGCGTTGACGGCTCCGGCGATGTCGAGCAGGACCGGGTCGGTGTAGAGGTTCATGGTAAGTTCGATTCGGCTGTGGCGCATAAC
Organism: Phycisphaerae bacterium; assembly: GCA_009783465.1. GTDB lineage: Bacteria > Planctomycetota > Phycisphaerae > SM23-33 > SM23-33 > WRDM01. The sequence continues at coordinate 43,359 of WRDM01000019.1, read as the reverse complement.
GGCCATTTTCGGAAGAGGCAGCCGAAGGCTCACCAACTGATCTGGATGCCGACTTGCCCGCCGACGCTTTGGCTGGATTGGCTAATGCCGATGTTGTAGTCGACGGTGCCGAAGAGGCTGACGTTCTTTGTGAGCGGAACGGAGACCCCCAGCACCGCTTGGGCCCATGTGCCGCCCATGCGTGCGGAGACGACGGTGGGGTTGGAGCCATCGAGAGCTCTGAAGGTGGTTTGGGCGTCGCTGCCGAATTGGTGCCAAAGGTTGGCTTCGGCCCATGTGGACACGCCGGATGACCAGGTCTTCGAGACGCGGTCGCCAACGCGGCCGTAGAAGGCATTCGTTGCCCCGTAGTGAATACGGCCGAATTGGTCGGAGCCGTCTTGAATATCTGTGTACTGATAAATGACCTGCGCCTGCGGAATCATGCTCCATTTCTTGTTGCCTTCGCCGAACTCGATGGCGTAGCCCGTTTCCGCCGACGCCGTCAGGCCCCAGCCGTAGGTGGAGAATTTTTCACCGTGGGCGGAATGGGAACGGATGTCGGCGTACCAATCGCCTTGCAGAACGAGGTCGGTATACCAGCCGCTGGGGTCGTAATGCGTCCAGTATCCGGCGAAGTTCAGGGTGTCCATGTCGACGTTGCCAGCGAAATCGCCAACGACGTCTTTCACGCGGCTATGCAGGTTGGAATAGCCGAGGTAAAGGCCGAGGATGTCCTTCTCGCCACGGAAGAGGTCTACGCCGAGTTGTGTTCCGGTGTAGGTAAACGTATAGGCCGGTCCGTTTCTACCGAAGCCGAAGTTTCCGTTGCCGCTCCCTCCGCCGTTGCGGCCGGTTTCGCCGAAGACGCGACCCCAGAGCATATCGTCGTGCTTCGAGCGGCGTGCCGGTTGTGTCTCGGGTTGCGTGCCGGTCTGCCAGGCGACGTTGTCGCGACCCATGCCATAGCCATAGTAGTTACCGGTGCGGGTGAAGAGTGTGCCCACCATCACGCGTCCCATTTGAGGCGCCAGCGCCGGAACGACCACAATGCCTGGCACTTCGGAGCGTACGCCGCCCCCGGACCGCAAAAACCAATCGTCGCTGTCCGCATCGTCGTCGACACCGCCGCGGTACAGGGTGTATTCGAACGCGCCGGCTTTGACCTGATTCTTCAAGGCAAAGGCATCGAGGTCTGTTGTTCCGCCGTTGTCGGTGCCAACGAGGAGAATGCCGTTGCCTTGGGTTTGCGCGCCCAGGCCCTTGGCGTTGACAATGTCCAGGAAGGTGCTTCCTGACGCGTTACCGCCGTCGATGATGAGGCGGTCTGTAGGCGAAGCGTCATCACCGAGTTTGGTGTTCATGACGATGGTGCCGCCGACGCCGACGTAGTCGCCGTGAACGGTGAGGGTCGTGCCGGGCGCGGTGTCGGTGCCCATGGTAATCAAGCCGGCGTTTGTGAGGCTGCCCGTGTGCTGGCTGTGGCCGCGCAGATCCATCGTGCCGGGAACGTCGATGACATAGTCGGAATTCCGGCTGAAGACGTTTTCCGCACCCGCGGCGAGCGTTCCGCCGTAGAGAATGGCGGCACCAGTGTAGTCGCTTCCGACGCCTGTGAGGACAGTCGTGCCGGAGTAGACGTTCACGGCACTGTGGTCAGCCGCGCCGCCATGAATCACCGACGCAAAGGTGTAATCGCCGCTGGTGTCCGTATGATTGAACACGATGCGTCCAAAGCCGTCGCCGAACATCACGGTGGGCGCATCGAACGTGCCCGGCGCCGACGCAGCGTCACCGGCCGAAGCACCAATGTTCAGTACACCCATACTGTCAGCTTGACTGGCGATGATCGTTGCATTGTCCGCCGTAACAACACTACCGTTGCGGATGGTCAACTCGCCTGCCCCGCCGTATCCGACAAAGAGGTAGTCGGTATTGGTCCACGTGGAGCCTACGCCATCGACCGTGACCGTGCCCGCACCGGCATCATAGGAAATGACACCCGAGATGCTGCTGACCTTGCCGCCGTTGGTGACGGCCAGTTCGCCCGATCCGTAGGTTCCGACATAGAGCGAACCGCTATTCTCCCATGTGGAGTCGGGGCCGTCGACCAACACTCCGCCGACGGCGTCATAATCGTAGCCGATGTAGCCGGTGGTATTGGAGACGGTGCCGCCGCTCGCGATATTCAGCGCGCCGGTGCCGCCCTCGCCGACAGCGAGGTAGCCGGTATTGGTCCATTTCGCATCTGTCCCGCTGACGTTGACCAGGCCGGTGGAACCCCACCATTCGGCAATCGTGCCATGGGTATTGGATACGGCGCCTCCGTCGGTGATGGTCAACGTGCCATCGCCCAATTTACCGACAGTCAGTGTGCCGGAATTGATCCATGTCGAGTCTTTTCCGTCGACCCAGACCACGCCGGTGGAATCGTTATTCTTCGCAATGTGGCCGTCGGTATTGGACACGGCGCCGCCGTTCGTAATGATCAGCGCACCGTCGCCCGAAGTGCCAATCGTCAGGGTGTTGGAATTGGTCCACGTGGAACCTTTTCCGTCAACCGTGACGAGGCCTTGACCTCGCAGGCCGGTGAGACTTGACACTTGGTTGCCGATGTTGCCGTTGTTGCTGAACACCGCGCCGCCGTTGATAATATTCACCGTGCCTTCGCCCGTCGAACCGACCGTGAGCGCGCCGTTGTTGGTCCAGGTCGAGCCGGCGCCGTCAACGGTGACAACACCCACGCCGTGCGCGATCACGCCATCGCCGAAATCCGTGTAAAATTGGCCGACGATGCCGTGGTGATTGTACACCGTGCCGCCGTTGGTGATCGTCAGTGTGCCGTTGCCGACATTCCCGACGTACAGGTTTCCGGAATTGCCCCATGTCGAGCCTTCGCCGTCGACGAGGACGATGCCGGTGGTCCCCGCCTCGCTGCCGACATAGCTGTGATTGTAATAATAACCGGGGCCAAGGCCTTCACAGTACACCGCACCGCCGTTCGTGATGGTCATGGAACCGTCGCCCAGCAGGCCGACCGCGAAGAAGCTGGAAGAGGAGTTCCCCGTCGTGGTCCACGTCGATCCTTTCCCGTCGACCGTAACCGTTCCGGAGGATCCCTCCCAATAGCCTAAAACATTTGTCCCCGAGCTGGAGACCGTTCCGCCGTCGGCGATATGAAGCTCGCCTGTACGCGTGTAGCCGACATACAATTCGCCTTTGGCGTTCCAGGGAGAAGCCCCCGGGGTGGGTGAAACGTCACCAGTAGACTCGATCGTCGCGGCGGCGAGTGGCCACACGACCACCGCGTGCAGCAGGAACAGAACCAACAAGGCCAGCAAGTACTTCGTGTTACACGTCATCATCGTCATTCTCCCGCCAAGAGCCTGTTCCATGTCCACAAACCACCACCGGCCCGAAGCCAGAGGCTTGGAACGCGGCTGAAAGTCACATCTTCCATCTAGGACGCACTCGGCTCTAATTGGATCGTAAGATTCAATTTACTAGATTAATAAAAAATTCACACACATACATAATATCTGCGAATAACTTCTAGAACATGTTTATTCAGAACAACTTATGCCAGAACTTGGATGCGATTTGAAGGCAAGTTTTCGACCGTAATGTCATCCCCACAGCCTGCCGTGCATGAATCCGCCACCCGCGAGGACGTGCCCGCGTCCAATGTCGTGGCCTGTCCCCGTACCCGTACCAACCCATCAAGGCGTTCGCAATCCTGGCAGCGTAAGTGGGCACGATGGATATAGACTTGCTTCGCTCGCAAACAGCGCGAGCCACGCAGGGCGAGCGGCAACTCGGCGAGCCCTGGGAAGGCGACCCCTGAAAAACCAAGCCCCGCAGGGGCGTCGTAGTATGCCGCGCGTGTTGCGTTGCATTACAATAAGACGCCCCTACGGGGCTTGAGTATGTTATGGCACCCTTCCTCAGGGCTCGCCGGGTACGGCTCGCCCCGCGGAGCTCGAAGAGCGACGCAGGGGGCAATACACAGGGCTATCGCATCGAAAAAGGCCCGCGTTTAGGCTGTAGACTGTAGGCCGTAGGCTGTAGGCACGACATGCCGTGCCGAAAAAATGTCGCAAAAACTGCCGCGACTACAGCCTACAGCCTTTCTGCGAAAAAACGGGGAATTTAGATGCGTTTGCCCTGGGGCAATACACGACACCGCTAGCGCGGCTGTGACCCGGCACTCCAACGCGAGACTGGAGAGGCCGCGTTCGTTTTTCTACGTCCTGCAACGCAAAAAGGCAGGGCCATATCTGCAAATAATCGCCCTACTCGAACTTCACATCCACCGGCCGTTTCTTCGCGGCGGACTCGAAGCTGTAGTGCAGGTACGCCTGGATTTTCACGCCGTTGGCGAAATCGTTGTCGTCGCTCTTGCCGGCTTTGACGCACGTGACGAAGCGTTGGTAGTTGTTGGGCGTCGGCTCGCAGCGGACGGTTTTCCACTTGGCCTTGTCGACATTTTTGCCGCTGCACACGCGGTAGTACTCGTAGCTTTTGTCCAGGTCCAGTTCGATCGCGCCCTTATCGCCGTACACGCGGCAGCGCAGGCTGTTGGTTTGCCCGGTCGCCCATCGCGACGAGTGCACCGTGCCGACGCCCGAGTTGGCGAACGTGACGTTGGCGACGAAGCTTTCGTTGGCGTCCATCACGTAGTCGCCGATTTTGTTTCCGGGCATGCCCTTGTCGAAGTTCGCCAGCGTGCAGTAAATTTTCGAGATGTCGCCGGCCACGTACGTCGTCAGATCGTAGATGTGACAGCCGATGTCGCCGAGCGTGCCCGCGCTGCCGGCGGCGGTGCTCAGTCGCCACTGCATGGCCGGCGCGGTCCGCCAGTCACCCCAGACTTTCGACACCAGCCAGCTCTGGAGGTAGCTGGACTCGACGTGGAGCACTCGGCCGATGCCGCCGTCGCGGACGAGTTTGGCGGCCGCCTGCATCGCGCAGGAATTGCGGTAGGAGAAGTTGACCATGTTGACGACGCCGGCCTTTTTGGCGGCCGCCGCCATCGCCTGCGCGTCGGCCAGCGTGGTCGCCAGCGGTTTTTCGCACAGGACGGCCAGGCCTTTTTTCACCGCGGCCAGGGAGACTTCCGCGTGGGCGGCGTCGGGCGTAACGTTGGCGATCGCATCGAGCGACTTGAAGTCCAGCATCTCGCGATAATCGCTGAATCTCTTCTTGATGCCGTGCTTGGCGGCGAAGGCCTTGAGCCGCTCGTCGCTGACGTCGCAGCAGGCCGTCAGTTGCACGCCGGGAATCTTCGCAAACTCCGTCGCATGCGCGTTGGCCATCCCGCCCGTGCCGATAATCCCGATCCGAATTGCCATGTCCGTCTGCTCCTTGTTGGTCGTGTCCAATCAATTTTTCCGCGCCACACTAGGCGCGATGGGAAAATACGGTACAATACAGGTGCATTTCGTGCAACGAATTAATGTGCGGTCGAGGAGTCTGCGAACAGGAGAGACCCATGAAAAGGGCAGGCATTTTCTTTCTGGCGGGCGCATTGTGCGTGGCGTCATTGTCGGCATCGGCGCAGAATTACACGGGCGATTACACGTGGCTGCGATTCTGGGAAGGCACCACGACCTCCGCGTCGGGGATCGGATGGTACGGCCTGTGGGGCGGGCCTGGCTGGACGGGCTCGGGCAGCACGCCGGGCGTAAGCTGGATGGCCGACCACCGGGACCCCAATGCCGACATGGTGGAACAGTGGTACAAAATCGCCTGGGAGGACCCCATGACGCTCACCGGAGCGCGGGTCGAGGCGAGGGCGGATCAGTTCGGCCAGCGCGGCACGGTCCTCGGCGAGTACAAGTTACAGTACCTCGACAGCGACGGGGTGTGGCAGAACATTGAGGTGGCCGACTGGAACGACTCCACCCAGACACCGGTGTCGCTCTCGGGCACGACCGATTTTTACGTCCAGTTCCTCGGCGAGGTGACGACGACGGCCATTCGCGTCTATTTCCCCGAGAATTCGTACAATCACGACCCCGTCGCGCCCCAGCACACGACGCTTCGGCCCGGACCGGGCCTGGTCAAGTTCCTGCCCATCGGCAACCTGGCCAGCGGCGCGGGTCTGGACCCGAGCAACCCGCATTTCAACATCCTCGCCACCAGCGGCAATTATCTGGGCATCCAGCCCGTCGCGACCTATCTCTCCGGCGACCCCATACCGGGCCTGATCGACGGGTTCGTGAGCGAGAATCAGCCTCGCTTCGGCTGGTATTCGGCGACGGCGACGTTCAGCAATGCTCACGCGTTCATCTGCGATTTCGGCGCGGACGCGGAACTGATGATCCACGGCGTCACGCTGTATCCCGGAACGTTTGCCTCCTACGCGCCGACGACCATCGACGTGTACGTCACCGACGATCTCGACGACTGGGGCACGATCGTGGGAACCGCCGCCAGGTCGACCGAAGGCGTCATCGCGCTGTCGGGCTTCGACAAGGCCGGACGCTACGTGATCCTCGCCAACCCAACCGGCGGCGTCAACATCTACGTGCAGGAATTGGCCATCAGCGCCTCGCCCATTCCCGAACCGGCCACGATGACCCTGCTGGCCCTGGGCGGCCTGGCGATGCTGCGACGACGGAAGTAAACGCTCCTGTCACAAACGGTTCGTTTCGTATATCCAGATATAGGAGAGCCCCAATGCAAAAGGCGACAGTTCTGTTTCTTGCGGGCGTGCTGTGCGTGGCGTCGCTATCGGCGGCGGCGCAGAATTACACGGGCGATTACGCCTGGCTGCGATTCTGGGACGGCGCGACGGCCTCCGCGTCCGGCGTCGGATACAAGGGCACGTGGGGCGGGGCCGACTGGACCAGTTCCAACAACGTCCCCGGCGTGTGTTGGCTGATGGATCACAAAGAGCCCGACGACCCCAAAGTGGAACAGTGGTATGCGATCACCTGGACCGAAGCCATGACGCTCACCGGAGCGCGCGTGGAAGGAAGGAATGATCAGCACGGCCGGCGAAACAATATCCACGAGTACAAACTACAGTACTGGAACGACGTGCTTGAGGATTGGGTGGATATCGCGGTGGCTGACTGGAACGACACCACCGGGTCGCCGCTGACGCTTACGGGCACCACGGATTACTACGTCCGCTTCCTCGACGAGGTGACGACGACGGCCATCCGTGTCTATTTCCCCGAAAATTCGTACGACCACGAGCGACAACCCGGTTGGCCCAGCGAAGGCACCTGGAACGGCCCCGGCCTGACCAAGTTCCTGCCGATCGGCAACCTCGCCAGCGGCGAAGGGCTGGATTCCACCAATTCGAGTTTCAACATCTTCGGCACCAATCCCGCCGACAATTTCCTGGGCATCAACCCCGCCATCTACACGATCGACCGCAACGGCAACATGAGCGCCGCGGCGGTACCGGGACTGATGGACAACAACGTGAGCTGGGATTCGCCTCGTTTCGGCTGGAGCCCGTCGTTCACCGGCGAGGAGGCCTTTGTGTGCGACCTCGGCGTGACGCTGGATATCCATGGCGTGACGCTGTATGGAGGCACGGGCATGACATTCATTTCCGGGGCCACCATGGAGGTGTATGTCACGGACGATCTCAAAAACTGGGGCGAGAGCGTGGGCACCATCGCGCCCGATGCCACCGGCGCCCTTTCGCTGTCGGACATCACCGACGCCGTTGGGCGGTACGTGATCGTGGGCAGCCCCGCTCTCGACTACGCCAACCACATTTTCGTGACCGAAATCGCCATCAACGCCTCGGCCATTCCCGAACCGGCCACCATGACCCTGCTGGCCCTGGGCGGCCTGGCGATGCTGCGACGACGACGCTAGAGCGATTCACGATCGTTGTTCGAACAACACAACAAGGAAAGGGATCCGCCGGATTCCTTTCCTTGTTGTGTTGTATGTAGGCTCTGTTTCTGGAGTTGCCGACAATGCGGGGTTATGCATTCGACAGGACCAAACAAAATATGAAAAATTTTCCATTTTCCTCTTGCCGCCAATACGCCGCGCAAGTATCATCCGAACAAACATAGAACTTTCAGTAAGGATAAAGGGGTGTGCAACATGGCAGACAAGGACATCATGGAAGGCCATCGGCGGTTGTGTGAACTCCACGAACGGATGGTCATGGGGCTAGAATTGACGGAGCCCCAGCGGCGGGAGGCCGTGGCGTTCTTTTTGCGGCAGGTCGAAACCGACGCTCCCGGCTTCCAGGCCCGCCGTGCCTATAAGTCGGCCGGCGGGACGTACGCGCCGTTGTTTTACGCGCCTCCGTGGCATGACGGCAAGCGGGCATGCCTGGTCACCGGGCATTTACCGAAAACCGGCATCCTTCACGCCAACCATTACGAGCTGGAAATCCTCCGCCTCCTCCTGCTTCTGGACCGCGACCACGCCGCCGTGCGCGACATGGCCGCAAAAACGGTCGCCCGCCTGAACCAAACGTGTTTCGCCCAGTTCTGTCCCCAGGGCGAATGCACGTCGGCTGGCATTTGCGCCCTGCGTTTCTTCCATGTGTTCAATCCCCGCGACCATGTGCGTCGAAACAAACTGCTCGAGCCACTGGGACGACGGTTTCTCCTTGCCACCGCCAGCCGGGCCGAATGGCAGAACCATATTCCGATTTCCTACTTCCTTCTGACGCTGGCGGAACTGAACAACCACGTGACGCACGCCTTGATCCGCGCCCGGCAGGACTGGCTCGGCAGCATCGCCTGGGGTAAACACGCCGACGACATCGGCGCCGCCCCGGCCGACGAAGGTCACGGCGCGTCATGGCTGGCGCGGTCGGCCCGATTGGCGCTGGCCACATTACCCGAGTGGAAGGAGAACGAGAACCGCTCTAAACACCGTGACATGGCCGGGGTCGGGATGTACGCATGAGCAGGTTTTCTCATGCGATGTGATTGCGCTGTCGCAATCGCTCCGGGCATGCCTCGCCACGGCGCAACGCCGTGGCGAGGCCATGCTACGACGTGCTGCCGAAACCGTAGCACGGTCATCTTGCCCATGCTACGGTTTCGCCGCGACTTCGTCCGTCGCGATGGCGCCGGGCGTGACGGCTGGAGTGCGACCCAACACACGGCAGATCATTTCGACGTTGCGTCGGGTGGCGCCCTGTTGGCGGGCGACGAACGATTGGGCCTTCTTGCCCGCTGCCGTCGCGGCGGCGGAATCGGTCAGCCAATGTTCCAGCGTCGCCTGCAACGCCGCCTTGTCGGCAACGCGAGCGCAGCCGTTGACGGCGAGTTCTTCCGCCTGCGGAAAATTGTACGTGTGAGGCCCAAAGCACGTGGGTTTGCCCAGGGCGGCTGACTCGATCATGTCCGACCCGCCCTGCGGCAGCAGCGACCGTCCGACGAACACCGCATCGGCCAGCGCGTAATATTTCCGCAGCTCGCCCATCGTGTCGCCCAGAATGACGGCCTGCGGATCGACCGCCCCGCCGCTGCCGTCGGGCCTTTGCGTGCGACGCACGACACCGAAGCCCCGTTCAGCGATCAGCCGGGCCACCTCGTCGAACCGCTCGGGCTTTCGAGGCACGATCGCAAGTCTCGCCGACGCGACCCGCCGACGCACGCCCACAAACGCGTCCAATACCAACGCCTCCTCGCCCTCGCCCGTCCCGCCGGCAACGATCAACGGCTCGACCGCCAACCGCAACGCCGACGACAACGCCTCCTGCCCCTCCACGAAATCGCCAACCGGCCGGTCGAACTTCATCATCCCCGTCACGTGAACGCGCGACGCATCCGTCCCGAGATCAATAAACCGCCGGGCATACTCCTCGTTCTGCACGCCCAACGCGGCCAACCGATTAAACAACAGCCGCGGCCCCAGCGAACCCATTTTTTTGTATCGCGGGTAGCCCTTGTCGGGACTCATTCTGCCGTTGACGACCACGACGGGCACGGACCGGCGGTTGCACGCACGCAGAAAATTCGGCCAAATGTCGCCCTCGATCAGCACGACCAGGTCGGGCCTGACGCGACGCAGACTCCGCGCGACGGCGCAGGAGAAATCCACAGGCCTGGCGAACACCGTGTGGTCCGGCGCGAACGCCCGGCGGGCCTCGTCCATGCCCGTATCGGTCCACGACGAGACGACGACGCGGTAGTCCGGCAATTGCGAGTGCAACTCGTTAATCAGCGGGGCCGCCGCCCGGACTTCGCCAAGGCTCACGCCGTTGACCCAGATCACCGGCTGCAACCCGTACCGAATCGGCGCCGCCCCCAACCGCTGCGCCAACCCACGCCGATACCGCCCATGCCGAAACATCCGGTACGCCCACACCGGACTCGTCACCGCCAGCCCGGCCAAGTACACCATATCGAGAACGTAATTGAACATGGCATCATCGTAGGGGAAAAATTAGGCCGTCGCATCTAAATTTACTCATCCACGAACCGTTTGTTGCAAAAACAAAGCCCTAGCCACCAGGGCTTGCGAAACGCGACGGTGAAACCGTTCCTCACCGTGGCGAGAGGGGTCTCAAGGCTTCGCAGACACGAAGATCCACTCGCCAGGCTTGACCTTCGTGTCTGTGAAGCATCAAGACCTCTCTCTCGAACAAACGGATCGTTTTTACATTTACGCTTCGCAAACCCTGGTGGCTAGTGGCTTTGTTCCCTCGAACAAACGGCCCGATTTCACCCGTGCACCGCGAATCTCACGGTTTTTTCGTTTGACACTACTCAACTTCGGGCGTAATTTTACCGTAGAGAGTAGTAGCTGCGAACCGGTACATGAAGCATGTTGACGCCCCGCACAACCACGACGACGTCGTAATGGCCCGCATCGGACCATCCCGTTCGATGCGCGCGTCGTGGGGCCCGACAGCCTTCATGAGCCGGTTTTCTTTTTTTCACGATCGCGCCAACCGTAGCACAGGCGTCCCGCCTGCATGGTACGTGACGCGGGCATCTTGCCCGCGTGTGGCGAGGGCGTCCCGCCCTCGCTGGCTGTGCGAAAGCGTTGGAGATTCATTACAACGGCCGTGCGGAACGGTCAGCGAGGGCAAGATGCCCTCGCCACACGCGGGCGGGACGCCCGCGTCACGTTTGAGGTTCCTATGGATTTGATGAAAATCTCCGTGCAATTACCCGACGGCAGCGTTCGCGAGTACGCCCAGGCCGTCACGCCCGCCCGCGTGGCGGAGGACATTTCCCCGCGGTTGGCCAAGGCCGCCGTCGCCGCCGAAGTCGACGGCTGTCTGTGCGACCTCGACACGCCGCTGACCGAGGACGCGCGAATCTACGGAGTGAAAATCCTCACCGACCGCGACGAGGCCGCCCTCGAAATCGCGCGACACTCCGCCTCGCATATTCTCGCACAGGCGATGGTCCGGCTATACGGCCCCGGCGTGCAATACACCATCGGCCCGGCCTTGATGGACGATTTCCAGTACGGCTTCTATTACGACTTCGATCTGCCCTCGCCGATCACGGCGGAGGACCTGCCCAAAATCGAAGCGGAGATGGCGAAAATCGTCGGAGAAAAAATTCCCACCCAACGCGTGGAGATGCCCGTCGACGACGCCAAGCGGCACATGGCCGACCTGGGCCAATCGTACAAGGTCGAGATGATCGACGACCTGGTGAAAAACGAGGCCGTCGCGGCGGTGAGCTTTTACCGCCAGGGCGAGTTTCTCGACATGTGTCGAGGCCCGCATCTTCCCGACACCGGCCGGCTGAAGGCGTTCAAACTGCTGTCGGTGGCTGGGGCGTACTGGCGAGGCGACGAGCGAAACAAGATGCTCACCCGCGTGTACGGCACGGCCTTCTTTGACAAGAAGCAACTGGACGAGCAACTGGCCCGCGTCGAGGAGGCCCGCAAACGCGATCACCGCGTCATCGGCAAACAGCTCGGACTGTTCCTCATCAGCGACGCGGTAGGCCCCGGCCTGCCGCTCTGGATGCCGCGCGGCGCGACCGTCCGCGCCCAGTTGCAGGCCTGGCTTCAGGAAGAACTGATCCGCCGCGGGTATCAGATGGTCTTCACGCCGCACATCGGGCGGCTGGATTTGTACCGCACCAGCGGACACTATCCCTATTATAAGGACAGCCAGTTCCCGCCGATTTTCACCGGCGGGCCTTCCGAAAAACCGTGTGGCTGCGCCGACTACGCCAACGCGCCCGCGGACGACGACTCGGCTGAGGGATACCTCCTCAAGCCGATGAACTGCCCACATCACATTCAGATTTACAAGGCCCAGCAGCACAGCTACCGCGACTTGCCGTTGCGGCTGGCGGAATTCGGCACCGTGTACCGCTACGAGGGCAGCGGCGAACTCAACGGCCTGACGCGCGTGCGAGGCTTCACCCAGGACGACGCCCATTTGTTCTGCACGCCCGATCAGCTCGAGGCCGAGGTCGAGAGTTGCGTCGATCTGGTGAAACTGGTGCTGTCGGCGCTGAACCTGACCGACTACCACGTCCGCGTCAGCCTGCGCGACCCCGCCAGCGACAAGTACGTCGGCGACGTCGCCAACTGGGACCGGGCCGAGAACAACCTGCGAAACGTCGTCAAGCGGCTGGGCATGAATTCCGTCGAAGTCCCCGGCGAAGCGGCCTTTTACGGGCCGAAAATTGACTTCATCGTCAAGGACTGTATCGGGCGGAAATGGCAACTGGGCACGATCCAGGTGGATTACAATTTGCCGGAACGGTTTGGCCTGGAATACGTCGGCGAGGATAATCGCCCGCATCGGCCTGTGATGGTGCACCGCGCGCCGTTCGGATCGATGGAGCGGTTCATCGGCATCCTGATCGAGCACTTCGCCGGCGCGTTCCCGTTGTGGCTCAGTCCGGTCCAGGTGGCCGTGCTGCCGGTGAGCGAGAAATACGACGCGTATTCCCGCCGCGTGTACGACTCACTACGTGCCGCCGGCGTGCGGGCGGAGTTGGATGTCGCCAGCGACAAGATCGGCGCGAAAATCCGCAACGCCACGCTTGCCAAAGTGCCCTACATGCTCGTCCTGGGCCAAAAAGAAGAAGAGAGCGGCCAGGTGGCCGTGCGACATCGCACCGCCGGCGACAAGGGCGCGATGAGCCTGGCGGCGTTCCTGGAGTTGGTGCGGACCGAGATCGAACAGCGCAACGCGACGTCGGTGCTGGCGTAGCGAGAAATTTCGGATGTAGAATTTCGGATTTTTCAAGCAATATGATTCTCGTATGGGCGTTCTGTACGAGAGAATGTGAATCGCAACGTTATTGGTAAGGAGAACCCCCTGGAAAAGAATCTTCGCGTGAATGAGCAGATCCGTATTTCGCCGATCCGCCTGATCGACGAGAACGAGGGACAAATTGGCATTATCGAGGTGCGCGACGCGTTGCACCGCGCCCGCGAGGCCGGGCTGGACCTGGTGGAAGTCTCGCCGATGTCCAGGCCTCCCGTTTGCCGCATCATGGATTACGGCAAGTGGAAGTACGCCCAGCGGAAAAAGGAGCAGAAATCCAAGGCCGCCCGCAAGGAAACCGAACTGAAGGAGATCCGCATCAAGACGCCGAAAATCGGCGATCACGATCTGGAGATCAAGATCGGTCACGCGCGCGAGTTCATTTCGCGCGGCGACCGCGTGCAGTTCACGCTGCGGTTCCGAGGCCGAGAGCTGGCGCACATGGACGAGGGCTACCGCATTTTCCAGCACATTCGTGAAGTGCTGTCGGATGTGGCGAAGGTGGACCAGGCGCCGCGGGCCGAGGGCAAGCGCATCGCGATGGTGCTGACGCCCGGTGCCGCGCCGGCAGGCTCGACCAGTTCGGTCGGCGCCCCGGCCGCCATGGGCGGAGGCCGACCGGCGCCAAGACCGGCATCGGCCGGTGTTGCGCCACGACCCGCCGTCAGTGCACCGGCGCAGCCCGCGCCGGTATCGCCCGCACCGGAAAAACCCGCCGAATAACACAGACGACCAGACACGGATATGGCTTGCCGTTTTGCGCTGTAGAACGCTCCTGTCGATAGGAACGTTCTACGGCGCCAAATGATTTTCCGCTTCGCCGCACGCCGCTGTCAGGGCGGCGAGGAAGTCGGCGGGCACTTCCTCGAAGTCCATCGTATGGGCGGCATCGAGCGTGACGACGCGGGCAAGCGGCGCCAATCGCCGCACAGCCGATTCCGTGGCCGCGTTGTCTATGATGCGGTCGCGGGCCGCCAGAAGCAGCGCTGTCGGCATGGCTAAACGGCCTGCCCGTGCCCGCGAAAGCCGCCAGTCCAGCTCGCGGCTGGCGAACAAAAACCTCGCCGTCGCCCGCATCAGCCGATGCGGGTCGGCCCGCAGAAACGCCCGCATCGCCTCGTTATCCGTGAACAATTCCACGTCGCTCAGCGGAATATCGAAAAGTTTTTTGGGCCGATACAGCAACGCCGCCGCCACCGCGAACTTCGTCCGCCAGGAGACATCCACGCGAGGCACGGTCCCCGGCGCAACCATCGTCAACGACACCACCCGCGACGCGTACGCCGACTCCAGACAATACGCCGCCGCCAACTTCCCGCCCCAACTCACACCGACCAGATGCACCTGCGACACCCCGTAAAAACGCATGCACACCCACGTGACGGCGGCGTCGAGATCATCCACCAACTGCCCCACGGACCGCGCATGCCCACGCGCAACAGCATTCTCACCGCTGCCCCGCCTCGCCACGGCCAGCACCGGATGCCCCGCCCGCGCCAACGCGTCGCACGATCGCACAAACCACCCCGGATGCGATTGAATGCCGTGAACATACACCACCGGACATCGCATATCATCGCTCGCCGCCGGCGCGTACAGCCACGCATACGTCGCGTACCCGTCGCGAAGCGAAAGTTCCACTCGTCGCGGTTGATGCTCGGTCTGATTCAACATCACAAAAATTCGCGAGAATTCGCGTAATTCGCGGCAAAAAACGCCGACCACTAACCCAGCGTCTTGATCTGCTCCTCGCGTTGGCGGAAATACCTCGCCGTCTGCGACACGAGGCGGTCGAGCGTTGCGGGGTCGGGCTTGCCGTTCATCGCGGGATACGGGTCGCCGCCGGGGCCAAGCGGCTCGGGAGTGCAGAAGCGTTGCCCGTCGGCGTAGTCGATGAGGTACAACGCCATCAGGATGCTGTCGAGGTCCATGCTGCCGTCGCCGAGGGCGCCTCGGTTGGAGTCGGCCAAGTGGAGGTTGATCAGCCGCTCGCCGGCGTCGGCGATCGTCGCGGCGATGTTGGATTCCTCGACCTGCATGTGGTAGACGTCGCCGTTGATATGCCGCACGCCGGGGCTGTCGACGGCCTGGATGTACGCCACCGCGTCGGCGAACGTTCGCACCAGGCTGACCTCGGCCGACCGGATCGGCTCGGCCGCCGCACGCACGCCGGCCTGCGCGAACTCGTCCGCCACCAGCCGCAACGTCTCCACGCTGCGATGGAACTCGCTGTCGTCATATGCCGCAGGCCTGCCCACCGCGCCGGGCACCACCAGCATGTACGTCCCGCCGACCTCCTGGCACAACGCGATCTGCCTCCGAATGTAATCCACCGCCGCCTGACGCTGCACGCCGCTGTTGCTGGCCAGATCATTCTCCGCGCTGAACATGCCACACACGCCCGCGACCTTGATGCCGTGGCCACCCAGCACGCTCAGCACGTCCTTGGCCTTGTACCCCAGATCCGCGCCGTACCGGTTGCCGTGCAACTCGATCCACTCGATCCCATTCGCCGCCAACCGCTTCGCCGAGGCCGACAGCGGCTCGATGCCAAATCCCCAATTGCTCCACGAGAGTTTGAGTTTTTTCGCCTTCATCGCCGGATCGGCCTTGAGCCTGGCAACGAACTGCTCGCGAATTTTCAGCGTTTTCACTTCGTAATTTTGCAGGGTCATTTTGTGTTCCTTGTCATGCCAATCGAACCACTAATCACGAGACCAGCGCCGCAGATGGCCAGCGGAATCGGCAATGCCGGAGGAAACAAGCCATCCAGTGACGCACGTATGCAAACCAGCATACAAATGATTCCAAGCGTTATGGCGATGCCAGCCATGGGAAGTTTCATGTTCATCTACGTTCCTCTTTCAGAGACTGTACCATGGTTGATACTGAAAACAATAGATTGCCCTACCTCCCCCGGTCTCGCGCGGCGGTGTCGGGCCACAGCCCCGGCAGGGGCGTCCTGGGTAGCCCAGGGTGAGCCGTACTCGGCGAACCCTGGGGAAACGGAGTTTTTTTCTCCATATCGTGCCTGACGCCACTGGCCGAAGCCGTCTACGCGGGCCTGTACGGCTTCGTGCGACGCGCACACGGGAACGCGCATGTCGTTCGAAGCCGCCTTCACGCGACGGTGCGCCCTCGGCCAGTGGCGTCAGGCACGATTTTATTTGGGAAAACCACTATTCCCAGGGTTCGCGAGTACGCTCACCCTGGGCTACCCAAGACGCCCCGTTGGGGCTGTGTGCCGACACTCCAGCCGCCAGACCGGGGAGGCGGCGAGTTCATTCACATTTGCTCAATGGTCCGAATTCCCAGCAATTCCAGACCTTTTCCGATGGTTTTCGCCGTAAGGTCGCACAAGGCCAGCCGAGCGGAGCGGATCGGCTCGTCGCTCTTCAACACGGGGCAGTTTTCGTAGAACGTCGTGAACGCGCCGGCGAGTTCGTACAAGTACGCCGTCAGCACATTCGGCTTGGCCTCGGCGGCGACTGTCTGAAGCACTTCCTCGAACCGCAGCAACGCCTTGCCCAGCGTTTGCTCGGCCGGCTCGGTCAGGGCGGCGGGCGCGGCGGCGTTCCACGGCTGGCCCGCGGCATCGGCCTTGCGGAAGATGCTGCGGATGCGCGCGTAGGCGTACTGCATGTACGGGGCCGTGTTGCCCTGGAGGGCGAGCATTTTTGTCCAACTGAATTTGTAGTCGCTGGTGCGATCCATGGAGAGGTCGGCATACTTGACCGCGCCGATGCCGATGGCGTCGGCAATCTCCTCCTGCGTGGCCGCGGGCAGATCGGGATTTTTTTCCTTCACGACCTCCATCGCGAGGGCGCGGGCTTCGTCCAGCAGGTCGATGAGTTTGACCGTGCCGCCGGTCCGCGTTTTGAACGGTCGGCCGTCCTCGCCGAGCATCGTGCCGAAACTGACGTGCTCCATCGAAACCGCCGCCGGCAAAAATCCTGCCAGCCGGGCTGCCGCCGTCACCATGGCCAAGTGCAGGCTCTGCCGCGCGTCCACCGCGATCAATATTCGATCGGCATGCAGCGTCTCGGCACGGTATCGCGCGGCGGCCAGGTCGGTCGTCGCGTACAAATATCCCTCGTCGGACTTCTGCACGATCAGCGGCAGCGGCAACCCTTCCTTGTTCGTGTAACCGTCGAGGAAAACGCACTGCGCGCCGTCGCTTTCGGTCAGCAGGCCGCGATCGCGAAAGGCCGCGACTACACGCGGCAGCTCGTCGCCGTACGCGCTCTCGCCGCGGATGTCCTCGTCGCGAAGATTCACGTTCAGCCGCCGATACACCTCGCGACAATGGTCCATGCTGAGCTGCAAAAACTCTCGCCATTTCGCGACCGTCGCCTCCTCGCCCGCCTGCAACCGAACCACATACTGCCGGGCCATGTCCGCGAAGGCGGCGTTTTCATCGAACCGCTTCTTGGCATCGCGATACAACGCCTCTAAATTCTTAAGATCCAGAAAATGTAGCCAGTGGAAGGATTTTTCGTCCACCTGTAATCGACCTGCCCCCTGTAGGGTTCTTTCGGCGAAAGCATCGTCCTCGTCAAACCGCCTGTTGGCGGCCTGGGAAAGCTCCTCCGCCGTCATCTTCTTAGCCAATTCCCAGGGAGTCGAATCGTCCGCTTCTTTGCTCGCCGCCGCCTCTTCGATATACTCCCGCCGCATACTCGCCCGCAGATCGAGATACGCCGTCAGCATGCCGAACTGCGTGCCGTAATCGCCGACGTGATTCTGCCGCACGACGTGGTGCCCGAGAAACGTCAGCACGTTGGCGATCGCGTCGCCGATGATCGTGCTCCGCAGATGGCCGACGTGCATTTCCTTGGCCAGGTTCGGCGCGGAGTAATCGACGACGACGGTTTGCGGCGTGTCGACCGCGGCGACGTCCAACCGCTCATCGCCAGCCGCCTTCGCCAACTCCGAGGCCAGGAAGGCCGGCGCGAGCGTGATGTTGATAAACCCAGGCCCGGCGACATCGAGCGCCCCGGCGATGTCGGACAGATCCTGCGCCGCGCCCGCCCGCAACGACGCCACGACGGCCTCGGCAAGCTGACGCGGATTGACCTTCTGCCTCTTCGCCGCCGCCATCACGCCGTTGGCCTGGTAATCGCCAAACTTCGGATTGCCCGACAGCCCCACCATCGCGGGCCCGTCCGCCCCACACGCCGCCATCGCCGCCGTAACGCGACGCTCCAACTGTGCTTTGACATTCATGATGGTGTGATTATACAGGTACGCCGCGAATTACGCGAATTCCCGCGAATTTTTTGGCAAGGATTACGGGGGGACAAAAGTATGGTTTGCCGGTTTGCGCTGTAGGGGACGATGAACTACAGGACGTTGTCAATCCGACCTCGCGAAGACCGAGCGGGATTACGCGATGAGGATTACTCACTCGCTCCGCAAATCGTTTACCAGGTCGCGACGGAATCCCGCCAATACCGCACCAGCGGTGCTGGCGAATCCTACAACGATCACCACAATCAGCAGCGTCATCACGTGGCCGCTGGCCCAGGCCTGATTGGCCGCCACGCGTGGCGCGAGTGTTGTGACGGCGGCCGCGACGCCCACGCCGAATCCCAACGCCAACAGCATCGCGTGTTCCAGCAGCACCAGACCCATCAGTCGCCGACGTGAAAATCCGATGGCCTGCAACGTCGCCAACTCGCCGCGGCGGTCTTGAATGTTTCGCGTCACCACCAGGCCCAGCCCGGCGGCGCCCAGCGCCAGCGCCAGCATGCCCAGAGCCTGGAAAATGGCGAGGTACGAATTTTCGACGGCCTGTAGCTGCGTCAGCCTCGCCGACGCCGGGATAATCGACAGCCCACGTTCGTGTTTGTTGTGCCATTGGGCCAGGTCGGCGGCGACGGCGGCGGCGCGGGCGGGCGGGACGTCCACCAGGAAAAACCGAAACCCGCCCGCGGAGGGGAAGTGTTCGTCGAACGCGCGGCGCGAAATCAGCACGCTGCCCTGCAACACGCTGCCGGCGAGTTGGGCGACGAGTTTCACGCGCATCGGCCGGCCTTGTTCGTCGGTGTATTCGATCACGTCGCCGAGGCGTTTGTGGAGCGACCATCGGATGGTGCTTTCGTCGGCGACGCCCGGCACGGCATCGTCGAGCGGCATGTCGAGCACGTCCCAGCCGCCGGGGCGGCCCAGCGTTTTGGAAAACACGAACGCGCCGCGTCGCGACAGGTCGGCGGGTTCGACGCCCAGCAGTCGCGGCTGGCTGGACTGATTGAGGTTGAGGCAACTGGCGTCCTCGCCGTCGCGCACGCGCATGGGCACGACGGAAACGCCGTCGAATGCGGACGCGGGCGAGTTCGGCGATGCAGCCGGCACGAGCGGGCCGAGGATCGGCACGGAACTTTGGGCGATCAGGGCGAATCCGCCGGTGCCGCTGTCGCGGCGGGCGGCGTCGGAGGGAGGCTGCTGTCGATACGCGCCCACCGCGAGAATCAAAAAGGCCGCACACGCCAACATCGCCACCAACGCGAACGACGGCCCCGCCCGACGCGACGCGTTTCGCCACGCCAACTGACGCAACGTGCGAAGGTGGCCGCACGCCGTCTGGTGTGGCCGGAGTAATCCACGCACCGCTACGAGGCCAACCAGCAACACCACCGCGCCCACGAGAAACCACATGACCGGACTTGACCAGACAATGGCGACGACGATCGCCGCGACGACAATGGCACAAAGAGAAAAACTGGATAGTCGTAACACGCGTCGCGATGGCTCCGCCTGTTTGCGTTGTAGGACGCTATGTGCAACAGAGCGCTCCGTCGCGTGCAACGTCTTACAACGCAAACAGGCGGAGCCATCGCGAGATGTTTTTCGTTTATCAACACCGCGCGGGCGGATCGTCAACCACACCGCCGCGACGGCCAGCATCAGCGAAACACCGCCGGCCATCGCCAGACCGGCCGTCGTCACGTGCAACGTCAGCGACGTGCCGCCCACCGCGCCGGACCACGACGAATCCAACGCCGCCAGCAGCGCCCGCGCCACGGCAGGCCCCGCCAAAACACCCGCCGCCACGCCCGCCAACACCGGCAGCATGAACTCCGCCAGCAGCAGCCCCCGCGCGCGACGCGGCGAAAATCCAACCGCCCGCAGCAACGCCGACTGTGACGACCGCGCCGTCACCGCCAGCGACAACACCAGCCACAACAGCAACAACGCCGCAAAAATCACCCCGCCGCCAAGGGCCAAAAACAACTGCCCCAAATCCGTCGCCTGACGCGCCGACGCGAGCATCCGTTCACGCACCGGCTGAATCGTCAACCCCAAGTCAGCCGGATCCAGATTCGCCAGCAGATCATGTTCGATCCTCTCAATCGCCGTCGCCTCTGCTTCGTAAAGGTTGCGCAAGGCAGGTTCGCCCTCCTCAAACCTCACCGCCGTCACCGCGCCGCGCGACGAACCCCACATCGCGCGGGCCGCCGCCGGCGTCACGAACGCCTTGGGCGTCCCGCGATGTTCCGCCCAGTACGCTTCATCTTTCGGCCGAATGCGACGCAAATCCACCCAGTCGCTCTGCCAGTTATGACAATTCTCCGCGTCCGACAGGCCGGGAAAATCCGGCATCAACTCGCGATCCGCCGCCACGCCCGTCATCGCCGTCACGCCCGCCACGCGAAACGTCCGCGACACCTCCACCAGTTGCCGCCCCGGCTGGGCCTGGTAGTACGTCAGCCGCACCGCGTCGTCGACGGCCACGCCGAGATCGTCGGCAAGCCAATCGTTGATGACGATCTCATCGTCCGCCGTCAGCGAGTCCAGCGGCGCGAAATATGCCCCGCCGCCCGGTGGCCTCTCGACGGCGGCCACCATCGAATACGGACACGCCCGCTCCTCACGTGACGCGGGCGTCTCGCCCGCGTTGTGCGCTCCATCGCCCTCGACACGAAGCTCATTCACAAACCACGTCGTCACCGCGTACGCCGGCGCCACCGCCGCCCGCACGACCGGCTCCTCCAGCAACACACGCGACGACCGCAACTCCACCTGCCCATCGTCGAGCGCGCGAAGTTCCAGCTGCGCGTCGTCGAGCGTCCAGACGTCGCGAAGGGCCTGCTGGGCTCGCGCCGCGCCATGGTCGTCGGCGAACAGCAGCAGATTAGCCCGGCCTGGCAGGTCCAGCGCCCGCTGCATGGCGGTCAACGTGACGAACGCGTTGAGCGGCGGTGTGGCGGACGGGCGAAGGGCAAAATGGCCCAGATCCGCCGGCCCGTGCACAGCACGAACCCGCAGCAACATGGACGCCTTGTTATCGCGCGGATCGGAGAGTGGATTTTCGACCGGCAGCGGCGAGGGTTTTACGAGCACGAGCACGATGATGTCGCCGGCCTTCACACCGAGTTGCTCCGCCAGCGGCTGGCCGAGCACAACCTCGTCGTCGGCCAGCGGAATCGTCGTCTCGGCGGGCCGCGTGGAATTCGCCAGGCCCCAGAGATAACCGCCGCGGACGCCCAGCACGCGGACCTCGTTGGCCAGGGCGCGGTCGTCGGGCGTTTTGGCGATTCCCTCGGCCGTCAGCACGGGCACAACAGGACGTGACGCATGGAATCCGGCCAATCGCAATGCCTGCGAGAGGTCGTCCGCCAGCGCCGCGCGAACTTGTCGCGGGCCTGTGTCCAGGGCCAATTCCACCCGCCCCAGCCGTTCGAGGGCGCGGGTGCGGAGGGTGTGATCCGCGCTGTCACCGAGAATGAGCGCCCCCGCCAGCACCGCCGTTACCAGCAGCACGCACAACGCGACGGCCACGTGCACGCGGACGTAAAACCGCCAGCCTCGCCAGAGCAGCCGCCACGACGTCACGACGTGCTCCCCGTAGCATGGGCGTCCCGCCCATGAGTCGCACGGGCGTCTCGCCCGTGCTCTGACGTGACGCGGGCATCTTGCCCGCGTGTCGCGAGGGCGTCTCGCCCTCGCTCCGGCGTGTCGCGATCCACCTCAATCAACCGCCCGCCGCTCAGCCGAAGGACACGCGACATCCGCTCGGCCAGTTCCTCCCAGTGCGTGACGACGATCAGCGCCAGCCCGTCGCCCGGCAACGCCACGAGTAAATCCGCCAGCGCCGCCCGGCTGTCGGCGTCGAGCGAGCCGGTCGGCTCATCCGCCAGCAGCAGCGCGGGGCCGTTGACCAGCGCCCGCGCGACCGCCACCCGCTGGCACTGCCCCAGCGAAAGCTCCCCAGGCCGATGCGACAACCGATCGGCCAACCCGACCCGCTCCAACAATGCCAACGCGCGATCACGTGGCGGAACCCGTGACGCGGGCACCCCGCCCGCGTTGTACATGCCTGCGCCGGTTGGCGAGGTGGTTGGCAAACCCACATCCAACGCGGGCGAGACGCCCGCGTCACGTGGCCCCCCCGCCAGCGTCGGCACGAGCACGTTTTCCAGCACCGTGCATTGCGGCAGCAGGTGATGCTGCTGAAAAACAAACCCAATACGATCCCGCCGCATCGCCGCCGACTGCCGCGAAGTCATGTTGGCGACATCCTGCCCGTCAAAACAAACCGCCCCCGACGTCGGCGAATCCAGGCCCGCGATGAGATTCAACAACGTGCTCTTGCCCGACCCGCTAGGCCCGACCACGGCCAGCGACTGCCCCGCCGCAACGGACAAGTCCACGCCGCGCAGCACGTCGACCGCCTCCGCGCCGCCCGGGCCAGGATATCGTTTGCACACCGATGACAATTCCAGAAGCATGCCGCCACTATACACAAATTTCACACGTTGCTACAATGCAACGCGACTCCAGGAGAAAGATTATGCTTCCGTGGGAACATCTCACCAACACGATCAAGCAGCTCAACGCCAATACCACCGACGCGCTGACCAGCGAAAAAGCCAAACGGCTCCGCTCGCAACTGCTTGGCTGGGGCATCGCCCTGGCCGTTATCGGAGGTCTCGGCACGTTCGCCTGCTTCGCCGCGTTTGCCATGGGCGGATTTCAACAAGTTCATTCGCACGGACAATCGTTTGGCGGCGGGCCGGGGGTCCCGTCCCGCATATTGGTTCCGTTTCTGCTAATCATCCCGTTTGCGCTCATCGGATCCGCCGGCGTCCTGGGGATCAAGTTGGGGCTGTCCATCGTCATCGCCGGCGAGGCCGCGAAATTCGTGGACAAGGTCAACCTACGCTGCTCGCGATGCAACAAGGTCGTCAGCGTCGACGACAAATTCTGCACCGGCTGTGGCGAACACGTTCGCCCCGCCTGCACGAACTGCGGTACAATCAACGAACAAAAAAGCAGTTTTTGCAAATCCTGCGGAAGCAAAATCCGATGATTTTTTGCGACGTATATAACCGTATCCATGACAATGCCATCGAACCATACAACTCCCAAGCCGCCCGTTGACGTGCTCGCCTGGTCGGGCGATGCCGTCACCGGGCAATTGCGTCTGTTGGATCAAACCTTGTTGCCGAATGAGGTCGCGCATATCGAGTGTCGCGACGCGCAGCGGGTGCACGACGCCATCGCCACGCTGGCGGTGCGTGGGGCGCCCGCCATCGGCGTGGCCGCGGCGTACGGCATGGTGCTGGCGGCGCAATATCTGCCCAATACTCAGGACTTCCACACCGGCGTCGAGGCGGCGGCGGAGTATCTCGAAGGCGCCCGTCCCACGGCCGTCAATCTCGCCTGGGCCGCCCGGCGCGTGCTCGCCCGCGCGCAGAGGACGCTCAGCGACGACTATAACTACATCCGCGCCGCCCTGCTCGACGAAGCGAAAAAAATCCACGCCGAAGACGAAGCCCTCTGCCTGGCCATCGGCCGACACGCGCTGCCGCTGGTGCAGCGCGGCGGCGGCGTCCTCACGCACTGCAACGCCGGGGCGCTGGCGACGACGGGAATCGGCACCGCCACCGCGGGAATGTACCTCGCCCACCAGGCAGGTCATGCGTTCACCGTGTATTGCGACGAGACCCGCCCGCTGCTCCAGGGCGCGCGGCTGACCGCGTGGGAACTCGCCCAGGCCGGCATCGACGCCGTGCTCATCACCGACAACATGGCCGCCCAGGTTCTGCGCGAAGGTCGCGTGCAGATGGTCGTCGTCGGCGCCGACCGCATCGCCGCCAACGGCGACGCCGCGAACAAAATCGGCACGTACGGCCTGGCGATCGCCGCGGCCAAACATAACGTGCCCTTCTACGTCGCCGCCCCGTACAGCACGTTCGATTTGTCGCTGGCGGGCGGCGAAGGCATCCCCATCGAGCAGCGGGCGGCGGAGGAAATCACCGAAGCCTTCGGCCGACGCACCGCCCCGGCGAATATTCGCACGTACAATCCCGCCTTCGACGTCACCCCCGCCGACCTCATCACCGCCATCATCACCGACCGCGGCGTCATCTCGCCCGTGAACGAAGAGAACGTGCGGAAGGTCATTGGGACGTGAGCGACATCACGGTGTACGGAAAAATTCCCGCACGGCCTGGCGGCGGTTGGATGGGATTTCACCGTCGGCTAACGATTGCGATGCGCGGGCGCGGGCCTGGTCCCACGCGTGGTCGAAAGAAATGTACGTCGCCGACGGCGCCGTCGCATTTGCGGCGGCATTCGAGGCGGCGTTGGCGGAATTCGGCTCCGTCAGCCGCGAGTACTCGGGGTGGAAGACCCGTTGCGTTTGATCCGCCGTGACAGTGTCGGCGGCGTTGTTGGCGGATGTTCCATTGCCCGCCGCGTTGGCGTGGCCGGCGTCCGCGTGTCTGCCGCCCGCTCCGTCCACGCCGAAGTCATCACCAAGCGTGCCCTCCGCCAGCGCGGACGGGAGCTTCACCAGGCGGATTTTTCCCTCCTCGATCAGCCGTGCCAACACGGCCAGGCTTTCGGCGAGAAGTTCCTTGTCGCCCGCGTCGGCCGCGGCGGCGGCTTCGAGAATCCACCGCGTGCCCTCGGCGTCCGTGGCCGCGGATTGCCGCAACGCCTCCGCCAGCCGATGCAATTGCGCCGGCGTCATCTCCGCCACGCGACCCGACAGCCCCTCCAGCGCCCCCGCCGCGCCGGCAGGCCCGTACGCCGGCGACAGCAGCACCACCGTGCATGCCAGCAAGGCCAAACACAACGCCCCCACCGTGCCGCGCCCCAGCGTCCACACCGACGCCCGTCGCACGTCCGCCGCGTCGGCGACATCAGCCGCCTGGGCGTACACCGCCTCCGCCATCGCGTCGGCTCGTCCACGAGACAGCAGTTCCGCCGACGTCGCCAGCCGCTCTCGCAAACCAAGCCGCCTATCCAGCCAAGCCGCCGTCTCCATCGCGTCAGGCCTGCACAGCCACGCGAGAGCCGCCCCCGCCCCTGCCGACAAAGCCACGTGAATCAGCCACGCCGCACGCGGCACATGCAAATATTCGCCGATAACCACGCCCGCCAGTCCGCCGACAAACACCGACAGCAACACCCCACCCACCAACCCACGCAATGCGGAAGGCCACGCGGGCGACCCGTAACGTGACGCGGGCGTCTCGCCCGCGTTGTGCGCTCCATAGGCCTGGCTGTTAGAAGACGGCAAATCGCCTCCGAAGCCAGACGCGGGCAGGATGCCCGCGGGACGCGCGGGCGACCCGTCTTCGCTGCGCTTCGTCGTGGCAAGGACGCCCGCGTCACGGGACAGCGCCACGATCACCGCCGCCACGAGCGGCAACGTGCACAACACCACCGCGAGCGTCTCAAACCGATACGCCACGCTCCAGCCCGCCAACACCGGCAACGCCCCCGCCGACGCCGCGACGGCCCCGACGGCAGCCCACTCCACTACCCGCGCCGCCACCCAGCGACGACGAGCGGAAGCCAACATGTGAGAGATTGCGTGCATGATTCACTGAAAAGACTATTAGGCTGTTAGGCGCGGGCTCATGAGAGATTAGGCCCAATTTTTCATAAGCCTCTCCCTAGCAGCCTAACAGTCTAACAGCCTCGTATCATCTCTTGGGCATCTTCTTCAACACGTCGGCGGTGGCGGCGATGAGTTTTTGGCGCAGATCGTTCAACTCCTGCGGCGACATCGCGCCGCATCGCAGCTCGATGTGGTCCGTGCCGATGGTTCGCGGCTCGCGGGCTTTGTCGCGGATGGCCCCGAGCAGCGCGGGCAGTTCGCCTTCGTCCACGCCGGCCCGCCTGGCCGCCTCCATCACTTCCTCCGCCCGGCGGGCGAGTAAAAAATCGCTCTGCCCCTGCCACACGCGAAGCACCGACACCGTGGGCGCGAATTTCCCCATGTCCGTCTCCGGAACGAGATAGCCCGGCGAGCCGAACCCCCACCCGCTGTACGCGCCAGGCCTCATGAACATGCCCACGCAATACCAGCCCTGCACGCCCATGCCGAACGAATAAAAACCCATCATGTACACGTCGGGCGTGCGAAATTCGAAGTACACGTCGCGCGACGAAGGCCCGCTGCCGCCCTGCGTGAACGACGCGATCTCGTTATGCACCGGATAGCCCGCCGTCACCAACAACGCCGAAAAACAGTCGCGGAAACGCCGCATGTCGTTGTCGCTTCGGCCTCGCAGATGATAGCCGCCGATCCACGCGATGCTCCGCCCCTTGGCGTGCTGAATGACCTCGCCGGTGTCGAGGATGTAGTCCACGTTGCGGTCGCCGATCCAGCCGGCGTGGAAGAGGCAGTCCGACACGCCCGCCCTGTTCACCAGCGATTGCGTCCGCGAGATCGCCGTGCCAAGCCCGCGAACGTAATTGGCGCCCAGGCCTCGATCGTACCCGCGGTTGCCCAATGCGTAATGGGCGGACCCGAGGTCGCAGATGGCCACGCCTGTCGCCTTGGGGCCAATCGACTTGAGCGCCTGCACGCACGCGTCGTCGACCGGGGCCAACTCGCGATTCAAGCCCACCGCCGGAATCGAAAACGCGTTGAAGCCGGCCTTGACCAACTCCTGCCGCACCGCGCCGGTCAGCCGATCGCGGTCGCGGGCCTCCATCGCGCCCGACATCGGGCCGTACGCGTCACGCGCCGCCGTGCCGTCCGACACGCCGAACGTCGGCATCCGCGAGGGCATGCCGATATGCCGCACCGTCACCTCCACCGGCAGCACACACGAGCCGCCCGCGCCGGTGAGCTTGATCTGCCCCGCGTACGTGCCCTCCGCCGCGTTGGGCGCAATCGACAATACCACCGCCGCCGGAATGATCTCACGCTCCTTCGCCGCCGCCACACGCGAACGCAACAGCCACGGATGCATGTAAATCGTCGCCTCCGTCAACCGCGGCAGCCGCGTCGCGAACTGCATCTCCACAGGCCGAGACAACGGCAACGCCTTGCCGCCCTCCGTCGAACGGAACGCGCCCGGAAAAACCGAGATCTGCCCCTTCTTGAGCGGCACGACCGCCAGCGGAATCACCGCCGTCGCGCCCGCGAACGTCGTCACCTCCGCCTTCGCCAGCCGCGTCTCGTCCGTCGGCTGCCACGTCGGCGAAAAGGCCGTGTCGTCCGCCGGCAACAACATCATCCCCATCCTGGCCTCCTCCTCCGTCGCGGCGAACGTACAGGTCGGCTCGACGCGACGCCCCGCCACGAACTGCCGACGGTACGCCGACAAATCCTTCTCCACCTGCTCGACCGCCTTGAGCAACGCCCCCCTCTCACTCGCCGGAGCCAACACCACCGCCGTCATCTGCGTGTTGAACAACTCCAACTCGTTGCTGCCGGGATTCAACGCGATCGGCACCGTGTCGTAAAACATCGGCGCGTACGTCTTGTCGAACCATGCCGGCGACCACTCGCCGTTGAAACCGATCATCATGCCGGTCTTGCCGTCCGTGCCGAGCATCTGCCGCGGCTGATTCTGCTTCCTGACCAGAAACTTCCCGTTGAGTTTGGCGAAATATTCCAACGGCTGCATGTTGAACAGACTCACGTGCGACAGCCAGACGTACCCGACCGTCTGCCCCTTGGACCCGCCCTGCATCTGAAACCTCGCGGTGGTTCGGAAGTCAGGCCATGGGCCGTACGCGCTGCCGACCAGCGGGTGCGGATAATTCGGCGCCACCGTGCTGTTTCCCCAGACGCCCAGTTCGCGGTCGGTGTCGTTGGAAAACCCAGGCCAGGCGAACCGCGTCCCGAGATCGTACGCCCTCGCGTCGCGAGGCCAATCCATGGGCGGCTCGACGCGCAGGTTGTCGATGATGATCGGCGATTCGGAGAGGTTTCGGATCGTCAGGACCGGGCGGTCGTCCTCGTCCCACTCCCTGCCCGTGATGATTGAAAGCATCGCCAGCGGCATGCTGAGCGTGTCCCTGCCCGGCGCGACAATGGCGACAATTCCCGTCGAAATCCCGCCGGAAAATTCAAAGCGAAGCCGCTGCGACTCGGGCTGAACGTTGAGCGTGTCCACGCGAAGCCACCAAGGCCTGCTGATGTCCCGCCGCGACGGACGAATCGTCACCGCGCCCTGCGGCGGAATCTGCAACGCCGCGTTGCCCTCCGTCACGCCAGGCCCCTCCGTCACCGTCACCAACTGACCCTGCCCCTGCAACGCGCTGAAATTTTCAAACCCCTCCAGCAGGCGACCGTTGGGATGCGTCTCGCGAACGCGGGCATCCGCCGCCGGCTTGGCCGCTTCCGCCGCCCGAGGCGTCGCCACCGGGCGCGTCGTCGTCGCCGGGCGCGTGGTCTGAGCGGCCGCCCCCACCAACCAACACGCCGCCGCCAACACCGCAAACACCGTCCCAATCCGACTCCATCGCGCGAAGGTATTCATAACTTTCCAATCCGTCCATGACGTTGAGAATGATTACATTGTACCGTCTGCCAAGACCAGAATACCGCCTACTTTATAAACGGATATCCCCACAATTAGTTTCGACCGAATCCGAAGGAAACCCCAGATACAGAGAACCGCCGTGGATATGGCCCTGCCATTAGGCGCTGTAAAACGTTTTGGACGACAGAAATGCTCCACAACGCCCAATGGCAGGGCCACATCAACGACCAATCGGGTGCACGTCACGTTTGCAGGTGGCAAGGAGCATGGTGATAGCCGGGCGTGGAAAACAACCGAGCGGCCTCCCCGGCCCCGCGCGGCCGTCGCCGGTACACAGCCCCAACGGGGCGTCTTGGGTAGCCCAGGGTGAGCGTACTCGCGAACCCTGGGGACCGGTGGTTTTGTTTTTTCATCATCGCGGCCTGACGCCACTGGCCGAGGGCGCACCGTTATACGAAGACGACTTCGAACGACGCGCACATTCCCATGTGCGCGTCGTTCGATGCCGACGTTGTGCGTCGGTGTGATATGCGGCCAGTGGCGTCAGCCGCGATAAAATGAAAAAAACACCCGAAAAACCCAGGGCTCGCGAGTACGCTCACCCTGGGCTACCCAAGACGCCCCGTTGGGGCTGTGTACCGGCGACCGCCATGCGGGACCGGGGAGGCCGACGGTTCGTTTTCCATGCCCGTCTATCACCATGCTCCTTGTCACCTGCAAACGTGACGTGCACCCCGACAAATCACTTCCTCATAAAATAGTGTCCGAATCCCACGCATTACGCTACACTCCCCCAAAGGAGTCCACCATGACCGACCTCGCCGCGCTCGAACTGGAACGCAGGATTCACGACGCCCGCCTGCTGCGGGAACACTACTTACGCGACCCGCATCGACCTGGCTATCACTTTGTCGTGCCCGAGGGCGTGCATGGACCTGTCGATCCCAACGGGACGCTGTTCTGGAAGGGGCGATATCACCTGTTCTATATTTACCAGCACGAAGGCAAACACTGCTGGGGCCATGTGTCCAGCATCGACCTGGTGCATTGGCGTCATCACGTACCAGGCCTGCTGCCCGGCGGCGCGGACGACGGCATCTTCAGCGGCGGCGTGTTCGTCGACCACAACGGCGTGCCCACGATCACCTATTGGGGCCTGGGCAAACCCGGCGGCGTCTGCCTGGCCACCGCCACCGACGACCATCTGGACCACTGGACCAAACATCCCGCCAACCCGGTCATTCGCGAAACCGCGCCAGGCCTGACCGTCACCCCCTCCGCCGACGGCACCGGAAACGAACTCGTCTACGGCGCCGCCGATCCGTCGGCCATCTGGTCCCACAACGGCCGATACTACATGCTCACCGGCAACCTGCTGGTCCTCTGGGAATACGGCGAAAAACGCAAACAGCCCGAACACCTCGGCGACACGCTGTACCTGTTCGTCTCCGACGACCTGGAACACTGGACCTACCTGCACCGCTTCTACACGTCCAGCCGCCAGTGGACACGCGAATTCGAAGACTGCATGTGCCCGGACTTCTTCCCGCTGCCGACAAGCCCCGACGGCGGCACGCCCAGCGAGACCTACATGAACCTCTTCATCAGCCACCGGCTGGGCTGTCAGTATTACCTGGGCCGATACGCCAACGATCGCTTCGAGCCGCAACAGCATGGCCGAATGACGTGGGTGGACAACGAATACTTCGCGCCCGAAAGCCTGCTCGACGCCGCCGGCCGGCGGATCATGTGGACGTGGGTCTTCGACCGCCGCGAACACGCGACCAAACTCACCTCCGGCTGGTCGGGCGAACTGAGCCTCCCCCGCGTCCTCTGGCTGGGCAACGACAACACGCTTCGCATGGCCCCGCCACCGGAACTCGCCGCCCTGCGATACAACCCCCGACGCGCCGAAAACCTACACATACACGCCAACGACGAACGGCCCCTATGCGACGGCCAGGGCAACGCGATCCAGGGCGACTCGCTCGAACTGGCCGTCACCTTCGCCCCCGCCTCTGCCGGCACGTTCGGCCTGAAAGTCTGTTGCTCGCCCGACGGCCAGGAACAAACCGTCATCTCCTACGACGCGACAAACCACACGCTGAACGTCGACACACGCCACGCCAGCCTCGGCGAAGGAACGAAGGTCGTCGAGTCCGCCCCGCTGAAACTCCCCGCCGGCGAAAGCCTGTCGCTGCGCGTCTTCCTCGACAAATCGTTCGTCGAAGTCTTCGCCAACACCCGCCAAGCCATCTGCCGCCGCATCTATCCCACCCGACGCGACAGCCTTGAAGTGCGACTGTTCAGCGACGTGGATATCAGCATCCCGCGCGTCGACGCCTGGGAGATGATGCCGAGCAATCCATATTAACTTCAAGACAGTATGCAGAATAAAAAGAGCCGATCTGTCCTGGAGCGGTTCACCACGGAATACTTACCGAATACAGCAAAACGATTTCGATATAACATAGGCCAGCAAAAATGCTTACCGTGTGCGTTCCCAGGTATCTTTCGTTATTTCGTAATAACAGTAGTCGCCGCTGATTTGTTCGCAATCAGGCACTTGTTTGTATGCCGTTTCTATATACCGCATACCGCATTTCTGTTGTACTCGACCGCTTGCAGGATTGTCTATATGATGACTTGCGTGTATTCTCTTCACTTGCAGCGTGGAGAATGCAAAACCAAAAACTCCCTTACACGCTTCCGTCATAATACCTTTATTCCAATATGTACGACTTAATGCATAATGCACAGACGCACTATCGCGGACATCGTCAATATCGCTAAGGTAAACATAGCCAATGGCCTGTGCGATATTATTCAGTACGATAATCCAGTGATATGTGTCTATTTTTTCATATTCGTCAATCCAACCTGTTAGCAATCGCCTTGTTTCATCAATATCCTTGTGAGGTTCCCAACCCCAAAAACGGCTAACTTCTGGATCTGTCACCCAATTCCGGAACATATCGTCAGCGTCCGTTATTTCATGCTTTCTAAGAAGCAGGCGGCCTGTGTGTATGATTTGAGTTCCTGCGTGATTTAACATACGTTTATTGTTGCCCTTTTACCCCGTTCATTCTGTCATTTTATTCTTCCTCGATATGTTCCCGGCTCATCAGAAACGTGATCTTTTCGAGCGTTTCCTTCGGCAGCGATTTTTTGAGGACACGCTGGGCCTGCCCCATGTGGGTGCGGCGGGTGACGTGGATGAGGACGATCCGTTCGTTGTGCATGCCTTCGAGCAGCTCGGGCAGGTCCTGCACGTGGATGTGTTTGCCCGCCTTTGCTCGGCCGATGTGGTCGGGGTCGAAGAACGTGCACTCCAGCAGCAGCACTTTGGCGTTGGCGACGTGCGGCAGGCGTGCGTAGTCGGCCTTGCCCGTGTCGCCGAGGTATGCGATAAGCGGTACCTCCACGCGGTTGGTGATTTCCACGCCCCGTTTTTTCAGTTCGACGATCTCCGGGCCGCTCAGACCGAGGTAGTCTTCTTTTAGCTTCTGGCGGACGTCGATGATGCTGTACCCCAGCGCCGGCTGCATGTGCCGGACGGCGAAAGGCCTGGCGATCAGGCCTCGACGCAGCTCGAAATCCTCGCCGTCGCGCATCGGGACGAAGTCGTACGGCGGCACGTGGCCCTCGACGCGTCCCCATGCCTTCATTAATTCCACCAGCGGCGGCACGAGGTCGGCGGGCGCGAGGCACACGCCGCCGGCGATATCCTGAAAATCCCGCTGGGCAAAATAATACGTCAGCCCGGCGGCGTGATCGGCATGCCCGTGCGAGAGCAACACGTGATTGACGGGCAGGGCTTCCCGCGGGCATTTTCCGATGTCGAAGCACACGTCCAATTCGGGCACGATGATGACGGACTCCTCGCCGGCGACGCTGTAGCCGACGATGGAAAAATCCGGCGTCTGAATTTGCGATAGTTGGTAGTTTCGAAGAATCATTATTTTCAGGCTGTTAATAACAGGGCACGTTTCTTTTTACCACAGAGGCACAGAGAACTCAGAGAAAAGCTCTGAAAACTCGAACCATGTTGTGGATTCCCTAGTGTCATTCTCTGTGTTTCTCTGTGCCTCTGTGGTAGAAAGAAACGTGCCCTTTACCCAAACGCCAATCGCGCTTGCGGTAACGTTCGTTCGCCGTCACCGCAACGCTTGATCACAATCAATAAAAACACCATCGGGGCCAGTCTGCCGACGAACATGGCGAACATCAGGACAAATTTTCCCGCGTCGTTTACGTTGGCCGTCGCGCCGGTGGACAGCCCCGCGTTGGAACACGCGCTGACGGATTCGAAAAGCACGTCCAGGAACCGTCCGTGCGACCGCACCACGACGGCCAATACGATCGACACGACACACACCGTCGCCGCGTACAACCCTGCCAACGTCACGGCGCGATGCACCAGCTCGCCGCCGACGGATCGGCCGAAAATCTCCGCCCGCCCGCGCCCGCCAAGCCCCGCCCACACCACCACGAACAGCACGGCGAACGTGACGGTCTTCATGCCCCCCGCCGCCGAGCCCGGACTGCCCCCCACGGCCATCAGCACGCACAGGACGGCCTTGCCCGCGTCAGATATTTGGCCGATCTCGTTCGTCCGCATCCCGCCCGTCCGCGACGAGACGCTCAACATCGCGCACGCACGCAGACGGTCCGAGGCACTCATGCCCTGGAACTCCGTTCTGGCCTCGGCCGCGACGCCGAAGTTCCGCCCCGGCTCGGCGGGCTTGACCGTCATGCCGATCGTCTCGACCAGCAGCAGCGTCGTCGTGCCGAAGAACAGCAGCAGCAGCGTCGTCCACAGGACCACCTTGCCGTGCGGCGACAGTCGACACAGCCTCCGCACCCGCACGGGCACGCCCAGCCGGCGGGCTCGCGACAGCCGACCCGGCAGCGACCGCACGCGGACGAGAACCTCCTGAATCACCGGCAGCCCGATGCCGCCCAGCACGATCAGAGGCCCAAACACGCCCAGCACCCGCCACGACTCGCGAAACGAACGCAGGCTGTCGTCGTACAGTCCGAACCCCGCGTTGCAAAACGCGCTGACGCTATGGAACACCGCATACCACGCCGCGCCCGCCGCACTGAGCGGCCGACCCAACGCGTCAAGCTGGCCGTGAAACATCGGGAAAATCAAGGCCGCCCCGATCAACTCAATCACCAGCGTGACGACAACGACAAAGCCCGCCAGCAAGGCCATCTCGCCCGCCCAACGTGACGCGGGCGTCCCGCCCGCGTTGTGCGATCCATTGGCCTTGACAACAGAATATGTTGCGTCTGTTCCGCAGCCAGACGCGGGCAAGATGCCCGCGGGACACGAGGGCGAGACGCCCTCGCCACGTAATACGCCCGTGCCACCGCACAACCGTCGTCCGATCTGCCTCGCCAGCGACAGGCCGAACGTCATGATCATCAGCCCGCCCGCCTGAATCAGCCCGAGAATCACCACCTGGCCGAAAAACGAAAACTCGCTCCCGATCGGCCGCAACGAAAGCCCCGTCAGCGTCGCGGCACTAATGGCCGTGAACAACGCATTGTGAAACCACAGCCGCGCGGCATTCGGCGCCGCCGCGCCCGGCAGCATCAACAACACCGCCCCGCCGACGCACAACACCACCATGCCGCCCACCAACAACCACGCCGGATGCACCCCGCCGCGAATCAGCCACGCCGCGCCCTCCGCCGCCCGCAACACCAACGTAAACAACACGTACACCTGCGCGATGACCACCCACAACGCGCCCGCCGACAGCGTGCAATCCCACACGCACGCCGCCGACACCGCCGACGCCGTCACCGCGATCATCGCAAAATCCAACCACTGCCGACGCACGTACTCGGCAGGCTGACCCGACAACGCCAGACGAACAAACCGCTCCCCCGCCAACGCCGCCGCCAACGCCATCTGCGCCGCCACCAACACCGCCCCCCACGACGACGCAAATCCACCCGCCTTGTGCGACAAATCCCCGTACCCATACAACGCCGCCAAACCCACCGCCGACGCCAACGAAATCACCACCGTCGCCACCGACAACGCACCCCGTGCGCCAAGCCGCAAACGCTCCCCCGCCGTGTTGTCCGTCATGTCGTCGGCCATGGAACGACCGTCCTCAAAAAAGCCAATAGCCATCAGCCAGTAGCCAATAGGGTTTTCGCAGCGCAACGGTAAACCCGCACATCACATTCGAGAGAGCGGCCTCGCAGCTTCGCAGACTCGCAGTTCACACGCTCATTCGCACATCGACAGTATGCCCTGGTTCATGACAAACCTCGCCATACCTACTGGCTATTGGCTACTGGCTCTTCTTATACACGTCCTTCGGATCGAACAGCGGCACGCCCTGGGTTTCCCATTGGCCCGTCGACGTGTTCAGGCGGCGGTAGAAACACGAATAATACCCGTCGTGACAGGCCGCGCCGTGAGGCGTCACCTCGATCACCACCGTGTCCACGTCGCAATCGGTGTAAATGGCGTGCACCTCCTGCACATGGCCGGAGGACTCGCCCTTCATCCAATATTTCTGCCGACTTCGCGACCAGAAGTGCGTCTTGCCCGTCTCGACGGTCGCCAGCAGCGACGACTCATTCATGTACGCCACCATCAGAACCGCCTTGGTGTCCTTATCCACGATCACCGCCGGAATCAGCCCGGCGGCATCGTACTTCAACGTCGCAATCGTTTCCCGCAATGTGTTCGTATCGCTCATAAAATTCCTCATCTCGTGCGAATATCGTACCGGATATCGAGAACGCGGTCAAACTCGCAGACGGAAAACGAGTACCGAAACCGAACACGGAAAACCAAAACCATTTTCACTGGCTCGCCTTTTTGCGCTGTAGAACATGAAAAACAACCGATGGGCCTCCCCGACCTCGCATGTGAAGTACCGGCACACAGCCCCAACGGGGCGTCTTGGGTAGCCCAGGGTGAGCGGTACGCCGCGAACCCTGGGCTACATCAGACGCCCCGTTGGGGCTGTGTACCGGCACTACCACGCGAGGACGGGGAGGCAACCTGCTCTTTTTCACATAACGATCTAATCGTCTCAATCCTTGAAATCTTACAATCCGCGTAATCCCGCTCGGTCTTCGCGAAGTCGGATAGACATGCGCCAATGACCAAAGCGCAAAACAAATTTTCATGCAACTTTTTTCCCGCACGAGCGTCTCATTCTCTGTGTCCTCCGCGGTTTTCTGATAGAATTTCCGTGGCACTCGAAGGAAAACAAACCGTGCCGATCAAACAAACCATCGTGGCGGCAGCCTTGGCGCTGGCCTGCGGGTTGGCAATCGCCACCCACGCGGAATCCCCAGCCACGCAACCGACGGAGGAAGAACCCGCCTGCCAGGAGACACTCCTCGACCTCGCTAAAAACGGCGCCGATTGGGCGACCCGCCTGGCGGCGGCGGGACAACTCGACAAGGAGCACCGCGACATCCTCGTGGCCCTGGTGGCCAGCTTCGAAACCAACGAGCAGCTCGATAAAACCATCCGCGCCGCCGCCACCGCCTGGATGGACGGCGACATCACCACCGTCGCCGCGATATTTGCCCACATCGCGAAACACTCGCAGGACGAAACGGTGTGTCTGGCGGCGGTAGAACGCCTGACCGACCCGGCGGCGTTGACTGATTTCGCGAAAAATCATCCATTCGTGCGCGTGCGGGTCGCGGCCATGGAAACCGTCACCGACCAGGCAACACTCGTCGATATCCTGAAAAGTTTCCCGTGGGGCAGGAACGACCATCGCCTGAATGCGCTGGACAGACTCACCGATCAACCGCTGCTGGCCGATCTTGCGAAGCAGGCCGTCCACTGGGACATCCGCCAGGCCGCGGTGGAAAAAATCACTGACCAGGCGACGCTCTCCGACCTCGCGAAAACGGCCGACGCGGACACCGGTATGGCAGCAGTAAGAAAAATCACCGATCAGGCCGCCCTGGCCGATATCGCCAAACACGCCAAGCTCCTGGACATCAGCCACGCGGCGGCCAGCATCCTCACCGACCAGCCCGCGCTGATCGACCTGGCGACAACCGCCGAACACCTGCTCGTTCGCATGGTGGCGGTGGCCCGAATCACCGACCAGGCCGTGCGCGACGAACTCGTCAAAAACCACCGCGACCCGGAAATCCGCATCCAGTCAATGGCCGACGCGACCGAAGCCCAACTCGCCGAGGTCCTGAAAGTGGTCCAACACTGGAGCACCCGCCTGCCAGGGCCTGACAAACTCTCCGACCAGACCCTGCTGGCCGATCTCGCGAAAAACGCCCGGCACGAGTACGTCCGTCAGGCGGCCGTCGAGCAACTCACCGACCAGGCCGCCCTCGCCGACATCGCCCAAACCGACGACGTCTTCTTCGTCCGCGCGGCGGCGGTGAAAAAAGTAACCGACCAAACTACGCTCGCAAAAATTTTACAGCAAGACAACAACTCGGATGTCCGCCGGGCCGCGATGGAGATGCTGACCGACCAAACCACCCTCGCCGAACACGCCCTGTACGACACCTCCGTACACCTGCGGCAGATGGCGATGGAAAAACTCACCAACCAGGACGTGCTCATCAGAATCGCACAAAACAGGGAAGAGGCATGGACCATCCGCCGGACGGCCATCGAAAAACTCACCGACCAGGCCGTCCTCGCCGACGTCGCGAAAAACGACGAGCACCGGGACGTGCGGCTGGCGGCGGTGGAACAACTGACCGATCAGGCCGCGCTGGCCCGCATCGCCAAAGACAACACCTCCGATAAACCCGACCACCTGGACCTGCGCGTGGCGGCCATCAAAAAACTGACCGACCAGGACGTGCTCTTCGACATCGCCAAAAACGCCAACTATTCGGGCGCGCAAGCGGCGGCGGCGGAAAAACTCACCGACCCGGCCCGAGTCGCCGAGTATCTGAAGGGTATCACACGATGGACCCCGCCCGCCGATTGGCCCGAGTCGGAAAACGTCACCGACCAGGCCATGTTCCTCGATCTCGCGAAACATTGTGAACACTGGTACCCCCGCCGATTGGCGATAAAACACGTGACCAATCAGGCCACGCTGGCCGAGATCGCGGTCGCGGAGAAGGATCGCACGATACGCGAGTTGATCGTGAAAACGCTGACCGACGACAACGCCCTCGTCGAGATCGCGAAAAATATCGGCGATCATGACCTGCGCGTGGCCGCGGTGAAGCAAATGACCGATCAATCCCTGCTCGCCGACCTCGTAAAAAACAACAAGGTTCGCAACATACACCTGGCGATCCTCGAGTGCATCACCGATCAGACCGTGCTCGCCGACCTCGTGAAAACACACGACGACTGGCCGGTGCGTGCCACGGCGGTGGAGAAGATGACCGACCAGACGTTGCTCCTGGACCTCACGCGGACCCTGGCCGAACGGGAGAATGGCCTGCTCTCCAGGGCGGTGCAACGCATTACCGACCCGGCGACGCTTCAGGAACTCGCGAAAAACGGCACGCATTTCGAGGTACGCCTGCGGGCGGCGGAGAAGGTGGCCGATCAAAAAACGCTCGCCGACCTCGCGAAGAACCATAAGGACTGGGGCATCCGCATGGTGGCGGTGAACAGGCTGACGGACCAGGCCGTGCTCGCGGAGGTCGCCAAGACCGACACGGACGCGAACGTACGCACCCACGCGGTCTTTCAATTGACCGACCAGGCGCTGCTGGCGGACATTGCGATGCAGGCTGCGCATCAGAACATTCGCGTGCAGGCGGTCGGCAAGCTGACGGATCAGCCGCGGCTGGCGGACATCGCGACAACGCACAAGGACGCGGCCATGCGCGTGGCGGCGGTGGAGAGGCTGACCGATACGGCGTCGATTGAGGACATCGTAAAAACCGACGCGGACGAATCCGTGCGTAAGGCGGCGACAGAACGGCAGGCCCAGTTGGCGTGGCTCGCCGAGGCGTTGAGCGATGCGGAGATCCGGCCGATCATCGAGTTCACAATATACAACGACAATGTTACCGGCATGCGTCGGGTCGTAAACGCGATAACCGACCAGGCCGTGCTCACCGGCCTGGCGAAATACGCGACCCACACGGAGGTGCGTTACGAGGCGGTGAGTCGATTGACCGACAACACGACGCTGCTGGAATTCGCGAAGCATTCCAAGGATTACAATCTGCGCGTCCGGGCGACGACGGCCATGACCGATCAGGAGATGCTCGCCGATCTGGCAAAAAACGCGGCCCATCGGGAAGTGCGGGTGGCGGCCATCAAAAAACTGACCGATCAGGCGACGCTGCTGGCGATCGCGAAAACCGGCGACAGTTCGGTGCGGATGGCGGTGATGTACGCGTTGACGGACCAGGCCGCCCTGGCCGAGTTCGCGAAAACCGACACGGATGAGAACGTCCGCTACACCGCGATGTGCCATCTGACCGACCTGGCGGCGTTGGCGGACGTGGCGAAAAACGCGCCTCGCGAGGACGAGCGGCAGCGGGCCTCGGCACGGCTGGCCGAACTGGAACGACAAGTAGAGTGACGCGTCCCCCCCCCTGCGCGGTAATACGGGGCGAACGCATGGAACGTGACGCGGGCGTCTGGCCCGCGTGTGGCGAGGGCATCTTGCCCTCGCAAACCGTTCCATACAACCTGACGCTGTGAAGAACGTCAAGGCTTTCCACACGGCCAACGTGGGCGGGACGCCCGCGAGACACGCGGGCAAGATGCCCGCGTCACATCCGATGCGACCCTTCCCCGCACGGCTACGTGATGTCCCCCGGCACGCCGATGTCGGCGACGATGATTTCGCCGGAGAATTCGCGGGAGGCAGGATTTTCGAAGCCGCGTTTTGGCGCGACGAAGGTGACGGTGCAGGTCGCCCGGATGCACGGACCTGTCGGCAGGCCACTGTCGCAGTCCAGGCCCGTGGGGATGTCCACCGCGACGACGGGCCTGCCGGCACCGTTACACGCCTCGACCGCCCGCGCCAACGCCGGCCTCAACGGACCGACGATCCCCGTCCCACCGATGGCGTCCACAATCACGCCCGCCCCGGCAAGCCGGGTTGACAAGGCGTCGCCGCAACAACGTGACGCGGACGTCCCGCCCGCGTTGTGCGTAGCACGGGCATCTTGCCCGTGAGTCCCACGGGCGTCCGGCCTGTGATGGTCATATGGTACAAGGATTTCGTTCGCCTGTGGCTGTGATATGAAAGACTGATCTACAGGCTGTAGTTGCATGGGCGAGACGCCCATGCGACCCACGGGCGGGACGCCCGTGCTACGGTCCACCTCCTCGATCGGCGCGGCCATCGCCTGGAGACATCGTAAATTCGTCGCCGCGTCGCCGGTGTAGTCCGCCGCCGGTTGCAGCAGGACTGTCACGCACGGCAGACCTCGAACGATCAGGTGCCGTGCGCAAACAAACCCGTCCCCGCCGTTGTTGCCCCCACCGGCCAACACAACCACCGGCCCCGCCGCCACGTCAGTCGCATCCGCCGCGTGCGCCCACAACGCCGCCGCCGCGTCGGCAACCTGCCGGCCCGCGTTTTCCATCAGCAGCAACCCCGGAACGCCAAGCCGCTCCATCGCCAGCCCGTCCACCCGCCGAACCTCCTCACGCGTCAACGACCGTCTCGACATGAGAATCACAACTGTTCGTTAATCGCGGCCTTGAGGTCGACCTTCGACGTCAGGCCTACAAATTTCCGCGTCAGTTGCCCGCCCTTGAACAGCAACACCGTCGGGATGCTCTGGATGCCGAACTTCATGGCGGTGTCCTGGTTTTCGTCGGTGTTGACCTTGCCGATTTTCGCTTTGCCGTGGAAATCCTTGGCCAATTCGTCGATGACCGGCCCGAGCATTTTGCAAGGCCCGCACCACGGCGCCCAGAAGTCCACCAGCACCGGCACGTCCGCGCCGAGCACTTCGCTCTGAAAATTCCCGTCCGTAAATTCGATCACAAATTCGCTGGCCATGGTTGGCTCCTTTCTGATTCACACCCGCCGCTCTGGAGCGACATCCTAGGTGCGCACCGGGGGCAAAGTCAATGCACTTCCAATACCAAGTAACGAGTAATGAGTAACGAGTGACGAGGAATTCGAAATTCCATCCAAAACGCGGAACTCCTCGTTACTCGTCACTCGTTACTCATCGCTTGTTCTGTCGCCACGTCGTTGCAAAATCACCGCCGGCGCCGCAGCAGCGCCAGGCCGCCCAGGGCCAGCAGGGTCATCGTCGCCGGTTCGGGAATGCCCGTCAGGTACGCGTAGGATTCCAGGATCTGCGCATCCGTCAGCACGCAGTCGTACGCGGCGAGATAGCTGAAGCCAAAGCCTTGAATGCAGCGGTAGTCGGTGCCAAAGCGGCCGATGGACTCGCTGCCCGTCCCGCTGTAGGCGAAGCCCGTGAGATCGTCATCGTAGTCGAGCGTCAACACCAGCTCGCCGTCGACGTAGTATCGCACCTGCTGGGCGGCAATGTCATGCACCTTCACGAACTGGAACCATTGATCGCGTGGGATGATGCTGTTGACGTCGTTCATCGCGTTCACCCCGACGCCGCCCAGCGTCCATCGCTCTGTCACCCACTCCCCCGCGTCCTCCTTGTACACCGGCCCGGACATCACCGTGGCGGAATAAAACGTACGCCCCCTGGTGGAGTACAGGAACATGTCCTGCCAACTCGTCCCATGGCCGGCGCCGAGGCCCGCGTTCTGTAACGCAAAGAAATCCGACGCGACGTAGAAATACCCCACTTCCGTATAGCCGACCGCACCATCGAAAATGGGCGTGCCATTGTACGAACTGCCCTTCGTGTACGCGGGGCCGAGGGCTTCGAGCCACCCGTAGTTTTCAAAATTGAGGTACGCCCGACTGTCGTCGCCGGCGGCCACGTACTGCGGCGCGGCGAACCGGTTGGGATCGTTATCCTCGTCACTCAGCTTGGATTCGTAGCTCGGAGGGTCGCTCCAGTATGCATAGTTCCCAGGCCGGCCCTCCAACGCTCCCGCGTTCGCAACGCTGCCCGAGTTGAGCACCCTGCCCGTGGCGGGATCCCACGACGTATTCACATCCCATTCCAGCACCGGCTGCGGCACCGCCGCCAACGCCGACGCGGCCACGAAACACGCCATACACACCATCGTTACTCGAAGACTGGACATAAACTCTCCCTTCATGGAAAGAACGAAAAAGAAAATGCATTCAACATGATCATGCCATCCAGCAATCCTCGCGGGCTGTACAACAGAACTACCGGCCGCGGCGCCGCAGCAGCGCCAGGCCGCCCAGCGCCAGCAGGGTCATCGTCGCCGGCTCGGGAATGCCCGTCAGGTATGCGTAAGATTCCGTGATCTCGTCGAGCGACAGCACGGTGTTGTACGCGGCGAAGTAGCTCAGACTCATGCCGGTCAGGCAGCGGCCATCGGTGCCGAAGTGGCCGATGACGTCGCCGCGCCCCTCAAAGACGTAGTGGGTGAGGTCGAAGTCAAACGGCGACGTAAACACCAGTTCGTCGTTGATGTAATATCGAACCTCGCTCGCCGCAACGTCGAACACCTTGGCCAACTGAACCCACGCGTCACGCGGAATGTACACGTTGACGACGTCCTCGTGACACCACCGGTTGTCGTTCGTCGGATTCGACACCCGGCCGTCAACCATCTCCGTCCAGGACTTGAACGTGATCGTCAGGCCTTTGTCGGCATACAGGAACAGATTCTGGTTGTTCGTGTCATGGGCCGCGCCGATGCCCGTGTTCTCCAGAACCGCCATGTCCGACGCGAAGTAGAAAAATCCGATCTCCGTGTAGCCAACGGCGGGCGAAAACACCGGATTGCCGAACTCGTACCGCTGACTCTCGACACCGATGTACGAATACTTGTTCATATCCACATAAGGCCGGTCGCCTGCCCCCGCGCCGCCAGCCACGTACTCCGGCAGGCCGAACAACTCAGGATCCACCGGCTTGCCGCTGTACAGGTTGTTCCAGTTCGAGGTGCTTCCCACGCCGCCCTTGAGCGGACCCGCGTTAAGGCTGCCCGTGTTGTCAATGAACCATGTGCCCGCGTCGCCGTCCCACCACCACGACGAGGCCACATCCCACTCCAGCACCGGCACCTGCCCCGAAACCGCCCCCACGCCCGTGCCCGACGCCGCCGTCGCCGACGCGGCCATGAAACACGCCACGCCGACAACAATCACCATCCGAAGGCCTCGCATAACCTCTCCTTTCGCGAAGGAACAACCAATAAGAACTGCCGCCCACACAATCATGGACAGTACGTCTATTTTTACCCGACTTTCGCGTTTTGACAAGGGAATACAGGGCCATCGCATCTACATTCGCCCATTTTTTCGTACAAGAGACTGTTAGGCTGTTAGACTGTTAGGCGCCGGCTGATGTGAGATTGGGCCTAATTTTTCATAAGCCTCTCCCTAACAGCCTAACAGTCTA
>WRDM01000018.1 GCA_009783465.1 Phycisphaerae bacterium | reverse complement strand
TGTGGCGAGGGCATCTTGCCCTCGCGGACTGTTCCACACGGCTGATCTCATGCAAAAACCAAGGCGTTTCACCGCCGGACGCGGGCGCTCGCGCCCGCGAGACACGCGGGCAAGATGCCCGCGTCACGAGAATGCGATGGCCCGCGACACGTTTTGAAGGCTTGCGTTTTTGAAAAAATCCTGGAAGATGGGCGTACACTTTTGGAATGGGAGTCTTCCATGCGGCTGAATCGTCATGAGTATCGGAGCAAGGTGTTGGGCTGCTGGCTGGGCAAGAATATCGGCGGGACCGTCGGCGCGCCGTTTGAATGGAAGCGGCAGGTGAACGACATTTCGTTTTACGTGCAGGGCGACCTCAACGGCAGGCCGCTGCCCAACGACGATCTGGACATCCAGTTGCTCTGGCTGTGCGCGATGGAAGAGAAAGGCCTGGACGTGACCTCGCAACGGCTGGCGGATTACTGGTGCCGGTTCGTCACGCCGCACTGGGCCGAGTACGGCAACGCGAAGGTCGCCATGAGGCATGGGCTGCTGCCGCCGCTGTCGGGCAGCGTCAACAACGCGTTCAAACACAGTTGCGGCGCGTACATCCGCAGCGAGATCTGGGCCTGCATCGCGCCGGGACTGCCCCAGGTAGCCGCCAGTTACGCCGTCCGCGACGCCGCGCTGGATCACGGCGACGGCGAGGGCACACACGCGGAGGTGTTCATGGCCGCGTTGGAAAGCGCCGCCTTTGTCGTCTCGGACCTCCGCGCGTTGATCGACATCGCGTTGACGTACGTGCCGGCTGACAGCGGCGTGGCGGCGGCCGTGCGGACCACACTGGCGTGCCACGACGCGGGCAAAAGCTGGCTGGAGACGCGCGACGACATTCTGCGGCACCACCGAGGCCGGCTGGCGGACTTCTGGCCGGTCAGCGATCGTGACCGGGCGCTGGGGTTCGACACCGGCGTGTTCGGCTACGACGTGCCGTCCAATATCGCGCTGACGCTGGTGGGGCTGCTCTGGGGCGGCGAGGATTTCGGCCAGGTCATGTGCATCGCCGTCAACTGCGGCGAGGACACCGACTGCACCGCCGCCACGGCCGGGTCGATCTGGGGCATCATCCACGGCGCCGAGGCCGTGCCGCAGAAATGGATCGACCCCATCGGCCGGGGAATCGCGACGATCGTGCTGAATCTCGGCGAGCTGTGGCACCTGCCCAAAACCGTCGACGAACTGACCGACCGCACGCAACGGCTTGCCCGGCAGATGCTGATCCGGCACCACGCCGAACACCTCCACAGCGACGAACCGACCGACCTGGGCGATCTCGACCCCGCCGCCCTGCGCTGCCGCGACCTCGACGCCCTGACGACGCCCACGCGCGGGCCGCTCTTTACGTTCGACTTCTTCTCGGTCCAGGTCCTCTACGGCGAAGGAGGCCCCGCCATCCGCGACGGCCAAACCAAAGACCTC
The DNA here is from genome assembly GCA_009783465.1 of Phycisphaerae bacterium. Taxonomy (GTDB): domain Bacteria; phylum Planctomycetota; class Phycisphaerae; order SM23-33; family SM23-33; genus WRDM01. Next base: position 49,924 of record WRDM01000018.1, on the reverse strand, counting down.
ACCGTCACCATCCAGAACCTCTGGTGGGTCCAGACCATCCTGAACCTCCGCTGGTACCTGCCCGACACCCTGCACGTCGCGCCGGCCCGGCAAGGCACGCTGAGCTTCGTCGCCAACGAATCCGCCCCGAAAATCGTCACGTTCCAACTCACCGCCGGCGAACTGCGAGAAGGCGTCACCCGCGCCGTCCTGGAAATCACCGCCGACAGCCGACCCACCGTCATGCTCGTGCCCGTCATGTTCACCAATGGCAACTTCGCGACAAGCGACCCGTGATTGAAGAAGCAACTCTCTATACACTACTCATGGATGTCGCCACGGGCATGGTCCAGTCGGTCGCCGCGACGCAGAAGGGGTCGGTCGTCTTGGAGGCCGGCGACAAACCAGATGTCACGTTGACGTTTGACGCCAGGATCGACATCACCATCAAGAAGGGCGCGTACGAAGCGCCGAAGGCGAAATAGGACGCGAGCATGTTGCCATTTGCAAACATTACGATTATCGGCGTCGGGTTGCTGGGCGGGTCGCTTGGGTTGGCGGTGAAAGCCCGGGATTCGGCGGTGCGTGTGGTTGGGGTGGGTCGGCGGCGGGAGAGTTTGGCCGCTGCCTTGGCGCGAGGGGCGATTGACGAGGCGAGTCTGGACGCTGCCGAGGCGGTGGCAGCGGCAGAGTTGGTTGTGTTGGCGACGCCGGTTGGGGCGTTCCAGGGCCATCTGCGGACGGTGGCGGCGGCGTTGAAGCCGGGCGCGGTCGTCACGGACGTCGGCTCGACGAAGTCGCAGGTTGTGCGGTGCGCCCAGCGGCTGCTCGCGAGGCGGCGGAGCGACGGCATCGCGTTTGTCGGAAGCCATCCGATGGCCGGCAGCGACCGCCGAGGCCCCGAGTCCGCCCGCGAGGACCTGTTCACCGGCGCGACCTGCATCCTCACGCCAACCGCGGCCTGCCGGGGCGACGCCGTCGAGGCCGTCGACGCCTTCTGGCAGGCGCTGGCCATGCGAACCGTCCGCATGACTCCCGCGGCGCACGACCGGGCCGTCGCGAGAATCTCCCACCTGCCGCACGCGCTGGCCACCCTGCTGATGACCGTGCCCGGCGACGACGACCTCCGCGTCGCCGCCAGCGGATTCCGCGACATGACCCGCCTCGCCGGCAGCGACCCGGAAATGTGGCGCGACATCTTCGCCACCAACCGCAAAGAAATCCTCGCCGCCCTGCGACGCTTCCAAGGCCGACTCGACGGACTGGTTCAGCTGCTGGAAGCGGGCGATGACGTGGGCATCGAACGGTTGCTCGCGAAATCCCGCGCGCGACGACATGAAAAATTTCCCGGCGGAAAACAATAGACAGGCCTCCCCGGCCTCGCGTGGAAGTGCCGGCACACAGCCGCGAAGCGGCGTCGTTTTAGCCCATGGTGAGCGGTACTCCGCGAACCATGGGGAAGGTTGCCCCAACCATTCAAGCCCCGCAGGGGCGTCGTATCGCAAACGTTGGCCGCCGGGTACCGTACGACGCCCCTTTGGGGCTTGTTGGCGAGGGATCAACCAACCCCGGGTTCGCGGAGTACCGCTCACCCGGGGCTAAAAACGACGCCGCTTCGCGGCTGTGTGCCGGCTGTTCAACGCGAGACCGGGGAGGCCAATCGGCGCGCACTCGACACCGAGACCACCCTGCCAGAAATTTAGGGCACACTCCCCCCTACTCCAACGGTTTCAGCACAACGCCCGTCGTGAGTTTCGGATAAAAATACGTGCTTTTGTGCGGCATGTTGGCGCCGGCGAGGGCGATTTCTTCGACGGCCGGCAGCGGCGTGGACTGGAGACACACGCCAAACATGCCGCCGCCCTGTGTTCCTTCGCCTTTGCACGCGGCAAGCACGGTGGCGGCGTCGGGGGTGTAGTCGATGGCCGTGTCGGCGGTCCGCCAGGGCGCGAGGTCGCGGTCGAGCAGGAGCGTGTGCAGGATGGCCACATTCAGCGACCGCCAGGCGGGCAGTTGATCGGGCGCCGCGTCGGCCATCGACCTGGCGTCCCGCAGCGTGGCGATCCAGCAGGAATTCTCCGCCACGTCTTCCGGGCCGAGGACGGCCATCGCGCTGGGGCCGTGGGGGCGGAGGCTGGCGTCGATGTCCCGCGTGTCGAGTGAGTCCAGGCGGGCGCGTTTCCACGCGAATTCCGGGGCGGCGGCGATGAGTTTGCACACGTCGAATCCCTCGGCCAGCCCGCTGACGACGCGGTGCGTCGGCAGAATGATCATGCCCGGGTCGTCGCGATGGACCAGCGCGAAGAGCACGAAATTGGCTTCGTGATCGTCGTCGATTTTCCCCGCGGCGCGAAGCTGGTCGCGGTAGTTCAGGGCGGTCGTGTATCGGTGATGCCCGTCGGCGATGAAGACGGGCGTTTTCGTCAGCGCCAGCCGGATGCGATCGATCGCGGCGGGATCATCCACGACCCAGAGCGTTTCGTCGATGGCCGAGTACTGCCCCGGCGCGTCGAGGCGGGCGTGGAAATCCGCGGGCCGTTGCGAAATCTCCGCCAGCATCGCCGGCACCGCGCCGTCGTCGTTGTAAAAACCGAAAATCGGCGACAACTGCATCCGTGTGTACTCGGTGAGTTTGAGCCGGTCGGCCTTCGGCCCCGCGAACGTGTGCTCGTGCGGAATCACGTCCTGCCCCAGCGGCGTCGCGCGAACGCCGCACAGCAGCGACACCCGGCGAAACCGCCTCGCGCCAAGCTCGAACTCCTGCTGGTAGACATACAACGCGGGCTTGTCCTGACGCAGCACGCCGCCGGCCTGCCACTGCGAAAGCCGCTCCGCCGCGGCGCGATACGCCTCGTCGGGCCCAACCTCCTTGGGCGGCACGTGCGGCAAATCCACCGCCACGATGTTGTACTCACTGCCCGCCAGCAGCGACTGCTTGTTCGCGGCCGTCAACACGTCGTAGGGCGGCGCCAGCCGCACGCCCATCTCCCGCGTTCCCGCATATCGCCAACCGCAAAACGGCTTGATGTCCATGGGTTGCTCCCGTGTGTTCGATCAATACGCGCACTGTTCGCGGAAAACCTCGACGGCGTAGAGATAGTCCTGGTAGTCGACGTTGGTGGAAATCGAATGGTCGCTGGCGAAGACGAAGCTGGCGCCGGCGTCCTTCATGCCCTGGATGAGTTTCGTCACTTCGCGGCGGATAAGGCCGCGGTCGTGGGTTTCGAGGATGCGCTCGTCCAGCCCGCCGATGAGGGTGAGCTTGTCGGCGTATTTACGGGCGATTCGCAGCGGGTCGTTGCCGGCTTTGACTTCCATCGGGTGCACCGCGTCGAAGCCGACGTCGACGATCATGTCCAGCACCGGCTCGACCAGGCCGCAGGTGTGCAGCGTCACCGGCAGGTCGTACGAATGATAAAACTCCACCATCTCGCGGAAATACGGGAAAATCATTTCGGCGAACATGGCCGGCGAGCAGAAAATGTTGTCGCGATAGCCCATGTCCTCGTACATCCACGCGCCGTCGGGCTTGCCGGCCTCCTCGAGCAGCACGCACATGTGCGTTTTGAAAAAGTCGGTGTGGACGCGGTTGTAGTCGTGGATCCATTCCTTGTCCAGGGCCATGGATTCGTACAGACAGATGTCGCCGAGGCTTTGCCGCATGTTTTCCCAAATGAACAGATGGCCGTAGCTGGTCCACAGGCCCTGCTCGCGACGTGTGGTAAGGTTGGCTTTGGTGCCCTCGACGTCAAGCCGGCCGCGGTCGAGTTCCAGCACGTGCGGGCGGTAATCGCGATCCCAGATCTCGCGGCTGGTCATGCGGAAATCCACATGCTCGGGCGTTCCGGATTTGTTTTTCCACCACTTCAACGACGCCCCCGCGCCGTTGCGGACCACCTTCCACTCGTCGGTCTCCTCGACGATCTCGCTGAATCCCTTGAGCGGCAGCAGGTCGAACCACCCGCCCACGCCGACCAGATCATGGCCGAAGTGCGTGGCGATGTCGACGATCTTGCCGTCGTCGTTGAGGGGATAGCCCTGCGTAATCCACTTCTCTATCGTATCGCCCCAGATGTTTTCCATGATACCCATGCGGGGCGCCGGTTTCCGACGCATCAACGCGTCCACGATCTCGCGGGAGGTTTCCATAGTGTGTCCTTTTCAATGACTCGACGGCGGAATCGTACCATAAATTCACGGGAATCAAAGAGGCACGTCACTGCTTCTGGCATTCCACCGCCGTTTTCACTATCATGCAACCACCGAAAACGGGCGGTTTCCCGTGTCGGAACGAATGGAATGTTTGGAACGATGGGTATGAAAGGGTTCGCATGCGTGTTGCATTGATTGGGCCGTCGCAGTCGGGTAAGAGTTCCCTCTTCGCCGCCGTCGCGGCCGCGGGAGGGTCGAACGTGGACCTCTCCAGGCCGGACCAGCCCCACCTGGCCGTCGTCAAGGTGCCCGACGGCCGGCTCGACGTGCTGGCAAAAATGTATAACCCGAAAAAATATACGCCCGCCGAAATCGAGTTCGTCGACCTGCCCGGTTTCGATCTCGCCGACGAAGCCGGCCGAAAACGGGCCAAAGACCACTGGCCCGCCATGCGAAACGCCGACATGCTCGTCCTCGTCCTGCGGGCGTTCGATAACCCCTCCGTGGCCGCCTATCGCGACCGCATTGATCCAAAAAATGACCTCGACGAACTCCTGAGCGAATTTTTGTTCGCCGATCTCGAACAGGTCTCCACCCGCGTCGAAAAACTCGAAGCGGCCATCAAAAGACCCTCGCCCAAACGCGACGAACAGGTACGGGAGTTGGAATTGATGTCGCGGCTCAAGGACGCGTTGGAGAACGAAAAGCCCATCGCCCAGGCCGTCAAAAACGACGCCGAAGCCAAACTGCTCAAGAGTTTCGCGTTTTTGACGGAGAAGCCCGCGCTGGTCGTGATGAATTATGGCGAGGGTGAGTTGGACGCGGCGTCGGCGGTGGCGACGCTGGGCGCGTTGCCCGCGATGGGGCTGTCGGCCCGGATCGAGGAGGAGATCGCGCAGTTGCCCGCGGAGGACCGCGGGGCTTTCCTGGCCGATCTGGGCATTACGTCGTCGGCGCGGGATCGGCTGATCCAGGCCTGCTATCGGCAGATGAACCTGGTGAGTTTTCTGACGGTGGGCGAGGACGAGGTGCGGGCCTGGACGATCGTCGCGGGCACCGACGCGGTGACGGCGGCGGCGGAGATCCACTCCGACATCGCCCGCGGCTTCATTCGGGCCGAGACGGTCCGCTTCGACGACCTGCACGCCCTCGGCGACATGAAGGCCGTCAAGGCCGCCGGCAAAACGCGGCTGGAAGGCAAAACCTACATCGTCCAGGACGGCGACATCATCAACTTCCGATTCGCGGTGTAAAACGTGACACGGGCGTCCCACCCGCGTTTGACTACACCATGCGGATGACGCGAAAAAGAATGAAGGGAACGCATAAGGAAAACAGGTAGCGCCCTCGCGGGTCGTCGCGGCAGCACCCGAGGGTTTAATCTGCACTGTGAATATTGTTCACTGATGAGAAAAATCAAGTGATTTTCGAGGCGATAGCATCGTTGCATGGGAACGAGCAGAGCAGCCTTCCCGGTCTCACGTGGAGGGGCCGGCAGACAGCCCCGGAAGGGGCGTCTTGGGTAGCCCAGGGTGAGCGGTACTCCGCGAACCCTGGGAAATGGAGCTTTTCTCCTCTCCTCACCGTGCCTGACGCCACTGGCCGAGGTCACGCACGCGGGCCTGTACGGCTTCGAACGACGACACAGGGGAACGTGTGTGTTGCTCGATGCCGCCTTCACACGATGGTGTGGCCTCGGCCAGTGGCGTCAGGCACGGTAAAAGAGTTCTTGAACATGTGGTCCCAGGGTTCGCGGAGTACCGCTCACCCTGGGCTACCCAAAACGCCCCGTTGGGGCTGTGGGCCGCCGCTTCCACGCGAGGCCGGAAGGCCAATCCGTTCTTTTCCGCGTAATATGGCCACAGTGTCTGATGGTAAAATTTTCAGTATTTCACAGGCTAGAGCATGGACATGACAAACACAACTTCACAGATACGTATTGAACGAGATTCCATGGGCGAAATGTCGGTACCGGCGGACGCGTTGTATGGGGCGCAGACGGCGCGGGCGGTGGAGAATTTTCCGGTATCCGGGCGGCGGATGCCGCGGGAGTTTCTCGCGGCCATCGGGTTGGTCAAGTTTGCCTGTGCGGCGGCGAATCGGGCGGCGGGGCGGTTGTCGCCGGCGGAGGCGGACGCGGTGATGGCGGCGGCGCAAGAAGTTGTTGACGGGGTTCATGACGAGCAGTTTCCCGTGGATGTATTTCAGACCGGCAGTGCCACCAGCACGAACATGAACGCCAACGAGGTGATCGCGGCACGGGCGGCGGCGTTGATGGCGGCCGGCGGCTGCGCCGGCGGTGATGGGGCGGGTAGCGGCGCGGGTGGTGGGTCGGCCGGTCTTGGTAAAAAATTGCATCCCAACGATCACGTCAACATGGGGCAGTCGTCGAATGACGTGATTCCGACGGCGATGAACGTGTCGGCGGCGGTGGCGATTCACGGGCGGTTGCTGCCGGCGGTGGAGTCGTTGCGGGCGGCGCTGGCGGACAAGGCTGTCGAGTTCGATTCCGTCGTGAAGATCGGGCGGACGCATTTGATGGATGCCGTGCCGGTCCGGCTGGGGCAGGAATTCAGCGGATACGCGGCGCAGTTGGCGTACGCGGCGGAGTTGTTGCGTCGGGCGGTGGCGGATTTGTGCGAACTGCCGCTGGGCGGCACCGCCGTGGGGACGGGGCTGAACGCGCCGGCGGGTTTCGCCGCCGCCGCGTGCGCGGAGATCGCCCGGCGGACGGGGTTGCCCTTCCGCGAGGCGGCGAATCATTTTGCCGAGCAGGCCGCCCGCGACCGCGTGCTGTCGGCCTCGGCGGCGGTGCGGAACCTAGCCGTCGCGATGGGAAAAATCGCGTCGGACATCCGCCTGCTGGCCAGCGGCCCCCGATGCGGGCTTGGCGAACTGGTCCTGCCCGCGACACAGCCGGGCAGCAGCATCATGCCCGGCAAGGTCAATCCCGTGATCTGCGAAAGCGTGATCCAAGTCGCCTGCCAGGTCGTCGGGCACGACGCGGCCATCACGGCAGGCTGCACCGGCGGAGTGGGCGGCCTGCTCGAACTCAACGTGGCCATGCCCATGATCGCCGACAACCTGCTCTCTGCCATCGGCCTGCTGACCGCCGTCGCCGGCGTGTTCGAACGCAAGGCCATCCGAGGCCTGCAAGCCAACGTCGAACGCTGCGAACAACTGGTCGAACAAAGCCTCGCCATGGTCACCGTCCTCGCCCCACGCATCGGCTACGACGACGCCGCCGACCTGGCCAAACAGGCTGCCCAGAGCGGCAAAACCATCCGCGAACTCCTTCACGAAAAAAATCTACTGCCACCGTCGGACATCGAAAACCTCCTCGACGTCCGCACGCAAACCGGTCGGTAACAAACGTTACCGCTTTTCTCCGATTTCAACCAATTTTATATAGTGAGAGATATTTTCTGTCTTCGGACGCAACCAGAACGGAGCACTGCAGCAACTGCAATGCCAGCGTTGCTCCCCCTCGAAATTGTACCGGATGCTTTTTTTGCACGTCCCGTTCGTACGGGCACCGCAGCCGCGGTCGGAATACCGGAACATGTCGGCGATTTCTTTTGGCGTACCGTTGTTCTTATAGACATCGATACATTTTTCCGCGTTGCGGATGCGTAACATCAAACGTAAATCGCCCATCCAATCTATAATTCGGAATAAATACGGACCTTTGCGTTTTATCACCGACTCGTTGTCGTAATAACAAATCCCTGGCCCTTCGTTCCAGCCTCCATGTGCATGAAAATAACCTATTTTACGCATGGCCTGGTGGAAATTGTGGATAAACGCACATTCCTCTTTTGTGCGTGTTTTGTCATAAACAGCATAAAAACAGTCGTTGTAGCTGTTTTTTCTCAACCCCTCGGCAAGCAGCCGAAAGCTCCAACGATGGAACATATTCTCCGCGTCAACGTTGGCGGCTTTGCGGGCAACCTCCGCCATGACCACGATGTCATTGGGATTGTCCGGGAACTTGATAGTAAATTCCGTGGTTTTCGGAGTTATTTTGTCATTGGCCAGCCCCGAAAAGACAAAGCCATAATCTTTCAGCGCGTTGAACAGCACATGAATATTTTTGATTTTATTCGCCTGCTTGAACGCGGGAATATCCACCGAAAATCCGCAATCCGATAAGTTCCCATGCGTAAAAAGCGTATACAGCAGTTTCATGGGACGCCAGGCTGCATGTCGTGATTCCTGCGCTTCGGCTGCGCCGTAGCGGGTTGTTTTTTCGTCGTGCAGCGGCATGGCGAAACATTCGGGAGTTTCCGAAATATCCGTCATAATCCGGTAAAACATATCTCCGATCTGGCGAAACGCTCTTTCGAACTCCTTGCGGGAAAGGGTACGTAAAAAATCCGAATGCACCTCAATGGTTTTGGGTGCTACAGCCAATTCGCCCCGACGGACAAGTGCCCATCGGCTTATGATGTAGCCCATTGGGGACTCCTATACCTTGCGGACCACGCCGATGACGATGCCCTGGACGTGGACGTGTTCCACGATGATGGGTTTGAATTTCGGATTGGCGGGTTGGAGGCGGAATTTTCCCTTTTCGTGGTAGAGGCGTTTGAGGGTGGCTTCGCCGTCGGCGAGGAGGGCGACGACCATTTCACCGTCGCGCGCGTCGGTGCGGCGTTCGCAGATCACGTAGTCGCCGTCGGCGATGTGATCGTCGATCATGCTCTCGCCGGTGACCTTGAGGGCATAGGTGTCGTGCCGGCTGGCGAAAATGTCTTCGAGGTCGAGCACCTGGCGGTTTTCGATGGCCTCGATGGGCATGCCGGCGGCGATTCGCCCCGCCAGCGGCAGGCGGGTGGGGCTTTCGTCGGCGAATTCCACGCCGCTAGATACCTGCAAAGAGCGTGCGCTGTGTTTGGAGCCCCGCTTGAGCAGCCCCTTTTTTACGAGCGCCCCCACGTGCTCGAACGCGGTGATTTTTGTGAACCCGCAATGGTCGCCGATCTCCTGCATCGTCGGCGAATAACCGTTCTGATTGCGGAAGTCCCGAATGTATCGCAGGACCTGAAGCTGACGCGGCGTCATTGTTTTCTCGGCCATGGTGTGTCTCCCGTCTGAGGGTTGGTGATGGAACGTTGACGGCGGGGCGCAGGCTCAATGGCGAGAATGCCGGTAACCGGGCCACGTCCGACGAAGCGATTTTCAGCACGGCAACTTCCGTCTTGCCGGGGATATCCTGCCATTGCATGCCGGCCGGCCCGAAGCTGACCAGGGCAGGCTCCTTGCCCATTTGCCGCGCGATCTGAAGCAGGCTCGCCGGCGAAGCCGACACCAGCGGCGCGGCGGGCATAGGCTGGCCGGCGGATTCGGCAGGCCAACGGACCGTAAAGTCGCCGCCAGGCCCAAGGATACATAGCGGGTTATTCGTCATCATTCATACGCCTTTCTACCGCCCGCGGGTCTACGAGCCTGTTCAGGACACCGCATGGGCGAGACGCCCATGCGACTCACGGGCAGGATGCCCGTGCTACGTCCCGATCAGGCCATCACGCGGCGGGCACTTCCCAGAACCAGCCGCTCGTATGACCTTTGTTTGGATACTAGCCTAACATCGTCATAACCGCAAGAAAAAAATGAACTTTTTTTATATTTTGTTCGGGTCGGATCGACCACCACGGCCCGCGGAAGGAACTTCGGCAAGACGGCATCAAAAGGTTTAGCCCATTTAGAAGATGTTTACAACAGGGCTGGACACAACGGGTTGTGGATGGTCGCAAGCCAATAGCCAGTAGCCAATAGCCATCAGGTATGGCAAGGCTTGCCGTGTATCACGCGATCAAAAATTTTCCATATGCATCCTTTGCCCGCTTTCATTGCCGTTGGTATGCCGATTCCCAGGCCGAACGTCCCCGTTGAGCAGTCCCAGCCGACGTTGCAGTACGGCATCTGTAGTTTCGGCCCGATCAACCTGGGTAACGGCACCGAGTTTACCGGCGTGCATGGGGCCCATGAAGCGTCGCTCTATTCACTCGTCGAAACGGGCACGGCGATTTCCATCAAGGGCGGCTCCATCTCCGGCGAGTTGAACATCAGGCCGGACGCGAAAGCCGAGGTCCCCAAGAGCATGGCGGTCAGGCACGATTACGGAGACAAAAAACACGTGACCCCAGGGTTCGCGGCGTACCGCTCACCCGGGGCTAAAAACGGCGCCGCTGACGCGGCTGTGTGCCGGCGTTTCGACACGCGACCGGGAAGGCCAATCGGCTTGTTTTCCGAATCGAATTCACACACCTGCAACGCTACGGTCTTTTTTAATCACACATATCCCGCCACGATCGCCCGCAGTTCTTCCAGCCTGGCGATGCGGTGTTTGGGTTTGATTCGCGAATTCGCGTGTCGCCCCGTGGGGTCTTTGAGCACGCTAGTCATGCCGTTGCGGTTGGCGCCGTGGATATCCGCGTGGAGCGAGTCGCCCACGAAGAGCGTCGCGCCCGCCTCCAGCCTGGCCTGTGACAGCGCGACCGAGAAAATCCCCGGATGCGGCTTGCGATAGAACACCTGGCTGGAGTACACGCGATAGGGCAGCAGGTCCAGCAGGTCGACTTCCTGGAGGTGGCGGTCCAGCACTTCGGGGGGCAGGAACGTGTTGCTGACCAGGCCCAGCGTCAGGCCCTGGCTGCGGAAATCCTGTAGCAGTTCCCGCGTGCCGGATTCGACGGTGGCTTGCTGTCGTAGCGGCAGATAGAATTTCCACGCCAGTTCGAGCATCTGGTCGTTGGTGAGGCGATGGCCCATGGAGGTGCTCATTCGTCCCAGGAGGTCCAGCGAGTTGAACTCCCGGCGCGTGATGCGGCTTTTGAAGTAGCTCCAGCGGATCGCCCAGAGCTGCTTGCGGAAAAACTTGGGAAACGTCGTCAGCGGCTGGCGGATGGATTTGAGGTAGTCGTATCCCAGGGCCGCCCCCTGCTCGAACAAACCGAAGACGTCCACCTTGCCGAAGTCCAACAAGGTGTCGCCCAGATCAAACAGGATGCCTCGCAACCGCGTCATCGCGCGAAGACTGTACCAAATCGGTACGCGTTTACCAAACGAATGTGCGAAATTATAGGCTGTAGGCGGCAGCCAATATCACGGGCGCACGTCACGTTTGTAGGTGGCCCAACCTGGCCGCAGGCCCTGCCATTTTGCGTTGTAGAACGTGGTAAAAGCGAAGAGCTCGGCCCATGGCGACGTTCGAAACGCAAACGGGCAGGGCCTGCGGCCAATCACGCCAACCACAAAGGTCACGTAGCAAACCGGAAAATACACATGCGTTCGCCCTGGGGCCTGCGGCCAGGTTGGGCTATGCGACGATACCCACCTACAAACGTGATGTGCACCCCACAACCACGCGCCTTCCGTAAAAAAACTCCGGCCTGCCGCGATAAACGTGGTAGGCCGGAGCTCGCCACGGCTGAAAACAGCCGAATAGTAAAGTCACCTGTGACGCCCGTAGTATACGATTCCCGCGTCCCCCGTCAAGACGCCCTCTGGAGTGACCAATGGTCATTCTTTTATAACTTACCTGAACAGCACGAGATAAAAAGTTTTTCGATCCCGGGATTTTTTAAAAATAGTATCCGACTTTTCCGAATTTTCCGAATAAACGTGTGCCACGTGTCGCGGAAAAATCGTTCCACATGCGTCTATCGTTGATAGATCGGCAACTGTCGGCAGGAGACGCTCAGGGCCAATACGCTCATGGCCGTGGAGTAGCAGATGCCCGCGCCGGCCTCCGCGCCGCCTCCGACCTGCCACGAGCCGTCGGGATTCTGCTTGGGCAGCATCATCTCGTACTGATACGCCGCGAACTTCTCCCAGTACGTCCCGCCAAGCTGGAACATGCCCTGGCTGGCGTAATACAACCCGTAATAAAAATACCCCGCGCCGTACGTCCGTTGAAGATTGTTCAACAGGTAATCGCCCGCCAGGAGGCTTGCGGCGCTTCGGTGCTGGCCGCAAAGTTCCAGACACAACAGTCCGACCTGCGTGGTGGTCTCGCCGCCGCCGCCGGGCTGGTAACCGATCAGTCCGTTCGGGTGCTGGCTGACAATAATGTATGCAACGGCCTGGTCGATCGACTCCTTCGGCACGGCGGCCCCGTTGTTGCGGGCCGACCGCATGCTCATCAACGCCCAGCCCGAGCAGGACATGTCGCTGTCGTTGGACTGCGGCGTGTATCGCCAGCCGCCCTGCTGGCGGGCGTCGCCCTTGCGGACCTGCTGCGCGACCAGGATGATCTTCATCGCCTTCGACAACACCACGTCGATCCGCTCCTGCCGCTTGCGATCCACCATGCCGCTGACCTCCGACAACATCAGCGTGTTGATCGTGTGCACGTACATCGTCCCATGGCCTGGGTTGGGCCCGAGAATCTGCCCGTCCTCGGCGGCCGTGGTCAGTACGTAGTCAATGCCCTTGTTGATGATCTCGCCGTAAGGCCCGTCGCCGGGCGTGTGGCCCTTGGCCAGGAACGACATCACGCACAGGCTCGTGACGGCTGACTTGAACGCGCTGGCCTGGAACGAGCCGTCCTCCAACTGCTGCCGCGAGAGGAAAATCAACGCCTTGTCCAAGGCCAGCTCCACCTGATCCTCCTGCTTGATCAGGGCCTCGGAGATTTCATCCGCCGCCGCAGCCGGCGCGAACAGCATGCACAACACCAAGAGACCAGCGACCAGCGACCTGGCTACGCCAAGGCTACGCCGGGCAAGCAAGCGACGAGAGCTTCGCCGCTCAACCATGACAGAGTGTGTATGTGGATTCGCCATATTTTATGCTACCTCGCCATCGTAAAAACGTCATCATCGACAAACGCCACCTACTCTTGTCGCTTGTCACTTGTCGCTTGTCGCTACTCCCCGTGACGAGACCGCCTCGAAGTAGTCGCGGATCATCTGTTTGTATTCCTCGGGGCTTTTCTCGCCGGCGGCCTGGAGGACCTGGCTGCGAAGCTCGCCCTTGAGCAGGCCCCAGTCGCCGATCGTGTAGCCCATCTTCTGGAGTTCCGCCGTGCTCAGCTCGATCACCGCGTCGCGATATTGACCTTGGCCTGGGGACATGCCGCCCTCGGTCTGGGCGGACTGCCGGGCCTGTTGCATGGCGTTGGCCATCGACTGCGGCATGACGCCCAACTGCTGCGCCCTGGCTGCCGCCGCCTGCGTCATCTGCTCCAGCATCTTCGCCGCCTGCTCCGCCTGCGACAGCTCGCGTTTGATTGCCGCCTCGGTCGCCTCGTCCGTCGCGTCGGCCAGGTGGCCGCTCTCTTCCGCCGCCTCGGGATCCTGCGGCGCGGGGTCGCGACCGGCGACCGCGTTCAACTGATTCGCCATGTGCTCCAACGCCGCCGCCGCCTCGTTCAACTTCTGCTCCGAATGCTGCTGATGCCCGACCGCCTGCTGCGGGGCGTTCTCGGCCAACTGCTTCGCCGCCGTCGCCTGCGACTCCTGTACCGCCTTCATGTGCGCGTGGGCCTGCTCGGCGGCGTTCTTCACGACGTTCGGATCCGGCACGAGATCGCCGCTGTAATCACGCACCAGCTTGACGTCGTCGGCCAAATCGTCCGCCGCCGCCTTCACATCCGCCTGTCGCGACTCGACCAGTTCGTTGATCCGGCCCTTGTCCGCCGCCTCCAACTCGCGGGCCAACTGCTGCTGACGTTCCGCCAGCTTGGCCGTCTCCTCGCCCAACGCCTCGCGCTTCTCCGCCAACGTTTCGCCGGTCTTCAACTGATCCGGCACCAGCGCGGTCGATCCCGTAACGGCGGGCGACACCTTTTCCTCATCCGCCGGCTTGCCGGCCTCCTCGCCTTCGGGCTTGTCCGCCTCGGGCTTTTTCTCCGGCTGCTTCACCGTCGCCCCGAGCCGATTGGCCAATTGCTCGAGCCGCTCGCCTGTCGTCGCGGCCTCGCGAATCGCCTCGGGCATGTTCCGCTGACGCAAATTCTCGTCCGCCCGAACCGCCGACCGCGCCACCGAGAAATCAAGCCGGTCCTCCTGCGGCGACAGCTCCTTGTACTGATCGCTCACCTTGGCGATCTGCGCCGACAACTCCGCCTGCTCCGCCGTCAGCCTCGCCAGGTGCGCCTGCTTCTGCTGCTCCACCAACTGCGCCCGACGATCCAGATGCTGCTTCGTCTCCGCCGCGATCTGCGCCTGCTTGTTGGCGATGTGTTGAATCTGCCGCATCGCGTGATCATGCGCGCCCGCGTCCACCGGCTTCTCGCCCAACGCCTTCTCCATCGCCGCGGCCAGTTCCTTCAACTCCTCCGCCGCCTTGGCCGGCTGATTCTCCTCGTCCAATTTGCCTTGCCGGGCCTGATTAAGCGCCGCCTCCAGCGTCGCCAACGCCTTGCTCTCGGCCATGACCTCCTTCGCCGCCGGCGAAGCCCGCTCCCTCACCGCCGCCTGAATCTGCCGGATATGGGCAAGCACCTGTTCCTGATTGCCCGCCTGCTGCTGAACATGATGGGCCGCCTCCGCCGCCTGACGCGTCTGCGCGTCCTTCTCGGCGTTGGCCTTGTTGGCGGCCTCGCGGGCCTCGGCCAGCTTCTTCACTTCGCCCTCGGCCACTTCCGTCAACGCTTTCTGAACCGCCGCCTGATCCTCCGCGAGCTTCGCGACCGCCTTGGCCGTCTCCGCCGCGGCCGCCGCGTCCTTGGCCAATTTCTCGCGATTCGCCGTGACGTCCTCCACCTTCTTCTTCGTCGCGTCGAATTTTTCCGTCGCCGCCTTGGCCGCGTTCTCCGCCTGAGCGACCGCCGCGACGGCCTGATCCACCGCGCCCTTGGCCGCGGCCGCCGCCTGCTGCGACTCGCCGGAGGCCTTCTCCGCCGACGCGTGCGCCTCGTCAGCGGCCTGCACCGCCTTGGCCGCCGTCTCCGCCGCAGCCGACGCGTCGCCGGCAGCGCTCTTGGCCTGGGCGGCCTTCAACAACGCCTCCTGATGCGCCGCCGTCGCCTTCTCGGCGGCACCCTTCGCCTCGGCCGCCGCGTCCGCCGCGGCCTTCGCCGCCACCGCCGACGCCTGAGACTGCTCCGCCGCCGCCTTGGCTGCCTCCTCCTTCGCGCCCGCGTCCTCCGCGTTGGCCGCCTTCGCCGCGTCGGCGTCCGCTCGCGCCTGCTTGGCCGCCGCGTCGGCGTCCGCCGACTTCTGCGCCGCCACCACCGATTCCGCCGCCTTCGCCGCCGACGCGTTCGTCGCGTTGTTCGACGCGCCCTCCGCGTCCGCCACAGGCTGCTGCGCCGCATTGGCGGCATTGGCCGCCTCGGTCGACTTCTGCGCCCGCTCCGCCTGCGCCGCCTTGGCAGCCTCCGCAGCCGTCTTCGCCGCCGCGGACTTCTCGCCCGCCGCCTTGGCCGCATCCGCCGCCTTGGCGCTGTCCTTCTCCCGCTCGGCCTGCGCCGCCTTGGCCTCCGTCACCGCCTTGCCCGCCGCCTCCGAACCCGCCTTCGCCTCGGCCGACTCCTTGCCCGCCGCCTCCGACGCGTTGGGATCCTCCGCCGTCTTCTTCGCCGACTCCGCAGCCGCGGCCGCCTTGTCCGCGAATGCCTTCGCCTCATTGGCCGCCTGGGTCGCCTTGCCCAGCGAATGCGGCAGCGTGTCCGCGTTGGCCATGTGACCGGCCGCCTCGCCCATCGCGCCCGAAGGCCTCACGTCCCGCGCCGGTGCCAACGCGTTGTTCTCGTTCGACTGCTTCTCCAACTCCTGCGACTGCTTATGCAACTCCTGCTGCCTGGCCTGCAATTCCGCCAGCTTCTTGTTCCGCTCGGCCGTCAACTTCTCCGCCTCGGCCACCTGCTCCTGACGCACCTTCTCCGCCGCGGCCGCCGCCTCGGTCGCCTTCGCGCCCGCCTCGGCCCGCTCGGTCATGATCTTGCTGATCTCTGCCTGCCGATTCGCCCACTGCTTGAGCTGCTGCGTGAAGTCATGCGCCGCGCGGCCCTGAGTCGTCTGCTCGCCCTCCTTCTTCAACATCTCCTGAATCTCGGCATGTTTCTTGAACGTCGTGTCCGCGTCGGGCTTCTTCATCGCCTCGGCCGCCTCGGCCATCGTGTCGAGCGTCATCTTCGTCGCGTCGTGAGGCCTCGCCTCCTCCATCAGCCCTGTCTGACGATCCGCCAGCGCCTTGAGATGCCGGTCGACTTCCGTAATCTGGGCCGCATGCGCCGTTTCGTTCGCGACGACCGACTGCTTCTGCGACAGTCGACGCGCGTCGCCGATCAAATTCCGCGCCCGCTCCTCCTGCGTCCTGGCCCGCTTGCCCAGCGCGCCGGGCGTCTTCTGGGACAACTCCGCCAGTTTCTTCGCCATGGCGGCCTGCCGGGCGGCCCACTGATCCTCCGCCTTGCCCAGGTCCTCGTCCGACAGCGAGGCCAGCGGATTGTTCGGATCCGCCGACCGGGCGGTCGCGTCGTCGGCAGGCTGGCTTTCGGCCCCCGACGATTCATCATCCGCCGCCGCGGCGCGGGCGTCTCGTTCGGCGTCCAGCGCCGCCTTCTGGTCGGCCAACTCCTGTTGCTGCTGGGCCAGGTCGAATAATTCCTGGAGTTTCTTGGCCTCTTCGGTCATGACGGCCAATTTTTTGAGCAGGTCGCCGACGATCGCCAGGCTGCGGTCAACTTCGCCGTCGACGATGTCGGAGCCCGCGACGCGTTCGTCCTTGCTGTCGGCCAGTTTCAATTTGCTCGCCTCGCTGCCGGCGATGGCGATGTGATTTCGCACCAGCGAGGCCAACGTATCCGCCAGCGGCGCGTACGTGCCTCCGGAAATCTGCATGATCAGCTCGCGCAACTGCTGCTCGGTGCCGTCAAGGATGCCCCGCAGCCGGTCGATTTTTTCCACCGCCGGTGCGTTGAGTTCTTCCAAGTTTGGCATGACTTTATACAGCGCGGAGGATTCCTTCTTCGCCTCGGTCAGGTCGGCGTAGACTTTTTCCAGGACCTGCCGGATGACCAACTCGTCGGCGAGCTGGATCTGCGTCGCGTAGGTCGGCGAGTTGGCGTCGAGGTTGATGGTGATGGCATTGGAGACGCCCTCGTTAGGCCCGCCCAGCGAGGCGGGCCGGCGGTCGGCGGCGCGGATCGTCACCGTCAGGGTGCGGACGTCGCGGAGGTCGAACCGGGAGAGGTCGAGCACGGCGGTGTCGGCGACAAGGCGGTTGGCAGCGGCCGGTAGCAGCAGCGGCACGGGCGCGAGTTGGACGGTGTGCGAGTCGGCCTTGACGAGAATTTCCGCCTCCGCCACGCCGAAGTCGTCGGTGATGGTGAAGCCCAGTTGCAGGCGGTCGGTGGGGGGCAGGGTGAGCGTGGATTTTTCCGGCTTGACGATTTTCACGACGGGCGGCTGGTCGTCGACGGCCTCGGCGGGGTACGGTCCGACGATGGAACGGAAACCGAGTTCGTCGGTGAGTTCGATGTGCCAGTCGCCCTGGAGTTTTGGCGTGAGGGGGACCATGAAGGTTGCGCTGTCGCGGTCGGTGGCTTCGGCGCGGGGGAGCACGATTCGCGGCGAGCTTTCGATCACCAGCGACGCTTCTTTGAGCGGCTTGTTGGCCACGAGCGTGACTTTCGCGAGCGTGCCCGCGACGGCCTTGATTTGCATGCCGCTTTCCTGGGCGGGCGGCAGTTGCGTGTAGGGAAGATATTCGTAGCGGATGACGACGCTTCGCGCTTGCGGCTTGGCGACGACGGTGACGTTGAAGAATTGCGACAGCGCGTCGCCGGCGTGGACGCGATAGCGGAAGTTGTCCTCTGCCGGCGGGAAGGTGAAGGCGAACCGCCGCCCGCCGTCGTCGCCCTGCGGGGACATGGGCTCGATGTGTTCGCGCCCGTCGACGCCGATCCAGCGGATGCTCGCCGTGCCGACGCGGGAGTTTTTCACCACCACGCTGACGGGCAGCCGCTCGCCCTGGGCGATGGTCATGTCCTGCCCCGGCGTGACGATGAGGTCGGCAGCCCGCAGATTGGGAATGTCCGCGTTGGGCGCCACCGCGCGTTTGAGTAACGTCGCCGCCGTCTCGGGCCACAGCACGAACAGGCTGGCGAGAATGGCCAGCACGATGCCCGCGGCCAGCAGATACGGCCTGGCGGCGGCGAGGGAGACTTCGCGTCGCGGCTGGACGCCGGCGGCGGTGTCGGTGGCCTCCATCGCCAGGGCCGCGATGAGCTGCTCACTGCCTCGGATTTCCGGCGCGTCGCGGCTGGTGAGCAGTTGCACCGCCGAACTGAGCCGCTCCTGCATCTCGGGATGTTTGCTCTCCAGCAGCCGGGCCATGCCCGCCAGCGAGAAGCTCTTGACCAGCGGCCGAACCAGCATGACCGCCGCCGTCAGCATCGCCAGCCCCAGCACGGTCAGCGAGAGCGTCCATCGAGGCCAGGCGGAGAAAATCACCACGCCCGCGTCGACGGCCATGGCGGCCAACAACCCCGCCACCGCCACCGCCAACGTCGCGCACGCGCCCTTGATCGCGATCACCATCCGCGTCCGCCGAATCGTCTTCTGCAAGACGTCCACGATGGTTTGCGGGACTGCCGTTGTCGATAGATTAATGCTGAGGTTGCTCATGCCGGACTCCGTCGTGTATTCGTTAACTAGTTAACTGGTTGACTGGTTAACTAGTTGACTGGTCGCTTTTACCCACGAATAAACCAGTTAACTAGTCAACTAGTTAACCAGTTAACTAAATCGTTCCTTCGAACCAAACGTTCTATTTCACCAACGCGCTACGCAAGTCCAACCTTCTTCCGTACCAGCCATTCCGCCGAGACCAGCAGCAGGATCATTGTCAGCAGCGGCCAAGTGTCCCAGAGGGTGTGCTGGCGGGTCTGGTGCGTGACCATGACGCCCTCGCCGAGGGCGTCGAGCAGGCTGGCGGCCTGCCAGGGGTCGACGATTTTCCCGCCGCTGACGGCGGCGAGGTGGCTCAGCAGCGCGCGGTCGGCGGAGAGTTCCACCTGCTCGGCCGGGGCGGACGGATCGACGGAAAACTCCGCCGAGACCGTCTCGACATTCTCCGCCTCCAGCAGCTCTTTGGCGTCGGGGGCGTCCAGTTCCAGCCGATACGAGCCGCTGGGCAGCTCGCCCAGGTCGGCGGTGTACAGGCCCGGCGTGTCGGAGGCGGGCACCATCGCCCGACGCAGCACCATGTCCGTGCCGCGGTAGACGTTCAGCGACACCTTCGAACTCACCAGCGGCGAGTAATCCGCCTGGCTGAGCTTGGCCTTGGCGGTCATCCGGCTGCCGGGCGCGTAGCGGGCCTTGTCCGTGCCGAGCTTCACAAAGCTCGTGCCCGAGGGCAGTTTGCTCGACGTCGCCCACCGCATTACCTGGCCCCAGAAGCGATGATGATATGTGTCGCCCGCGCGATATCGCAGCCGCCACGTGCGGTCCGTGCCCAGGAACAACACCTGCCCCATGCCCACCTGCTGCGTGACGACCAGCGCGTGGGTGGCCTGGAACTCCTTGCGCTGCTGGAGAATCTGTTCCTGGCTGGCCAATTGCGACGCCGTCGTGCTGGCGGGGATATTCGGCAGGATCGGATTGGCGGTCGTCATGAACGACGGCGCGTTGAACGGCATGGCATACGCCAGCACGGCCGCGCCCGGCTTGACGGACCGGATCGGATACCGCCAGTACATCTCGGGCCTCTGCGTCCAGAACGTCCGGTTGGCGTCGGCGTCCACTTCCTGCCGCATCAGCACGTGCTCGACGCCCTCGTCGGTCAGCGCCCAGCGGTAGCTTTGCTCGGGGGCGGCGATGGTCTCCTCCGCGCCGGCGGCGCGAACGCTCACGGGCAGCAGATCCGCCAGCGGCGTGCCCAGGTACGCGTGCGGCATGTCGAACGGGCCTGGAATAATCACCAGCGTCCCGCCGTGATCGGTGACGAACTTGCGGATCGCGTCCAGCGCCGACCGCGGCAGCCGCTCCGGCGCGACGTCGCCCAGCAGAATCACGTCGAACTTGAGCCACTCCGCTTCATTGGCCGGCAGGCGGTCGCACTCGATCACGTCGGGCGGATTGGAGACGCTGGCCGTCACAATCTGGTCGGCGGGCTTGTCGGGAAGGTCCGCGATCCGGTCGGGCTCGAAGAGCACATACTGGAGCCGCAACGTCGTGTCGCGCGCGGCGAAGAGATTCTTGAGATACCTCGCCTCCCACCGGGGCCTGCCCTCGATGTAGAGCATCCGCGTGCGGTCGTCGGTGACGTTGAGGGTGAGGGGGTACTCGTTGTTGTCGGGGAAGACCTCGCCCTCGAACTGCGGCACACTGACACGGTAGGCGTGAGGTCCGACGCGTTCGGGCGTGTCGGCCAACTGCACGCGCGTGCGGACGCGGTCGCCCTCGACGCGGATTTCGCGCGTGTCGACGACGTTCTCGCCGTCGTGCAACTGCACCGCCACGGTTTGGCCCGCCAGGCCGTCGAGCTTCAACTCCACGCCGATGAGCATGCGGTCCTTGGCGTAGACGGTGTCGGGCGCGTCGATGGCGATAATGGCGGCGTCCCTAGGCGGGCGGGACGATCCCATCACCACCGAGCATACCGGCACCCGCTGCATGCCCAGTTGCCGCACGGCGTTCTCGACGGACGAGCGGGCGTTGTGCCGCCCGTCGGTGAAGATCACCACGCCGGCCAACTTGTCGCCGCCGTGATCGGTCAGGTCGCTCATCACACGTCGCAGCGCCCCGGCCAAATCGGTGCCGTCGGCCGTGGAGGGCTTGGCGTCCGCGGCGGGCGCGCTGGCGGGTTGACTGGCCGGGTCGTCCTCCGGGGGCATCGACGCCGCCCAAGGCCGATCGGGAGCCACCGCCCCCGCCGCCGGCAACGTCGCCGCAACGCCCAACGCTTCCGTCTGACGACGAAACTCCTCCACGTCCACCGGCGAACAGACCGTGTCGAACGTGTAAATCCGAATCGTGTATTTATCGAGCAACTGTTCCAGCATCGGCCTGTCGCCCTCGGCCGCCGAACGCAGCAGCAACTCCCTGGCCAGTTTATTCCTCGGCCAGGCGGAAATGGCGTTAATCTCCGCCTTCCGCGCCTCGCTCAGTCCGGCGAAAAGTCCGTCGTCGAGCGTCTGCGACGCCTGATCCGCCTTCGGCGCCGCCTCGCCCAACTCCGTGACCGCCGACCGCAGGGCGTCCAGCAACTCGCCGTACGACGCCCCGAGGTGGTCACTGTTTCGATCTCGCGTGAACTTGGCCATCTGCTCCAGCGCGGGCCTGGCGTTGAGATTCAGCCGCGCCCGCACATCCGTCAGCACGCTGCGGGCGTTGGCGCTCACAGGCGTCGGCCCCTTGTCGTTCAACGGACCATCGATCTCCCGCACGGCGTCGTCCAACGTTTCCAGCCCGCGGTCGGCCAACTTTTCCAAATCCTTGCGGCGGTCGGCCAGCCGCTGCTGACGGTCATCGGCATGCAACGGCTCCAGCGACGCCAGCGACTCCAGCGTCGCGCCCAACTCATCCCGAAGCCGCGTCAACGACGTCGCCACATTCTCAATGGGATACTTCCGCTTGGCCGACGACACGCCCAGCCGCTCCGCCAGGCGAAACTTCTCGTGCGGCAACAAGGCCGTGTCGTGAATCAACATGGAGGCTGACTCGTCCAGCAGCACCGCCACCTGCCGCTGAATGCGGTCGGTGAGCGTCAGACTCCGCACCGGCTGGGCGAGCATCATCACAATCAACAGCGCCGCCGCCACGCGAAGCACCGTCAGCGTTAACCCAAGCGGTCGAGCGACCGTCCGCCGCTCCAGCCGATACAACCCCGCCAGACTCTCCACCGCCACCGCGCCCACCGCCGCCGGCGCCCACAACGGCCAGGAGGTCGTCATCAACAACCACCGCTGCGCCACCAGCAACCCCAACAACACCACGCAAAATCCGCACGCCACCTTCGCCAGCCGCAACAACCAGCGAAACAACGGAATCGCCGGCGCCAACCGATGCAAAAACACCCACAACCCAACGCCCAGCGCCAACAGCAAAACCGCCAACACCGTCGGCACGGACTCAGGCAACGCAATATGTTGTTCAACCGCTAGCATAATTAGCCAATAGCCATCAGCCAATAGCCATCAGGTATGGATGAGCTTGCCACAAACCGAATCATACCTGTCGCCTGGCCAAATGTTGTTTGTCACCACTCGCCGTGGCTGTTATCCGAAGCCACACGATTCTGTGTCTGCTGATATTCCACACTTCCAATCAAGCCTTGCAAAACTTTCTTACACTCTGCCGTGCCGTCCAGCAATTCCTGCACATCGGCTGGAGCCATGAAATTCAACCGTTGCGCCAATTGAATCTGTGTCTCTAACTCACACAAACTGCCGCGTGCTATCCGCAAAAACCGCAGGTAATCACCCGTCGCGCCACGGCCCCACCCTTCCGCGATATTCGACGACACGGAAACAGCAGCCCGGCGCATCTGTTGCGATAATCCGTACAATTCTTCTTTAGGAAACTGTGCCGCCAAACCATAAATCGACACCGTCAAATCCATACTCTTCTGCCAGGCAATAATGTCCTGATAACTCTGAATTCCGCCCATCATAATTCTCTCAACATCGCTCCACTCTTGAATCACGCTTGCTTCTTATTGATTCGCCCTTATCGTGCCTTACCTATTGGCTATTGGCTGATGGCTATTGGCTTCTTTTCTCTCCGCCAGCAGTTCCTTCGCCTTGGCGCGATACTGTTGCGCGTCGAATGCTTCGGTGCCGAATTGGACGGTCACGACGCGGTCGGCGCGGCGTTGGATGGCGATCCATCGCGTCAGGGCGATCTCCGCCACCAGCGCCGCCAACGCCGCCACGGCCAGGTATCGCCACAACTCCTGCCCCGGAATTCCGCCCGCGACACGGCTGGTGAGTTCGTCGCCGCTCTGAACATGGAACAGCGGCAAAAACTCGCCCACGCGGGAGAGATTGGCACTCGAGAGCGTCGTCAGGCTGCTCTCGGCCACATCGTTGAAAACGGTGAACGGCAGCGTGGAGGTGGCCGCCCGTTCCGCTCGTTCCTCGGGGGACGCATAACTGGACTCATACACCACCGCGGGAAGGTCCACGCGGTACAGGCCTGGCTCTTCCAGGCTTCGAAAAATCGCGTGCGGCGTGCCGTCGAGCGTCACGACAGCCGCCTCGCCGTGCCGCCCCGACGGCGTGGTGACGGGCAACGTCCTGCCCTGTTCCGGCAGCGCGTCCGTCCCCTGCAACGACAGCGGCAGCGCCACCTCGCCCCCCGGCGGGAAATTCAACACCGGCGCCACCGGACTGGCCAAATAGTGCGCTACCTCGTGCGCCAACGTCACAAAACTGTTCGCCTGGCAGAAATTGCTGTCCCGCGCGTCGAGCGAAAACGCCGTCATCAACACGAAGCCCTTGCCGACTTTCCGCTCCACCAGCAGCGGCAGGCCGTTCTCCAGCAGCCCGGCCACGCGGACGGCCGAGTCCTTCGCGTCGGCGCGGAGATTCCAGTACGACCGCACGAGGACGCTGCCGGCGTCGGACATGTCGGCGTCGGCGACCAACTTGAGGGCCGGATGCGTGAAGCTGTTCAAGGCCAGGTGAACGGGCGTCTTGGGCACGTCGCGTTCGACGAGCGTTGCGGGCGCGACAGGCCCGCCGATGGGCGCCTGCCAGCCAGCATAAAACGCCGGATTGGCCTGGTCGCCGGGAGCAATCAGCAACCCGCCGCCGCGCGTGACGAACCGCGCGAGCGACTCCGCCGACGCCGCGTCAAGACGAGGCACGTTCGCCAGAATCACCAGCCGATACGCGGAAAAATCCTTCACGCGGGCAATGTCCGCCGCCGCGATCACCGTCGGCTGAATCAACGGCCCGCCGGCCGCCTCGTCCGAAGCCGCCTCCGCTGGCGGAGTGACGAGCCTGGCCCCGTCCACCGGCACGATCGGCTGGTCAATCCCCGCCACACGCGGAGGCCAGGTCGCCCGAGGCGACAAGGCCGTGTACAAAAACGCGCTGGCGGCCTCCAGCGACCCCGCCGCCGGACGGCCGTCCACCAGCAGCACCGGTAGCGTCTGGATCACATGCACCACGCGCACCGCCGAATCGTCCGCGGCCAGGTCGTCGCCGCCGCCCGACCCATTCGTCGCCGCCGAATCCGACGCGCTACCTTCTATAGTCATGTCACGATCGTCCTCCGCCGCGACCGCCAGCCCCGGCTGACTCGCCGTACGGAACGACTCCTGCACCACCCGCTGCGTCAACGTCACGTTCGACAACTTCGCCACCGCCGTGTGAAGCCCCGCCCGCGTGAACTGATGCTCGAACGACACCGTCTCCGACGCGCCCGGCGAAATCTCCCCCACCGACCGCACGCCCACTCGCGCCCCGTCCATCGTCAATTCCACGTCCGCGGGCCCCACCGTCTCCGTGCCCGTGTTCGCGATCGTCGCCTCGATCCGCACCGGACGATCCGTGCCGATAATCGCCCGCGAAAATTTCAAATCCGCCACCGCCAGGTTCCGCAGACTCTCCGGCAGCGCCAGCGTCCGCACCACCACCTCAGGCCGTTCCACTCGACTGCCCGACAACATCGCCGACGCCAACGCCTTCCACCGGGCCTCGTCGTTCACCCGCCACCCGATGTCCTGCGTGTCCGTAATCAGCACCACCTTCTTCTGCGGATTGTCGCCCTGATCCAGCACCGCCGTCGCCAGATCCAACGCCTCCAGCACGCCCAGGCTGCCGCCGATCGGCCCCACCTCGCCCAACTCGTGCAGCACCTTGGGCAGTTCGTACACCGGCGGCACGACAAGCCGCGGCGAAGGCCCCGCCAGAATCAACGCCACCCGATCGCCGTGCTTGCACGACGCCACGACCGCGCGGGCCTCCTCGACCGCCCGCTGGAAATTCGTCACGCCGTCTCGGGCCAACGTCATCGACGCCGACGCGTCCAACACAATCGCCACGTCCTTGCCGTCGCCCTTGACCGACCACAATTTCTGCTGAACCTGCTGCTCATACAACGAAACATACGCCGATCCACACAACAAACAGACCGCCACAACCAGCAACGCCAGCCGCACCAGCCGCACAAGCCCCTTGCCCCGCAGCACCGCCGCCACCGCCAGCGCCACCACACCCAGCACCACCCCGCCGATCACCACCGCCCAGCCGATGTTCGACCGGCTCGGCAAATAAGGCCTCGCCACCGCCAGCACCAGCACCGCCACGGCCAGACAGCGGAGGATCATCAACAAAATCTCCTCCAGCATGATCCGCCGATTCCGCGACGCCGCCGACGCCAACAAAAACCGCATCGCGCCCCACTCCACGACTTTCGCCCGGCGGCGATTCATTAAATGAATCAACACGGGAATCGCAATGGCGGATAAACCGAATAAAATTGCCCAGTTCAAAAACGTCATACGTGTTCCGTAGTGACAAGTGACAAGTGACAAGTGACAAGTGAAGGCACGTTTTGCCCACACTTGCGATGTTTTTCACAGGTCAAAGTTGTAAGAGACAAAAACATCAAACCCTTTCGTTGGCGGCTTGTTTCCGCTCAATGCTTTCAATCAAGCCTTGCAAGACTTTGGAACATTCACCGGAGGAGGCATTGAGTTCCGCCACCTCGCCGGCATGAAGGTAACCCAGGCACTCCGCCAATTGAACCTGCGTTTCCAATTCGCACAAACTTCCTCGGGCAATTCGGAGAAATCGCAAAAACTCCGTTGGCGCACCACGACCCCAGCCTTCGGCGATGTTCGACGAAACCGACACCGCGGACCGCCGCGCATGCTGGGCCAGTCCATAGATTTCCTCTTTGGGAAACCGTGCCGTCCTTCGATGGACAGCCACGCACAACTCCATGGATTTCTGCCATGCAATCAGGTCTCTATAACTCCGAATCTCACCCATGTAGACGTTCCTCATACAGCCGTGACCAGTGACAAGTGACTAGAGTTTCGCTTCTCGATCGTCGCAGAGCACTTGTGTGGAATCGCAGCATTTTTTGTTCTCTCGCTCTATCCAAAGCATTAAAAGTCTGCAAACGCTGCCTTCTCTTGTCACTTGTTACTTGTCACTTGTCGCTACCTCCCACGTCTCGCCGCGAGATACTGCGCCAACGCCACGTCGAACGGCTGGGCCGTGGACATCTGTACGTAGTCGATCTTCATCTGTCCGCAGCCGGTTTCCAGTTGGCGGATGAACCGGTTGATCTCCTCCAGATACGCCGCCCGGACGCTTTGCGGGTCCAGTTGGATCTTGCCGTCCCTGGTCTCCAGGTCGCGGAAATCGCTCCAGCTCTCGAACGGGAACGTCAGTTCCTCCTGGGCCATCACGTGCAGCACAAGCACCTCGTGCTTGCGATAGCGGAAGTGATGCAGGGCCGACAGAATCTCCGCCGGGTCGTCGAAGAGGTCGCTGATGACCACGATCAGGCCTCTACGGTGGGCGCGTTCGGCGATGTCGTGAAAAATGGGCGACAGCTTCGTCTCCTCGCCGGGCGTGGTGGTGGCGAGTTCCTCCAGGATCGCCCGCATGTGGCTGACGCGGCTGCGGCTGGGGATGTACCGCCGAATGGCCGTGTCGAACGTCACCAGCCCGACGGCGTCCTGCTGGTGCAGCATCAGGTGCGTCATGCTGGCGGCGAGAAATTGGCCGTACCGGAACTTCGACAGCGGCTGGCCTTCGTGCCGGGCCGCGGCGGTTCCGGCGTATTTCATCGAGCCGCTGGCATCGAGCAGGATCGTGCATCGAAGATTGGTCTCCTCGATGAACTGCTTGATGTAGTAGCGGTCGCTCTTGCCGTAGACCCGCCAGTCGAGATCGCGCGTGTCGTCGCCGGGCACGTACTGCCGGTGCTCGGCAAATTCCACGGAAAACCCTTTGTATGGGCTTTTGTGCCTCCCGCTGACAAATCCCTCGACAATACCGCGCGCAATCAGCTCCAGCTTGCCGATCTTGTTCAACGCCGCCGGATCCAGCAAGGCCGCGTAACCGTTTTGTCCGTTACCGTTGGGCATACCTTCCACCTGTGAACCTATCTTCTTTAACTCCGCTCCGGGCCGAGTGGACCCAGAATTTTATACCGCCGATGTGCACTGATCCTGTGGCCTTTGAAATCCCGCATACGTTCGGGGCGGCGGATGGTATAATCCTCGCCTGAGAGGTTGAGACGAGGGTGGAAATTTATTTATCCTGGCGGCCAACCTTTTATTACCACGCGTGTCTACTGTAACGGAAAGCATTGAGCAGAGCCCAGGCGATCGGGACGACGCCAAGCTCGTCGCGGCGGCCTGTCGCGGCGAGCGGTCGGCGTTTGACGCCCTGATCGTCCGGTATCAGCGGCAGGCGACGAGCGTGGCCTATCGCCTGCTGAACAACATGGACGATGCGTTGGAAGTCACGCAGGACGCGTTTTTGCGGGCATACGAAAAGTTGGCTTCGCTGGACAAAACGGAGCGTTTCGGCCCGTGGCTGCTGCGGATCGTGAGCAACATGTCGCTCAACAAGCGTCGAAGCCGGGCGCTGCGGCGCGGGATTTCGCTCGACACCGACGACGAGGACGGCGGCGGGATTCAGCCGGTCGACACGTCGGCGGTCAGGCCCGACGAGGCCGCCTCCGCCAACGACGTCAAGCGGCTGATGCAGCAGGCCATCGACGAACTGCCCGACATGCAGCGAAAGGCGCTGATTCTGTTCTGCATGGAGCAGCGGCCTCAGAAGGAAATCGCCGAAACGCTCAAATGCAGCGTGGAAGCGGTGAAATGGCACGTGTTTACCGCCAGAAAAAAACTGAAGGAACGACTGAAAGATTACCTGTAGAAAGCCGGAAGGAAAACGAGTAAAACCAGCGACGGTGTGCTATGGAAAAGCCCGAATACGACAACATGGAGTTCAAACTCAGCCAACTGCTCGACGGCGACCTCCCGCCCGATGAGGAGGCCCTCCTGCTCGCGCGGCTGCGGGACGACGACGAGTTGGCCAAGACCTACGCGGGCTATCGCCGGCTGGATGACATGCTCGAAGACCTCGCCGTCGCGCCGGAGCTGTCGGCCGTCGATTACGACGCCCAGCGTGCCGACATCATGGCCTGCATCGAGAAGAAGGCCCTGCTGACCTATTCACCGCGTAAACGAGTGCTGCCGTGGGTGTTCGGCGGGGCGCTGTCCGCGGCCGCCGTCGCCATGCTGGCCATCGGCGCGTTCATCGTCTTCCGAACCGCAACGGTCGTACCGACCCCTCCGCAGCCGACGGCTGGCTCCGTCGCCAGCGTCCTCGTCCCGCCGCACATGGCCGCCCTGGGCAGCGTCGAATCCGCCATCGAACCCTTCGCCGACGACAGCGAGGGCGTCTCCATCGTCCAGATTCGCATCAGCTATCCCAGCGACGACGAATTCATGCTCGCCGACCCCAACGACAATCCGCTCGCCCACGGCGACATCGGCCGAACAGGCCCCAGCGCAACCCCCCTGCCCGCGGGCACCGTCCTGATGGTCCTGGACCGACCCGACAGCTTCGATTGGTACGATATCTACTAACACGAGCGACGAGTGACTAGCGAAACCGTGACAAGCGATAAGCGACAAATGAAGAAGCCACTAGCCACCAGCCACAAGCCACCAGGTATGGCGAGTTCGGCCAAAGTCATGGCATACGGGTGGAATGGCACGATGACACCGAGCCATGAGTCCGCGAAGCATCGAGACTACTCTCTCGAACGGGATGTACGATTTTACCACAACGTGGCGAAACCCCTTGTCGCTTGTGGCTTGTGGCTAGTGGCTTTCGTCGCCTCCTCGTATCCCCTGTCACTACTCAGAGGTTTTTCCATGAACACAACCACCCGAATTCCCCGAACCCTCGTCGCCGCCGTCCTGCTGGGCGTGTTGCTTGGCCTGCCCGTGGCCGCCCAGAACGCGGCGGGGCTTCAACAGAACCTCGATAAATCACTGAACGTCACGATCACCGATCAGCCGATTCGCGACGTCTTCGACCGCCTCCAGCGCGAGAGCGGCGTGAAATTCGCCATCGACGCCGACACGTTCGAGCGCCTGCCCTGGGGCGAACAGACCCGCCTGCGGATCTCTCTCAAAAATATCACGCTGCGGAACGCCCTTTCGCCCATGCTCGCCCCGCAAAGCCTCCAATGGACCGTTGACGGCGGAGCCGTCCGCGTCAGCCCGAACGAAGCCCTCTTCCGCATGGGCAGGCGGGCGTCCTACGAGGAACTCCAACTCCTGGCCAAACTCAACAGCGGCAAACTGGACGCCGCCGCCGACAAAAAGGCCGTCCTGGAAAACCTCCGAAAACTCACCGAAACCCCCGATCTCGACCTGACCGTCAGCCGCTCGGAAAAGCAGGTCGAGGCCGCCTACGCTCGCGGCCTGGCCGCCCTGCCCTGCTCGCCGGCGGCCTTTCTCGACGCCATGTGTGGCACGGAATACTCGTGGTATCTCAACGACCAAACCGTCGTCATCCTGCCGAAAAAAGAACAGATCGAACGCCAGCTTCAGCAGACCGTAACGCTGCGGTATCAGAGCGAAAAACTCTCCACCGTGCTGCTGGACCTGGCCCGCAAGGCCCGCGTGCCGCTGAGCATCGAGCCCGGCGTGATGCAACTGCTGCCCTCGGAGACGCGGAGCAATTTCAGCCTGGTGATGGCCGACGCGTCGATCGCGCAGGCGCTGGAAGTCATCAGCGGCTCGACGGGGCTGAAGTTCACCGCCACCGACGTCGGTCTGAGCGTCGAGGCGGGCAAGCCCTCGGGCGCCGCCAACGCCGCCGCCCAGCCCCGCTCGCCCTGGATGCTCCAGATGGACCTCGACCTCAACGGCGAAACCGTCCGCGTCACCGTCCGGGCCGAGGAACTCCCCGCCGACCTCCGCGACGCCATCGAAGCCCATAAAAACGCGTATATCGAATCCCTCCGCAAACGACTGGGCACCGACGGCGGCGACCGCATCGACAACGTCACCATCGTCCCCGACGACGAGGAAGGCGGACATTGAGGACGACGACTATGGGTTTACGAAACACCACAAAACCGTCCCAAAACCATTCCCGCGAGGCACTGCAACCTTGTCGTCAGCCGGTGGACACGGGGGCGGCGAAAAAAGCGTTGTCCGCCTTCGTCACCGCGTGTCGCACCACGGCGGCAGCAACAACGATCGCGCTGACCGTAGGCCTTTCAAGCGGCTGCATGGGCACGCCGCCGCAAAGCACAATGGGCGCACCGCCTGCAAATCAGATCGACACACCGCCGACGGAAAAATCCAAAGAGCTGAGAGGCGAACCCGCATCCCTGCGAGGCTACGCAGCCCCCGCACACATCATGATGGACGACGAGTGACGAGACGTTACTCATCACTTCCCCGCCGCGGTCCATGTGTTGAAGCCTTGGACACGGAGGCTGCGGAGGGTTTGTTCCAGTTGTGCCAGGAGGGTTTTGTTGTCGGCGGGGCAGGCGGCTGTGACGGCGAGGGTGCGAAATCCGTCGGCGGTCAGCAGGACGAGGAGGGCGGTTTTTCCGTCTTGCGAGCGGGCATGGACGATGGCGGCGGGCAGGCCGTCGGGTAGGCGGAACGGCTCGCCCGGTTCGATGTCCTTGAGGCCCAGGTCGTCTCGGCGGAGATTTTCCACGCCCGGTTCGAGCACCTGCGCGAGCGTCGGCAGGAAATCGCGCGGGCGGATTTCGACGCTCACGCTGCCGCCGCCGGGGATGTCCCACGTCGTTTGGCCGGGGCGTTGCACGGCGGCGCGAGGCAGCGTCAGGCCCACGCCCAACGGCGCGTCGCGCCACGTCGAGGCGTCGCTTACGGCCTTCCAGCCCAACGCGTTGAGCGGGCCCGTTGGCAGGTCGGCCTTCTCACGAACGCTCGTCACCTCCAGGCCGCTGCCGGTCGACTGAATCACGCCCGCGCCCGCCGTCGCAGCCATCGAAAACTCGACGCGACGTCGCCGCACCAGGCCAGTAGCGGAGTCGATTTGCAGCGACAACTCCATCGCCGCCTTGACGGACCGCTCCTCGACGGGCACGAGCAACTCCACGCGACCGGCGACATCCACGGCGCTGGCCGTCCGGCTGGTAATGCGGAAACTCGCGTCCGTCGCCTCGCCGCGGATCCGCCCGCTCTCATTGGCCGACGCCGACCACCGCGACAACTGCTCCAGCGTCGGCTGAAGCTTCGCCGTCGCCGCCGCCCGCGCCGGCAGCAGCGACAAATCAGGCCTGGCGTGAACCTGCGCCGCGTCGCGCACGGCCCGCCGCAACACGTACATCTCCGCCGACGTCAGCGATTTCATGTCCTTACTTCGTATTGACTCCGTGTCCACCCGCCATGCGCCATCGGCGAATCGCAAATCCACCTGCACATTCTTCAACTCGACACGCTGCTCGAACGCGTCCTCCCTGGGCAGCGTCGCCTTAAGGTCCAGCCGGGCCGTCACGGTCAATCGCACCGCCGTCGGCACACTGGCCTCGTCGGTCTCCAGCACGGCCTGATGCAACTCCAGCACCCGCGACTGCGACAAATCCTTCACCGCCTGCTTCGTTTTGGCATCGAGCACCTTCGTCGCCGCCTGCGACTGCTGCACGGTGACAACGGCCTGCCCCTTCGCCAACGTCAGCGGCGGTTGAAGCACAACATCGTCCGCCGCCGCCGACAGGGCGACGACGCACGCGACGGCGAGGACAAGGCGTTTGACGAGACCTGTCCGCATTTCCACGTTATTGGATTCGTTATGCATGGCACAATGAAACGCCCGTAGGGCGTGTTGGTTAATCCTACAACGCTACAACCGTTCAAACAATACGGCCAGCTTTCTATGAAAAAGAATCGACCGGCCTCCCCGGCCTCGCGTGGACGTGTCGGCGCGTAGCCGCGACGGGGCGCCAATCGGCTGGTTTCACTGTTGTACAACGCAAAAAGACAGAGCCATGTCCATCATCAGGCGTCTCCCTCGTGGTGTGACTATTTCACAAACTGGATCAGCAGGCGGTCGAGTTCGGTGTTGTCGCTTTGGATGGTGATGAGGATTTCGTTGTTGAATTTCGTGAGGTCGAGGGTCAGGGTGACGTCGACGTTTTTTCCGGCTTCGAGCGTGACGGTTTTTGTGGCCAGCGGTTTGGGTGTTGTCATGGCGGCGGGACGGGTTGTCGTCGTCACGGAGCGCGTCGTTGTTGATGCCGGGCGTGTCGTGGCCGGTTGGCGCGTTGTCGCCGTGGGACGCGTTGTCGCTGTTGTCGCTGGGCGTGTTGCCGTGGCGGCGGGTTTGATCGCGGTGGCTGTTGCGTCGGCGGGGTAGGCGTGGAGGGTCAGTGTGATTTCCTCCTCTTGCGAGAAGTTGTTCACGCGGATGGCGAGAGGCCATTTTTTCGCGTCGCCTTTGGTGATCCGCCAGCCGTTGCTGGTCGCGGCGACGGTCGCGAAATCAGGCCGATGCTGCAACACGACGGGCGGCAGCACCGTTCGCGAATGATCCAGCCGGGCCTGCCGCGTCAGCTTCATCGCGTCGGTTTCCACTTCCAGAAATTTGTCCAAATCCCTGACGGCAACCAGCACGTACGCCAAGCCGTCGTTCAGTGGGATCATCTTATTTCCGTTGTCAACGAGGGTTAGTTCCCGGCCGTCGATGCCGAGGATTTTGATGATCGGCATATCCCAGCCCCAGTCGAACCAATGGCGAGGATGATCTTTGTCGGATTTCTCGTCCGGTTTTTCGGTGGCCAGTTTGAGCATGTCGCTGTAGAGGACGATGACGGCGGTGGCGTCGTCGGCGAAGACCGGCGCCCGTCGGACGATCTGCAGCCTTTTCTCCAGGGGCATCACCAGGTCGCCCACGTACGCGCGGTTGGTCAGTGTGGCGATGCACGCGCCGTAGGCCGCCAGGCTGCGGAGGGGCGTGCCGTCCTTGCCGGTCATGCCAAAATTTTTTCCGTGTTCGTCGAAGAAGGGCAGCACGAAGGGGAAGTATCGTTCGACGCCGCACGCGCGGGCTTCGACGGCCTTGGCGACGATCGCCAGCGCGCTGGCCGCATCGTCGGGCCTGGCGGCGCGGGCGCCCGATGTCGCAGGCCAGGGCTTGCCGCATTCGGAGATCCAGATTCCCGCGCCCGCCGCTCCGGCCTGTTCGAGCCACGCCCGGCAGCGGGCAACTTGTTTGCGAATCGACGCGCCGTCGTCAGCGTAGTTGTGGAAGCTGACGAAATCGACCGCCCGCATCAGCCCGCCGACGGACAGGCCTCGCAGGAACGCGTCGTTCTCCAAACTGCTGAGCACGCCGCCACCGAGGGGTGTGGGAATTCTCGCCCCCGACACGCCGCGCGAGACCGCCTTGGCGTACGCGACGTATTGATCCGCCGGCAGGTTGCCACCGAAGAAAATATCCGGCTCGTTCCAGATCTGGATGCCCGCGTGAGCGTTCCGCCAGCGGTTGGCGATGGCCGCCCATGCCTGCGACGCCGGCACGAGGTCGGCAGGATACGGATTTTGCTCCGTCGGGCCGAGATATTTCGGCGTGTCGTGGGCGATCTCCAGCACCCCCAGGCCGACCAATTCGTACCGCTTCCGCAGCGTGTCGTAGTCGCGGTCGCCGTCCCAGGTGAATCGGCCGAATCCGCCGTTGACGCTGCCCCAGTGCAGCCGTTCGCGCGCGATGTCGATGCTCAACTGCTGCATCAGCGTCATCAGCCGCTGCCGGTCGGCCGACTCGGGCGCCAGCCAACTCAGCCCCGCGTCGATGCAGAAAAACGGATCCTTCCGCCCGCGCAGCGGCTCGACGCTGATCACGCCGAACGTCTGCTTCAAGGCGGGGAACGAAATTTCGTAATACCCCGGCCCCACCGTGAGCGAAAGCGTGACGATGTTCGCGTCTTTCTCATTACGCCTGGCCTTGCCCTCGGCGACGTTCGCGCCCGCGTAATCGGAAACGACGTACGCCAGATCGTCGGCCTTGATCGACTCCGCCGTGACGCGGAATTCCAGCGTAGCCGCCCTCCCCGGCGCAATCACGCCCGTCGTCTTGGCCGCCGGCACGAGCTGTGCGTGCGTACAAAACGTCGACAGGGCAGTCAGCAGAATCAGGAGGCACGTCGGGATATGTATAACCTGTTTCATGAAGGCCGATTATATCGTATCCGCGACGGAGAGGGCAAACGCATGTATATTCTTCTTTTTCGCACGGGGGTGCTGTTCAGACGAACCGGGCCGCAGGCCCTGCCATTTTGCGTTGTAAGACGGTGTGAGCGACTGAACATTTCGTTTGTCACAACGATCTGCAACGCAAAATGGCAGGGCCTGCGGCCAGTCGAGTCTGAACACAACGATCACGCGAAAAACCGTCAATGCGCATGCGTTGCCCCTCGTTATTTTTTCTCCTCTTCTTCGACATACTCGATGATATCGCCAGGCTGGCAGTGCAGGGCTTTGCAGATCGCGTCGAGTGTGGAAAATCGGATCGCGCGGGCTTTGCCGGTTTTGAGGATGGACAGATTGTTCATCGAAATGCCCGTGGCTTCGGACAGTTCTTTGAGCTTGGCCTGGTTGTCCAGCAGCAGATAGGCTAGTCGTATTCGAATCATGGCAGCCCCCTTTTACACTACGCCCTTGGATTCTTCAATCACCGGCAACACGCGACGCAAGGTGAATGCCAACGTGGTGTACAGAAGGGCTCCGCCGATTCCATACGCCAGATTCCAGCCGATAGGCCATATCCATTTGGCTTCTCCATACAGGTCAAGCATCGTTGTGGAAATAATCACCACGAGCCCCACCCGGCTGACAATCGACAGGCCTGCCATGAACAACAGAACCACGCTGGCCTTACGCAAAATTCGGCCTGGTTTCAACCCGGGACCAATTACGTACACAAGCAACTGCGACAGCGCGATGGTCAGCAAACCAAACACGCAAAAGTTGACGCAACCGAACAGGGCGTCCCAGACCGCATACCAATGACGGGGATCTTCCGGCACGGAAGAACCAAACAGGTGAATCACCATCCCCACCCGTATGCCTCCTCCCACGATCATGAGTATCCCCAGGATCGTGATCCCTTTGGCGTAACGGGAAACCCACTGGTTATTTCTGACGAATGCTGGCCATCTCATGATTTCCTGACCTTTCCGGAGAACTTTTCGCCTTCATGGTGAGTTTTACACGATTATCATTGTTCCGTCAATGACAATTTTTATTAAATTTTCGATCATCATTTATTTTTTACTGATAAAATGTCAATTTACGTGTTGGTGGTAAGATGCCGGGTGTGCGTCTCGTTGCATCATCGCAAAGCCCAACCTGGCCACAGGCCCTGCCATTTTGCGTTGCAAAACGTCGTGAGCGACAGAACGTTTCGGTTATCACACCGACCTGCAACGCAAAATGGCAGGGCCTGTGGCCAGGTTGGGCTTTGCGATGATCGCGTGAAAACCCGGATAATGCACCTGCGTTCGTGCGGTGTGAATACGCACGCCCCTTCCCACCCGACCGCCTGACGTGTATAACGGTCTGCATTCCGAGAAAACAAGGAGTGCACACATGGAACTGCTCGTTCGCAAGACGGAAGATTTTGTTTTGACAGGCCGTGGGGATGCGCCCGCGTGGTCCAACGCGCCGTGGGTGGATTTGGCCCGCGTCGGCACGGGGCCGGGGACGTATAAGACTCGCACCAAGGCGCTCTACAGCAACACCGGGCTGTATCTACTGGTGGATTGCGAGGACAAGATCCTCACCGCCGACATGACGCAGGATTACGACATGCTGTTCACGCAGGACGTGGTGGAGGTGTTCCTTTGGCCTGAGGCGTCGCAGCGGACGTACTTCGAGTACGAAATTTCGCCGCTGGACGTCGAGCTGCCGATCATGGTGATCAACGCCGGCGGGCCTTTCCACGGCTGGCTGCCGTTCGGCTACGCGGGCGGGCGGCGTGTACGGCACGCGACGAGCGTTCGCGGCGGCGAGCGGCGGCCGTACGCCAAAGTCGATGGCTGGTCGTGCGAAATGTGCATCCCGTACGCGCTGCTGGTAGGCCTGCAAAACGTGCCGCCCACGTCCGGCATGACGTGGCGGGCGAACATTTATCGCATCGACTACGACGCCCCCGAAGTCACCCAATGGGCCTGGTGCCCCGACACCGGCGGGAATTTCCACGACTACAAGAAATTCGGGACGCTGACGTTCGAGTAGAAGGCGCGGGCAAGTGTATCGAACATTCGACACGGTGGCAATCGTTGCGTGAAAACGAGCGGATCGGCCTCCCCCGCCTCGCGTGAGAAGTACCGGCACACAGCCCCAACGGGGCGTCTGATGTAGCCCAGGGTGAGCGGTACGCCGCGAACCCTGGGGATAGAAGTTTTTGCTTCTCTTTCATCGTGCCTGACGCCACTGGCCGAGGTCGCCTACGCGGACCTGTACGGCTTCGGACGACGCGCACAAGGGCACGTGCAAGTCGTTCGAAGTCGCCTTCGCACGACGGTGCGCCCTCGGCCAGTGGCGTCAGGCACGATGGAGAGTTCTGGAAAACACTTGAC
Organism: Phycisphaerae bacterium; assembly: GCA_009783465.1. Taxonomy (GTDB): domain Bacteria; phylum Planctomycetota; class Phycisphaerae; order SM23-33; family SM23-33; genus WRDM01. Next base: position 13,277 of record WRDM01000018.1, on the reverse strand, counting down.
CCAGGGTTCGCCGAGTACGGCTCACCCTGGGCTACATCAGACGCCGCTTCGCGGCTGTGGACCGGCACTTCAACGCGAGGCCGGGGAGGCCGGTTGGTTCTCTGCCATGTCACGCTGTTGCCGTACCGAATGGTTGGGCCAAATCACTCATTGCCTGCGCCCACACACAGCCTCTTCACGAAACCGCGCCCGCACTGGGACAAATATCGTTCAGCGGACACACCGGGCACTCGGGTTTTCTTGCGTGGCAGATTTCGCGGCCATGGAAGATGAGGCGGTGGGAGAAGTCGGTCCAGTCGGGTTGCGGGATGAGTTTCATGAGGTCGCGTTCGATGTCGGCAGGGTCGGTGTGGTCGGTCAGGCCCAGTCGGCCTGCGACGCGGATGACGTGGCGGTCGACGGCGATTCCCTCGGCCCGCCCAAACGCGTTGCCGAGCACAACGTTGGCGGTCTTCCTCGCCACGCCGGGCAGTTCCAGCAGCGCGTCCATGGAGTCGGGCACGCGCCCGCCGAACCGCTCGACCAGCAGGCGGCCTGTGCCGATCACATTTTTTGCTTTCTGCCGATAGAAACCGGTTGCGAGAAGATCGTGCTCGAGTTCTGCCTGCGTGGCGGCGGCGTAATCGGCGGCGGTGCGATATTTTTTGAACAGCCGCTCCGTCACGCGATTGACGCCCGCGTCGGTCGTCTGGGCCGAGAGAATCGTCGCCACCAGCAACTCCAGCGGTGTGGACCAGTTCAGCGCCGTCCGCGGCGCGGGATATTTTTTCCGCAGCCGCTCCCCAATCTCCACCGCCCGCACGGGCCGTCGCGATTTTTTTGTCGTGGCCATGGGGAGTACTATACCGAAATTTTTCGCGATTGACTCCGAATTCCCTTGCGGGTACAGTGTTTCGCCTTGCCGTGCGATTCCCGTATCGGCAGGCGCGCGGGTCATGAACGCCCGCGCGAACCCGAGCCGGCTTGCCGGGGACGCGCCGCGTGAGCGCGTCTGGACGCAGCCGGACAAACCATGGGAGCTTCACGCGCCATGTCTGACGAAACCAAACCGCAGGACGAAACCACCGCCGAAACCCAATCGCAGGAAACCGCTCCGACACAAGAGCAACCGCAGGAACAGGGCAGCATCGTGTCCGCCGACACCTCCATGGCGTCGAACGACATGCTCGAAGCCGAAAAACCCTTCGCCGTCGACGTGACCGACGCGGGCGCGCTGCGGAAAAAAGTCACCATCACCGTGCCGCGGAAGCGCATCAACGAGAAATTCAACGAAATTTTCGGCGAATTGGCCAAGAGCGCCCAGGTGCCCGGCTTCCGCGCCGGCCATGCGCCGCGGCGGCTGATCGAGAAACGGTTCGCCAAGGACGCTGGCACCGACGTCCGCAACGCGATGGTCGGCGAGTCACTCCAGTGGTCGGCCGAGCATGTCAAACTTCAGACGATCGGCGAGCCGTCGATCGACCTCGAAGCGATTGTGCTGCCCGACAACGGCGACATGTCGTACTCCTTCGAAATCGAAGTCGCGCCCGAGTTCGAGCTGCCAAGCCTTGACGGCATCGAGGTCAAGAAGGTCACGCTCGACGTCACCGACCAGCGCGTCGAGGAACAACTGGACATGTTCCGCCAGCGCGGCGTGACCTACGAGCCCACCACCGAGGCGACCCGCGCCGGCGACGTCGTGACCGCCGACGTGGCCATCCGCGGCGACGGCGTCGAGTACGATCAGAAGGACGCCGTCATGCGCGTCGCGCCCGGCCAGGTCGAGGGCTTGCCGCTGGTGGACCTCGCCACGCAGTTGGCGGACAAGAAGCCCGGCGACAGCATCGAGGTCGGCGTCAAGGTGCCCGAATCCCACGCCACCGAGGCCTGGCGAGGCAAAGACGCCACCGTCGCCATCACCGTCCGGGAAGTCCGCCGCCGCATCCTGCCCGAACTCAACGACGAGTTCGCCAAGCAGATGGGCTACGACACCGTCGAGGATCTGCGGAACCTCGTCCGTCGAGGCCTGTCGGCGCGGATGGAGCAGGAAACCACCGAAAACATGCGTGAGCAGGTGTCTCAGTATCTGCTGGAGAACGCGCAGTTCGAGTTGCCCGAGCAGATGGCCGCCCGCCACGCCGACGTCGCCCTGCGGCGGCAGTTCATCAATCTGCTCCAGATGGGCATCCCGCAGGAAAAGATCCAGGAAAACCTGGCCGAATTGCAGGCCCGCTCGATCGAAGTCTCCCGCCGCGAACTGAAGTTGCAGTTCATCCTCGGCAAAATCGCCGATCAGCGGGACATCAAGGTCGAGGAGGGCGAAGTCAACGCCCGCGTGGCGGCGATGGCCCGCGAACAGGACCGCCGACCCGAACGCCTCCGCCAGGAACTCCAGGCCGACGGCACGCTGGGCATGCTCGAAGACCGCATCCGCGAAGAAAAAGCCCTCAACGCCCTGCTGGAAAAAGCGACCATCACCGAAGTCGAACCGGAGGCGAAGCCGGCGGAGTAATCGTTTTTTACGATAGAGCGTGAAAATGGCTCTGCCTGTTTGCGTTGCAGGATGTTGTGTACTACAAAACGTTTGTGATACACAACACCCTGCAACGCAAACAGGCAGAGCCATTTTCATCGTCGGAGTTATTCCGTGTCGTTGCGAACATTCATCGCGGTGGAGTTGGACGTGCCGATCCTTGCCGGCCTGGTGCGGGCGCAGGGGGAGTTGGCATCGGTTGGTGGGAAAATAAACTGGGTGGCGCGGGCGAATTTGCATGTGACGATGAATTTTCTGGGCGACGTTGCGGACGAGGCGATCGCGGAGGTTTGCCGGCGGATGGCTGCCGCGGCGGGGCGGGTCGAGCCGTTTGAGTTCGCCGTTCGCGGCCTGGCGTGCACGCCGTCGCACGGGCCTGTGCGGATGATCTGGGGCTTGGTGGACGACCCGTCGGGGCTGCTGGCGGTGCTGCACGACGAATTGGCCAATCAATTCGCGTCGATGGGGTTGCGGCAGGAGAACCGCGAATATCGGCCTCACGTCACGCTCGCCCGCGTCAAGTATGTGGAAAACCCCGCCCGCCTGCGTGGCGCGGTCCGCGCCTTCGCCGACACGGAATTCGGCGCCCAACACGGCGAAGAACTCGTCGCGTTCACGTCCACGTTGACGAAAGAGGGCCCCATCTACGCCCCGCTGGCACGAGCCGGACTGGGGAAGTGAAAGCCAGCAGCCAACAGACACGGATGATATGGCCACGCGGAGGCTCTTGAAATTCGCGTTTCGGTTTTACGACGATTCCTTATCGTCGCGTCCCGGTGTTTCCGCGTCGTTTTGTTCACGGGCCGACTCGCGAAACGCCCGCTGGGCGTCGCGGACCATACGGTACATGCCCAGGGCGAACCCCACCACGGCCCCCGTCAGTATCAACGCCGGACTGGTGCCCCAACGATTGTCCAGCCACCAGCCCAGCAACACCCACAAGGCGAAAATAATCGCCAGTTCGATGCCCGCGGTGGCATACCGCATCATGCGGTGCAGCGGCGGCTTGGCCATGAAACGCCTCTCCGTTCCGTTATCCGGTCGTCTTGTGAAAGTCTAGCCGCCTATTTGCCTCCCAGCCTCAGCCATGCGCAACCGGCGGCGCCGATCGTGCCCGCGTCGTTGCCGAGTTGGGCGATTTCCAGTTTCGTCAGTGCCGGCGTGAGCGTCCAGTGCAGGTCCGCGTAGTGTTTGCGGAGCGGGGCCATCATGTCCTCGCCCGCCTTGGTCATCCCGCCGGCCAGCACGATCTCGTCCGGGTCCAGCATCCGCGCGATCGTCACGCAGCCAAGGGCCAGGTACCGCATCGCCTGATCCCACACCTCGGTCGACAGCGCGTCGCCGGCCTTGCGGGCCTCGTTGATGTCCTTGGCCGTGATCGTCCCGCCCGCGTCCAGCACCGCTTTGAGCGAACTGGCCCGGCCCTCGCGAACCAACCGAGTCGCCCACTGACCGATGTACGTCGCCGACGCGTACCGCTCCAGGCAGCCACGCTGGCCACAGCCGCACTTCTCTCCGCCCGGCTCGACGATGACGTGCCCGATCTCCGCGCCGATCTCGTGACTGCCCTGAACCACCTTGCCGTCGATGATAATCCCGCCGCCGACGCCCGTGCCGAGCGTCAACAGCACCATGTCGCCATGGCCGGCACCCGCGCCGCAGATATACTCGCCGAACGCGGCCGCGTTGGCGTCGTTCTCCAGCACGCCCGGCACACCCAATTCCTTGCATACCAGATCACGAAGCGGCAGATTATCCATCCCCGGAATATTCGGCAGCGCGATGACAATGCCCTCGCTGATCTTCAAAGGCCCCGGCGAACCGATGCCCACGCCGACGATATCGCTGACCGACAGCCCGCGTTTGGCTATCGCCTGCCTGCTGCCGGCGACCATCTGGGCGACGACATCCTTCGCCCCGGTCGCGGGCGTGGGCAACTGAAAAATATCACTCGCCCGCCGCTGCTCATCCAACAAACAAAACTTGATAAATGTCCCGCCAAGATCCACGCCAATGCAGTATTTTGACATTGTTCGACCCTTTTACACGAAATTCGCTCGTCGCTCCGAAGACGCCGCCCCACTTCTGTACTTCACCCCCACAAAAAAAGCAACACCAAGAAACCGCCAAATCGCAATAGGGCTCGCCTGTATGCATTGTAAAACTCGCGGGCGGTGAACCGCTCTTTTGTGGCTGTCTCTTGGGTATTTCAGGATTTTTACGGAATTTTCGAAACGAGGGAACTTTGGGTAAAAGTATTTTTTACATTGATTTCCACTAGGCATGCCTTACGATCACCCGACATAGGGACGTTGCTGCATTCATCGGCACATCGCCGACAAGGAGCCCCTGGCGAGTTTTCGTACCGTAAACGGAGAGTCCGCAATGCAATTGGCCTTTTGCCTCTTTAAATACTTTCCGTACGGTGGCCTGGAGCGAAATTTCCTGTGCACGGCGCTCGCCTGCCAGGCGAAGGGGCATACGATTCGCGTCTATACCCGTAAATGGTCCGGCAAGCCGCCGCCGGGATTCGACGTGCGGATTGTGCCCGTGCGGGCCTGGCGGAACCACACCCGATGCACCGAATTCGCCGCATGGGTGCAGGCCGACCTCGCCCGCCAACCCGTCGACTGCGTGATCGGATTCAATAAGATGCCAGGCCTGGATATATACTACGCCGCCGACGTCTGCTTCGTGGAGTTGGCCCGCACCCTCCACGGTCCGCTATACCGGTTAGGCGGGCGCTACCGCCATTTCGCCGCCTTGGAACGCGCGGTATTCGCCGCCCAGGGCCACACGAAAATTCTGACGATCTCCCCCGTACAGCAGGCCGACTTCGAACGCCATTACGGCACGCCACCCGAACGGTTTCATTTGCTGCCGCCAGGGATCGCCCGCGACCGCCGCGCCCCGCCCGATGCGCCCGCCATTCGCGAAGCCTTTCGGGCCGAGTTCGGCTTGGGCAACGACGATCTGCTTCTGTTGTTCATCGGATCCGACTTCGTGAGGAAGGGGCTCGACCGCGCCATCAAGGCCATGGGGGCCTTGCCCGAGTCCTTGCGCCGCCGCGCGCGGCTGTTCGTTCTCGGCAGCGGCAAGCCGCGGCCTTTCCGACGCCTGATTCGTTCGTCAGGCCTGGACGACCAGATCGTCTTTCTGGATGGACGCGATGATATCCCACGGTTCCTGTTCGGAGCCGACCTGCTCATTCATCCCGCGTACTACGAAAGCGCCGGCATGGCGCTGCTCGAAGCCGTCGTCTCTGGACTGCCCGTGCTGGTGACAGATGTCTGCGGGTACGCGCACTACATTGAGGACGCCCAGGCCGGCCGCGTGATCGCCTCGCCGTTCGCGCAGGCAGCGCTCAACACCGCCCTCGCCGACATGCTGGCCAACCCCGAGGCGCGAACACAATGGGCACGCAACGCTCTGGCCTTCGCCGAGCAGGCCGACCTCTACGGCCGACACGAAAAGATGGTCGAGATCATCACAAACACCCGCCGCACCCCATGAGCACCACCGTGGAATCCCTTACACACCGCTGAGTCTCTTCGGTGCGTGACGCAGCAGCAACTCCGTCGCGCGGGCGAGGATGTCCGCCGGTTCGCACATGCGCCCGGGGCCTGTGGTGCCGCAGGCAAGTCGGCCTTCGGCGGGGCCGATCAGGTGGACGCCGGGCATCGACGCCAATGTTTCGATGTTGGTTTGCACCGCCGGGTGGGCGAACATGCGGGAGTTCATCGCCGGGGCGACGAGGACGTCGCAACTCCCTGCCGTCGCCAGGAGCATGGTGCTGACGAGGTTGTCGGCCAAGCCGTGGGCGAGTTTGGCGATGGTGTTGGCGGTGGCGGGTGCGAGGATGGTCAGATCCGCCCGCTCGGTGAGCGAAATATGGCCGCTGTCGTGATTCTCCGTCGATTGCCACATCGACGTGAAGACCGCCCGCCGTGTGAGCGATCCAAACGTCAGCGGCTGCACGAACTCCACTGCCGCCGGAGTCATCGCCACCGTCACGCCCGCGCCGGCCTGCACGAGTTTGCTCGCCAGATCGGCGGCCTTGTAGCACGCGATCCCGCCGCTGACGCACAACAGCACTTCATAACCGTCGAGCGATTTGTCCATACGAAAAGTGTATCGCCGAATGCGGATATCCACAAGCCACTACAAAGCCGTCACGGGGTACACGTCACGTTTGTCAGTGGAGAACAGCCGATTGTCCTCCACGGCCTCGCGTCGTATTCGCCCGGCATCACTGTCTACATCGCCCGGCCTCTTTATGGTAGAATGTTCGCGATGCGAATGTGGGAGCACAATATCGTTCCGCGTGAGCGGGCTCGGAGTTATTTGGCCGAGGTCGTTCATACGGCGATGTTGCTGGCGATGTTGCTGATGCTGTGGCACGGCGCGGGCGTTGAGGGGTATGACCGGTATTTTTATGACGTGATCGGGCAGTTGGTGGGATGCTTCATGCCGGCGGCGTTGGCGATGTTGTTGGCGATGCGTTGCGGCGTGCTGGACGTGAGCGTGTGGATGAGTTGGTCGGCGGGCAGCGTGCTGGCGGCGGCGATTTTGCGTGCGGCGCTTCCGGGCGAGGGCGAGGTTCATGCGGGCGGCTGGCCTTGGTTGGCCTTCGCGGCGGCGGCGGGATGCGGGGCGGCCATCGGAGGCGTCAACGCGCTGCTGTCGCGGATTCCCAGGTTGCCGGCCGTGGTCGCGACGGCTGTGACGGCCCTGCTGGTCTGGGGGCTGTTGCACGCCGTGACGACGGAGCGGGAGATCCCCGTCCATCCGCGAACGTTCGACGCGTGGCACCTGGAAACCGACGTGCCCGTGGAAACCGAAGACGACGGCAACGAATCGGCGGACGTCATGACGGCCTGTGCGCCGCTGGCGGTGACGCGGATGCTCGCGGTGGCGCTGATGCTGTCGGCAGTGCTGCTGGCGATGCTGCTCCGCGTCGGCCGATCGGCGAACGCGTCGCTCGACCCGACTCCCCCGCCGTGGGTTCGCGCGGTGGCGCTCGTCGCGGGCGGGACCGTCGCCGCGCTGGGCGGGGCGCTCTGGCTGCTGGAACACAACACCGCCGCCGTCCCGCGACTGCCCGTACACGACCTGAGGATCCCCGTCGCGGTCGTGCTCGCCGGAGGACTCGTGCTCGCCGGCAAGGGACGCTCGCTCCTGACCGTGCTGTATCTGCCTCTGGCCATGCTCGTCACAACATTGTGGTACCTCGACGGCTGGGACCTCAACGCGCGCGGCTATGCGTTTCACCTGCTGGTGATGCTGGCGGCAGCCGTCACAGTAAGTCTGTCGTTGCGGGCGTTCGCGCTGTGGGGCACGGCGACGCTGAAACTCGCCGCCGCCTGCGCCGTCGCATCGACGCTCCTGCTGGTCGTGCCCACGCTGACGAATTCCGTGTCGCTGGCGACATACGCACACACCGCCGCCGTCGCCCTGCTGATCGGCGGAGTGGCGCTACTGGCCGTGGGGGTGCGAAGACAGGCTGTAGGCCGTGGGCTGTAGGCTGTAGGCGCGACGGTGGCTTATCGTTGTCCTGTCATGCGGTGGCGTTGGTAAACGTTTCCGCATGACACAACAACCATAAGCCACCACCGCGCCTACAGCCTACGGTCTACAGCCTGTCTCACTCCTCCGCCGGCTGCGTGGCGGTTTCTCTCGCGCGGACCGGTTCGGCCTCCGTTTCCGTCGTCTTGGCTGCGGAGGCTTCCGCGTCGCGACGGATCGTGGCCAATTTGCTGCTGGCGTCGGCGAGTTGATGATACGCCTCCGTCAAGGCCGCCTGCGCCCGCTCGACATCCGCCTCGTCCGCATGGCCCTGCGACTGCCGACGCTCCACGCCACGAAGCTGACGCTCCAACTCCCGAATCCGCGACTGCATCGCGATCACCTGCCGCTCGGCCTGCTCCGACTGCCGACGGGCCTGCGGGGACATCGCCTCAGGCTGATTGGCCTCCAGCAAAATCTCCTCCACCCGAAGATTCGCACGCTCCACCTCACGCTGATACGCCGCGATGGTCTTCCGTTCGATCTCGTACTGACAGGGCGTGATCTCGCCCAACGAGTACAACGCGTCCAGCCACATCGCCTTGCGATTCATCGACGCCGAGAGATCCAGCGCGCGCTGCTGGGCGGCCCGCAGATCCGCGTACTGCCGGGGCGTCATCGTGGAACTCAACGGCTCGGCCACCGCGCGCGTCCGCGCCGGCTCAGCCGACGCGTCCTTCGCCGAGCCGGTCTCGTGCGGCGACAACGCATTCACGCGACGCTGAGCCGCCGCCACCGCCTGACGAGCCTGCTCCGCCTCACGCTGGGCCGTCGGTACATCGCGCGACCCAACCGCTGACAGCCGCTGCACACGATCCAGCCGCGTGATCAGCACGTTGTTGGCGACCATCAACTCACGCAACGCAATCTGGTATTTCGAAAGCCCGTGCAACTCGCTGCCGTGCTTGCCCGGCGAACCGTCGCCGCCGTTGGCATCGCTGCCGCTGAAAAGCCCGCTCGTGCTCTCCCCGTCGGCGGCGTAGGCGTTGCCTGTCGTGGCCGCGCCGGGACTGGTGCCCCGCGGAGCCGCCGGCTGAGTCGCGCTCGAAGGCGGCGCCTCGGTCCCCGTCCGGACGGGACGCTGATTCCCCGTGACGATCACCGGCTCGCCGATGGGCGACCGCTGCCACACCTGGTTCGGCGCCAGTTCGAACGCCCTGCCGGTCGAGTTGTCGATGACAAACCGTCCGCGCGTCGTCTGCACAAACGTGGTCGTGCCGCCGTGCTGAACGGACGTCGCCCGCACCCCGCGGGCTATCGGCGTCCGCCAGAGCACCGGGTTGCCCGCACGACCCGCGCTGCCCATCGCCCTGCCCTCGGCCGTCAACACGCCGTTTCGCACCGTCACGTTCACGCTCACGCTGGGCCAGGAACCCTGACCGACCTCATCATCCGCCGCCGCCATCGCGTCCGTCGCAACCGCCGCAGCCATCACCGCCGCAGCCCCCGAAACCAATACAACGATGCACCGTCGCTGGAAACGTGTCATTGGGTAGTCTCCTTCACGCACCCCCGTGTACCCATCCTTCGTTTCATTGTAGGTGCATCGACCCGCCGGGATGGCCATCGCATCGAAATTGCCTATGTCTTCACAAAAAGGCTGTAGTCGCAACAGCCTTTTCGATATCGTCTTCGACACGGCATGTCGCGCCAACAATCTACAGCCGATTGGCGAGAAAATTTGACACGATAGCCGCGTTACATAACAAAGGATGGATTGGCCTTCCCGACCTTGCGTGGAAACGGCGGTACACAGCCCCGAAGGGGCGACGTTGGGTAGCCCAGGGTGAGCGGTACTCCGCGAACCCTGGGAACGGAATTTTTTCTTCTCTTCATCGTGCCTGACGCCACTGGCCGAGGTCGCGCACGCGGGCCTGCACGGCGTCGAACAACGTGCACAGGGGGAATATGCAAGCCGTTCGATGCCGCCTTCGCGTGACGGGGCGACTTCGGCCAGTGGCGTCAGGCACGATGAAAGAGTTCCGAATAACACGCGACCCCAGGGTTCGCGGTGTACCGCTCACCCTGGGCTACCCAACGTCGCCCCGTCGGGGCTGTGTGCCGCCGCTTCCACGCGAGGCCGGGGAGGCCATTCTGTTTTTTTCATGTAACGAAGCTACCGTCTCGAAAACTCGCGAGAATTTCATACGTTCGTCCCGTCTTACGAGCTGCGGCGCGACGGCGCCGTGGCGTGTTCGCGCGATTCCACGGTCTGGCGGTAGATGGCCGTCATGCGGCGGACCATGCCGGCCGGGCTGTGGTGCTCGCGGAGGTAGTCCAGCGCGCTTTGCGTCATCGCCGAGGTCCGGTCGCGGTCCTCCAGCACGCCGATGAGTTTTTGCGTGAGGTCGCGCGAGTCGCCCGGCTGAAACTTGACGGCCGTTTTGCCGTCCTCGACGAAATCGTCCGTGCTGTCTGCCGGCGCGAGCACGGGGTCGCCCGCCGCCATCGCCAACAGCGCGGCCACGTCCACCTGCGGCAGCGTCACCGGGGAAATGTAAATGTCCGCGGACTTCAGAATGCCTTGCAGTTGCAGCGCCGGCTGGCGGTCGATGAACGTCAGCTTCGGATTGAGTCCCATCTGTTCGGCGGCGGCGCGGATTCGCGTTTCCGCCTTGCCGTTGGCGATGATGAAAAACTGGCAGTCGAAGTTGCGAATTTTGATTTCGTTGAACGTTTGGAGCAGCGTGTCATACGCGGCAAAATCGTCCATCTGGCCGCCCGCGATGACGGCGACGCTTTTCGTCGTGTCGCGGAAGCACGTGGGTTTCGACACCTGGTAGACGCCCGGCCTGATGAGGTGGACGCGGTCGGGCGGCACGACGTGGGTTTGCAGCAGGGCCTGCCGGATCGCTTCGGTGGCGGGCAGGACGGCGGCGGCGTGGTTGTCGAGTTCGCCGAGTTTTTCCGCGTCGAGCAGGCTGTAGCTGCTGACGACGTATTCCAGTCCGGTCGCGTGCGAGAGTCGTTTGGCCTGGTCGGAGGCCGACGCGTCCAGCGCATGCAGCAGGTCGATCTGGCGGGTGGCGATTTCCGTGGCCAATTGCGTCACCGTCCGCGCGCGGAAGAGTCGCCATCCTGTTCGGCTGAAGCGGATCACGTCGATCGGCAGCGTGGGGATTTCGCGTTCGTCGGCCCGTTCGGGCAGGAAGATGGTCACGTTGACGAGTTCGTCCATCAGTCCCACGGCCAGCGGTTGAAGGAGTCGCCCGATGCGGTTGAACGTCTCCGGCCCGGCCAGCCACGCGACGCGAATCGGCGTGGGCGCGACAGACGCCCACGCGTCGTCCGCGTCCGGAGGCGTCACGGACGGCGCGTTATTTTCGGGCTGAAATTGGGATTCGTCGGGCATCATGTCATTCTAGCGCAAACACGAAACCGCCGGCCATGGCGGCGGCGAGGACGACAACGATCATTACTATGTATCGGCACATGGAGCCGTCCATAAATAGAATATGGCTCGCCTTTTTGCGTTGTGGAACGTTCCGGTCACCTGATGACGTCCTTTCGACTTCACGAAGACCGAGCGGGATTACACGGATTAACCGATTACAGGATTGAGGTTCCAGTACGACAATCCGCAAATCCTTGAATCCGTGTAATCCCGCTCGGTCTTCGTGAAGTCGGCAAGATGCACATATCACCGACTACAGCGTTCTACAGCGCAAAGAGGCAAGCCATATTCGCATCACTTCTCATGATCCCCGCATAATTCGCGACGGAATTACACGGTGTACTCGCCTTTCTTCCGTGGCGAGGTGAGTTCCTGCCATTTCGGATCCAGGCCGGCGACGCCGTACCAGGCGCGGGCCATGAACAGGGCGTCGAGGATGGCAATGGCGGTCATCGACTCGCCCACGGGGTACCAGCGGGACAGCAGGGTGATGTCGCGGCGGGTGATGGCTTCGAGTTGTTTTTCTTCCATCGTCATCATGTCGACGGTCCGCTGCGGCTTGGAGATCGTGGGCGTCGCCTTGACGATCACTCGCATGACCAGATCCTCGCCCGTGCTGTAGCCGCCCAGGAAGCCGCCGGCCCGGTTGGTGTGGAACCGCACGCGGCCGTTATCGAGGAACGGCGCGTCGTTCCATTCGCTGCCCAGAAGACGGGCGGCGTCCCAGCCGGCGCCGAACTCCAGGCCCGTCATCGCGCCCACACTGCACAGGGCGTGCGCGAGGGTGGCTTTGAGCTTGTCGAATACCGGCTCGCCCAGCCCCGCCGGCACGCCGCGGGCGATAATCTCGATCGCCCCGCCCGCCGTGTCGCCGTCCTCGCGGACCTTCAGCAGATCCTCGATCATTTTCGGCCCCTGCTCCAGATCGCAGCAGTTCAGGTCGTTTTTGCGGTAATTGGCCTTGACCTCCTCGAAGGTCATCGTGCCCTCGGTCACGGAGCGGCCCTTGATGCCGTGGCTTTCGATCACGTGCGCGAGCACCTCGATGCCCTCGCGCGCGAGGATCTGCTTGGCCACCGCGCCGCCCGCGACGCGGCCGACGGTCTCGCGGCCGCTCGCCCGGCCCGCGCCGCACCAGTCGCCGTGCTCACCGTACCGGTAGAAAAACGGCAGCTCCGCGTGGCCGGGACGGATGACGTCCTTGACCTGCCTGTACTGTTCGACATGGATGTCGTGCGTGTCGACGTTGCGGACGATCAGCCCCACCGGCGCGCCGGTCGTGATGCCTTCCTGAAGGCCGCTGACGGCTTCCACGCGGTCGGTTTCGAGGCGAGGCGAGTCGATTTTGCTTTGCCCGGGGCGGCGCTTGTCCAACTCGTATTGAATCTTCGCCATGTCGAGTTTCAGTCCCGGCGGCACGCCGTTGACGATCGTCAACAGCGCCCCGCCCCATCGGCCCGTGTCCTCGGCCGTCATCCGCCAGCCGTAGGACTCCCCACAGCACGTCACCTGAAAAATCCGCCCAAACGTATTGCCAAGCATCTTTGCTCCTATCTCTAGAGAAGTACCCCGGCGATCCCGGACCACCCGGGTCCCGCGACGGAGACGAATCTCTACGGGAGATTCTACCACACATCATGAAAAAAGTAAGACAGGAAGCGTCGATCAGCAGGGCAATCGCACCTAAATCCGTCCGTTTTTTCGCAAAGAGACTGTTAGGCTTTTAGGCTGTTAGACTGTTAGGCGCAGGCTTATGTAGGATTTGGCCAAATTTTTCATAAACCTCTCCCTAACAGTCTAACAGTC
>WRDM01000017.1 GCA_009783465.1 Phycisphaerae bacterium | reverse complement strand
GCGTGTGGCGAGGGCATCTTGCCCTCGCGGACTGTTCCACACGGCTGATCTCATGCAAAAACCAAGGCGTTTCACCGCCGGACGCGGGCGCTCGCGCCCGCGAGACACGCGGGCAAGATGCCCACGCCACGAGAATGCGATGGCCCTGCGTCGCTTTCGCTCGCCCTTGTTTTCCCGGCGAGTGTTCATACAATGCGGTTTCGTTGCCGATGCGTGCATGGAGGCCGCACGGAAACCGCCGCCGTAATGGAATCAAAATGTCCTGGCGCAGCAAAACGTACGATGAGTTGCCGGCCCTGAGCGTTCGCGGGCCTGAGTTGCGACGCAATATGCGGATCGTGACCGTCGCGTGGATGTACGGCGTCGTCTGGTTTGCCATTGTCAATTCCAGCCCCGTGCAGGTCTTCGCCAAGACGATCGGTTTTTCGTCCCTCGAATTCGGCCTGATGGCGGCCATCCCGTTCGTCGCGACGTTCACGCAACTGCTCGCCGCCGTCATCATCGAACGCACCGGGCTGCGGAAATATCAATTCATCCATTGCGGCACGATTCACCGCCTGATGTGGATCCCCATCCCCATCGTCGCGCTGATCCTGCCCTGGGGCGAAAAACTCACCATTTACCTCATCCTGGGCCTGCTCCTGCTGAGCTGGCTGCTGGAGTCCATCGCACGCCCCGCCTGGCTGACCTGGATGGGCGACCTCATCCCGCGGCGAATCCGAGGCCGATATTTCGCCTTCCGCACCCGCATGAGCCAACTCGTCATGATTATCACCATCGTGGTGATCGGCCTGCTGCTGGACCACAACTGGAAAATCGTCTCCACCGTGGCCGGCTGGGTGGGACAACACATGCCCCCCGTCGACCAGGCCAGCGACGACGCCAAAACGCGCGTGACGATGTACGTCGTCTGCGGGCTGTTCATGGTGGCGGCCTTGTTCGGCGTGCGCGACATCATCGGCTTCCGCCGCGTGCGCGACGTGCTGCCGCCGCGAAAAACGCCCGCGCCGATCGCGCCCCAGCGACGCTTTTTCCCCTACCTCAAATACATGCTCTACGACCCGCTCAAGGAACGCGTCTTCCGTCACTACGTCGCGTACGCCGCCACGATGGCCATGAGCATCACCTTTTCGGGCATGTTTTTCTGGCAGCATTCGATGAACCACGGACAGGGGCTTGGCTTCAACCAGTTGGCGGTGAACCTGTTGTTCATGGTGATTCCGCCGCTGGCGGACATGGCCGCCTCGCCGGTCTGGGGTCGGCTGATCGACCGCTTCGGCCGCCGGCCGATTTTGATGATCGCCACGGTGGGCGCGTCGCTGTCGCTGCTGCCGTGGCTGTTCGTGCGTCCCGACACGCCCTGCCCCGGCTTTGTCGCGTGGATCGTCGAAGCCGTCGCCGGCGAGATCGACCCCGCCTGGCCCGTGGGCGCGTACTTCTACGTCGCCTGCGCGTGGGTGGTCAGCGGCGCGAGCTGGTCGGGCGTGAACCTGGCGCAGTTGGGCGTCATGTTGAGTTTTTCCGACGGGCAAGGCCGCAGCCGAATGGTCGCCGCCGGCGGTGTGCTCGTCGCGATGTTCGGGGCGCTGGGAGGCTATCTCGGCGGCGTGGCTGCCCAGGTCTTCGGCGACGGCAAGCACATTCTGCTCGATTACGGCCCGATGCTCTGGACGAGTTTCCACATCACGTTCATCGTCTCGATCGTCGTCCGGCTGCTGGCGATCGTCTGGCTGATCGGCATGCCCGACCCGCACGCGCGGAGCGTCCGGGCGCTGCTGTCGGCCTTCAATAACACCGTGTTCAACGCCGTCCGATCGCGGGCGGTGCTCTCCCTGCACGTGTTCGGCTGGGGAAAATCGGCCGAGGACAAAAACGAATCGGAGGACTCCGATGGCCAAAAAGACGAGCCGGAAAAACCGCCGCGAGACGACCAGCCGCCCGGCGGCGCACGAGATCGAGGCCAAGATTAAGGTCGCGTCGTTGGCTCCCGCGCGCCGCGCGCTGCGGCAGGCCGGCGGTGTGTTTTGCGGCACGGTCGTGCAGACCGACCGCTACTTCGACAGCGACGACCGCCGCCTGCTTGCCGGCGACATCGGCGTTCGCATCCGGCTGACAAAGGTGCTAAAATCCGCCGCCGGCGCCGCCGTCGACGCCCGGCCGCTGCTGACCTTCAAAGGCCCCGTGCGGGCCGACGCGAAACTCAAATCCCGCCCCGAAACGCAGGCCCGCGTGGACGACGACGCCATCGTCGACCGCGTGTTGGCCGCCGCCGGACTGGCGCCGACCGTCACTGTCGAAAAACGACGCGAGTCCTGGCGGCTAGGCCGATGCACCGTCGAACTCGACACGCTGCCGGGCATCGGCACGTTCGTCGAAATCGAAGGCCCCGACGAAACGACCATCGAAAACGTCCGAAAAAAACTGAACATCCAAGGCCTGCCGACGCGGGAACATTATGTCAAATTGACGCTGGACGCGCGGGATCATCGCACAGACAAATCGAACCTTCCGCCGAACGTCACGCTTGTCACGATAATTCCCACGCTGCCCAAACGAAAACCCGCCAGTCACAAAGGCGACTTCGGTCACGTGCTCGTCGTCGGCGGATCAGCGGGCATGGCCGGCGCGTGCGGGCTGTGCGCCAACGGGGCGTTGCGAGGCGGCGCGGGGCTGGTGACGGCGGCGACGCCCGCCACCGTGCAACCGATTGTCGCGACGCTCGCGCCGTGCGCAATGACGATTCCCCTGGCCGTCGACGCCCACGGCACGCTCACGCCCGAGGCGGTGCGGCAAGTCACGCACGCGCGCGGCACCGTGTTGGCCGTCGGGCCGGGAATGGGAGTGGGCACGCCGCAGCAGCGGCTGGTGCAGGCCGTCATCGAGCAGGCCGCCGTCGAGAGGCCACGGCCTGTCGTTCTCGACGCCGACGGCCTGAACAACCTCGCCGCCCTGGGCGACTGGCCCGCACGCCGCCGTGGCACAATGATTCTCACGCCGCACCCCGGCGAATTCGCCCGGCTGACTCACGCCACAACCCACGACGTGCAAACCGACCGCGTGAGGCACGCACTAGCCGCCGTCAACCGATGGCTGAACGCGGGCGAGTCCACCCTGCGTAGCCTTAGCGGAGCAGAGCTCGTGCTTGTGCTCAAAGGCGCCTCCACCGTCGTCACCGACGGTCGACGCCTGTACGTCAACCGCACCGGCAACCCAGGCCTCGCCACCGGCGGAAGCGGCGACGTCCTCACGGGCCTGCTCGCCGCCCTGATCGCCCAGGGCATGC
The DNA here is from genome assembly GCA_009783465.1 of Phycisphaerae bacterium. GTDB lineage: Bacteria > Planctomycetota > Phycisphaerae > SM23-33 > SM23-33 > WRDM01. The sequence goes on along the minus strand of WRDM01000017.1, from coordinate 48,128 downwards.
CCCCCTTCGACGCCGCCGTCCTGGCCACCCACACCCACGGCCTCGCCGCCGACCTCGCCGCCAAAGACGTTGGCGAAACGTCGCTGATCGCGACCGATTTGCTCGATTATATTGGCCGGGCGATGAAAACCTGACAGAACTCTTCGCCCCGGCAGGGGCGCCTTGGGTAGCCCAGGGTGAGCGGTACTCCGCGAACCCTGGGAATAGCGGCTTTTCCTCAACAAAATCATGCCTGACGCCACTGGCCGAGGTCGCACCGTCACGGAAACACGACTTCGAACGACGCGCACATGGGAATGGCATGTCGTTCGATGCCGACTCCATGCGATAGTGTGACATGCGGCCAGTGGCGTCAGGCACGATAAAAGAATTCCCAAAACACTTGTCCCCAGGGTTCGCGGCGTACCGCTCACCCTGGGCTACCCAAAACGCCCCGTTGGGGCTGCGTGCCGGCGACTGCCGTGTGAGGCTGGGGAGGCCAATCTATTTGTTTTCAACGTTCTGCAACGCAAAAAGGCAGAACCATCGCGAACAATCTCGCGAATACCTTGTGCCACTCTGTGAATTCTCTGTGTCTCTGTGGTAAAAAAACACCCGCCCCGCCTACCGCAGCACGGGCAGTTCGAAGCTGAACGTGCTGCCTCGGCCGACTTTGCTGGTGACGGTTAACTTGCCGCCGTGAATCGTTTCGATGATGTGTTTGACCAGCGCCAGCCCCAGGCCGGTGCCTTTGGCGAGTTTGTAGTTCGCGCGGACGCGGTAGAATTTGTCGAAGATGTGGGGCAGGTCGTCGGGCGGGATGCCCGCGCCGTTGTCGGTGATGTCGCACACGGCGATGTCGCGACGCTCGTCCACCGTCACGCCCATCGTGATCGTCCCGCCCTCGGGCGTGTACTTGATCGCGTTGGACAGCAGGTTCAGTACGGCCTGGTGAATCATGTCGTGGTCGGCCTCCACCTGGTAATAGACCGGCGCGAGCCGCTCGACGAGCCGTTGATTCTTCGCCTTGGCCTGCGGCTGCACGACGTCGATGACCTGCTTGACGATGGCAGTGAGACTCAGCGGCTCCTTGACAACCTTGACCACGCCGCTTTCGATTCGCGAAATGTTGAGGATGTTCTCGATCAGCCGATGCAGACGATTGGTCTCGCTCTGGATGATGTCGTAGAACTCCTGCCGCGTGTTCTCGTCGTGGGCTTCGCCGTCGACGAGCATCTCCACGTATGCCTTGATGGACGCCAGCGGCGTTTTGAATTCGTGCGAGACGTGCGAGACGAATTCGGATTTCAGCCGGGCGACTTCCTTCTCGCGCGTCACGTCGTGAAGCACCGCCACCACGCCGCTGACCTCGTCGTTGGCGGCCATCACGCACGAAAGAATGATCGTGAACACCCGCGGCGAGCCTTTCTCGTCGATGGTGTGCTCGACCACTTTTCGCGTCTTGGCGAGCGTGCTGCCGCCGTGGCTGCGGGTCTCGCGAATCAGCCGCACCAGCGTGTTGTCGGAGAGGATGCCGTCAATGTTCTTCCGCAGACTGGTGGCGAATTTGAATCCCAGCAGCCGCTCGGCCGACTCGTTGGCGAGCACCAGTTCGTCGAAGCGGTTGGTGACGATCACGGCGTCGGAAATCGAAAAGATAATCGCCTCGGTGTGATTCTTCTCCGCCGACGCGATGCGCGACTGGATTTGTAGCTCGCGGTTTTCGCTCCGCAGGGCGTCCATCTGCCCCATGAGCATGGTGAGATACTCATTCAACGGCCGCGTGATTCGCGTCAGTTCGTTGTTCTTCTCGACCATCACCAGCCCGATTTGCCGGCTGTCGGCCATCCTCTCCAACTGCTTGCCGACCGACCGGACCGACAAATGCAGCGCCCGCCAGAAGACCAGGAGCACGAGCGTCGCCAGGGCGGCCACCAGGGCAAAGACCAGGAAGTTCAATCCCGACGCCATCGGCCTGCCCTGAAGCGCCATCAGCGTCGCGTAGTACGCGGCGCTGGCGCCCAGGGAAATCAGGGCGATCGTCGTTAATCCCAGTCGTTTGGCGGTAGTCATAATGAGAAGGCTGTTAGACTGTTAGACTATTAGACTGTTAGGCGCAGGCTTATGAATCATTTGGCCTAATGCTTCATCAGCCTCTCCCTAACAGTCTAACAGCCTAACAGTCTAACAACCTTGTATTCGTTAGTTGTGAATAATCACAATCCGTTGCGTTTCGGATTCGCTCGTTGTGCGAAGCAGTTCGCGGGCGAGCAGATTGTCCGGTTCGATGGCCAGGGCTTTATTGTAGCATGCCTGGGCCAACTCCGTTTTGCCGGCCAGTTGGTGGCAGCGTCCGAGCACGAGTTGGAGTTGCACGTGGTCGCCGTGGCGAGCCACCGCCTTGCTGAGGATCTCCGTCGCGTCGGTAAGCTTGCCGTTGCGAAGCATCGCGTAGCCGAGCACCAACGTCGCGTCGACATTGTTGGCGTCGATCGACAGCGCCGACCGGGCCGACCGCATCGCACGCTCGTCGTCGCCCAGCGCCAGCGACGCCTGCGCCAGGTTCACCCACGCGCCCGATGAATTCGGATTCACCTCGGTCGACTTCAGATACGCGTTGCGGGCGTCGACATGCCGACCGACGGCCATGAACGAATCGCCCAGCATCGCGTACGTCGTCGCGCCGGCGCGGTAGTCCTTGATGGCCAGCAGATGCGTGAACGTCTGGACCGCCTCCGCGTAATCGCCCGACAGGAACTGCGCTTCGCCCAGTAACTCACGATAGCGAACATTGTTGAAATCCAGATCGTGCGCATCCTGGAAATACCGCTCGGCCGCAACGTAATCCTGCCGCATCATGGCGATTCGCCCAGCCGTCTCGTACATGGCCGGCTCGTTGCCCGCCCGCGCGATCGTGTCGTCAATCAGCGATTTGGCGGCCTCGACGCGATCGGTAAGCATCAGCACTTCGGCGGCCGCGTTCACCGCGTCAAGCCGACTGTTGTCCAGCATGTATGCCTTGCGATAACTCACCAGCGCCGAATCGTACTGCCGCATCTTCTCCTGCGCCACGCCCAGCAGATAGACCGGCTCGGCCGCCTGGGGCAGCTTTTCGCACACCGTCGCCAACACCGTGATCGCGTCGGCGTAATTACCCTGCTCGATGAGCACTTTGCCCAGCAGAATGCTCGCGGGATGGAATTCGGGCGCCAGCGCCAGCGCTTCGCGGGTCTTGATAAAGGCCTGATCCAGTTGACCCACGCGGAGATGCTCCGACGCCACGCTGTACAACATGGTGGCCCGCGACTGGTCCCACTGTGCCTTGACCTGCTGCTTGGAAACGTCCTGCGGACCGCCGCAGCCGACAGAAATGATCATGCCAACAACCAGAATCCACGCCAACCGCGCCGTTGTCTTCGTCGTCATAATGCAGACTCCTTATTTGCGGGCGACTCTGTGCCGCCGCTTCGTCCTTGATGATTCTTCCAACACTGTCGGAAGGCAGCCCTCCAGGCTTCTTGTGGTAGAGGCCTCTTGCCCGCCACGATCAATCATTGCGACTCTACGTTTCACGGGACCAGCCCCCAGCCCGTGAAGGCTGGGGGCTTGCGTCCCGATTTCAGCTAGTCTTCCATCGGCAGATCCAACGCCTCGGATTCTTCCCTGACGGCCTGATCGCTCGGGCTTTCAAGGAGTTCAGTCTCCTCATCGGCGTTCTTGGCTTCGTCCTTAATTTGTTTGCAGGATTTCACCGAACACCGGACCTGTTCCTCAATCGCCAGCCACTCGCGGGGCATGAGGTTCATCTCCGCCTGAATGCCCGGGTCGATCTTCGCGACGTCCCTGGGTTTGCACGGCGTGATGATGAGTTCCACCGGCATGCCCAGATCCTGCATCATCATCTGCTGGATGACGATCCGGGCCGTCGAGGGGCGATCCTGCCTTGCCCAGTACGCGCGATCCTTGATGCGTTCCTTGAGGTGAATGGCCTCGATCATTCGCGGCTGGAGGTTCAGGGCCATGTCCAGGTGGCAGAGCGCCTTGTCGGTTTTGCCCTGGGCGATGGCTTCTTTGGCCCAGCGGAGGTACGTCTGCGCGAGCTTGGGTCGGCCGAACCACTGCATCCCGTTGCGGGCGCCAACACGCATGCGTTCGATGTCGTCGGCGATCTGGGCGCTGGTGGCCTCATCGACTTCCTGACGGATGATGCGCGGCGTGATCAGGATGATGACCTCTTCGCGTTCGGACCGGTCTTTGGTGTTGCGGAAGGCCGCGCCGAGGAACGGAATGTCGCCCAGCAGGGGGATCTGGCCTCGGCCTGTCTCCGTGCTTTCGCGGAAGAGACCGCCGATGACGATGGTGTGGCCGTCGCGGACGAGCACGTTACTGGTGACTTCCGTCGTCTGTTCATTCGGCAACGCGCTCGTGCCGACCAGGCTCACGCTACCGGACGAATCTTCGGGGTGAATCTCCATCCGCACGTAGCCGTCACGCCCGATGAAGGGACGGACGATCAGGCGAGTACCGGTTTCCAGGAACTGCACCGACTGCGTGGTCGCGGTCTGCGTAGTCACCGTGGTCAGGTAGCCGTCACGTTTACCGACCATCACCTCGCCGCGCTGCTTGTTGACCACCAGCAGCTTGGGATTGGCCAACACCGTCGTGTCCGTGATGGATTCCAGTGCCCGCAGGAACATGTCCACGTTGTTGCTGAAGAACCCCACGGACAGGCCGCCGGACGGCACCGCGCTGGTGAAGTTGGTGCGGAAGTCGCCCCAGGTGTCCTTCGTGCCCATGGTATGGACGTTCACGCCAGCCAGCACGTTGAAGTCGATGCCCAGATCCATGCCTTCCAGCAGCCTCGCACGGAGAATGGTGGCCTCGATCATCACCTGTTCGGGCTTGACATCCAGCTCGCGAAGGATGCTCTCCACCGCGATGATGTTCTCGTTGTAATCGCGCACCACCAGCACGTCGTCCTGGGAGTACGTGTTGCCGCCGCCATCGGTCTTCGACGTCGAGATGCCCGTCGTCGACGAGGGCGTCACCGCGACCATGCCGTCTCGCGACAGCGCCGGCGCGATCAAAACCTTCGCGTCCGCCGCCGTCAGATACGCCAGGCGGAACGTCCCGACCGTCAACTGGCGCTTGGCCTCGTTGGCTTTTCGCTGCTGCTCGACCGTCATGACGTAGATGAAGTTACCGTCCACTTCATACACGTAGCCGGCGGACTTCACCACCGCGTCGAGGGCTTCCTGGAACGTCACGCCGTACAGGTCGGCCGTCACCTTGCCGGTGACTTCCTTCGTGGCGACGATGTTCTTTTGCCCCTCGCTCGAGAGCAACTGGAACACCTGACGCAGGCTCGCGTCGCGGAAGTGGATCTCGCGGAACACGCCAGGCCGTTCCGTCGCGTAGTCGGTCCCGTTATCCGGCGCGATCGGTTCGGTGGAGACCGCGTCGGGCGATTCGGGCGTGTCGGCTTCTTCATCAATGGGAGCGACGGGGTCGGCGGCGACAGCGGGAGCGGCCTCCTCGGCCTGCTCGGGCGTGGCCACCTGCTGAGCGGCCACAGTTGTGATCGTCAACACAATGACGATCATTGCCAACATTCCCCATCGCCATGGGCGTGATTGCTTATGCATCCTAGTTCTCCTTGAACTGGTGGTCGCCTCCAGGGCAACCGGGTAAAGTTTTGTCGTCGCACGCAATGGCAACGCACTACTCGATCGTCAACAACACGGACACACCGTTCTTCTCCACGGTGCAGCTGCCGGACTGAATGTCCGTCACCCGAAAACCGGCAATCTGGTCGCCGACGGAGAGCATCTGATCATTGACGCTCGCCACCGTCCGCGAACCGGACATCGTGCTGTGCAATTTCAACGCCCTGGCTTCGGCGAGAGTGTGCCGACGCAGGACTTCCTGGTGCACGTCCTCCGAAGGCGCCGTCGTGGTCATCACCACCGGCGATTCCTTCACGCGCGGCGTGGGCGCGGGAGGAATGGGGAAAAACTTTTCGTTCGGCTGGAACAGATCACGCGTCAGATTGCGATTGATGCCGCTGATATATTCCGCCCGCTCGGCCGTGGTCGGATGGGATTGCGATTCGGCGGCGGCAATCGACTTGGCGGCCGCGGGACGTTTGGAGGCCGCCTGCGCCGACACAGGCCCGCCCACGAGAATCATCGCGCGAACCGCAACCACAATCCCGACCGCCAGCAGCACGGCCACCACCGCAAGCCGACGACGATCGCGCTTCAACTCCGCGAACAGCCGCCTCGCCTGGGCCGTCACAAATCGGGTTTGTTTCATGGTCCGCATCTCCCGCGAAGCCCACACAGCCTCGCTCACCAAAAAAATCGACCAAATCAGCCACCGACTGAAATAAGCCATGAAAATCCATCAGCCAGCCGCTACAACGCCCGCGCAAAACACGCAAACGCACACACTGCACCACCCGTTACGTCGAGCGTTTCACTAAGCGACTTGAATAAGAACCCACGCAAACGTAGCATGAACGCACGTCACATTTTGTATGTACAGCAACGTGTTCAATCAGGCGTGCGTGCAGTGGAAAGGCGACCCCGTCAGGCCTGTCGTTGCCTTTGTCCGCCGGGACCGCTGGTGCTACGTCAACGAAGACCCCCTCCGCCCGCCCAACCTGGTCACCTGCCGCGACGCGACGCTCGACGTCGCGGACGACGGTCTGCCGGCGGAGGTGGCGTGGTCGGATTCCGAGTACATCCAGGCGGAGGAAGGCGACACGCTGGGAACAATCGTTTATCGCCTGGCCGTCTGGATGAGCGACTGGCATGGCGAGAACACCAACTGGTGGCCAGCCGACGACGAAGAGGCCCCGCCGGACCCCACCCCGGAACTCATCGACCGGCGAATCGAAATTCGCAAAACGTACACCGAAGACCTCCGCCGCCTGAATCCGAAACTGCCCGCCAACGACCACGAAAAACTTCCCGAAGGCACGCGGGTGATCATTCGTAAGGACAACGAGGAATAACGTCTACCTGTTTTCACTGGCTCGCCGGTTTGCGCTGTAGAATTTTGTGAACTACAAAACGTTTGTTCGTACACAACGTTCTACAGCGCAAAACGGCGAGCCAGTGAAAACATTTCGGCAACATTCCGACGTTCTACGCCGGCGCGATCAGCGCGAGATACTCGCGGTTGCCGCCTTTGCCAAGGATGGAGCTTGGCGTCAGGCCAAGGATGCGGCAGGGGAAGGTTTGCGTCAGTTCGTCGCAGACGCGGCCGGCGATGTCGGCGGTTTGCGCGGGGTTTAAAACGTCACGCGGTTTTTTTCCGAGAAATTTCTCGGCCTCGTAGTGCGGCTTGATCAACGAAATGACCAGCGGACCGTCGAGCGGCGAATCGGCACTTTCCGGGCACGGTTTCAACCAACGAAGCGCCGCCGGAACGGCAAGCCGTTGGGGCGTCCACGCGACGTCGATGGTGACGAGATCGACCGTCTCCGCCACGTCGCAGTAGAGGGCGTTGGTGCGTTCCATCACGGCCACACGAGGATCCTTGCGGAGCGTCCAGGCCAATTCGCCGTAGCCGGTGTCGATGGCGAACACTTTGGCGGCCCCGGCTTGGAGAAGGCAATCAGTGAACCCGCCGACGTTACACCCGAAATCCGCGCACACCCGCCCGGCGACGCGAACGCCAAAGGCATCCAGCGCCCCCTGCAACTTCTCCCCCGCCCGGCTGACGAAACGATTACTCATAGGCTGTTAGACTATTAGACTGTTAGGCGCAGGCTTATGAAACATTAGGCCTAATGATCCATGAGCCTGCGCCTAACAGTCTAATAGTCTAACAGCCTAACAGTCTCGGCCTACGCCTTGGCGGTCATCTTGTTGAGACGTTTGGCCAGGCGGGACTTTTTGCGGGAGGCGGTCTTTTTGTGCAGCGTGCCGCGATCGGCGACGCGGTCGAGCTTGCGGTAGGCCTCGCTGAGCAGCGTGGAGGCTTCTTCCTTCTTGCCGTCGTGAATGGCCTTTTCCAAAGCCTTCACCGCCGTCTTGACCTGCGCCTTACGCCACTGGTTACGCCCGTGACGTTTGGCATTCTGACGATCCCGCTTCTGAGCCGAAAGCGAATGAGCCACTGAATCCTTCTCCCTGCCGTTGTTGGCAATATCTCACTAACCGTTAAACCGCTTGAAAATCAAACAGGCGTTGTGCCCGCCGAAGCCGAAACTGTTGGACAGCATCACGTCCACTTTGTCCTGGCGATGCGTTTTGGGCACATAGTCCAGATCGCAGTCGTCCGAAGGATTGTCCAGATTGAACGTCGCCGGAATCACGCCGTCGACCAACGACTTGAGGCAGACAATCGCTTCCACCGCGCCGCTGGCGCCAAGCAGATGGCCGTGGGCGCTCTTGGTGGAGGAGACCATCAGGCCGTTCGTGGCATACGCGCCGAAGGCCTTTTTGATGGCCTTCGTCTCGGCCAGGTCGCCCAGTTCCGTGCTCGTGCCGTGCGCGTTGACGTACTGCACCTGCTCGGGGGCGAGTTCGGCGTCCTTGAGCGATCGCCGCATCGCCAGCACCGCGCCGTTGCCGTCGGGGTCGGGGGCGGTAATGTGATAGCCGTCGCCGCTGGACCCGTAGCCGATCAGCTCGGCGTAGATCCTCGCGCCGCGGGCCTTGGCGTGGTCAAGCTCTTCCAGCACCAACGCGCCGGCGCCTTCGGAAAGCAGGAACCCGTCGCGGTCCTTGTCCCAGGGACGGCTGGCGCGTTCGGGATCGTCGTTGCGGGTGGACAGGCCTCGGAGGGCACAGAAACTCGCCAAGCCGATCTGCGTCAAGGCCGCCTCGCTGCCGCCGGTGATCATGACGTCGCACTCGTCCCGCTGGATGCACCGCAGGGCTTCGCCGATGGAATTACCCGCCGACGCACACGCCGTCACCACCGCCTGGTTGGGGCCTCGAAGCTTCCAGATGATGGAAATGGTCCCGCAGGCGGCGTTGGCCATCAGTTTGGGCACGGTGAACGGGCTCACGCGGGACGGGCCTTTTTCCATCATGCGCGTGTGCTGATCCTCGAGCTCCTGAAGCCCGCCGATGCCGCTGCCGTAAATCACGCCGCAGCGATCGACGTCTTCTTTGGCGAACTCGATCCCGCTGTCGCGAACGGCTTCGATCGCGCAGACGACCGCGAACTGGCAGAACCGGTCCATGCGTTTGCCTTCGCGAGCGTCGAGGAGGTCGCTGCCGGGCATCTCCCAGTTGAGGACCTCGCCGCCAATCTTCGACGTAAACGCAGCGGTACCGAACCGCTGGATGCGGCGGATCCCGCTCCGGCCGGCCATCAGCGCGGACCAGAACTCGTCCACGGTGTGGCCCATGGGGTTGACGGTCCCCAAGCCTGTCACGACTACGCGGCGTTTTGCCATGAAGTTTCCCTACGCCTTGGTGCTGTGTTCTTTGATATAGTCGATGGCCTGGCCGACCGTTTGGATTTTCTCGGCCTCTTCATCGGGGATCGACAACTCGAACTCGTCCTCGAACTCCATAACCAACTCGACCGTGTCCAACGAGTCGGCGTTGAGGTCGTTGACAAACGACGTTTCGCGAGTGATCTCGCCCTTGTCCACGCCCATCTGCTCGCTCACGATCTCGATAACCTTGTCTTGAATCTCGTCAGCCATACTAACCTCTCCATAGGGGTTTTCGTCTACATCCTGAAAAACATCACAAAATGGCCTGTTTTCTTTCGGCCACGACACTACGCGTTCATAACACATCCGCCAAAGACGCGGTACTATAGCGAAACACCGCACGGCACGCAAGTCAAAAAAACCAGCCAATAGCCAGTAGCCAATAGCCATCAGGTATGGAAAATCCTGCCGTAAATCACACGATCCTGATCGATATTACTTTTTCGCCAGTTCCCGCTTTCGCTACCTTTTCGTCAATACCGTTCCCTACCTACTGGCTATTGGCTGCCGTTTACGTATGCATGCCGCCGTCGACGCTGAGCGTCTGGCCTGTGACGTACTGGCTGGCGTCGCCGGCCAGGAAGGCCACCGCCTGCGCGATGTCCTGCGGCTTGCCAAACCGTTGCATCGGAATCTGCTCCAAGGCCATGTCCTTGGCCTGCTGCGGCAGCACGTCGGTCATTTCCGTCTGGATGAAGCCAGGGCAGACCGCGTTGCATCGCACGTTGCGTTTGGCCAGTTCCTTGGCGGCGGACTTCATCAGCCCGAGCATGCCCGCCTTCGACGCGGCGTAATTCGCCTGCCCGCGGTTGCCTTCCAACCCGCTGTAGCTGCTCATGAAAATGATGCTGCCGCTGCGCTGACGCATCATGATCTTGCCGGCCGCCCGCGTGCCGATGAACGCGCTCTTGAGGTTAACCTTCATCACCAGGTCCCAGTCGTCGTCGGTGAGCATCAACACGATGTTGTCGCGCGTGATGCCGGCGTTGTTGACCAGCACGTCCAGTCGGCCAAATTTGTCGGCGACGTCTTCGATGACCTTCGGAAATTTCTCGCCGTCGGTCACGTCACAGGCGGCCGTCTGAAGTCTGTCGCCCGGATTGCCCAGCGCCGCGGGCAGTTCGGCCAGCAGGTCCTCGCGAAGGTCCACCGCCACCACGGTCATGCCCGCCGCCAGCAACTCGCGAACGATCTCACGTCCGATCCCGCGGGCGCCGCCCGTCACAATCGCCACTTTTTCACTGTGTTTGTCTGCCATGATGTCTCCTTTCGTAGCATGGGCGTCTCGCCCATGCGTCCCACGGGCATCTTGCCCGTGGCGAGGTTTGCGGGCGCATCGTATCAAAAAACGCCGCCACCCACACCGACTTCAAACCGTTTCTTCCAAGGCCATGTTACATGGGCGAGACGCCCATGTGACTCACGGGCGGGACGCCCGTGCTACGATTTATTCGATTCAATACGTTTTTCCAGCGATTCCCTGCTGTTGATCGTGACGACCTCGGCCTTGCGGTGGATTCGCCGCATCAGGCCCGCGAGCACGCGGCCGGGGCCAATTTCGTAGAATGTCTCGACGCCCTGGGCAATCAGGAATTCCATGCTCTGCTGCCAGCGGACACCGCCGGTAAGCTGCGTCATGAGCAGTGGTTTGGCGCGGCAGAGGCAGCCGTACGGGGCGGCCTCGACGTTGGAGATAATTTCTGTCTGGGCGGTCGCAAAGGGAAGTTTCGCGCCGGCTTTGTATAGGTCGTTCTCGCCGCATGGGATGCTGCCGCCGCTGCCCGGAGCGCGGAACGACACGCCGTCGAGCGCCCGGCCCAGTTCGTCGGCGGCCGGGGCCATGATCGGGCTGTGGAACGCCCCGGCGACGTTGAGCACCGTCGCTCCGCTGGCGCCAAAATCCTTGGCCATTTCCGCCGCCCGTTCGCAGGCCGCCTGCGTTCCGCTGACGACAATCTGCCCGGGCGCGTTGAAATTCGCCGCCACCAACGGCTCGCCCTGGGCGGCAGCCTGGCACAATTCGTTCACTTTCGCCTCATCCAGGCCCATGACCGCCACCATGCCCGAGCGGACGGCGGTGGCTGCCTTTTGCATGGCCGCCCCGCGAAGCTGCACCAGCCGCAATGCGTCGGAGAAGTCGATGCAATCCGCCGCGTACAAGGCGGAATACTCGCCCAAACTCAGCCCGGCCATGAACGCCGGCCGAAACGCCGCCGCCTTTTCCGGCTCCAGCAGGCTGTCCAGGCACGCCAGCAGCGCCGCCGACACCGTAAAAATTGCCGGCTGAGCGTTGTCCGTCCGGTTAAGCTCTTCCTCGGGACCTTCAAAACAAAGTCGTTTGATCGGCAGGCCCGTGATGACCTCGGCCTGATCGAACACCGCGCGGGCGGCGGCGAGGGCCTCGTACAGGTCTTTGCCCATGCCCACGGCCTGCGCGCCCTGGCCTGGAAATATGAATGCGGTTTTCATCGTCATTACATCCTCACCACGGCCCCGGCCCACGTCAAGCCCGCGCCGAAGGCAACCATCACCACCGTCGAGCCGGGCTTGATTTTCCCCTCCTGCCGGGCCTCCACCATCGCCATCGGAATCGACGCCGCCGACGTGTTGCCGTACTTGTCGATGTTCACGTACACCTTCTCCGGCGGGAACGAGAGTTTCTGCGTCGCCGATTCAATGATCCGGCTGTTGACCTGATGGGGCACGACCAGATCCACGTCGTCGACGCTCAGGTTGCAGGCCTTCATGCAGTCCTCCAACAGCCACTGCATTTTGTCGACGGCGAATTTATACACGTCGCGACCCTTCATTTTGATGTAGTGCAGCCGCTGGGCGACCGTCTCCGCCGAGGCGATCTGCCGCGACCCGCCGGCGGGCACGTGAATGAAGTCCCACCCGGCGCCATCGGCGAAGAGGCAACTGTACTGCACACCTTTGGATAGATCCTCGGTGGCTTCGAGCACGGCAGCACCCGCGCCGTCGCCGAAGAGGATGCAACTGCCGCGGTCGGTATAGTCGCTGAACCGCGAGAGCGTCTCGGCCCCGATCACCATCACGCGGCGATACATGCCGCTCTCGATGAATTTTGCGCCCACCGTCAGCGCATACACAAAGCCGCTGCACGCGGCGGAAATGTCAAAAGCGGGGATGCCCGTCACGCCCAGATTGGCCTGCACAAAGCAGGCCGTCGCGGGAAAAATCATCTCCGGGCTGATCGTCGCGACGAGAATCAAATCCAGTTGCCCCGCCTCCAGCCCCGCGTCGGCCAACGCCAGCCTCGCCGCCTCCGTCGACAGCGAGGCCGTGCTTTCCCCCTCGCCCACGATCCGCCGCTTCTTGATCCCTGTGCGCTGCGTGATCCACTCGTCGTTGGTGTCCAGAAATTTCGCGAAATCGTCGTTGGTCATCACGCCAGCGGGCACCGCCATGCCCAGGCCTGTTACACATGCTCTCAATGCCGTGGGCATTATGCGATTACCTCGACTCGCCGGCGAGCAGGGTGGTGATCCGCTCGTTGACGCCGGTTGTGGAGAACGTCTTGGCCACCCGCACCGCGTTCATGATGCCCCGGTGATTGCTCGACCCGTGACAGATGATGCAGATGCCGTCCACCCCCAGCAGCGGCGCGCCGCCGTATTCGTTGTAGTCGTACTTGCCCATGATGGTCTTGGCCGCCTTCTTCGCCTGCGGCGCCAATTCCGGCGGCAACCCCGCCGCCATCTCGCCCGCCATGCCGCGGACCACGCCCTCGGCCATCCCTTCGACCAGCTTGATGATCACGTTTCCGACAAAGCCGTCGCACACCATCACGTCGCAGGTGCCGCAGAACAGGTCCCGCCCCTCGACGTTGCCGATGAAATTTACGCTCGCGTCGGCCTTCATTAGCTCGTGCGTGCGTTTGATGAGATCGTTGCCCTTGCCCTCTTCCTCGCCCACGCTGAGCAGGCCAACACGGGGACTCTGGATGCCGCAGATCGTCCGCGCGTAGACCGAGGACATCACCGCGTACTGGTGCAGGTGCTGCGGCTTGCAGGCGACGTTCGCGCCCACGTCGCACAGCGCCACCGGACCGTGGAAGGTCGGCATGATGATCGCGATGCCGGGGCGATGGACATTGGCCAGGCGTCGCAGCCGCATCTGGGCGGCCGCCACGCACGCACCGGTGTTGCCGGCGGAGATGCAGGCGTCGATCGTGCCGTCGCGGTGCAGTTGGGCCATGCGGGCGATCGAGCTGTCGGGCTTGGCGCGCAGCGCCTCCACCGGCGAGTCGTCCATGTGGATGACCTGCCCGGCGTGATGGATTTCGATCCACTCCGCCCAGTCGGCGACGCCGCAGCCGGCGAGTTTCTCGCGCAGCAACGACTCCGGGCCGATCAGGACGATACGGTCCTCGCCGCCCAGCAGAGGTCGGGCCGTCAGGGCGCCCTGAATCTCCACGCCGGGGGCGTCGTCGCTGCCCATCGCATCGATGCCGATACGCATCGAACTACTTCTCCTCTTCAGTCTTCAGGCTGAGGCCGCGGCGGACATAACCGCAATTCGTGCAGGCCGCGTGAGGCAGCCGAGGCTGATTGCACTTGGGGCAATCGGCGTACTGCACGGGCGTCTTGGCCTGATGGGCCCGGCGGCACCGCGTACGGCCTCGGGACAACTTTTGTGTCGGTAGCATGGTTAATCCTTGGACCTCCAGCACGTTATCGTACAACATCCCACGCCGTGACGACCGCTGGAGGCGCATCTCTCGCCACGACGGAATTTCGAAAAAATAGTGGACCGGACGCGGATTGTCAAGCAAAAAAAGAGACGGAGTAGGCTGCAGGCTGGTCAAAATGACCAGCCACTACGTGTGGGCCGTCGTCTTTCGTCGGCGCAAGGCGGGACGTCCATGGGCGGCGGTTTTCGTCGACACCCGCCGGCCTTTGCGCGGCGGTTCCGGCGGCGGATTCAGGGGGTATATTTTCTGCAAGTAGTCACCATAGGCTTCGGCCGTCTTGAATTTACGGCTGATCTCTTCGCGAATCGCACGAATCTCTTCCAACGGGTCCATATCGGCATAGTTTTTTTTCATATCGTTTCCTCCAGTAGTCGTTCCGGCGTGATGACCTTCGCCGGAGTCAGTCCCCATCCCCGGATCAGCTCTTCAATGCGGGAGCGGAGATCAAGATTGTCCAGATGTTTCTGATTCCACGTTACCAGGTAATCCGCCCGGTGAAAAGCCGCAGCAGCCAAATGGTACGCATCAGCGACCGACGTCGGCGGTACAAGATTTCGATCGATCAACAAAACCGCCAAAGCCCGTATTTCGGGCGTAACTGGCATTTCGGGAAGCGCTCGCGCAGTTTCCGTTCGTTGCGAGGCCGCGACAGGATCGCCCAGAGCGATTTCATCCAGCACGGTCGTCGCCACAAAGCATTCCCAATTATGATGGACCGACCACCACTCCGCGGTGATACGCTGCCGGTGACGAGGAACCGGTTGACTGGCCGGCCTGGCGGTGAGGTAACTAATCACCGACGATTCGACATAGACGCGTTTTTTGACCATACCGTATCCCTGCTTACTTATCTCAGTGTACCCAGTCCTCCACGGAGTGACAAGAAAACGGCGTAGGAAAACAGGGCCTACGATGTCGCAAGGAGGTCCCATGCCCTGGAACGATTACATTACGCTCCTGCTCATCAACATGGCCGCGGGGATGTTCGTGCTGGGAGGTTGGCTGATTTGTGCTGCCGGGGCGGTCGAGGGACGGCATTGGGCGCCGGCGTTTGGGGCCGTGGGGGCCGTCGCGGGCGTGACGGGGGCGGCGATGGTACTGACCTGGCCCGTTCGAGGCGCGATGGAGGCGGGCGGGACGAGCATGAATCTGGCCTTCGCGAACGTCGCATTCGGCGAGCCGACCGTCCTGCTGGGCGTGGCCTTCCTGGCCGCGGCGGTGGCGATCGGCAAGGGGTGGCCCGTCTGGCCTGTGGCGATATACGGCGCGGTGGCGGGGCTGGCTGGTATCGTCATCGGCATGCGAATTCTCCACGCGGGCCTGACGCAGGCACCGATCGTGTCGGCGGTGGGATTTATCGCCACCGGCGTAACCGCCCTGCTCACCCTGCCCGCCCTGGCGTGCGCGTCAACGGCCCTCCGCCGCCTGACAGGCATCCTCGCCATCCTCACGGGCCTGTTCTGGGGCTTCTCCGCGGTTATGGCCTACTGGATCCACGTCACCGCGGCGGCGAAACTCACCTGAGGGCCCAAGGCCATCGCATCTAAATTTCCGCGTTTTTTCGCAAAAAGGCTGTAGGCTGTAGGAGACATGCCTCTGCGACAGATGTTTCGCAAAGAAAAATCAACCTACAGCCTACAGCCGAAAAATGGGCCTTTTTAGATGCGATGGCCCTGCCTGAGGCGTTTCCGGGCGATGCCGGCCACCCCGGCCATCAGGAACGCGATCGTCGCCGGTTCGGGGATGGGTTGCGCGTCCCTGCCCGTGATCACGAAACCGTCGTAGAGGATCTTGCCCTGAGCGAACCGGTCGTGAAGCGTGCTGCTGATGAAGGACAGCGTGCCGTCGTCGTCATACGTATACACCTCCGGGGAGAACTTGACCCACGTGTTGTCGGAGACGCGGTGCTGCCAGAACACCAGTTCCTCCACGTCCAGCCCCGTGCCGACGTTCAGCGTGAACATGGCCTGAGCTTCGACGGCGCCGCCCACCGCGATGGAATGCCACCAGCCCGCCAACACCGTGTACGTCTCGTCCTTGGCCTGGATGTGATCGAGGTCCGCCTGCGACACCGGCCTGAACGACACCTGGAGTTGCGAGGTATAGACGGCCCACTGCGAACTGTACGTCAACTCCTGCCCGGTGGCGGAGTCCGTAATGACGGCCCGGTCGCCCCAGTTCACCGCAAATTTCTCGCCCGCCTCGGCCGTCAGCGCGTCCTTGACGGTGAAATGACCCACGCCGTACGAGTCGTTGATCCAGGAACCGCCAAACGACACGAATCCCGTATTTCCCGACGTGAGCACGCTTTTGATGGGCTTGTACGTGCCGCTGGCCAGCGTATTGTCGGCCATCAGGAGCAACTTGCCGCTATTGGAACTATTGTACCACCCGTACATCGTCAGCATGTTGTCGCCCGTGACCTTGATCCCGACCCGGCCGTTGGTGCCGATACGCAGCCGCCCGGTCTCCAACGTCGCGCCGCCCGACAGCGTCAGCATGGCCCTGCCTCCGTTGGTGTCGCTGCTGATATTGGCGGAACCCACATTCACATAGCCGCCGTCAAAACTCCACTTCGTTCCGGTGCTCAGACGCGCCCCCTCGCCCTGAAGACGCACCGACGCCACGCTGCCGACGGCAACGGCAATTTCCATCGCGTTGACCTGCATCGTGCCGCCGTCGAGCACATGCAGCCAACTGCGGTTGCCGTTCAGGATAAGGTTGTGGCCCAAACCATCCCACGTCGAGCCTGGCCCATGGATCGTCAACACCCCCTTGCCTGTGCCGTTGCCAAGAATCATGGTTTGCGACGGGCCATACACCGACCCGTCGGTAATCCACATGTGGCCAGGCCCCGTGTTGCCTATATGGGACTCGTCCACGTCGCCGTCCGTGACAACCGCCCCACACACCGGAAATACAAGAAATACCTGAAATGCCCACACCACAATAAACGAACTCATGACCCTGCGAAATTTGCGACTGTCCATTTTTTCTCCTTTACCGAATTCTAAAAGGCAAAAGACGCTAAAAATGATACAAGTAAAATATCATTTACACTTTAATAATATTATATATTATACCTGACAAGCAAATTATTTCACAATCATGTGAATAATTTATTAAAGAATTGCATTTCAAGAAATCACTCCGTTCGCGCCGATAGTTTTGGTACACTGGAGTCGAACGCAACGCGCTGTGTGTTGGGACGCGGCGCGCAGGGAGGCCGGCCGTTTGCGCGGCGGATGGACATGGGATTTTTTCAATACGTATCGCAAAAACTACGCTCCCCCGCTCGAACACCGCACGAAGGCACGACGCGGGGCGATCAGCCGTTGCGGCACACCCGTTGGCCTCTCCTCGTCGCGGGGCTGTTATTGGCCCTGCTGACGGTCACCAGTTGCGCCAGTTGCACCGGAGGCAAGAAAGGCCTTGGGCCGCCCACGCACGTCGACACGCAGGGCGTGCCGCTGATTCGCGTCAAGCTCGGCCAGGCCGTCCGGGGGGCGCAGGTGGCCACGTCGGGCGAGTACAGATTGATCTCCGACGGGAAGGTGCTTCGTACCGGCAAGAGGCTGTCGGCGACGGTCGCCCACGCCAACGGCCAATGGCAACTCCTCGGCGAGGGATTGCCCGCCACGGTCGGCGCGAGCGTCCTGGTCGTCGACAGCGGCGAGAACGGCCTGGTGAGCTACGCCCCACATGACGCGTCAGGCCAGCCCACCTCCGCCGTCCAGTATCGCGGCGCGATGCAGTTTCGGACGCAACCCGACGGCCGATTCATCGCCGTCAACCAGGTGGACATGGAGAGCTACGTCGCCGGCGTCGTGCCGAAGGAGCTCTACGCGAGCTGGCAGTACGAGACGTACCGCGCCCTGAGCGTCGCCGCCCGAACGTTCGCGCTGTACCACAGCCAGCAGTCCGCCGCCAAAAACCGCCCCTACGACGTCGGCGACGGCGAGAGCAGCCAGGTCTACGGCGGCTACACCGCCGAGCACAAATCCGCCCACGCCCGCAAGGCCGTCGAATCCACCCGTGGCAAAGTGCTCACCTGGAAAAATCAAGTCATCATGTCGCAGTACAGTTCCTGCTGCGGCGGGCGGGTGAATCCCGCCGCCGTGCTGCGGGCCGACGCGCCCACCGATGGCCCGTTCGCCGGCGGGCAGGAGTGTCGCGACTGCCGGGCCTCCACGCGATTCGCCTGGGGCCCCGTGCACGTCAACAAGGCCCAACTGCTGACGGCCCTTCGCGCCCGCTACGCCGCCGCCAACAGCCTGTCGGACATCACGGAGATCCGCGTGAAAACGCAGACCTCCTGGGGCCGGGCCGTCATGATCGAAGTCCTCGGCCCCGGCGGCAGCATCACGATCCGCGCCGACGACCTGCGGCTGGCATGGAACATGTACAACGGCGGAGCCAACAAGCCGGGGTACCTCAACTCGATGAACTGCCAATGGCAACTGGCCGGGCAGCACGTGACGTTCCACACCGGCAGCGGCTTCGGCCACGGCGTCGGCCTATGCCAATTCGGCGCCGAAGGCAAAGCCCTCCGCGGCTGGCGAGGCGAACAGATCCTCGGCGCGTACTACCCCGGCGCGCAGCTGACGACGCTGTGGAAGTGACGATCTCGCGACCTTTCAGTTCTCGTGCAAAGACAACGTTTTTTCTTACCACAGAGACACAGAGAACCACAGAGAAGGGCGTTGGGAAGATGAAACGCTTCACGAATCCGAAGCGTTTGTCGAATTCCCAACGCCCTTCTCTGTGGTTCTCTGTGTCTCTGTGGTAAGAAAAAACGTTGTCTTTGCACGAGAACCGGAAGAGCCCGATGGCCTCGGTCAATGCGACACCGGCTTGCCGAGGATTTTCCCGAGTTCGGCCAGTTTTTCGTCCATGCGTTTTTTGTCGCGGGCTTCGAGGTTCAGTCGTAGCAGCGGTTCGGTGTTGCTGGCGCGGACGTTGAACCACCAGTCGTCGAACTCGACGGTCACGCCGTCGAGGTGGTCGATAGACCGGGCCTTGGCGTACGTGGCTTGCAGTTGTTTGAGCACGGCGGCCTTGTCGGGCACGGAGAAATTGATTTCGCCGCTGGAGGCGTATCGACGCAGCGGCGCGATGAGTTCGCTCAGGGGGGCCTGCTGTCCCGAAAGCACCGTCAAGGCCGTCGCGAAGGCGATCGCCCCGCTGTCGCAGTTGAAATTGTCGCGGAAATAAAAATGTCCGCTCAATTCGCCGCCGAACACGCCCCGGCCCTCGGCCAACGCTTTTTTCATGAATGCGTGGCCGACCCGCTCGCGGCGCGGCACGCCGCCGGCGGCCTTGATCTCCTCCGCCACCGCGTGCGAACTCCGCAGATCGTACACGACCATCGCGCCGGGATTGTCCTTAAGGAAATGCTTCGCCAGCAAGGCCGTCATCAGGTCGCAGCGGACGATCGTGGCGGCCTCGTCGACGAACATGCAGCGGTCGGCGTCGCCGTCGAGGCAGATGCCGAAGTCCGCGCCATGCTCCTTCACCGCCGCCTGCAACTGCGCGAGATTGGCGGCGATCAGCGGATCGGGCGGATGACTGAACCCCTGGCCGATCTCGTAATTCAGCTTGATGATTTCCAGGTTGGGCACGTCGTCGAAGACCAGCGGCATCATTTTGCCGCCCATGCCGTTGGAGGCGTCGACGACGACCTTCATCGGCCTTTTGAGCTGGAGGAATTTGTGCACGTGGCGGCGGTAATCCTGCCACAAATCCACCGACTGCGTGCCGCCCAGGCTGGCTGACTCGGGCATGCGGCGCAGCGTGCTGACGAGGTGCTTGATCTCCCGCAGCCCGCTCATCTCGCCGATGGGTTTGGCCTTGAGGCCGCTGACCTTGAAGCCGTTATATTGCATCGGATTGTGCGAAGCCGTCACCTGGATGCCGCCGCACGTCTGCAAGTGGTTGATGGCAAAATAGACCATCGGCGTGTCGCACATGCCGATGTCGAAACAGCCCGCCCCGCTGGAGGTGACGCCCTCGATGAGGCTTTTCAGCAGCGCCGGACTGGAGGGCCTCATGTCGTGACCGACCACCAGGCGGTTGCTGGAGGCCTGCCCGCGGTCGTAGCCGCTCAACTGGCTGCGAAGAAACTGAGCGGCCGCGTGCCCGATCTTCCACGCCAGGTCGTCATCAATGTCCTCGCCGTACACGCCGCGAACGTCATACGCCTTGAAGGCCTTGTCTATATTCGCCATCGTCGTCCTTTCCGGTTGGGTGGATTATGCACTATATCGCCGCCGACGGCCAGCCTCAAGTCACGAAGAGACTGTTAGACTATTAGGCTGTTAGACTGTTAGGGTGAGGCTTATGAATCATTAGGCCAAAACATTCATAAGCCCGCGCCTAACAGTCTAACAGCCTAATAGTCTAACAGTCTCTTAAGGCCTCGCCCTACTTCCTGCTGACCGCCACCTCGTCGGGCAGTGCAACTTTTTTGGCGGCGGCTTTTTCGCCCGCCGGGCCTCGCAGGAACAGGTACAGCACCGCCGCCACCACCGCGCCCGCCAGCGGCGCGACGATGAACATCCACAACTGCGAAATCGCCCACCCGCCGACAAACACCGCCGGGCCGAAACTGCGGGCCGGATTGATCGACGCGTTCGTCACGTTAATCGCCAGCAAGTGCCCCACGAACAGCGCAAACCCGATCGCAAGCCCCGCCACGCCGCCCGCGCCGTGACGCGAATCCGTGACCATCAACACCGTGAAGACCAGCAGGAACGTCGCCAGCACCTCCACGATAAAGCAGGCCTTGGCGCTGTACATACCCGGCGAGTGCTCGACACCGTACCCGTTGGCGGCCAACCCTTTCACCGCGGTGTCATACCCGGTGGCGCACTTGCCCGCGTTGGCCTGCGCCTGCATGGCGGCCTGAATGGCCTCACGCTCGGACACCACCTTGCCCTCTTTGAGGGCCTCCTGCTTGTGCAGATTCGCGGATTGCATGACGTCCGCGGTGGGCAGGCCCTGGGCAATCGACAGCACAATGGCCGCCCCCGCCAGCGCGCCGGCGAACTGGGCAACCCAGTAACTCCCCGCCTGCCCCACCGACACCTTCTTCGACAGCAGCAGCCCCAGCGTGACCGCCGGGTTCACGTGACAGCCGGAAATCGGCCCCAACGCGTACGCCAACACCGCCAGCGTGATGCCAAACGCCAACGCCACGCCCAACGCCCCGGCAAACTCCCCGCCGCCCAGCACCGCCGTGCCGCACGCGACCACCACCAGCAACAACGTCCCAATAAACTCCGCCGCACAAGACCGTACGTTCATCAGCGTATCTCCTATAAGGTTGGCGAAATTGTACCGCCACCCACGAGACGACGACAAGAGCGGACACGGATCAAAACCATTGCATGACGTCGCCAATGTCACGTCTTTCATGAGGAATACCCTGTAAATCCGAAGTTCGAAACACGAAATACAAAACAAATCCCAAAGCAAAAATCATTCGTCATTGGGTTTTCGTCATTGTTTCGGAATTCGGGCTTCGTCATTCGGACTTGGCGATGACACGATCCACAAACATGACGTGCACCCGTCCGTGTTACGGCATCTCGTGGAAGAATCGGTTGCCGCGGGGCAGCCAGTTGTCGCCGAGAGAGAAGACGATGCGGCTGGCCCGGCCCAGGATGTTGGCTTCGGGGATCGCGTAGTTGATGCTGTCGAAGTAGCGGCAGTCGCGGCTTTCGTCGCGGTTGTCGCCCATGAGGAAGTACGTGCCCTCGGGCACTTTGAAAGGCCCGAAGGAGCGGATGATGCCGTCGAACAGGCGGTTTCCCCATTGGTCCAGGGCCGGCGTGCCGTCGGGATAATACGCCGGCTTGCCCGACCGGAACTCGCCGTTTGGGCCTGGCTTGACGAACGCCACCAGGTGCTTCGTGCCCAGGAGGTCCTCCGTGTAATACTGGTACGGGCGAGGCTCGAACAGCCCCTTTGTCGACTCGGGCGGCGTGGCGGGCGTGTAGGTCAGCTCCTGGCCGTTGATGACGAGCTTGGACATGCCCGGCGTGGCGGGATTGTCGCTGACGTCGATCAGTTCGATCGTGTCGCCCGGCAGGCCGATCACGCGCTTCACCAGCCGCGTCTTGCCCATCCAGTCGCCCTCGGTGGGGTGCAGCCAGATCACGATGTCGCCGCGTTGCGGATGGTCCCATCGCGCCAGCCGCGTCAGGGTGAAGGGCACCTTGAGATCGTACGAAAGCTTGTTGACGAAGATGCGGTCGCCGACGACGATGGTCGGCTGCATGGACCCGCTGGGCACGTCGTTCCAGTCCACCAGCGACGACCGCAGGGCAAACACGACCACCACGATGGCGACGATCGGCCACAGCCATCGCACGAACGCAATGGCGTACTCTTTCGGCGTACGGGGCTTTTGGCGCGCGGGCTTGCCGCCGCCCTTTCTGGGTTTGACGTTGTCATCCGTCCCGCTGCCGTCTTCGGTCTTTGTCATGTCGTCGTGGTTCCTCTGTGAATCATGTATTGTACGAGAACCGCGACAAGTGACAAGCGACAAGTGACAAGAGACCAGGGCGGGGTGCACGCATCTACGTTCCCCGTTTTTTCGCGAAAAGGCTGTAGGCTGTAGGCTGTAGTCGCGGCCGTTTTTGCAACATCGTTTTCGACACGGCATGTCGCGCCTGCAGTCTACAGTCTGAAAACGGGACTTTTACGACGCGATTGCCCTGTATTCTCCTCTCTTGTCGCTTGTCACTGGTCGCTTGTCGCTGGTACCATACCGCCGTGAAGATCACGCACCCCATAGCGATTGGCATGACGGCCCTATTGGCCAGCGCGGTGTTCCGCGGGTGGATGGGCACGCTGGATGTGCGGTATGTCGCCAAGCCGGCGGAGGACCCGACCACCAGTGGCAGGCCGTTGCTGTATTTGTTTTGGCACGAGCATCTTCTCCTGCCGGCCTACACGCACGCGTCACGGAAGATTCCGGTGTTGATCAGCCAACATCGCGACGGCGAATTGATCGCGCAGGTGGTTCGGATGCTTCGAGGCTTGGCGGTCCGCGGCTCGACGACGCGCGGCGGCGCGGGCGCGATGCGGGAGATGATTCGGCAGGGGCGGCTGCGACATTTGGCCATCACGCCCGACGGCCCGCGAGGCCCGCGACGCGTGCTCCAGGACGGCGCGATTTACCTCGCCAGCCGCACGGGCATGGCCATCGTGCCGGCAGGCTGTGCGTTCGGCGACTGCTGGCGCGTGCGAAGCTGGGACCGGTTCGCGATTCCCAAGCCCGGCACGCGCGCCCACTGCCTCGTGGGCAACCTCATCGAAATCCCACCCGACCTCGACCGGGACGGCATCGAAGAATACCGCCAACGCGTGCAGGCGGACATGGATCGAATCCAGGCCCAAGCCGACCAGCAGGCGGGGCAGTAACGGCTAACGGCGAAAATTCGAAACCCGAAAGACGAAGCAAATTTCAAAAAGAAAATCTCCACATTCCAAACGGCACTTCAACGTCCAGGACGTTGAAGTGCCGTTTGGAATTTTCTTTTTTTGGTTTTTGAAACTTACTTCGTCTTTCGGATTTCGAATTTTCGCCGCTAGCCGTGCCGCACGGCGGGGTGCGTCGCGAGGGCGGTTTGGGCAGCGTCGAACAGTGGCAGGCCCTCCTGGGCGCGGGAAATGTAGCGGGCAAGATTCTCCTCCCGCTCGCGTCGGGCGAGTTCATCGAAATCTTCTCGCGGCGTGAATCGGCTAGGCCGATACGCCCGTTCCGCTCGTTCTTGCGCCATATGCCGTCCTCCCACAACCCATGACATGTGCCAAAAATCTTTCCAAACCAGCCAAACAGCCTTTGGCCAGGCACAGACGGCACCGTCAGAAGTGCGACTCAGGCCGCTGCATCAAAGATTCTTGCACGCCGAAACGATAAATCAAATTCCGCAGATAGGTCAAACAGCAATCTCCATACATTACTATCGGGGACACCACGAAATATGGCAATAGTGATTTTTTCTTTTTCTAGGGGAAAACCCCCAGAGCCGGGAGTTTTTTTTCCCGTAACGACGTCGCCAAGCCGTCAGAGCAATTCACGGGTGAAATGTCGTCTCTTTTGCCGCGAACGGCGCGAATGATGTGAGTTTTTCAAAAGAAATTCGCGTCATTCGCGGCAAAACAGATACACCGTTTCATGCAAGAGGACACGAGGTCGGATTTCGTGCTTGGAATTTCGTATCTGCGTCACGGGGCGCCGAGCGCCTCGTCGAACATCGCGACGATATTTTCCGGAGGCGTGCCTGCCTGGATGGCGTGCGCGGGACCGCAGATGTAGCCGCCGTTGGCGCCCAACGTGTCAATGAGCATGCGCGTCTCGCGGCGGACGTCCTCGACCGTACCGAACGGCAGTGTGTGCTGCACGCTCACGCCGCCGGCAAAACACAGCGTGTCGCCGTGTTGCCGCTTCAGTTCGGCCGGATCCATGTTGGCGGCGTCAAACTGTAGCGCCTCCAGGATGTCGATGCCCATGTCGATAAACCCGCCGACCAGCGGCATGATCGAACCGTCGCAGTGGTAGGCGATTTTCGTGCCGAATTCGCGAATGGCCGCGTTCAGCCGGACGTGATGAGGCATGATCTGTTCCCGCCACATCGCCGGCGACATCAGCGGGCCCGTCTGCGAACCCAAATCGTCGCCGGTCAGCGCGATGTCAATATCGCCCCGCCCCGCCCGCAACAACCGACGATAGTGCTCCACGTAAAAATCCGTCACGCGAGTCAGAATCGCCGCCGCCAGTTCCGGATGGAGTACAAAATCCATGAACATCCGCTCGAAGCCACGCATGTACCACGCGGTCTCGAAAATATTCCCCCAGCCGTACGCCCAGATCGCACAGTCTCGCCGCCGAAGCGCGTCAATCCGCGGCCGCATGGCTTCGTAATCGAACCAATCCGCCGTCGGCCAATCGTGGGCCAGCACCTCGTCGACGCTGCCCGCCTCGGCGAGCGGATAGTGCTCGATTTCGTCGTAGCACCCCAGGCCATAACTAACGGGCCGACGCCGGACGCCCCAGAGATCAACGCCCTCCGCGAGTGCGGGCCCGACATACCCCGGCGCGACGGCCTGCGCATCGAGCGAATCCTCCAGAAATGCATCCGCGGACACCCCACGCCGCTCCCGCAAATAGGCGTCAAGTTGTATATACGCCGGCGCGTTGATCGCCGAGCCAATCAACGAAATCGGCACATGATCGGTCGCCTCATGCGCCAAGGCCAATCGAACGCGCTCCCGACGTGTCAGTGCATTGTGTGCCATGGAACGTATGTTTACCATGGAAGCACGGAAAACGAAAGAGAACGCGAAGGCGAGCTGGAAAGGATACACGTGGATACACATACACACAAAAAATTTTCCCTTGACCCAGCCGCCAAACTCGCTACAGTTACCTGACTCGGACACGCGCCGTTAGCTCAGCCTGGCTAGAGCAGCTGACTCTTAATCAGCGGGTCCCTGGTTCGAATCCAGGACGGCGTAGTCGAAAATCCTTGTAAGTCAACGACTTACGAGGGATTTTCTTCGGGTCTGAATCGGCGGGGAATTTCTGCGCTACACCTGCGCTACGTTCACGGCGAAACGGCCGGGAAAATTTTGGTTTGCGGCGACCGCCGTTTTACAACCTGCCGCCCGGCAGTGGGGCAATGAAACAATTTTTTCGGCCGGGTCGGCGGGTTGCTCTGTTCACCATTTTCTCCGCAGGTCTTCTTGGGTGTAGCGTTTTCATGGGCGGCGGGAGGGAGGGGGCATGACCGCCAGAGTCGCCCCCTGCATGGAGGCTGCGACGGCGCAGCCAGTCAGGCAGTCCAGGTATGCGGTTGTCTGTGTACGTCGTTCGAAACCGCACAGGCCCGCGTGAGCGACCTCGGCCAGTGGCGTCAGGATCGTGTCGGCAATGCTGGCGACAAAGGACAGCAGCGGCGGTATCATAGTAAGCATGGGAAGGGATCGGCAAAAAGAGAGCGAAATCATGAAAAACGGCGGCAGGATTTTTGGGTGTCTTGTAATGAAAGGGTAAACAGATGAAAAAGATTCTCGCGAACACACGTAGAATGAACGATGGCATGATGGGGCAGAACTATTGGTTCAACGGTTGTATGGACTATGTGATGGAATGTTTGGGGGAAAGCCGTGAGTATAATTATTGGTTTTTCTCCGGCGTGACGGGCGACTCGTTCACGCAGGTGTACAGCAAAAATCCCCGCTGCTCGACGCTGTGCCTGACGGATCGGCTTCTGTCCGACGTAATCGACAAGGCGTTCGATGCCTGCGGGTACAATTATGATTTCGTCGTCGGCATCAACGCGGACAATCGCGCGGCGTATTATGATCGTATTCGCGAATACATTGACCGTGAAATTCCGGTGATTGCCAAATCGGCCGGAAACAACGAATTGAACCGTTACGGCGTGATTTGTGGATATGAAAACGATAATTTTTATTATCTGCTCGGCGAGGACACCGAACCCACCGTGTATCCTGAGCGTTTTTTTCAACTGGTTTTCGTTGGCGAAAAAAAGGACTGCCCATCGCCGGCGGACGTGTACCGGCAAACCGTGATGGCCATTCCCGCCATGCTGACCAAGCCAGCAACGAAGGATTTTTCCTTTGGAAAACAAGCGTTTGTCGATTGGGCCAACAGTTTTCAGAACGGAATGTTCGACAACATTTCCATTGACGATCCGGTCTGGTACACCCACAGCAGCCCTGCGTTCGCTTGCTGGAGCATGCACGGGAACTATTTGTGCATGGTGGGCACAAATGGCTGTGCTATGGGCTTTTTGCACCGTGCGCTGGAATTGAATCCAGACATGACGTTCATCGAACAATTGTTTCCGCTATTTCAAAAGCACAATGGCAACGGATTTCACACGTTGATCGGCATGGAAGGCGGCTTTGGTCTGCCTCCGAAAGTCATCAAAAACAAAGCCCGCATGAAGCCAATCAGCGACGCCATCATGACAACCGGAAACATCATAGATGAAATATGTAATGTTTTTGCGAAACAGTAAGGTATGAAGACAGCCACAATAGACAATAACGTCACGATGATTTTCTAAGAAAGGCGTCCAAACCATGAAAATGAAGATCACGACCGCCTCGATTCCGTCCGACGCCATGGCCGATCCCTTCGCGGGCGGCCAGCCGCCTCATGTCTCGAATCGTATACGCGAGTATCGTAAAATTTCGAATTGGGAAAACTATTTCCTTTGTTCGGCCATTTGTTCGGTGGGGAAATCGCTTGGCGTGGCCATCGACGACTATCATTTTTATGCGGCCTTCACCGGCGATATGTTTACGTATTTGTATTCCGAAAAAGTAGGGAACCCGGACGGCAGCCAATGCGATAGCGGTGTGACGAACTCCTTTATCGATCCGCTGGCCGTGAAAAAAGCGTTCGCCGCCATGGGATATGAATGTATCTATCTTTCCAACGCGCAGATCAAGAAGGATTTCCGGGCGGCAATGAACGCCATCAAGGCCTCCGTGGACAAGGGAATTCCCGTTGTGGCGTGGGGCATAGGAAATGTGACATTGAGAGATGGAAGCCGGTACGACCCGCTTGGGGAAGGGTGCCTGATCGGCGGCTACGATGGCGATACACTGTATGTAAACCTATATACAGGCCCGGAACGGTTGCCGGAAGGTTCGGTGGACGCCGACGGCTATTCCGCCATCGTGAACGGCCTTGATACAACGAACGGCCTGTTTTTCGTTGGGAAAAAGATCGAAAATCAGGATAGGCGGCAGGTGTATCAGGATGCGATTAATTCCATCCCGGCGTTTCTGACACTCCCGCCGTCCCAGAGTTATGAGGTGAACAACGACAAAGAAAAGTTTGTCGCCGGCAAACACAGATATGTTTTCGGAAAACAAGCATTCGAAACTTGGGCCGCCACGCTCCTGGCGGATGAATATTTTGAAGGCAAAACGGATGAGGAACTTGGCGGGATTTGCTGGAATCTGCATTGTTCTCCGTATTGCTGCGTGTGTACAAGCACGGCCTATGAATGGATGAAAAAAGTGGCCGAGGACTATCCCGACATGGCCATGGTTGCGAAACTCGTGCCGCTCTACAAAAAAATGCAGGATCATAAGGATGAAATCTGGGCGTTGTCCGGCGGTTTCTATCCGCCCATGGACAAATTCAGAACACATGAATTCCGGGCACAGATTGCAGAGGTCCTGCGACGCATGGGCGGCATTTGTGATGAGATCGTGCAGGCGTTCGAGAAGGAGTAATACACATTCCGTTTCGAGCGTTTCACGATTGAGACGTTACATTTTTCGCCACGAATTACACGATGTACGCGAATTTTACTGGGAAATTCGCATCCTTCGCGAAATTCGCGGCGAAAAGGAGTCGAAAGGCCATTCGTAAATTGCTCTAGTTCTTGCGCAGCCGCCAAACTTAAATGACGAGTCTATCCGCCGGTCCAGGCACTGGCGGTTCGGAATACCCAGTTCAATCTCCACCCTATCCAGCCAACTGCCATGTTTGGGTGTATATCTTTGGCAATTCGATTGCGATGGCCTTGAATCCCCATGCGGCATGTCGTAGAGTGGCGTGTTGCGCTGTTTGGGGAGGCCAGGCGGCGTTTTTGGAGACGCATGTGAAGATCAAGTCGTTGGCAGGTTTGTACCGTGATGAGTTTGACATTGACACCCGCCGGCGGGGTGAACGCTACTGGGCAAGCGGCGCGGTGACGCCGACCGATTTCCAGGCCAGCACGCTCCATGCCGACGTGCGGAACTCGCCGGATTTACAGGATACGCAAACCTGGCACGTCGAGGTGGACGTCACGCGCGTCAACTGCACCTGCACCTGCCCGGATTTCGCGACGCGAGGCCCGTGCGAGCACATCTGGGCCGTCATTGAACTGACCGACACGCACGACGTCACGTTTCGCGGCGCTGACGAACCCGATCCCCGCGAGGCATCGCCCCGCAAAAAACCGCCCGCCGACGCGGCCTGGAAGCGGCAAGTCGACAGCGTGCTGAAATCCGTCGCCGACCTCGAACTCGACGACCGGTTTGACCGCGAGGAGACACAGCGCCTGCCCGAGGGCGCCAAACTGGAATACGTGCTGGACCTGGACTATTTTGGCGACGGCACGCAATTGCTGATCCGCACACAACTGCGAAAACCCGCCAAACGAGGCGAAGGGTTTCTCGCGCCAAAAACCCTCTGCCTGCATCCCGACCACCTGCCGCAACTGTCCGACGTGGACCGCCCGATCGTGTTGGCCCTGCTGGGGGCCGAGTCGCAGTGGTCCTACAGGCCCGACCCGCGCGACGCCCACACGCTCTTCGCCGCGCAGCAGGAGATCCTCCTGCCGATGATGGCCCGCACCGGCCGATGCTTTTACCGCAAAGACCGCAAGCTCTTCCCGATGTCGTTTGACGAGGGCGAGCCCTGGCAGTTCACGCTCGACATCCGCGGCAACGGCAACGTGTACCGACTCGACGCGTCGCTGCGGCGCGGCGACGAAACGCGGTCCCTTAGCGAGCCAGTCGCCATGTTGCGTACCGGCTGGCTGATCTGGGAGGACTGCCTCTCGCGCTACGACGGGCGGGAACATTTCCCGTGGATGCGTCATTTTCGCGGCGGCGAGCCGTGGATTTCCGTGCCCCTTTCGCACGGCCCGCAGTTGGTGGAGCGGATTCTCGGCGCCCAGCGGCTGCCGAAACTGAACGTCCCTCCGGAGCTTCAGTTCGAGGAGGTCGCCCCGCCCTGCCTGCCCGGCGTGGAGATCACCGATCCGCGTCACGACCGCCTGACGGTCCGGCTGGTGTTCGACTACGACGGCTTGCGGATTCCCGAGGGCAGGCCCGGCGCGGGCATGTTCCAGCTTTCGCAAAAGCGGTGGATCCGCCGCGACGGGGACGCGGAGGCCCAGGCGTCGGGCCAGCTGACGGACCTGCGGACCCGGAAGGAGTATGACGGCACGCGTTCGATCGTGCCCGCCCGGCTGCCGGCGCTGGTTCGCGAGTTGGTGGGGCTGGGCTGGCGCGTCGAGGCGCAGGGCAAGACGTATCGTCGCGGGGGCAGGATGAGCGTGGCGGTGTCGTCGGGCATTGACTGGTTTGAGGTGCAGGGCAAGGCGGATTTCGGCGGCGCGGACGCGTCGCTGCCGGATGTGCTGGCGGCGCTGCGGAAGGGCGAGACGTTCGTGCGGTTGTCCGACGGCAGTTTCGGCCTGCTGCCGGAGGAGTGGCTTGAGCAGTACGGCCTACTCGCCAAGACAGGGCAGACGCGGGGCGACGTGGTGACGTTCAAGCCCACGCAGGCGATGCTGCTGGACGCGATGCTCGCCGAGTTGCCCGAGGTGCGCGTCGACGAAGCCTTCACGCGGGCGCGGAGCCGCCTCGAATCGCACGGCCGCGTCCAGCCCGCCGACGCGCCGGAGGGGTTCGTCGGCCAGTTGCGTCATTATCAGCGGGAAGGGCTTGGCTGGCTTGATTTTTTGCGGCACATGGAATTCGGCGGCTGCCTCGCCGACGACATGGGGCTTGGCAAAACCATCCAGGTACTCGCCCTGCTGGAGTCGCGGCGGATGTTTCGTAACACGGGCGTCTCACGTGACGAGGGCGTCTCGCCCTCGTGTCCCGCGGGCGTCTCGCCCGCGTCTGGCTGTGACGGCGAAGGAGTTTTGACGTCTTCAAGCGGTCAAGAACATGCTACGCCAGACGCGGGCGAGACGCCCGCGTCACGTTGCGTGTCCGTCGGGCCGTCGTTGGTCGTCGTGCCGCGGTCGCTGATTTTCAACTGGCGGCAGGAAGCCCAGCGGTTCACGCCGCGCCTCCGTGTGCTGGATCACAGCGGCACCGCGCGCAGCGAAACCCTCGCGTATTTTCGTAACTACGATTTGGTTCTCACCACCTACGGCACGATGCGGCAGGATATTGATCTGCTCAAGGAGGTCCCGTTCGACTACGTGATTCTCGACGAAGCGCAAGCCATCAAAAACGCACAGACCGCCTCGGCGAAGGCGTCGCGGCTGCTGAACGGACGGCATCGGCTGTGCCTGTCCGGCACGCCCGTCGAGAACCATCTGGGCGAACTCTGGAGCCAGATGGAGTTCCTCAACCCCGGCCTGCTGGGCACATGGGCGCTCTTCGGCGACGGCAAGGGGATCTCCGACGACGACCGCCCGCGGCTGGCCCGCGCCCTCAGGCCGTTCATCCTGCGACGCACCAAGGAACAAGTCGCCACCGAACTGCCGCCCTGCACCGAGCAAACCGTGTACTGCCAGCTCAAAGGCCCCCAACGTGAACTGTACAACGAACTCCGCGCCCACTACCGCACGAGCCTGCGAAGTTCGATCGACTCCGTGGGATTGGCCAAGAGCAAAATGCAGATTCTCGAAGCCCTGCTCCGCCTGCGACAGGCCGCCTGCCACGGCGGACTCATCGACAAAACCCAGGCCGACGGACCCAGCGCGAAAACCGACGCCCTGCTCGCACAGCTTCAGGAAGTCACCGCCGAGGGACACAAGGCGTTGGTGTTTTCGCAATTCACCAGCCTGCTGGCGCTGGTCAAACCCAAACTGGACGAACTGGGGCTGACGTACGAATACCTCGACGGCCGAACACGCGACCGGCAGGCGAAAGTCGAACGATTTCAGAATGACCCCGCGTGCCCGATTTTCCTCATCAGCCTCAAGGCCGGCGGACTGGGCCTCAACCTCACCGCGGCCGGGTACGTGTTCCTGCTGGACCCGTGGTGGAATCCCGCCGTCGAAGCGCAGGCCATCGACCGCGCCCACCGCATCGGCCAAACCAAACCCGTCTTCGCGTACCGACTGATCGCGCAGGACACCATCGAGGAAAAAGTGCTCCAGCTCCAGCAATCCAAACGCGACCTGGCCGACTCCATCATCACCGCCGACAACAGCGTCATCCGCGATTTGACGAGGGACGATCTGGAGATGCTGCTGGGGTGAGATAGAAAGCCACTAGCCACCAGCCACAAGCCATCAGGGTTTTCACGGTACGATGGTAAAATCACACATCCCGTTCGAGAGAGAGGCCTCGCGGCTTCGCTGACTCGTAAAGTGAATCCTGATTCGCGCGCCGACAGTATGCCCTGGTTTACGGGAAATCACACCGTACCTAGACAGGGTATCTTTTCCTCTCTTCCTCGTGCCTGACGCCACGGGCCGAGGCCGCGCACGCGGGCCTGTGCGACATCGAACGACGCGAACAGAGGAATGTGCGCGTCGTTCGATATCGTATTCACGCGACGGATTGGCCTCGGCCAGTGGCGTCAGGCACGAGGAGAAATTCCAAAAGCCACATGATCCCAGGGTTCGCGGCGTACCGCTCACCCTGGGCTACCCAAGACGCCCCGTTGGGGCTGTGGGCCGGCACTTCCACGCGAGACCGGGAAGGCCGCTCTGCTCTTGTCCATGCAACAATACTACCGTGTCAAAATTCGCGAAAATTCGCGTAATTCGCGGCGAAAAAGGAATGTCGTCTACTCTCCCGCCTTCTGAATTTGTTTCAGCCTCAGCACCATCACGGCCAGGTTGAGGGGCAGGTCGGCCTTGTATTGATTTTGCAAATCGTTGTCGAGTTCCTCGCCGGGATCTTCCAGGAGGAGGTCGGTTTTTCGGCGGATGTCCAGCCAGCGGCGGAGCTGCTTGGGCGTCATCGACACGCGGATGTCCGGGTCCACGCCCCATTGCGTCGAGCCGGTCTCGCGGTGCAGCCGCCGGCCCTCCGGCAGATAGTAATACGCCGTCGTCAGTTTGAGGTACGCCTTGTCCCGGTTGATCTCGATCACGTTCTGCACGCTGCCCTTGCCGTACGTCCGTTCGCCGATGATCGTCGCGCGTTTGTAATCCTTCAACGCGCCCGAGACGATCTCCGCCGCCGAGGCGGACCCCTCGTTGATCAGCACCACCAGGTCGCCCTCAAGGAACCGCCCGCCCTCACGCGCGTTGATCTCCTGCGCGTTGGGCGTCTGCTGCCCGGCCGTCGAAACGATCCGGCCCTTGTTGATGAACTCGTTCGCCACCTCCACCGCCGACCGCAAATACCCGCCCGGATTGTACCGCAGGTCCATGATCAGCGACCGCACGCCGTCTTTGGCCATCTTGTCGAGCATCGCCCGCAGATCTTCGGATGTATCCTCGCTGAACTGCGTCAGCCGGACGTACGCGATCTTGTTGGCTTCGTCGATCAGGAAATCGTAGTTGCCGTCGGATTTGATCTTCCAGCCCTTGACGGTCTGAATGCTGATTTCGCGACGCTCGACCACGACGGTGATCGGCTCGAGCAGGCCGCGACGCTCGATCTCGAATGTCACCTTCGTGCCCGCCGGCCCCATGATCATCGTGATGAGCTTGTCGAGCTTGATCTTCCGCGTGCTCGTGCCGTCGACCGTCAGAATCAGGTCGCCCGCCTTGATGCCCTTCTCGAACGCCGGGCTGCCGCGAAGCGGCGTGACCACCCGCAGGGGCTCGCCCTCGTCCTTGGTGATCTGGATGCCCACGCCGAAAAATTTGCCCTGCGTCGATTTCTTGAAATCGTTCAGATCGAACGGCCAAATCATGTTGCTGAACGGATCCAGCTCCGACAGGAACCCGTCGGCGAATTCCATCGCCAGCACGGCCTTCTCGATCCCCACCGTCCGCTGCGACGCCCTGTCGACGTTGTTGAGATTCAAGATCAGCGCGGAGTACTCGACGTTGTCCTTCTCGCGGACGTTCTCCGTGAGCCGGTCGATCGCGGCGATGAATTCCAGCCGCAATTTTTCATCGGCGAGTTTGGGGAAACTGTTGGCCGACTGCGGCGTCTCGGCCAACACCCTGATACTGCGGAGCGCGCCCAGCGTCATCTTGCGGTAATCGGGTATGGTGACGTAATCGACGCTGGTCCGGGTAATGGCCTTTTTCACCATCTCCAGGTCGATGCCTTCGGTCATGTCCTTCCAACTGATCTGCGTGTCGTCATCCTCTTCTTCGTCGGACTCCGGGACCTGGGCCGTCGCCGGGCGGGTCGTCGTCGTGGGAGTTCCGCCGTACAGCCGCAACACGCGAACGTGCGAACGGACCTCCTTGCAGCGTTCCTGGAACGTCGTGTTGTCGTGCTCCAGATCTTCCAGGCCCGCGAACGCCGTCAGCGAGTCGTACCACTTCGTGCTGTCGAACTTATTGGCGCACGCCTGGCTGCACGCGACGGCACCGTCCTTGACCAGCAAGGCCCCGTCTTGGGCGACGATCGTGTCGCACGCGTCGCACTTGGTATCCGCCGGCGCCGTGTCCGACCGCCAGGGACGCGAGGCCAATTCCTTCGCCGCCTCGCCGCGGGCCTCGACCTTGCCGATCATCTCCACGTACCAGGCCTGCTCGCGCATCTTGTCGGCTGGCGCGGCGATCTGCTTGGCCACCCGCGCCTGAATCAGCGAGATCTTCCACGGCTGATCCGCCACCACCGTCTCCAGATCCGCCAGCGTGTCGTAGAGCGGTTCCTCGGCCTCCATCAGCGCGACGGCGGTTTCCTTCTGCTCGGCGGGCGTTTCGAATGTGGCGTCCTTCCACACCGCCTCCAGGGCCTCCATCGACGCGTCGGCGGATTCGGAAAGCTGGATGAACGTTTTCGAATATGTGCTTTCTTCGGGCAGTTCCTTGATGATGGCGGTGGCTTCGGCGAGGGCTTTGCGGCTCTCCGCCAATTTGGCCAGGGTGGTTTCCTGGAGTTGCGGCAGCGTTTTTTCCGAGGCTTCGGCAAAGGTTTCGCTCGTGACGGCCCTGCTGTAGGCGACGCTCATCTCGCGGATTTTCGTCCGCAGGGCCTTGCGACGGTCGCCCAGGTCGGCGACGGCGTCCTGGCTCATCATCCCCCGCTGGATGCGGAGGACGGTGGTGGCGTACTCGGCCTGCCGCTGCGCCTCGGCGGCGGCGCTGACCTCATGATACGCCGTCACGGCCCGTTCGGCGGCGGCCGCCAACACGTCGTCGGGCGAACGCTCGTGCGCCCGCTTGACGTCCGCGATGCCCTCGTCCACCTTGCCGGCCAGGATCTCGTCAATGCCCGCCCGCAACGACTTGGGCGACGCATCCACGACCGCCAGCGCCGTCGACTCGCCCGCCGGCGACGTCGTCTGCCCGCTGGCACTGCCACAGCCTATACCCAACGCCACCCACAACACCGCAAGCGACGCCCACGTCATTCGTCCGAAATTCTTCACACCATTCTCCTGCACACAGCCGCCGACGAACCCGCCAGCCGCCTGGAATACATACGACACCCATCGATTATATAACGTACGACGGAACAATAAAAATGCAGAATTCCAAAAGCAGCGACTCGTGGCAAGCGACCCGTGACAAGAGAAAACACAAGGAAATCGAAAAACGTTTCGTAACGGCTTGCCTTTTTACGCCGTAGAACGTGGAAAACAACCGATCGGCCTCCCTGACCTCGCGTTGAAGTGCCGGCACACAGCCGCGAAGCGGCGTCGGATATAGCCCAGGATGAGCGGTACGCCGCGAACCCTGGGTTTTCAGGCGTTTTCTGAGCTTTTTCGTGCCTGACGCCACTGGCCGCATATCATGCCGACGCAGGAGTATGGCATCAAGCGACGCGAACAGGGGGGTTGTGCGCGTCGTTCGCCGCCGTCTTCATACGACGGTGCGACCTCGGCCCGTGGCGTCAGGCCGCGACGAGGAAAAACAAAAACACCGGTCCCCAGGGTTCGCGGCGTACCGCTCACCCTGGGCTACCCAACGCCGTCCCTTCGGGACTAAGACAGGACACACCAACATCGCACATCGTTCCGGAAATTTTTGTCACGCTCTTGTCACTTGTCGCTGGTCGCTCGCCGCTTTACAGTACTCGCCATGAACACGCACAAACTACTTCCTCTGTATCGCGGCGAGTTGGTTGAGAACGTCATTCCGTTCTGGGAGACGCACTCGATCGACCGCGAGTGCGGCGGATTTTTCACCTGCCTCGACCGCGACGGCGGCGTCTACAGCACGGACAAATACATGTGGCTCCAGGGCCGGGCCGTGTATATGTGGTCACAATTGCACCGCCACGTCGACGCCTCGCGCGGCTGGCTGGAACACGCCAAACAAGGGGCGGCGTTTCTCCGCGCCCATGGCCGCGACCGAAACACAGGCCGTGTCTTCTTCAGTCTCGACCGCCAAAGCAGACCGCTGCACATCCAACGGAAAATCTACAGCGAAGTCTTCTACGTATTGGCGATGTGCGAAATGTTCGCCTCCACTGGCCAGGCGGAGTTCCTCGACGAGGCGCAGGAAGTCTTCTGGCTGACGTACGACCTGTGGCAGCACCCGGAGAAACTGGGCCGGCCGCAACTGGCCGGCACACCGCGGCTGTGCACGCTGGCCGACCCGATGGTGTTTTTGAGCATGATCGAAGCCCTCCGCCCCGCCACCGGCGACTCGCGGTACGACGACATCGCCGTCCAGATGCAGGCCACCACGCTCCGACACATCCGCCCCGACCGCCGGCTCGTGCTCGAAAACGTCACGCCCGAAGGCGCCGAACTCGACACGCCAAAAGGCCGACTGCTCAGCCCTGGTCATGCCATCGAAATGGGCTGGTTCCTGCTCCATCACGCGCTGCACACCAACGACGAGTCGCTCACACGGCAGTCCCTGGACATCATCGAATGGTCGTTCGAGCGAGGCTGGGACGAGGAATTCGGCGGCCTGTTCTATTTCCTCGACGCCGACGGCAGGCCGCCGACCCAGTTAGAGTGGTCGATGAAACTCTGGTGGCCGGCCACCGAAGCCCTCTACGCCACCCTGCTGGCATGGAAAATCAGCGGGCCTGACCGTGGTCAAAAATTCCTCGCCATGCACGAGCGGATGCGCCAGTGGAGTTGGCAACACTTCCGCGACGAAACGCACGGCGAATGGTTCGGCTACCTCGACCGCCAGGGCCGCCCCACGCACACCCTCAAAGGCGGCGAATGGAAAGGGTTTTTCCACCTGCCCAGAGCCCTGTTGCTCATGACGATGCTGCTGGAGAAGAGGTAACGAGTGATGAGTGACGAGTAACGTTTGCAGGTGGAAATGTCGCATAGCCCAATCCCGGCCGCAGGCCCTGCCCGTTTGCGTTGTAAAACGTTCCGGGCGACAAAACGCTTCGCTTGTCACCGCGATCTACAACGCAAACGGGCAGGGCCTGCGGCCGAGGCGAACGCATGGTACGTGACGTGCACCCACTCATCACTCACCATTCGTTACTTCTTTGCGTCCCCAACGGCGAAACACTACAATGCGTCGCACACCCTTACACAGGAAACAACATGAGCAAGGCGATTCTCGACATGGCGAAGCAGCTTGGGCAGGCGATGGTGGAGTCCGCGCAGTGGCAGGCGTTGCACGCGGCCAGGGCGGCCCTTGAGGAACAAAAAGACGTGCTGGAGGCGCTCAACGCGTTTCAGCAGCAGGCGGGGAAGATGCAGCAGGCCGAGCAGCAGGGCCGACCCGTCGAGGTCGCCGACAAACAGAAATTCCACGCCCTGCACGACAAACTCGTCGCCAGCGACGTCTTCAAACGCTACACCGCCGCCGAAATGGAATTCTCCGACCTCATGCGGCAAGTCCACGTCACCCTCCGAAAACAGGTCGCCGAGGCGGGGAAGGGATGAATTTTCTTCAGGGCGAACGCATGGTACCTTTCGCACGTGGCGTGACTGGCCGCAGGCCCTGCCATGTTGCGTTTCAAACGTTTCCCGGGGCCAGGTTTTCCGCGTTTACCACGTTTTACAACGCAAACTGGCAGGGCCTGCGGCCAGTCACGCCACGTGCCAAGTCAGCGAACGAACAGAGACACTACATGCGTTTGCCCTGGTGAATTTTCTCCCGCCCGATGGACAGAAACCGGAAGGGTGGTACAATGCACCTGAATTGATTGGTTTTATCGTTTCCATTTCAATCGTGCTTGAGGAAAGAGGAGAACCTATGCGAACGACATGGTTGGCTTTGTTTGCGGGCGTTTTTGCGATATCGGCGTTGCCGGTGGCGGCGGCGGAGTACGAGATCTGGAACACGGGCGAGACGCGGTACAACTGGCTGCTGGATCGCGGCGTCACCAGTTCCTGGGGCCTTGTGGGCGGCGACCCCACCACCACCGGCAGCGGGCACGGTTCGGTGGGCGGCATCCAGACGTCGCTCAGCAGCGCGCAGCGCGTGTGGATTCCCGGGGCCACCCTGACAGGCCGGGGAACCAACGGGTACTGGGCGGAAATTGACCTCGGCGAAGTCAGACCTATCGACTTCCTCCGCGTTCAGACGTTTACCCAGGAGATGACCTACTCCGAGTTGATCGTCCAGTTTTCCACCGACGGCGTGAACTACGACCAACAGTACTGGATTTACAACGATCACGCGAACCCGATCGCGGCCGGAACAACATATAACCTGACGTTTGAGAATGTGTACGACGCCCGCTACGTGCGCGTGGTGTTCCCCGCCGGCACGTACACATCCACCGCGGCAGGCTATTCCGAGTACGGAGGCCCAGGCTTGTTCGGCATCGAACCGTACAGCCCGAAAAACACCGACATCGAGATCAACAGCAACTTCAACATCGCGCTCAACGCGTTCAGCGGACACAATCAGGTTGCCGTGGGTTTTGACGTCGCGAACGCCACAAACGGCGCGGTGTTGGGCGATGGCGGCATGAGCAACAGTCAGGCACGCGCCGGCGCGACAGCGGCGGGCTGGGCCGCCGGTGCCAGCCTCACCGTCCAACTGAACGACGTCTACGACGTCGATGCCGTCCGCATCGTCTGGAACGACGGCGCCCACTACTCCCGAGGGCTGATGCTGGAATTCTCCCTGGACGGTATCGTCTGGGATAAAATCGACCCCGTCATCGTGACCGACGACAAAGTGCTCGGCAGCGGCACCGTGCCCGCCTGGATCGAATTCGAAGCCCGCGAGGCGAAATTCGTCCGCTGGACCCAACTCAGCGACGTCCCACAGAGCGGATACGCAATCGCCCAGGAATTCATGGTTTACGCGCAAATCCCCCCCATCCCCGAACCCGCCACCATGACCCTGCTGGCCCTGGGAGGCCTGGCGCTGCTGCGGCGGAGGCGGTAAACGGAAAATTCAAAATCCGAAGCTCGAAATTCGAAACAAATTCCAAACGACAAAAACAGAAAACCCCAAACCAAGACGGCGACGCCATGTGTCAAGGCACATGGCGTCGCTGTAACTGTTTGGAGTTTTTGCTTTTGCCGTCTGGAATTTGTTTCAGATTTCGGATTTCGTGCTTCGGTTTTTTTACGCCACTCACCCAAGATATGGTTGAAATCCCACCCGCTTACCCCATATACTGTATTCAGAGGCCGATCATGCAATGCCCGTTTTGTGGACAGGACAACGATAAGGTCGTCGACTCCCGGAGTTCCGAAGGCGGGCGCGTCGTGCGCCGGCGCCGCGAGTGCCTGCACTGCTCCCGGCGGTTCACCACCTACGAAAGGCCGGAGGAGACGATCCGGCTGTCGGTGATCAAAAAGGACAGCTCGCGGGAACCTTACGACCGGCAGAAGATCATTCGAGGCCTTCAGCACGCCTCCTACAAACGCCCCGTGACGGACGAGCAGATCCTGCGTGTCGTGGACAGTGTGGAAGAGGACATCTTCGCCCACTACGACCGCGAGGTGCCCTCGACGTTCATCGGCGACTCGGTGAGCGTGCATCTGCGGAATGTGGACAAAATCGCCTACGTGCGGTTCGCGAGTGTCTACCGCGAATTCCGCGACGTCGGCGACCTGATCCAGGAAGCCCAGGAAGTCAAAGACGCCGCCACACCAGGCACCACGCAACGGCCGTTGTTCGACCCGTAAAATGCCAGCCACTAGCCACAAGCCACAAGGTATGGAGAAGTTCGCCATAAATCATGGCACACTGCCGAACGAGCAGATGGGTAGTAACCGTGCGCGTCAGCGAAGCCGCGAGACCACTCTCTCGAACGGGATGCGCGAGTTTACCGTCGCGCCGCGAAAACCCTGGTGGCTGGTGGCTAGTGGCTTGTGGCCTTGTCGCTTCCGCCGAAAGGATCCCCGATGATCCTTATCGAAAAACGCGACGGCAGCCGGGAGGGGTTTGACCATCTCAAGGTGTCGGCTTCGTTTTGGCGGGCGCTTGGGCCTGCCGGCCAGCCGTACGAGCGGGCACGCTACCTTGCCGATGCGGTGGCGTTTGTTCTATCCACCAGGCCCGCCGAGTGCGTCACCAGCGCCGCCGTCTTCGAGATGGGCGTCAAAGTGCTCGCCCACGCGGGGCTGCATCGGTCCGTCGAGTTGTACGCGGGGTATCGCAGCCGGCGAAACGACCGGCGGAAACGGCTGTGCATCCGCCACGAACGGGGACTGATCACGCAGTGGGACAAATCCTGGCTGGCCGAACTGACGCGGCAGGCATGGAGCGTCCGCCCCACCACGGCCCGCATTATCGCGGGCGCCGTCGAGCACGACCTGCTCGCTATGGACGACCCCCACGCCACCATCTTCACCCGCCGGGAACTGCCTCGAAAACAGATCATCGACCAGCTCACCGCCCGCATCGCCGAACTCGGCCTGGCCGACACGGTAACCGTGTAGGATGGGGCTTTCCGTTCCGTCCGAGACAAAGATTTCCTTACCGCAAAGCCGCTCTGTGGTAAAAAACGCCTCACCTCACACGAGAATTGAAAGATCCTGAAAAAAATCCTGATGGGGCTTGCATTGGGGGCGAAACCGCGGTAAGTTAGGCGTGTGTTCTAGTGGGATTGATGGGCTAATTTGTGCATTTCAGAAAGGCATGGACGTGGTCACATTGTTCAGTCGTGTAGCGGTTTCGGTTGTTCTGGCCAGCGGGTTGTTGTTGGGAGGCTGTCAGGGGGGTGCGATCGGCGTGGCTGGTTCCGAAGAAACCGCTGGCGGGGCTCTCGTCGGTTCCAAAGGCATTTCCGCCGCCGGGGCCGTCGTTGACATCCCCCGTATTTCGGCGAAAGCGATCGATGCGGCGGGGTGGGGGGATGTTGGGTTTCGTGTGGTGACTCTTATGGATACGGATTTTGGTGCCGTTTCCAAAGATTCGGCGGACTTTCATGCGGCGTGTGGGCGGTTGGGATGGAATGATGATGGGTTGTTGATTTACATGGAGATTCATGACGCCACGCCGGTTGAGGGAATCAAGCTTTGGGAGGGCGACTGCGTGGAGATTTTCATCGGGCGGGAGGCGAAGCACAATTTCGATCGCATTCAGTTTCTCATCACGCCCGGGCGCACGGCGGAGTTCGCTCAGCCGCGGATCGAACATTTTCACATTC
Organism: Phycisphaerae bacterium; assembly: GCA_009783465.1. Classification (GTDB taxonomy): domain Bacteria; phylum Planctomycetota; class Phycisphaerae; order SM23-33; family SM23-33; genus WRDM01. The sequence goes on along the minus strand of WRDM01000017.1, from coordinate 6,615 downwards.
TCCGGTTAGGCGAGGGGCTGCGGCCGCTGCCTGAAGGGACCCAGTACGCGGCCCGCACGTTTGACGGCGGGTATGCGGTTGAATTGTTGGTTCCCTGGGCCACGTTGGGCGTGGTACCGGCGGCGGGGCTTGAGTTGGGGATTCAGCTTCAGACGGGCGATTTCAATTCCGGTCGGCCTCAGTTTGCGCGGTGGTCGCCGCAAATTGCCGGTGCACGCCGCCAGTTGGATCTTCAGGCGATTCGTTTGGCGGAGACGGCCAGTCCGCCGATGCTGGCCGCGATGGGCCGAGAGACGCAGCCTGTCACGGCGGATTCGTTGAATGTGGTTCATTCGACGTTGCGACTCGTGGCTGACGGCAGCTTCGCCGGCAAAACGGCGGCAGTGGAAATCGGCGGCAAGATCGTCGGCAAGGTTACATTCGGGGACGTCCGCGGCGGCAGCTGGACCGAAGGCGCACTGGTCTGGTCGGCGGAGCTTTCCGGCGACACACTGTCCGGCAACAAACTGCCCCGCGAGGCGGTGGTGATTCTCCCCGGCGGCACGCGGCAGACGCTGGCGATCGGCGACGTGCTCGCGGCGCGCCGCCAACAGTTCCATTCGCTGGAATTCACATTCCAACCCTGGGTATTCGCGGGAGAGACGCTGCCGCAGTTCGCGTTCAAACAACCGTTGCTGGCGGACATCCTTTCCGGCGGCTACACGATCACGACACGATACTTCGACGCCGACGCCAAGCCGGTGGACAAGGCCGACAAGCCCGGCCGCTACGGCGCGGTGGTGGAAATCACCGCCTTCGGCGAGACGAAAAAACAATTCTATACATTGTACCGCGTCGCGGACGGCAATGCCCTGGCCTGGTGGCCGACCTGGTATCAACTGGAACCCCATTTCACCATAAAAGGTATGCCCGAGGGATTTGGTGTGGATTCCAGAGTGTGGACAGACGATCCGGGGCGGCTGTTCAGTTCCCAGTTCAAATGGTTTTTCCGTGGCAGCCTGGACAATGAGGGCATGTTCGCCTCCGCGCTGGCCGGGCTGTCCGAGTTGCCGGCCGACGTGCTCGCGGGCCAGACGCCGCCGCATCCCACGCAGACACCCGACGCCCGTCACCAACAGTATATCGTTAAACTCAAACAAGCCATCGGCGACGATCCAGGATATCCGTGTTCCCTGATCACGCCAAAAACCTACCAGGGCGACCCGAACAAACGCTGGCCACTGATCGTGTACCTGCACGGCAGCGGCACGAGGGGCTCGGACCCGATCCAACGGTATGAGGGCGACTCACCGTACCTCGTGGCCTTCCCCCAATGCCCCGCGGACGAATGGTGGACGCCGGCCAAAGTGGTGGCGATGGTGGACCAACTGATCGCGACGATGCGGATTGACCCGGACCGCGTCTACCTGACCGGCGTAAGCATGGGCGCGTTCGCCACGTGGAGCACCGCCGCCAGCTACCCCGACCGCTTCGCCGCCATCGCGCCAGCCTTCGGCTGGGTGGACATCGACCAGGCGACCTGGCTCAAGGACATGCCCGTCTGGCTCGTCCGCGGCGACGACGGCAACCCCGACGCCCGCGCCCCCATCGACCGCCTGCGGGAACTGGGCAACCCCAACGCACACGACTCTGTCCAACCCCGCATGCTCCCTCACATGGACTACTACCTCTACCCAACCGAACAACTGTTCCAATGGTTCCTGCAACAACAAAGGCCAGGAAAACCGTGACCGGGCGACGGTAAGCCCCGTTTTATAGAGGCCCTGGCGCGATTCACGATCGAATGGGACTGGCCGTCGTGAACCGCGCTAACCAAACCGGCCATGGAGTTCTTCACTCCATGGCCGGTTTGGTTAGACGCCCGTCGTCCCGCCTGCGCTGGTTGTCGCGCGCATCGGCGTCTACAGCCGCACTTCCTTGCCGGTTTTCTGGCTCTTGTACAGGCCTTCGAGAATGGCGATGACGGCCCGGCTTTGCTGGGGCGGGACGGGAACTGGCGAGTCGGTGAGCACGGCCTGGGCGAACGCGCGAATCTCCTCGTGATGCGGCGCCGCCTTGCTCGGACGGACGCTGATTTTCGTGTCCACGTAGTCGGAGGCCGTGTGATCGTACACCTCGCACTCGGGCCAGGAGGCCCCCGCCTCCGTGCCGAACAGATCCACGCGGAACTCGCCCTTGGGCTTCATGTTGAGCATGAAACTGCACTCCAGGCTCAAGGCGGCCCCATTTTTGAACCGGATCATGCCGGCGGCGAAGTCTTCCACGTCGATATTTTTACGGTCGATCTGGCCCCACTCACTCCAGGAGTCGGGCCTCTTGGCCAGTTTCGTTCCCATCGCGCCCGTCACGCTGACGGGTTCGAAATTGTCCATCAGGTGCAGCGTCAGGTCGAGCACGTGCACACCGACGTCGATGCAGCACCCGCCGCCGCTGTTGCGCTTATACATGAACCCCGGCGTACAGGGCAGGAATCGCCGCCGGTTGTACCACGCGCGGGCGTAGTAAATTTCGCCAAGGCTGTGTTTGGTGATGTACTGCTTGACCGCCCGCGAGTCGGCCTGGAAACGCATGTGCTGGGCGCACATCAGTTTTTTCTTCGCCTTGGCGGCGGCGGCGATCATCGCGTCGACGTCCCTGGCCGTCAAGGCCAGCGGTTTTTCGCACAGGACGTGCTTGCCGGCAGCCAGCGCGGCGATCGTCTGCGCCTTGTGAAACATATTCGGCGTGACGATGTCAACCACGTCGATGTCGTCCCGCCCGAGCAGGTCGGCCACTTTCCGCTCGACGACGTCAATCTTGAACTCCGCCGCCCTCGCCGCCGCCGCGTCGTGGTTGATGTCCGTAATCGCCACCAACTCGCACTCCGGCAACGCCGCCCACCCCTCGCAATGAATCTTACTGATCCCGCCCGCGCCAATCATCCCAACACGCAATTTCCCGCTGGCCATGTCACTTCTCCTTGTGGAATGGAACGATTATATTGTTTTCCCCACCAATCATGCTACAGTCTTCCCATGGTCAACAATATTCTTGAAACGATCGGCAATACGCCGGTGGTTCGGATTCGTAATTTGAATCCGAACCCCGCCGTGGAGATTTACGCCAAGCTGGAGGGCTTTAATCCGACCGGCAGCATCAAGGATCGCATTGCGTTGGAGATGGTCCGGCAGGCGCAGGAGGACGGGTCGCTCACGCCGGGCAAGACGATCATCGAGGCGACGTCGGGCAACACGGGGATCGCGCTGGCGATGATCGGCACGGTGCTTGGTTACGGCGTGGAGATCGTGATGAGCGAGGCGGTGTCGGTCGAGCGGCGGAAGATGATTGCCGCGTTCGGCGCGACGGTGACGCTGACGCCTGCCCGCGAGGGGACCGACGGCGCGATTCGCAAATGCCGCGAGTTGGTGGCGGCGGCGCCGGAGAAGTATTTCAACCCCAACCAGTTTTCGAACGTGTACAACAAGCTGGCCCACTATAACGCGACGGCGGCGGAGATCTGGCGGCAGACTGACGGGCGGGTGACGCATTTCGTGTCGACGCTCGGCACGTCGGGCACGCTGATGGGCGTCGGCATGGGGTTGAAGGAGAAAAACCCGGCCATCAAGATCATCGAGGCCCATCCGGTGAAGGGACACTATATCCAGGGCCTCAAAAACATGCAGGAGGCCATCGTGCCGGAGATTTACGACCCGACGCAGATTGACCGCAGCGTGATGGTCGAGTCGGAGGAAGCGTTCGCCATGTCGCGGCGGATCGTGCACGAGGAGGGCATTTTCGTCGGCATGAGCAGCGGCGCCGCCATGCTCGCCGCCCAGCGGGCTGTGATGGATCTGTCGGCCGGCCTGGTCGTGGTCCTCTTTCCCGACCGCGGCGAAAAATATCTCAGCACTGATTTGTTCAAGGTGTGAGCGTTACCCAAAGGGAGACGTCATGGCGGAGCTTGAATTTTTCGGAGCAGCCGGCACGGTGACGGGGTCGATGCATCTGCTTCATCTCGACGAGGGGTGCTACGCGCTGGACTGCGGGCTGTACCAGGGCCGGCGCGAGGACGCCCGCAAGCGGAACACCACGTTTCCCGTCGCGCCCGACGCGCTGCGGGGCGTCCTGCTTTCGCACGCGCACATCGACCACAGCGGCAACCTGCCGGGCCTGACCAAACGCGGGTTCACAGGCCCCGTCCACGCCACGGCCGCCACGTGCAGCCTGGTCGACGTCATGCTCGCCGACTCGGCCCACATTCAACAGGAAGACGCCCGCTTCTGGAACGAAAAACGCGCCACCCGCCCCTCCGAACGCATCGAGCCGCTCTACACCATCGACGACGCCAAGGCCGTCACGCCACTCCTCAACGGCATGCCCTGCAACGAACCGTTCGAGTTCGCGCCCGACTGCAACGCGACCTTCCTCGAAGCCGGCCATCTCCTCGGAGCGGCCGCCACCCTGATCAGCCTGCGCCAGTCGCGCCCGATGCGCATCCTCTACACCGGCGATCTCGGCCGGGCGGGCATGCCCATCCTCCGCGACCCCGCCAAACTGCCGACCGTCGACTACCTCATCACCGACAGCACCTACGCCGACCGCCGGCACGCGCCCTCGGCCGACATGAAGCAGGCCCTCGCGCGCATCATCAACCAGACCCGCGCCGCCGGCGGAAAAGTCATCATCCCCGCCTTCAGCGTCGGGCGAACCCAGAACGTCGTCTACTATCTCGCCCAGGCGCTGGCGGAAAAACTCATCGAGCCGATCCCCATCGTCGTCGACAGTCCCCTCTCGGCGAACGTCACCGAAATTTTCCGCAAGCACACCGAGTGTTATCGTCCCGAGGCCCGCGACCTCTGGTGGCATCACGGCGGAATTTTCGGCGAGGGCGTCGTGCGGTACATCACCGACGTCAACGAATCCAAGGCCCTAAACGACCGCAACGAACCCATGGTCATCATCGCCAGCCAGGGCATGTGCGAGGCGGGACGCATTCTGCACCACCTGAAAAACAACGTCGAAAACGAACGCAACACGGTGGTGATCGTCGGGTTCATGGCCCAGCACACGCTGGGGCGGCGGATCGTCGAACGGCGCGAGGAGATCAAAATTTTCGGACGCATGTACCGCCTGCTCTGCCGCGTGGAGACGCTCAGCGGATTCTCCGCCCACGCCGACAGCGCCGACTACGCCCGAATGCTCGGCCCGCTCGCCCCGCAGCTGCGAGGCGCCTTCATCGTCCACGGCGAAGGCCCCCAACCCCTCGCCATGGCCGACCTCCTTAAAAAAGCCGGCTGCAAAAACATCGCCATCCCCAAACCGGGGCAACGATTCGAGTTGGCGTAGTTGGGGCGGTACGAGACAAAAACGGAGGCAAGCCAGATCTACATCACGCTTTTCTCGCCGCGCCGTGGTCCAATAAGAATGTCGGCAAACTCACCACCAGGCTGGACGGGCGGTAGAGGCTTTCCACTTCGCCGCGGCAGTTGTACCAGCATTGGGTGCATTTGTGGTTTCGGCTGGCTTGACGGAGGCGGCGGTGGACGGTGCGGATGTCGTCGCGGTAGAGGTTGGCGACGGGGCGCGTTTTTTCCTCCACGCAAATGGCGACGTCGCCGGTGGAGTCGATGTTGAAGAACGCCTGTCCTGCGCGGCAGTCGGGCACGCCGCCGCGGAAGAATTCGTCGAATCGGGCCAGGTAGTACGGATTCGACAGGAAATTCCGGTTTCGCCGGCGGATGTCGAGCAGTTTCGGCGCGACCTCATCTTTCGGCTCGTACGCTTTGGAGCCGGTTTTGAGATGGCCGTAGGGCTGGACCATGTAGTACGCGCCGCGTGCGGCGGCCTGTTGGCAGATGGTTTCGAGCTGGTCGAGATTGTCGTCCATGAGGACGGAGATGACGTTGACGCGTTGATGTTTGTGGACGCGTGCGTTGGCGAGCATTTCGACGGCGCGCCAGGCCTGTTCCCACGCGCCGTCCATGCCGCGGCGGGCGTTGTGCCGGGCTCCGTCGGCGTAGTCGATGCTGATGGAGACGCCCCAAAGCCCGGCGTTCATCAGATCGGCGGCCAGTTGCGGCGTGACGAACCAGCCGTTGGTGGTCAGGAACGGGAAGTGGTATCGCCCGATTTCGCGGATGACGTCGCAAATGTCGTGCCTCAGGAGCGGCTCGCCGCCGGCCAGGGAGATCATACTCGTGCCGTAGCTGGCCAATTTTTTCGCCCCGGCGGCGTAGTCGGAGGGCGTGGGTTCGGGCTCGCGGCCCAGCGGATCGTGCCAATACTGGCAGAATCGGCAGCGAAAATTGCACCGATACGTCACCTGCCACGCGCACCAGATCGGATGCCCCGAAGTCCACGACCGCACCAGCCGCCATTTTTTCGTCGCACTGCTGAACATGAGGAGTAACGTTATGAATGAACGTGCCAGCCGTCAAGTGGCGACTGTTCGTTGCTCGACGGTGAAAGCGTGCCGTGAGGTCGAAGGAACCGTCTAGCCACAAGCCACAAGCGCAGGGCGAACGCATGTAACGTGACGCGGGCGTCCCGCCCGCGTGTGGCGAGGGCATCTTGCCCTCGCTGGCTGTTCCGCACGACTGGCGTAGTGAAAACGTCAAGGCTTTCGCACAGCCAGCG
>WRDM01000016.1 GCA_009783465.1 Phycisphaerae bacterium | reverse complement strand
TTGGGGCTTGTGTTGAAAAACCGGACCCCAGGGTTCGCCTGAGTACAGGCTCACCCTGGGCTACCCAACGCCGTCGCTTCGCGACTAGGAACTACGAAAACAACACGTTGCATCCTGCCAGAAAGTTTTGTCACACCCGTCTACCAGCCTTTTCAGAAAATCCTGTCGTTTCCCGTTCCTTCCGTTTATCTTGTATGGTTCTTCCAGGATCGTTTGTGTCGTTTTTCTCGGACAATTTTTCCGTTCTCCGTCCGCCGGCGCGGCGGCGCATGGCGTGTCTAACCGTGACGTCGGTGGCGTTTGTCCTGTTCGCGGGCGGGTTCGACTTCATGCTGCCGCTGTGGGTGACGGGCGATTTGCAATTGTCGGCGGCGGATTTCGCCCACCTGCGCAGCTTGCGGTTTGTGGGCGTGAGCGTCGGTGTGATCGTGATGGGCGTGCTCAGCGACCGGTTCGGCCAGCGGCGGGTGGGCGTGTGGTCGCTGGTGGCGTTGGCGGCCTTGGTGCTGCCGCTGGGCTGGGCGGGTGTGGAGTATTTGTATGTGGCCATGCCGCTGCTGGGTGCGGCGGTGAGCACGGTGTTCGTGAATTTGAACACGTTGGTTCAGCAGGTTTCATCGCGTCGGCAGGGGTTGGCGAATTCGATCTATCGCGGCAGCGGAGCGGGCGCGATGGTGGTGGTGCCGCTGCTGGCAGCGAGTCTGGCGGCGGCGATTGGCGGGTACTCCGGTGTGATGCCCTGGCTGACGGTGGCGGCATTGTCGGCGGCGGTGGCGTTGTGGCTGCATCCCGAGGCGGAGGAGGCCCCGCCGTATCAAGGGGTTCGGCAGGAAGTCGGCCGCGTGGTGCGGTCGTTTCTCTCACCGCTGCGTGAGCGTCGGTTGATGGGGTTCTGGATTGTGGCGCTGCTGTGGGGCAATGCGATGGCGGCGGTGGGGGCGTTTGGCGCGATCCGGCTGACGCGCGTACTGGGGATGACGGACGTGGAGTTCGGCCAGGCGATGACGGCCGGCGGCATGGTCGTGTTCGCGGTGACGCTCGCGACGGGGTTTTTGATGGATCGCCTGTCGCTCCGCTGGCTGCACGTGGTGCTGGGGCTGTTGTCGGCGGGGTGTAGCGTCGCGATGGGGCTGACCGACAGCATCGCGTTGACGGTGTCGGCGATGATCGTCACGGGGTTGTGCGGCACGGTGCTGGTGGGCCCCAGCAGCATGTGGATCAGCCGCGAAGCCGGGCGGGCCAGCCAGTCGTCGGTGTTTTTTGTTCACAAAATCGTGTCGGCTGTGGTGTTCTCGTCGGCGATGTTTTTGCTGGCCTACCTCGAACCGCTGCTGGACATGAAACCGCTGTTGCTCTGGAGCGGCGTCCTCGCCGCCGCCTTCGCGCTGGCGTTTCTGGCGTTGCCCGAACCGTCGAAGCCGAGGCTGTAGACTGTAGGCTGTAGGCGCAGGCATATGCATCATTTGGCCAACGGATTCATCAGCCTGCGCCTACAGTCTTCAGCCTACAGCCTTTTTCAAATCCCCACTAACCTTTCCCTGTCCGCGTTGTCTTACCTCGTGTTGCCTGAGGCACAGGCTCGCCGGTTGAATGTGGCTGGCGGGGTGAACGAAATCGGAAACATCAAACGCGAAGGAGTAGGCAATGAAACGTATGACAGGATGGATGATGGTGGGCGCGTTGGGATTGGCGATGCTGGTGAGCACCAGCGCGATGGCGGGAGGCCGGGATCACGGCCGATACGATCGAGGCCGCGATCATGGGCGATTCGACAAACGGTATGACAATCGGCACGACAGTCGTTACGACAGCCGGTTCGACAACCGGCGCGTGATCGTCGTGGGCGGCCCCAAATTCGTCAAGCCGATGCCCGCGCCGGTACGCTACAGCAGCGGTTACACTACGACGTACCGACCCGCCGCGGTCTGCCCGACCTACACGACCACCCGTTACGTCACCGTGTGCGAGCCTCGCACCGTCATCACACGCACGATCGTGACGCCCCGCGTCGGCGTGACCATCGTGGTCGGTCGATAGGCAGGATGTGGCAGACCCGGACAGATTCCACGGAGGGAGAACAGCGGACGTTCGAGGCAAGGCCTCGGCGTCCGTTTGTTTTGTGAGCACCTTTCCGAATGACCACAGGCACCCTGCGTAGCTCGAAGAGCGAAGCAGGGTGCCTGTGTAGTGAAAATGAATGTGCCCTCTAGAACGGCATGATGTCGTCGTCTTTTTCGGTGGACCGTGGCGGCTGCGGGCGGTTTTCCAGCAGTTGTCGCAGATACCGATTTTCCCGCCGGGTCGCCTCCACGTCGAACACCAGGTATTTGAGCTGCAATTGAAGAAACGCGAACGCCGCCTCGGAGGATTCCTGCGGGGGCAGTTCCGGGTGATAGGCCCCGCCGGCGACCTTCTGCGCCTGCGGCGTGGCCGAAACAATCGCCACCAGTTCGTGCATTCGTTTTTTCAACATCATTTCGTCCATCGGACAGCCCTCCTGGAAAATATTGGCCGGCGCGGCCACGGAATTTTCCCCGAAAACCACTGATTTTCGGTCGAAAACCGAGGCTCACCACCGCGCCTTGACGCTCCGCGACGTCGTGATCGCCACGCTATACACCGTGCGATAATCGTATTATAGAGGCAGGCCGAATTACCGCCTAGGGCCAAAATCAGGCAAATTTTTGCGAATTTTCGCGAATTTTTTCCGCGTCGGATTCAGGAGAATGTAGATAGGGCTTTGCCTTTTCTATGTTTGCCAACGCAAAGGTTTGTGGCCCCTCGCTGCTGGTCTCGGTGAATGAATGCGAGTATACTGTTAGTACGATACAAGACGAAACGGTTATGATCACGAACACACGGCCTATAGTTTTGGCGTCTTCGAGTCCGCGTCGGCGGCAGTTGCTGGCGGAGAGCGGGGTTGCATTTTCCGTTCGCGCGCCGACGATCGCCGAGCCGGACGAGGCGTTTCATGGGCTGTCGCCGTCGCAGCAAGCAGAGGCGCTGGCGTATTTTAAAGCCCGCACGATCGCCGACGATCCGCGGAGCGAGGGGTTGATTCTCGGGGCCGACACCATCGTCGCCGTCGGTGAGGCGGTCCTGGGCAAGCCCGCCGACGAAGCCGACGCCCGCCGCATGCTCGGTATGCTCTCGGGCACGCGTCACCAGGTGGTCACGGGCGTGGCCTTGCTGGACGTCGGGCGAGGCAGGCTCATCGCCAGCGACGTCACGCACGTCCGCATGAAGCCGCTCTCGCCGGGCGACATCGACACGTACATCGCCACGATGGAGTGGCAGGGCAAGGCCGGCGCGTACGCCATTCAGGAAACTGCCGACCGCTACATCGAGTCCATCGAAGGCAGTTGGAGTAACGTGGTCGGCCTGCCGATGGAACTGCTGGCGCGGATGCTTCAGGAAATTCAACACGTATGATTCGCCGAAAATACCCAACCCGGCTGCCGACGAAACGGTGGATCACTCCCGCCGTGTTCCTGGCCCTGGCGGTCGGCGTCATCGTCGCGGCGGTGAAGGTCGACACCTGGTGGCCGACGACAAAACCGCAGCCAACACCGCAATTGGCGCTGTACGAAGTCCGTATCGCCCAGGCGTCCTGGCAGGTGGAATTGGCCGTTACGGAAGCCCAGCAGAGCCTTGGCTTGGGCCGACGCGACGAACTTCCCGCTGGCCGGGGCATGCTGTTTGTCTACGACAAACCGCACGTGATGACCTTCTGGATGAAGGACTGCCTGATCCCGCTGGACATCGCGTTCATCGACGCCGCCGGCTTCATCGTGAAAATCCACACCATGCCCAACGAACCGCTCGACACGCACCGCGACGACCTGAAACTCTACTCCTCCGGAGTCCCCGCACTGCTGGCGCTGGAAGTCCCCGCCGGCGCATTGGGCCAAGCCGGCGTCCGCGTCGGCGACCGCGTCACGCTCGATCCGAATATCCCGCTGCCGGGGAGAACCCCGTAACGAGTGACGACAATCGGATGCATGTGTGTTCCTTTTTCGCGTGATCTTCGTGCTCGGCGCGAAAAAAGGAAAATATACCTATGTTTGCCTGAACGTCACTCGTTACAGACTTCCACCGGCTTACAACTTCTCTTATAATTCGCACAAACGAAAAAGGATAGTCTATGACCGTCGATTCCCTCTTCAGCGTTGCGGGCAAAAAAGTCGTTCTGACCGGCGGGGCCGGCGTGTTGTGTCGCGAGTTGGCCGTGGCGCTCGCGCGGCGCGGGGCGAGCCTTGTGTTGATTGGGCGGACGTTGGAAAAACTGCAAGCCGTCGCGGAGCAGTGCCGACAGGCCGACGCCTCCGCCCGCGTGCACGCCCTGGCCGCCGACGTGACGGACGAATCGCAACTCCGCGACGCCTGTCGGCACAGCGTTGACTTTCTCGGCGGGCTGGACGTCCTCATCAACGGCGCCGGCGGAAACAAACGCGAAGCCACCGCCCGGCCTGACAATCCGTTCTTCCAAATCCCCGCCACCGCGCTGCGGGAAGTCTTCGACCTCAACAACATCGGCACGATGCTGCCCTGTCAGATGTTCGGCGAAATCCTCGCCAAACAGCAGGCCGGAAATATCGTCAATTTCACGTCCATGGCCGCGTTCCGCCCGCTGACGAACGTCGTTGGCTACGCCGCCGCCAAGGCCGCCATCAGCAACTTCACGCAGTGGCTGGCGGTGTACATGGCCGGTATTTCGCCCGCCATCCGCGTCAACGCGATCGCGCCGGGCTTTTTCCTGACCGAACAAAACCGCTTCCTGCTCACCGAGCAGGCGACGGGCAACCTCACGCCGCGAGGCCAGGCCGTCATCGGCCACACGCCGATGAAACGCTTCGGCGAACCCGCCGACCTGATCGGCGCGTTGCTTTACCTCGTCTCGGACGCGTCGCGTTTCGTCACCGGCAGCGTCCTCGCCGTCGACGGCGGATTCAACGCGTTTGCGGGCGTGTGACGTACGTTGCGTAATTCGACCTCGCGAAGACCGAGCGGGATTACGCGGATTCTACAATGTATGGATTTCGTATTTTTCGTTCCGTACGGCAGTCCATAAATCCGTTAATCCGTGTAATCCCGCTCGGTCTTCGTGGAGTCGAGTAATGCAACGCTGGTCGATAGGAACATTCTACAGCGCAAAGAGGCAAGCCCTATCCGCGTCGATTTGTTTACGTGGCTCTCTGCGGCACGGGGTAGGTGATTCCGCCGGCGGGGAAGTGGACGACGCGTTGCCTGCCTGGGCCTAGCTGGAGGCGGGCGGCGGCGAGGGCGTCGTCGAGCGTGGCGAAGATGCGGATGCCGGGGAAGGCGGCCCCGTCGTCGGCCAGCTTCGGGCTGACCATGTAGATCCAGTTTCGGTGCAGGATCTGCGTGGCCATTCGGATGAAAAAGGCCGCGTCGCCCGCTAAGTGCGGCGCGAGGCGCATGACGAGATTGGCGAGGTTGGTCGGGCCGAGGAGTTGCACGGCGCGTCGCGTGACGGCGGGGCTGAGGGGCCATCGCGGCGGCTTGACATTGTTCATGCCGCCCGGACAGCGTGTCAGGCAGATGATCACGCCGCCAGGCCTTGCCGCCCAGAGCGTGTTGGCGATGCCCTTGAAACTTTGCCACAAATCGAAGTCGCGCGGGCTGGCGTCGGTGATCAGCACGTCGCCGGGGCTGGGCACGATCACGCCGCAACTGACGGCCGCGTGTTTGGCGAGCATTCGCTGGGCGGGCAGCGGCTCGCCGGTGGAAATCGCCGCCGGCTGATCCGCCTCGTCGAGAATGTACTGCACCACGAACGTCTTGCCGTGCGCAGCGTCGATAAGTTCGCCGCCGTCGTCGATCACCTGCCGCATCGCGTTGCGCTCGGCGTCGATGCCCACCAACTGCCGCATCGAACGTCCGATGCCCTGGCGATGCAACTCGCGAATCGTCTCCAGCGACGCACAGCCGGGCAGGAGCATCTTGTAGCCGCCGCCGAACCCCGCCTGCAAATGCGGACTCACCGACGAAACGAGAATCCGCAGCCCCGCCCGCAGCACGCCACGATCGACCGAAATCCCCACACGCCCGACGTGCCCGACGTCATCGTACGAGGCCGCGTCCTGCCACGGATTGCACCGCCACGCGATGCCGTCGCAGCCGGGCCCAAGCTTTGCCCGCGCCTGGTCCGCCGTCAGCGGCGGATGCATGCCCGTCGCGAAGACGATCTCCAGCCGCGAATCCTCGACGCCCGCGTGGCGGATCTCGCGGAGCAGGATCGGCAGAATCCGGTCCAGCGGGCTGTGACGCGTCAAATCCTCCACGACGAGGACGACCCGCTCGTCCCGCCGGGCCGCCAGCAGACGCTCCAGCGGCAGCCCCGTGCCCGGCTGGTTCAACGCCCTGGCCAACTCTTCGGGCCAGTCCTCGCCCGCCGGGCGCAGCGAAGAGGCCGCCACCTGCGCCATCTCCCACTCGTCGGGTAAATGGATCGGCAACGGTTCGGACTCGGCGGACTGAAGCTGTTCGCTCATGTGCTCCCGATTATAACGTCGTACACGCCCAGCGGCTCGCGAAGCGTCGTGAAATTCCCAAAGCCCGCCTGGCCCATCAGGTCCCGCAGGCGCGACGCGTCACGATGAATCATGTGAAGCCCGAACACGCGGCGGAAAAATCGGTCCGTCCCGTGGGCGGGCGAGAGGCTGTTCAACACGATGCTCGCCCCGCCGGGCATGACCGCGTGCACCGCCCGCGCGATGCTCACCACGACGTCATCGGGCAGATATTCGCAGATGCCGAGCATTTTCACAAGATCCACCCGCCCGTCGAGCATGGCCGCGACGTCGCGGACGTCGCCCTGCACGAACCGCATGCGGTCCGACAGGCCCAGGCGGTCGGCCAGCGAGCGGCCGTAGTCGAACGCGTCGGCGGAGAGGTCCACCAGCGTGGCGCGCGACGGGCGGCGGGCCTGGAGCATGGCGTCGGAGATAATGCAGCCAGGCCCGGCGCCGAGGCAGAGCACGTGGGCGGGTTCGGCGGTGTCGGCGGCGTCGATGAGTTTGGCGAGCGCGCGCGCGCCCAGGAGGCGGCGGTTCCGCAGCGCCATCGACATCGTGCCGGCGCTGACGAGCACTTTGTCGGCGATCTGCCGGGGCTTGCCGTCGTAACTGATGACCATGCTCCGCCACCCGCCGGGGTCGGCCCAGTTGGCGGCGGCCAGTTCGCTCTCGGTGACGCGCAGCACCCATCGCAGCAGGGCGGCGGGCATATAGTTAGCCAGCGGATGAACCAGAGCAGCCTTCACACCCCGGCGAAGAGCGGACACCCGCTCAAACACCAATCCGTCGGTCCATCCCGCGGTATCGGATCGTTCCATGAGTGTCAGTATACCCGGTTAGTTCCCGTGCGAGGAGAATATTCGCGATTCGCGGCGTGTGGGTGAAGAAGGATCGTTTGTTCGAGGGAACCGTTTTAGTTGACTAGTTAACCAGTTAACTAAAACGGTTCCCTCGAACTGGCGGAATGATTTTACCGTCGATTATCGAAAAAAACTGACGACTGGCTTTTTGTGGTATACTTCCCCCCATGAGAACCGCACAAATCCAACGGGCCACGAAGGAAACTAAGATTACGCTGTCGCTGTCGCTGGAGGGTACGGGGGCAGTGTCCGCGGCGACGGGCGTGGGGTTTCTCGATCACATGCTCGACCATCTGGGCAAGCACAGCTTGTGCGATCTCGACGTGCGGGCGGCCGGGGATTTGCAGGTGGACGATCATCACACCGTCGAAGACGTGGGCATCTGCCTCGGGCAGGCGATGGTCAAGGCGCTGGGCGACAAGGCCGGCATCCGGCGATACGGCTACGCGGCCGTGCCGATGGACGAAGCCCTCGCCGAGGCGTCACTGGACATCTCCGGGCGGGCGATGCTGGTCTTCAACGTCACGTTCCCCGGCGACAAAATCGGGCAGTTCGACACGCAACTGGTGGCCGAGTTCCTCCAGGCGTTCTGCCGCGAGGGCGGACTGAATCTGCACGTCAACGTGCGATACGGCGGCAACGACCACCACATTGCCGAGGCGATCTTCAAAGCCGTCGCCCAGGCGCTGCGAGCGGCCATCCGCATCGACCCCCAACGCGATGGCCAAATGCCGAGCACGAAGGGTACCTTGTGAGGTGAGCGACCTTCTTTTCTGACGGCGGGACGAGTGGTCGGGCATGTGGCGGGATGATTGAAAGGGCTGGACGTTCATAACGGCTGGACCCGTCTTAGCCCCAAAGGGGCGGCGTTGGGTAGCCCAGGGTGAGCCGTACTCGGCGAACCCTGGGGTAGGGGATACTGGAGTTTCTTCATCGTGCCTGACGCCACTGGCTACAAGTCATACCGTCGCATGAAGACGACATCGAACGACATGCGTTTTCCCGTGTTCGCGTCGTTCGAAGCCGTACTCGCATGATGGTGCGACCTCGGCCAGTGGCGTCAGGCACGATTTTATGGGGAAAAACCGCTATTCCCAGGGTTCGCCTGAGTACAGGCTCACCCTGGGCTACCCAACACCGCTAAGACGGTCCAGCCGAACTCGTCGGACTCTCTGGCGGAAACTCACGGTGTCCTATGCCTTCTATAAACAGACATTCTGTGCTACAACACCACCATGCGAGCATTGGTTCTGAACATCAAGCCGCTCTCGTGGGCGGTGTGTAAGGCGCTGTGGCCGGTTTGGCCGGGGGCGGTGTTGTCGTCGTTGGGCGGGTTGCGGCTTGGCGAGATGGTTGCGCCGGAGCTGCCGGGCGACGACTGGGTTCGCGTGCGGACGCGGCTGGCGGGCCTGTGTGGGACTGACCTGGCCATCCTTGCGCAGAAGCAGAGGCCCAACTCGATTCTCCAGGCCTACAGTTCCACGCCGCTGCTGCTGGGGCACGAAAACGTGTCCGAGGTGGCGTCGGTCGGCCCGGCGGTGGATCCTTCGTGGGTGGGTCGTCGCGTGTGCGTGGAGCCGACGCTTTCGTGCGTGCCTCGCGGGATCGAGCCGCTCTGCGAATGCTGCCGTCGCGGGGCGTTCGGGGCGTGCGAGAATTTCGACGGCGACGGCGTCGGCCGATACCGCCTGCCGCCGGGCACGAGCATCGGCTACAACGCGCGAACCGGCGGTGCGTACGGCGAGCAGTTCGTCGCGCACGTCAGCCAACTCGTGCCCGTCAGCGACGAGCTTTCCGACGAACAGGCCGTCCTCACCGATCCGCTGGCATGCAGCCTGCACGCCGTGCTGCGGGCGGAATTACAAGACAACTCGCCGACGGTGCTGGTGTACGGCGGCGGCATTCTCGGGCTTGGCTGCGTGGCCGCGCTGCGGGCGACGGGGTTCGCGGGGCGGATCGACCTGGCCGCCCGTCACGAATTCCAGGCCTCGCTGGGCAGGAAGATGGGCGCGAGTGAGATCGTGCTCCGGCAGGCCCGCACGTCGCGGGAGCGGTTCGAAGAAATCGCCGTGCGGACGGGCGGGCGGGTGCGCGAGGTTCGTTTCGGCAACCTGATGCTCAGCGGCGGATACGACGTCGTGTTCGATTGTGTGGGGTCGGTGCTATCGCTTGGCGAGTGCGTGAAATGGACGGCAGGCCGCGGCAAGGTTGTGCTCGTGGGCACCGGCCATGGCGTGGGCGTGGACTGGACGCCGGTGTGGTTCCGCGAGCTGACGATCCTCGGCGCGTACGGGCGGCAGGTGGAGCACTGGCAGGGCAGGCGGATCGGCACGTATCCATTGGTGCACGAGTTCATGCAGGCCGGCACGCTGCCGACGGATGGGCTGTTGACGCACCGCTTCGCGCTGGCGGAGTATCGGGAAGCGTTCGCGACGGCGCTGAATAAGGCAAGTCAAGGTGCGGTGCGAGTCGTGTTTGATTTCCGGTGACGACGAAACGTTTTCACTGGCTCGCCCGCATTGCAGAACGTTGAAGAAGACGAGTGTACCTCCCCGGTCTCGCGCGACGGTGGCCTGGACACAGCCCCAACGGGGCGTCTTGGGTAGCCCAGGGTGAGCGTACTCGCGAACCCTGGGTTTCGGTTTTCTGAATTTTTTCGTGCCTGACGCCACTGGCCGAAGTCGCGCCGTCGCGTGGAGACGGCGGCGAACGACATGCGCTTTCCCTTGTGCGCGTCGTTCGATGCCGTGCAGGCCCGCGTGCGCGACCTCGGCCAGTGGCGTCAGGCACGATGAAAGGAGAAATGTAAAACCTGTTCCCAGGGCTCGCGAGTACGCTCGCCCTGGGCTACCCAAGACGCCCCGTTGGGGCTGTGTGCCGGCGACTGCCGCGCGGGGCCGGGGAGGTCAATCGGTTGTTTTCCTCAAAAACCAGACGCTTCCGTTACGCTAGAAAATTCATCCACACCTGCGAGCCGGTGAAAGCGTTTTGTTGTTTTGTCGGCTTCGCGTAATGCATGTCCGTACGGTATAATCGCCGCCATGTGGTTTCGTGGTGTCATGTTGGTTTGCTGGTGTGCGGCCTTTTCGCTGTGGGCGGGGTGTGCCGATGTTTCGCCGTCGCTGAGCGTGGCGGTGCATGGGGAGATGGTTCAGCTCACCGATCACTCGCCGATGACGCACGACGTGGGCGTGTATGACGAGGTGGCGAACCAGGTGAATCTTTTCGCGGCTGCCAACGAGACGGTGAGCGTGCAGGTGCTTGTGGGCGGCGGGGCGGACGGGGTTTCGGGCGTTCGCGTCCGCATGAGCGAGTTGGTGCTGGCTGGGCCTGGGCGGAACAATCCCAAGCTCGACGCGGGCGCGATCAAGGGCTTCCGCATGCTGCCGGTACGTGTGAGCGAGTTTCCGCCGTGGCACTTGCGGCTGGTGGAGACGCCGCCGCGAAGCGAGCAGTTTTACGATCCGCTGGTGCCGCTGGACGCGCCGGTCGGCGGGCAGCCGTACGCGGTGCCGGCTGGCGATCGGCTGGCGGTGTGGTTCGACATCGCCGTGCCTCGTTCGGCCAAGGCGGGCGTGTATCGCGGCACGGTGCGCGTCGAGGCCAGCGGGCACGCGGCGTGGGAACTGCCGATCGCGATCAAGGTGTACGGCTTCATGCTGCCGGACCAGCGGCCGATTCCGGCGCTGGGGAGCACGGATTTCGCGTCGCTGTGTTCGACGTTCATTCATCGCCAGGGCAGGCCCTTCGTGCCGGCCAATCTCGACCGCAACAATGCCGACGTGATGAAAGGCCTGGTGCTGCTGCGGCAGGTGATGACGCTGGCGCACGATCATCGGCTGGATTTGTTCGACCGCACGATCCGCCCGGCGATGGGGCGTGATTTGTCGGGTAATGTGACGTTGGACTGGGACGATTACACCGCGGTGGTTCGGCCTTATCTGGACGGCACGGCGTTCGAGGACCGCATCGGCGTGCCGGCCTGGCCGATGCCCGTCAGCGAGGATTGGCCCCGCGCGGAGCATTACGGCGGGCGGACCAGCGAGGAGTTCCTCGCGACGGCTGGCGCGATCATCGCGCAGGCCCGCGTGAAACTCGGCGGCGGCGAGTTTGGCAGAGCGATGTTCCACTGGCCTTGCCGGCAGGGCGTGAGCGAGCGGGCGTACGCCGACGCGGCGGGGCTGTTCGCGATGGTCCGCCAGCACGACGCGGAGACGCCGATTGTCTCGACGCTGCCCGCGCGAGCGCCGGCGGAGAGCTTGTTGACGATCCCGCCGGAGATGGCATCGGTGCCGGCCGTCCTCGCACCGCCGGGGCAGTGGTTCGACCCCTCGGCGGCCCGGCCCGGCGACGGGCGCGGCGGCGTGCTGTCGGGCGCATGGCTGGCGCCGGGCACGCCTCCGTACGTGCCGAGCCTGGGCATCCTCGCCACGCCCGCCGACGTGCGGGCGCTGCCGTGGATGGCGATGAAGTATCAGTGTTCGGCCATTTTTCTCGGCGACGTGATGAACTGGGAGGGCGAGGTCTTCGCCACGGCGGCGGGTGCGGAGGCGCGGCTGTTTTATCCCGGCACGGTGGTGGGCGTCGAGGGCGTGCTGCCGTCGGTGAGGCTCAAGCGGTTGCGGCGGGGGCTGACGGACCTGGCGTACGTCCGCCTGCTGTCGCAGCGGGGCAGGCCCGCGGTCGCCAACGGCATCGTCAACGCGATGGTCCGTTACGGCGGGCTTGAGGCGGCGGGCGATCATTATCTCGACCCGCGGCTGGGCGGATGGGTGCACGACGGGCGGCAGTGGGAGGAGGCCCGTCGGTTGCTGGCCGAGGAGATCAACACGGACATTTACCCCGAGGAGTCGTCGCGTCGCGACCTGCTCGCGCAGCAGATGGCGTGGCAGAATTTCCTCGACGCGACGCGGACGGTCCGGCTGGAGCAGTGCCGCCCGACGGTCTCGCCGACGGAGACGGGCCTGCGGGCGACGATTCGGCTGGAGGTGTACAACGAGTACAACTATGACGTGACGCTGACGGCGTCGCTGGACGCGCTGCCGAAGGACTGGCGGGCGGTGACGGGCGAGGTTCGCGTCAGTCCGCTGCCGGCGGGCGCGAGGCGGGAGATCGTGCTGACGGCAGAGGGGCAGGACGTGCCCCTCACCGGCGACGGTAAGCTGCCCCTGCACGTCATGTTGACGGTCGATCAGCAGCCGCCGCGCGGGATCGACGTTGGCGCGCCGATTCTCCAGGTGACGTTCGTGGACACGCCGATCGTGATCGACGGCCGCCTGAACGATTGGCCGATGCGGGGCGGTAACGCGGCGGGAAATTTCCGCCTGCTCGGCGCGCGGGGCCAGGGGCCTGAACCTGTCGCCCAGCGGCAGACGCTCGTCTTCGCCCTGCGTGACGACAAGTATCTCTACGTCGCCTTTCGGTGCCTCGAACCCAACCCCGCCGGCCTGATGGCGAAGGCGAATAACATCATCTATTACGAGCAACTGATGGCCTGCGGCGAGGATCTGGTGGAGTTGATCCTCGACCCCGGCATGCAGGCCAAGGGGCCAGAGGATTTGTACCACCTCGTCGTCAAGCCCAACGGCGTGCTGCTGGCGGAGAAGGGCATTCACACCGACCCGCCGCTGGGCAAGGCCCAGCCCTGGCCGGTGGCGGCGAAAGTCGCCGTCAGCCAAGACGACCGCCGATGGGTCGTCGAATTGGCCATCCCGCTCGACGCGTTCGGCCCCGCCGGCCAGGAGAAATTCTGGGGCGTCAACTTCGCTCGCTTCTCCTGGCAAGGCCAGGAAAGCAGCTCCTGGTCCGCCGCGCCACGATACTACTACGACCCGCGAAACCTCGGCACGCTGTGGATGAAGTGAGAACGTATTCGTTTTTGCCGCGAATGCCGCGAATGCCGCGAATTTTTTCTTTTCGTAAAGACCGAGCGGGATTACAGGATTAAAGGATTGCGCGGATTGTCATACGGCACGAGTGATGGTGAAAATGAAATCCCTTAATCCCGTAATCCGCGTAATCCCGCTCGGTCTTTACGAAAAAGAATTCGCGAAATTCGCGGCAAAAAATTACAGGATATAACCATGATCAACATTCATGATTTCTGGGCAAAACGCCAACCCAAGGTCGTCTACTCCTACATTCCCGAGCCGACCTATCGGCAGAAGGATCCGCCGGAGTTGCAGCGGATGGCGATTGAAGCCATCGCCAACTGGGACGTCAGCGGGGCCAATTGTCCGCCGGTGTTTATGCCGGATTTCGGCACCGTCACCACGGCCAAGCCGTTTGGCGGAAACGTCGTCCGCTCCAGCGACGGCGAGCAGATTTTCATCGAGCACGCCGCCGCGACGATCGACGAAGCCCTCGCCATCGAGCCGACGCCCAACGCCGACGTCGACCAGGCCGTCGCGATCTACCGCGACGTCTGCCGCCAGACCGGACGAAACGACATCCGCTTTGTCACGCCGGATTTCCAGGGGCCGCTTAACACCGCCGCCCAGATCGTCAAACAGGACGAATTCCTCATCGCCCTCTACACCGAGCCGCGAAAAGTCCATGAATTCCTCGCCCGCGTCACGGACACGCTCGTCGAATTCCTGCGGCGGCTGATGGCGCAGGTTCGCGTCGACGGCGGCTGCTGGCCATATATGTGGATACCGCAGGAAATCGGCGTGGTCGTCACCGAAGATCTCATGCCGCTCCTGTCTCCGGAACTATATAAAGAATTCGGCCTGCCGTACCTCAAACGCATCAGCGACGAGTTCGGCGGCGTGTTCGTCCACAGTTGCGGCCAATGGACGCACAACGCGAAGGTCCTCGCCGCCAGCGGCGTGAAACTGCTGGGCCTGGATTTCTGCTATCCCTACGCGACGATTGAGGAGATCCAGGAAACGCTGCCGGGCCTGGTGCTTCAGCCGGGTTTCGAATTTTTCAAATCGGTGGAGTATCCCGATTTCCCGTCGTACGTCGAAGGCATGATCACCAATCGTCGCGGCGACACCTGCCTGTGGTTCGCGATGAACAGCCACCCCATCTGGCAATTCGACCGCGTGCGAAACATATTGGAAAAACACGGCGCGGCGGACGTGACGTTTGGATGGTAACGATGTGGATATGGCTCGGCCTGTTTGCGTTGTAGAACGTTCCGGTCACCCAATGCAGGTTATTCGACTTCGCGAATACCGAGCGGGATTACACGGATTAACGGATTGAAGGATTTCACCTGCCGTACGGAACGACAAATCCTTTAATCCTTCAATCCGTGTAATCCCGCTCGGTATTCGCGAAGTCGGAAAAATGTTCGTTATGTCGACTGGAACACTCAACAACGCAAAGAGGCGGAGCCATATCTACATACTGTTGACTTCGCGAGTTATTTCTTCTTCGCCGCCTTCTCCAGTTCGGCCGCGTAGTCTTCTTCCCAGACGAGTTTGTCGGTGACGCTCATGAAGAATTCGTTGTTGTTGTGTTCGATCACCAGCGTGTTTGG
Source organism: Phycisphaerae bacterium (assembly GCA_009783465.1). Taxonomy (GTDB): domain Bacteria; phylum Planctomycetota; class Phycisphaerae; order SM23-33; family SM23-33; genus WRDM01. Next base: position 36,586 of record WRDM01000016.1, on the reverse strand, counting down.
CCCCTTGGCCAGCGTCACGGCGATGCGTTCCTTGCCGGCGTGATAGCCGGTCCAGATCTCATTGCCGCCCGAATCCTTGGGGTGTGTATAAATCAGTTTGCCGTTGAGCCACACCCGCTGGGCGCCAAGGGCCGTGTTGACGAACGCTTTTTTCGCCCCGTCCGACGGCACCACCGTGCCCCAATACCGCAGCCGTCCCTCGACGAGATCGTTGATGTGGATGGCGAACCCGTTGCGTCGCAACTGTTCCTTCCAGTCGCCGGCGTCGACGAATTTTCCGTCTTTGTTGGCCTTCTGCTTTTCAGGAAACGTGTACGAATGCCACGCGATTCGGCCGTTGATGTCGCCGCCGCCGAACAGCGCGGTGAGCATGCGGGTCTGCTCGGCCAATTCGTCGTCGCTCCACTGGCGAGGTACGTCTTTGTCGTTCTTTTTCTCGGTCGGGGCGGCCTGGACGAACCAGAGCGTGGCCATGCCCGGCAGCGGTTGCGGCTTGAATTCCTTCGCTGTCGGCACGGGGACATCCTTGTGCCCCATCGCGTCGAGGATGGCGCGGGCCATCAGCGACTGGCCGTGATAGTCCGGGTGGATGCCGTCGGGGGACATGATGGTTTCGCCTTTTTTCCGAGCGGCCTTTTGCAGGGCGCTGACCTCCGCCACGGGCCAGCCGTATTCCTTGGCCACGGTGCGGATGATTTCGGCGTATTCCTCGCCGATGGCTTCGGCTTTTTCGTTGGGCTTGTTGGTGTCGCCGACGTTGATCGCGCAGGGCGTCAGCAGGATCATGGTGATCTTGTTGGCCTTGCATTTCTCGGCGATTTCGCGGAGGGCTTTTTCGTAGTCAGCCGGCGCGACGCCGCGGCTGGCGTCGTTGGTGCCCGCGGAGAAGGTGACGATGTCGGGCTTCATCTCGAGGAACGGGTCGAACCGGGCGGCCATCAGGGCGGCGGTGTCGCTGGCGACTCCCGCGCAGACGGCCGCGGGGACGGGCTTGTCCGCGTCGGCGAGCGCCTGCATGAGAATCAGCGGATAGGTGTTGCCGTCGGTGATGGAATCGCCGACACACACGACGCGGACACGTTGGACAGCGGCCTGGGACATGGCGGTTTTCTCCTGGGATTGTGCAAGGCCTTCGACGCAGCCCATCAGACACAGCATCGCAATCACAGCCAGCGGCAGAAATCTTCTCATGGTATTCTCCTACAGGGTACAGCCAACGTATCGTCGCCGCGGCGGGACGTCAAGGGAAACGGGTCGAGGTTTCGAGGTGCGTGGGTGAATGTGAACCGTGCACTCGAGGGAATCGTTTCGTTGACTCGTTGATTCGTTCACTCGTTGACTCGAGTAGTGGGGCACGAGTTAACGAATTAACGAGTCAACGAGTCAACGAAACGATTTGGCGTGGGCGTTTGGGTTTTGAAATCTGTATAGTGAGAAGAATGAACGTGGATAAGAATAATGCGGACACAAAAACGTCGCGTGGGCCTGAACTGCTCGCGCCGGCTGGGAATTGGGCGATGATGCGGGCCGCGGTGGCCAATGGGGCCGACGCGGTGTATTTCGGCCTGGAGGATTTCAACGCCCGCCGTCGGGCGGAGAATTTTTCGCTGGATCGGCTGGACGAGGTGATGGCGTTTTTGCGGGACCACAACGTTCGCGGGTACGTCGCGTTCAACACGTTGATATTTCCTGGGGAGTTGTCGCGGGCGGAGGCGTTTGTCGCGGGCATCGCGCGGGCCGGCGCCGATGCCGTGATTGTGCAGGACGTCGGCGTGATGCGGCTGATTCGTCAGACGGCCCCGACGCTGCCCATTCACGCCTCGACGCAGGCGACGCAGACGCACCCGGCGGGCCTGTCGTTATTGTCGTCGCTGGGAGTGTCCCGCGTGATTCTCGCCCGCGAGTTGACGGTGGCGCAGATTGCCGCCTGCCGCGCCGCCGGGTTGGAGGTGGAAACGTTTGTTCACGGCGCGTTGTGCGTGTCGTACAGCGGCCAATGTTTGGCCAGCGCGTACCTGTGGGGCCGGTCGGCCAATCGAGGCCAATGCGGCCAGGCGTGCCGGCTGCCGTATCAGGTATGCTCCAGTAGCACGGGCGTCCCGCCCGTGAGTCGCATGGGCGTCTCGCCCATGCAAGGCCAGCCTGTAGACGAAATATCCGTCGCGCGGCAAGACCGCCACGGGCGAGACGCCCGTGGAACTCACGGGCAAGATGCCCGTGCTACGGCCAGCGAGGGCGAGTCTGCCGCGCACTATCCCATCAGCCCGTTGGATTTGAATGCCGCGGCGTCGTTGCCGGCGTTGACGCGGGCGGGCGTGTGTGCGTTCAAAATCGAAGGGCGGCTCAAGGGGCCTCACTACGTGGCCGCGGTGGTGCAGTGGTACCGGGCCGTCATCGACGCCGCGGCGGCGGGGCGTCCGTTTGAGCCCACGGCGCAGCATCGTCGGCAGTTGGCGGCCACGTTTTCGCGAGGATTTACGGACGGTTTTCTGCGTTCGGAGTCGGCGGCCGTGGTGGCGGGCGATCGGTCCGCGCGGCGGGGCGCGTTCGTGGGGGTGGTGGTGGATTTTGATTACGACGGTGTGGTTGTCGAGTTGGCGTCCGAGTGCGAGTTGGCGCCGATCAAGCCGGGCGACGGCTTGGCGTTCGGCGAAAATGATACACTTCAAGGCGGCCGGGTGTACGATGTTAAGCCGTGGCGGATGAGCCCGGAATTTCTCCGGCGGTCCCGTCGGGCGGCGGCCCCCGGCCACGCGGCCACGGCGTCGTCGGTTGGTCGCGTGGAGTTCGTGCGGCTGGGCTTTGGCCGGGGCGATCTGGATTTGAAGAAGATTCGTTTCGGCGATTCGGTGTGGAAGACGGACGATCCCGCCGTGCAGAAGGCGTTGGAGGCCAGTTGGGCGCGCGACACGGTGCCGCGACCGGCGGCGGTGGAGTTCACGGTGACGGCGGCGGTCGGAGGCCCGCTGACGCTGCACGCGCGGTCGGGCGAGTTGGCTGCCCATGCCGATTGGCCGGGGCCTTGCGAGCGGGCGGCGAAGCATCCGTTGACGGCCGAGGTCGCCGCGTCGCAATTGGCCCGGCTTGGCGACACGCCCTTTGCGCTGGGCGGCGTGACGTTACGGGCGTCGCAGGATGCGGCGGCGGAAAGTTCGCTGCCCGTCCTCGCGCCGCGAAGCGTGCTCAACGAGTTGCGGAGGCAGGTTGTGGAATCGTTGCAGGCCCAGCGTCACGAAGCCGCCCGCCACGCGGTGGCCGATGAGCACGCGCTGCGGACGCTGCGCGCGGCGACGGTGGAGATTCCACAACCTCTGCGATCAGAAACGCAGGCCTCACCGTGTACGCTGCACGTGCTGGTGCGGTCGGCCGACGCGCTGGAGGCCGTGCTAGCCTGGCCCGGCGCGTCGGCGGTTGGCGATATGTACCTCGACGCGGACGACCTGTCGACGATGCACGCGCTGGCGGAGCGGTGTCGGCGAGCCGGGCGGGAGATTGCCGTCGCCACGCCGCGAATTCTCAAGCCCGGTGAGGAGGCCGCCGTCGATGGCCTGCTGGAACTCCAGCCGCGAACGTGGCTGGTGCGGAATCTCGCGACCCTGTCGTTGTTGCGGACGAAAACGGCGGCGACGATGGTGGGCGATTATGGGCTCAACGCCGCCAACGACCTGACGGTGGACTGGCTGCTCCAGGCGGGCTTCGAACGCGTCACGCCCAGTTACGATTTGTCCTGCCTGCACGTCGAGGAACTCGTCCGCGCGGCCACGCCGTCGCGGCTGGAGATCGTCGCGCATCAACACATGCCCATGCTGCACATGCAGCACGACCCGAGACGCGGGCTTGCCCTGCGTAGCTCGGAGAGCGAAGCAGGGGACGCGGCGGCGTTTCTGGAGGATCGCAACGACCAGCAACATCCGATTCGCCGCGACGTGCTGGGGCGGACCACGGTGTTCGGCTCGTATGCGCAAACCGCCATGCCGTACGCGCCGACGCTGCGGGCGGCGGGCGTGGAACATTTTCGCGTGGAACTGCTCGACGAACCGCCCCAACAGATTCACGCGACGCTTGATCTGTACAACGACGTTCTCGCCGGCTTGGCCAACGTCGCCGACGCCTGGCCGAAGCTGAAAGCACTAGGCCCCGTCACACGCGGCACCTGGACAGGCGAATCAGTCAAATCCCGCGACGAACGCGACTAGAAACGACAAAGCCATTTTTTCAGAGACCGTGACGATGGCCGTGTGCGGATTCGGCGTGTGTGCCGGCGACTTCCGCGGCGAGGCGGATATATTGTTTACGATACAAAATTCACACACAGATAATTATGACAATTTCGTTTGCCATTACTCCCCGGACTCGGTAAACAACCGTTCCGCCGGGATCGGCCGAAAACGGTGGTCGCCGGGCGTTTTCCATTCGAGCTGGAACATGTGTATGACGGCGCTGGTGGCCGGGATATGTTCGATGTAGACAGAATAGTATCCCGGGGCCAGCGCGGTGTGATTGATGACGTCGTGAATCATACCGGGCGTCTGGTTCGCGGCGTAGATTTCATGGGCCCTGTAGAAGAAGGAAACGGGGTTCTCGATATCGAACATAAGATCGCCTCCGGCGGAGGTCATGCGGAATACATAGATGCCTTCCTTCTCTATGTGTATATATCCGTTGAAATGTACCTCATGATCGGCAGGATTCTTCATCATGTCGCAATGAATCGTGGCGGCCTTGCCTTTTTCCGTGTCCACGAGCATCTTGTCGGGAAGTTCGCCGTTAATGGTGTCTCCGCCGGTGACTTGTCGGAGTTGAAATACGGCATAGGAGAGCCCGCCGGCTTGCAGGGTTTTCGGGTCGACGTCGTCAGGTTTGATGTCGTTATATATTTTCGCCCGTTCGAACGTACCGGTGACGGTGTCGCCGATTTTTTTGTCCTGAACGAACAAGGCCGCCTTTATGGTGGTTGTTTTGTCGAGTTTTATTGGGGATTCATAGGCTTTGCTGTTTTTGTCCGGTTCTTTACCGTCCAATGTATATCGAATCGTCGCGCCGGGTTTGTCGCTCACGCAAGATATCGTGGCGCGTGTGTCAGGGAAGAATAAATTACTATACTCGTTGGGTGAAATGGAGATCGTCAGTTGGTCCTGATTGGCCTTCAGCAGGGCACGGAGTTGCGGTTCCATGACGTTGGCGATCAATGTGTTGCCGGCGGTGTTCAGATGAATGCCGTCAAGCGTTAATATGCCGGCCTTGGCGTTGTCGGGATTGTTTTCTTTCAGATGATCCCGGAACGCCTGCAATATGTTGAAGACGGGAATAGTATGTTTTTTGCCAAGTTCGTTCGCCAGCGTTCCCAGACGGTCGAGTTCCTTGTCCATCAGATTTTCGCCGGCCTTCATTTCGCCGATTACCGACGGAATCACAATGACGGGAAGTATATTCCGATTCTTCATCGTCGTGATCATGCGATCCATGCCGGTGTAGTATCGGCCAAACGCCCATTCGAGATGGTTCTGGGCATAGTATATATCGTTGATGCCGATAAAAATGACAACCATCGTCGGATGTTTCTGAAGCACGTCACTGTCGAATCGTTCCTCGAGGGTCATGACGCGATGGCCGCCGATGCCGGCGCCGATCACGTCGACGTTCTCGTCAGCCAGCGCGCGGCGGAGCTGATTGACGTAGCCGTCCTCCTGTTCCTGTCCCATCTGCGTGATGGAGTCGCCGAAAAAGATGATTCGGGCCGGGACGGGCGTGAAAGGTGCGGGTGTGTTCATGGGTTCCGTTTCGTGGGTCTCGGGAGTGGAAAGGCACGCGGAGGCCGCGAGCATCAGGGAGAGCAGCGTGAGCGTTCGTGTCGTGGTCATCATGGTGGGGTCACTGTAGCACAAGGGCGGGATGGAGGCATCGGAATTTCGTGTGTTTGGCGATGAAATCGTGATGTTTTTTCGAGGGAATCAGAGCCACTAGCCACCAGCCACCAGGGCTTTCGTGGCGTGATGGTAAACGCTTATCTCGCGATGGCGAGGGGGGTTCCGATGCTTCGCAGACTCGATAGTTGATGGCCATGGATGCTTCCGACGATTCTCGAGTCCGCGAAGCATGGAGACTCCTTTCTCGAACGTGGTATTCACGTTTACAGTGACGTATCGAAAGCCCTGGTGGCTAGTGGCTGATGGCTAGTGGCTTTGATTCCCTCGAACCCATGGCACGATGTCACCGTCGAGCCGAGAAAAGAAAATCTCAGGCGACGCTTGAACGTGGCCGGCGGGGTTGGTACATAGTAAGGATGCAATTCGGTATACAGGCCCTCAACAGGAGCATCACGATGAGTACGTTTGGCAAATCCTTGAGCGTGCGGGTGGCGTTGGTGGTGGCGATGTTGATTCCGTCGGCGGCGTTGGCGCAGGAGGCTGCGTCGGCCAAAGCGGTGACGGTGGAGCAGATTATCTCGCGGGAGGACCCCAGTTTTAACTGCACCGGCGCGATCATGAACGTTGGGCGGGACGGGAACGTGTATCTGGGTTGGACCGCACAGCCGAGTTACATCATCCGGCTGTCGGCGGACGGCAAGGCGAAGTCGGCTTCGGCGAGTCCGTCGGCGATGAGTAACGTCACCGCCAATGCGGACGGCGTGGTGGCTGGGGCGCACGCGCACTTCACGGCCTCGATATATTTGTATGATACCAATTTACAGGTCACTGACCGCGTGCCCGGTTTTCTGGTAAACGACGCGGTCGGCTGGGACGCGTCCGCCCACGTGGACGTCGGCGCGAGTGGGGATTTTTACGGCATGGATCAGCACCGCGACCGCGTGCTGCGGATCACGCCGTTGGCCAAGACGGTCAAGGAGATTCCGCTCGGCACGGACCCGGAAAACAAAGGCCGCTCCATGGGTCAGATGCACCGTGTGTGCGAGAAGACCGAGTCGCTGTACGTGCTGGATCGGGCTGGCCACATTCGTTGCATGAGTTTCGACGGCAAGAAGAAGTGGGAGATTGAGGCGGGCATTAACCCGTACGCGCACGGCGGCGGCAACGGCGGGTTCGACGTCGACGACGACGGCACGCTGTATGTCATCAAGGGTCACGAGACGGCGGTGAGGATGTACGACACCAACGGGCAGCCCGCCGGCGAAATTACGCTGAACATGGGCGACAACGGCCCGGTGCATAACGGCCCGCGCATCGCGGCGATGTCGGTTCGTGGCGGTGAGATTTTCATCCGGCGTGTGCATCCGACGGAGGCGTTCCAGCGGTACGACAAAGCCAGCGGCAATCTGAAGAACATCGTGTACTTTGAGCATGAGCGGCTGAGCATGTCATATCCCAGCGAGGTGTGGACGGCTGGGCAGGCGGTGGATTTCACGATCGCCTTCGACAGCGGCGGCCAGGTGATCAAACCGAACTGGAAGGTGTGGGCGCGGAATTTCGGCGACACGAACTGGCGGGAGTTGTCGTGGAAGGACAACAAATTGCAGGTGCCTGCCGATCTGGTGGGCGTGGTGCACGTGAAGGTCTCTCCGGAGTTGCAGCCGGCGGTTCGCGGGTTGCAGAGCGAGTATCTCGTGCAGTCGCTGGTGGCGGTGGTCAAGCCGGACACCGTCGGCACGGCCGTCGTGGCGACGGAAAACAATCGCCTGTGGTACGGTCGCGGTGAGGCGATCGCGATGAAGGTGTACCTGAGCACGCGAGGCGTTGATTTGGCCACCGGCAAAGCGGGCGTCAGCGTCCGCCTGGTCAATGCCGACGGCAAGACGCTCGCGTCGGGCAAAGGCGAGGTGGCGGCGGATATGGGGACAGGGCTGGATTTCCTGCTGCCGGCGGGCTTGACCAGCGCGTTGGCGCCGGGACGGTATCGCGTGGAGGTGGCGTGCGAGGGCGTGAAACTCACCTGCGTGGGCAAGTCCATCGAGATCGGCCCCGGCATGTCGCCGGTGGTGTTCCGTACGATTCGTTACGGCGATTACGGCCTGGTGTTCCCGACGGATCACGGGCAGTCGATTTTCGACGGCACGGACTCGACGGCGAATTACCTGGCCTATTTGAATAAGCTGGGCATCAATTTCCTGAGCGATCGGCTGGGCTGGAGCGGGAACTGGGGTTACTTCAGCCGGGCCAATCATAGCGAGATGGTCGCGGCGATGGCTGGGCGTCTCAACAACGCGGGCGTGATGCCGGCGGCGGCGTTTGGGTTCCAGCCGCAGTATCTCCAGTTGATGAGCGGCTACTCGGCATACGGCGTCGAACAGATGCCCGTGCTGCTGTACATGGACGCGAGCCTGCCGTTTGGCCATCCCTACGACGGGCGAACGGAAGAGAAGGCCTCCGCCGATTTGCAGCACGTGACGAAGGCCTTGGCGCCGTATCCCGCGTTTACCGGGTGGATTTTCGGCAACAACTGGTGGGTGTTCAATCAGCGCGGCGCCAGCGGCGCGCGGAATAACGACGCCACGCTCGAAAACCCCGACGGCACAATCAACCGGGCCGAGTACGATGCCTATGTCGCCGCCGAGAGGGAGGCCAAGGCTTCCGGCAAGTGGAACCCCGTGCTGGACAAGGTGTCCCAGCATCGCTGGACGCTGCTTCCCAACGCCGCCGAGATGCTCCGCGGCAAGATGAACGAGATCATTCCCGGCAAGCTCGCTTCGGCGGGCGGGCCTTACCGAAACATGGAACACTATCCGCCGGTTTCGCACGCGAAGCTGGACGTGGTTGATATGCAGGCGCAGTTCGAGCAGATCGACGTGCCGTATCACGCGCCGCACGCGGTGGACTACATGCGGCGCCCGGGCAAGCCGGCGCTGAGTCACCCGGAAGTCTGGAACGACGACGGCACGGGCGGGCAGATTCTGTCGACCCTCTTCATGGTCGCGATGCGAGGTTCCGACAGCGTGGGTTTCAGCGGCAACATCCCCAACTGGGGCACGCAGCCGGAAGACAACCGCCTGGCCGACACCGGCATGGCGAGCGTCTACCGCTCCATTTTCGGCGCGATGCGGACCTACGGCCCGTGGCTGGTGACGCTCAACAACAACGACCGCGTGGCCATCATCGTCGAGCGGCGGATGCTCGCCATCGACTCGTGGGATTACGAGATGCCGCGGCACTTCACGCGGCTGCACGAGGCGTACGTCTCCTGTCTGCACGCGCATCACCCGGCCTCGTACGTCTTCGCCGAGGAGGCCAACGCCGAGACGCTCAAGCCGTTCAAGGTGTTGCTGCTGGTGGATCAGCAGGTCGAACTGGAGCCGAAGCTGATGGCGACTCTCGAGGCCGCCCAGAAGGCCGGGGCGACGATTTTTTACGACAAAACCTGCCGCGAAAGCATGATGCCCAAGGGCGCCAAACCGCTGGACGTCGCGTTTGACAAGTTCAGCAGCAAGGGTCACCAGGCCGGCGACGACGCGGCCTACCACCGCTTCCCCGCGTGGGCCAAGGAAAACGTGCCCGCCCTGGCCAAGGCGTTGAGCACGGCGACGGCCCCGGTCGCGACGACCGACAACCCCGAAGTGCTCATGAGCGAGCGGGCCTCCGGCGGCGGACGGTATCTGTGGGTGGTCAACAACACCACGCCGGACATGGACCCGGGCGTGATCTGGCGCGCGACGCTGATTCAAACCTCCCGCATACCGGTCGTGGCAAAGGTGAAACTCAATCAGCCCACCGGCGCGATCTACGACGTCTTCGCCGGAAAACGCGTCGAAATCAAGGATGGCGCGGTCGATGCCGATCTCCGCACCCTGCCGGCACGGCTCTACGCCATGCTGGAAGCGCCGATTACGATGGTGGCGGTATCGCCGTCCGCCAAGGTGCAGGCTTCTGGGATGTTTAACTGGCAGGTGTGGGTCATGGGCGCGAAAGCCGGCGAGGACCCCACGATTTCCGCGAGCGTGCCGGTTCGCGTTCGGTTGTTGGCCGCTGGCGGCAAGGTCGTCGACGAACGCATCGTAGCGGCCGCCGGGAAGGATGGGGGCACAGGCACGTTTGTCGCTCCTGCCGACGCGGCCGCTCTGTATGTCGAAGCGACGGAACTCTTCAGCGGAAAGTCTATTGTAATCCCCGTCGAAGTAACGGCCGCACCGGCCGGTGTGTTGTCGAGCAAGGACGAGTGGAAGTCTCCGGAGTTTGCCGCGAAAAAATTCGATGAGTGGATTGTGCAGTCTGGCGGAAAAATGCCTGCAACGCCGTTTGTTCCCGTCGAGCAGTCCTTCGGCCCGCATGTGCGGAATATGGTGGTCTCCGCTGACGGCAAAACCGTTTTGATGAACGCGATGAACTGGGATGAGAACCTGTACGCCGTGAATGTGGCCGATGGCAAGGCGGTGTGGAGTAAGAAGGTCGGCCATTACTTCGCGTTCGCGCCGCAGGCGTTTGGCGGTGGATTCGTTGCCCAGGGTTACGATCTCACGTCGGCGCAGGGGTATCACCTGTATACGATGGACGCTGCCGGCAAGGTGGACAAACGGTTCGCCCTGTACGGCCTGCCGCGTCGCCTGCCGCATCGGTTTGTGCCGAACATGCTCGGTGACCGGATCAACAACTTCGCCTCGGCGGCTGACGGCAGTTGGGTCGCCGCCGCCGGTGACATGGGATTGGCCGTGTGGGCTCGCGACGGCAAGGTGCTCTTCCAGCAGGATTGGCACAAGACCGGCCGTCACACCGCCCGGCTGGCCGCCATCGACAACAAAACATTGTTAGTGGTCGAAGACCTGACCGCGACGGCTTACAACACCGCCGACGGCAAGGGAGTCTGGCAGGTGCCGAACATGTTCCCCAACGGCGAGGTCCGCTCCGTCGTCGTCAGCCGCGACGGCAAAACCGTCGCCCTGCTGGCCACCTGCCAGGGCGGCCGCATTTTCCTCCTCCGCGACGGCAAACTCCTCCGCGCCATCCCGACCCCCAGCGAGGAGGCCGATCTCACCGCCGACGGCTCCATGCTCGCCGTCGTCGTCGGCAACCAGCTCAAGCTCTACTCCGTGGCTGAGGGCCTGAAGTGGATCTACAGCGGCGAAGGCCCGATGCGGCTGCCGCGGTTCGCCCGCGACGGCAAACGTATCGCCGCCACCGGAGACCTCGCCACCGCCTACGTGTTCGATCTGGGCGGCGCGATCCTCATGGAACGCGACACGGGCGCCAAGGCCGTCCCCGCCTGGCTGGACAACGGCGACCTCATCCTGGCCACCTGGATGGGCACGGTGATGCGCCTCGACGGCAAGTACAACGTCACGTGGCAGCAGCGGCTCCAGCCGGCCACCAGCGACATCATCACCCGCCAGCTCGCCGAGGACAAAACGCCCACCGTCTCCGTGGGAGGCTGGACCAACAACCTCGAAAAACCATTGGCCACCGACGCGGCCAACAACCTGCTCGCCCAGACCAAACCGTACATCCTCTTCGTGCCCTCGGGCGGTTGGGGCGGCTGGGCGAAACTCCAGCATAACGGCGCGCTGTTCTACGACGGAAAAATGGATCCGCCGCCGACCCCCTGGCTGGATTGGTCCAACATCGGTTTCTTCGCCGAAACCTCGCCCATCAACTACCTCCTTATCGACGCCTACCGCGTCAACATGAAGGTGTCGGCGATCACGCTGGTCGAAGACAAGAATCGGCCCGAAAGCTGGCTGCGCGATGCGAGCCTGGAATACTGGGACGCCGCCGATGAACTGTGGAAGCCCGCCGTCGAACTGCTCTCCGACGCCGCTGTCCATTCGCATCAACTGCCCCAACCCATCACCGCCGCCCGGTGGCGAATCATGATGCCCTGGGGCCTCGTCGGCAACCTCCGCCTGGGCCAAATCGTCTTCCACGGCGAACTGGTCGGCGGATCGCACCCGGACGTCGCCGCCAAACGACCCGTCGCCGTCCTCTTCGACGAAGGCAACGACCTGGCCGACTGCATGGCTTATCGTAACAGCGGCTTCACCTTCGACCTCAAGGCGGCCATGTCGGGCAACCGCTCCATCCGAATCGAAGCCAACAAATCCGTCTCGCCGATATACAACGAACGCTTCGGTCATGACATCCCCAACTGGGATTTCGAAATCGCCGAAAATCCTGCCGACGGCCAATATCGTTACGCCCAGTTCGCCTGGAAGGCCGGCGACGAGAAGACCAAGGGCGTCAGCATCACGTTCGTCGCGGCCGACAACAAATCGGTGACGTTCCACGCCGCCGAAACGAAGGCGGAACTTGGCGCGAAGGAAAAAGTCGCCGACTCCGTGCCCGCCGACTGGACCGTCGTCCGCGTGGACCTCTGGAAACACTTCGGCGGGCCGGTCCGCATCCAGTCCATGACCCTCGGCGCCGTCGGCGGCCCCGGCTACTTCGACCAGATCCTCCTGGGAAAAACCGAGGAGGCGCTGCCGAAGAAGTAATGTATGATGACCAGTAAGTATTGATATGGCTCTGCCTGTTTGCGTTGTAAGATGTTCGGCACGAAAGAACGTTTTATGGTACATAACGTTCCACAACGCAAACAGGTAGAGCCATATTCACAACAGGAGTATATATAGATGCAGCGCATGGGTGTGATTTTCGACATGGACGGCGTGCTGGTGGACAGTTATCAGCCGCATTTTATTTCGTGGTGTCGACTGGCGGCCCAGCAGGGGGTCGAGATGACCGAGGCGATGTTCGCGACGACGTTCGGGCGGACAAGTCGCGACATTATTCGCCATTTCTGGGCCGGCTGCGTGGTCAGCGACGAGCAGATCGTCGACTGGGACCGCCGTAAGGAACAGGCGTACCGTGACATTCTCGCGGAAAATTTCCCGGAAATGGACGGGGCGGCAGAACTGTTGTCCGGGCTTCACGAAGCCGGTTTTTCGCTGGGCATCGGTTCGTCGGGGCCGCCCGAAAACGTGGACGTGATTCGGCGGCACCTGCGGAACGCGCGGTGGTTCAAAGCCCAGGCCACCGGCGCCGATGTCACGTACGGCAAGCCGCACCCGGAAGTGTTCCTGGTGGCCGCGGGCAAACTGGGGATCGAACCGCGCCGCTGCCTGGTCGTCGAGGACGCCCCCGCCGGCGTGACGGCCGGCAAGGCCGCCGGCATGGCCGTTATCGCCATCACCGGCACCGTCACCCGCGATAAACTCGCCCACGCCGACCACGTGGTCGACTCCCTCCGACAAATTACGCCCGAACTGGTGACATCACTGATCGGACACGAAAAGAGGCTGTAGGTTGTAGGCGCAGGTTAATGTACGATTTGGCCTAATGTTTCATAAGCCTGCGCCTACAGCCCACAGCCTTTTCACGAAAGGATACATATGAAAGACTATAGTTATATATTACCGGAACTGACGCCAAAAGTTCCCGCCGATCCGTCCATCTACCCAATCGGCATTGTCGGGGCGGGAAGTATAGTTCGATACGGGCACATGCCGGCGTATAGAAAGGCCGGTTTTAATGTCCGGGCGATTGCTTCGCGAACGGTGGATCATGCGAAGAATTATCAGAAGGAATATACCATTCCGGTGTTGTTCGACGACCCGGTCGAGATGGCCAAGAGTGATGAGATACGCGTTGTCGATCTGACGTTTCCGTACGATGAGGATCGGTTGCCGGTTATCAAAGCGGCCGCTGAACATGGGAAACACATCCTGATTCAAAAACCGTTCGCGCACAGCCTGGCCGTCGCGAACGAAATCATCGCAATCGGCAAAGCCAACGACGTGAAAATCGCCGTCAATCAAAACGCCCGCTGGTCGCCGCATTATCGCATGGTTCATCTGCTCGAACAGGCGGGTTTTTTCGGCGAACTATACTTTTTAGAGCATCGAATGATGAACAACCAGGCCAGCCAGAGCTGGTTCGCCGGGCCTGACAAATGGTATAGTAATTCCGACCGGTTTCAGGTTTTGGAATACGGAATTCATCATATCGATCTGTTGCGGTTCTGGTCGCGGCGGGATGCCATTGTGAAAGGGTCGACGATATTCACCCGCAAGGATCTGCCGGTCAAGGGCGACATCGCGTTTGGCATGACCTTGGATTTCGGCGGCGCGATCGGAAGCATTGTCGAGGATAATTCCGCGGCCGTCGCTGTCACGCCGACGTCCACGTTCCGGGTGGCTGGCACGAAAGGCGAAGTGGTCGGCGAATCCATGGGCGCCGCGCCGCACGTCACCTTGTATTCAGGAAATGAAACACAGCGGTTTGAATTGAACGACATGGCCTGGTTCCCCGACGGATTTATCGGCACGATGGGCGAATTGTTGCTGAGTATAGAAGAGGATCGGGAGCCGACCATTTCGGCTGAGGATAATATCGCATCGTTGAGCCTCGCCTTGTCGGCATATATATAGTTCAAGAGTAGCTGCCATGGATGTTATGGAACATTTCCGTCCCGCGCATTCTCGTCTGGTGGCTGTGGATTCCGACGGGTGCGCGTTGGATTCGATGGAGGTCAAGCAGCGGCGGTGTTTTATCCCGGCCCTGATTGACGCGTGGGGATTGCATGATGTGGAGGCGGCGGTGTGGGAGGTGGCGGCGTTTGTGAATTTGTATAGTCGCTGGCGAGGCGCGAACCGGTTTGTCGCGTTGGCGAAGACGTTTGAGTTGTTGTCGCGGCGTGCGGTTCGCGAGGCCGGCGTGACGTTGCCGGAGATGGCGCCGTTGCGGCGGTGGTTGGCGGCGGAGTTGGCGCCGTCGAATCGCACGCTCGCGGCGGTGTGTGATGACGGTTTGGCTCCTGTCGGCGATGATTGCGCGACGCTCGCGTCGGTGTTGGCGTGGTCGCGGGAGGTGAATTGTCGGGTGGAGCGTCTGGCGGCGGATGTTTCGCCGTTCCCTGCCGTTGGGGCGAGTTTGTCGCGGTTGGCGGCGGTGGCGGATGTCGTGGTGATCTCGGCTACGCCGGCGGAGGCGCTCGCGCGGGAGTGGTCACGCACCGGCCTGTCGCGACACGTGCGATGGATTGCCGGTCAGGAGGCGGGCGGGAAGGCGTCGTTGCTGCGTGGGTTGTCGGGGCGGTACGCGGCGGGGTGTGCGATGATGGTCGGCGACGCGCCGGGCGATTGGCAGGCTGCCCGCGAGGCGGGCATGTTGTTTTGGCCGATTTGTCCCGGCGCCGAGGATGCGTCGTGGCGTCGTTTGGTGCCGGCGGGTTTGGAGCGGTTTTGCGCGGGCACGTTCGCGGGCGCGTTCGAGGCGTCGGCGGTTGAGGAGTTTCTTGCCGGTCTTCCGGAGGCGCCGCCGTGGGGAGACGGGTTGTAGGAGGTTGAAAAATTTTCGGAAATCACTTGACGGCGGGTTGGGTGATGGCGCAGCATAGTAGGTGCAGGGTTGGCGGCGACTGAGGAAGCGTTTCTCGGGCCGTCAATGATCGGCTTGCCGGGTTTGTCGGTATGAAGTTCGTGACGAGGAAGTTCGCGAGGGTAGCTGGGGCGAGTGGCCTCTTGCGTAGCCTCCGCGCTTTTCGGAGCGCATTCCGTCACCCCCGGCCTGAGAGGAGCCAGCATGGCTAACGGAAAAGTGAAATGGTTTAACAACGCCAAGGGCTTTGGATTTATCACGGCCGACGACGGCACCGATGCCTTCGTTCATTACGGCGATATCCTTGGCGACGGGTTCAAGAGCCTCAACGAAGGCGACAGCGTCGAGTTCGAGCTGACGGCAGGCCCGAAGGGTCCCAAGGCCGTCAAGGTCATCAAGGCGTAATCGACGCGGACCGACTCACAAAACGCCGCCGGATTCGTTCGGCGGCGGTTTTTTTTAGGCTGTAGACTGTGGGCTGTAGGCTGTAGGCGCGACGGTTGGGTTTATAGTGATCGTGCCATGTGGATGCGTTTTAATAACGTCTCCATGTGGCTTGACCACCATGAGCCGATCGCCGCGCCTACAGCCTATAGTCTACAGCCTACAGCCTCGGAGCACAGCCATGCAGATTCAACAGTATCGCGGTTCGTTGGCGAACACGCGTCGGGCGTTGGCGGGCGGGGCGTTGACGGTGGGATATATCGGCGGCTCGATCACGACGGCGATGGTGCCGTACAATTGGCCCGAGCCGGTGTCGGCGTGGTTTTGCGAGCATTACCCGCGCGTGCGATTGCGTGTCGAGAACGCGGGGATCGGGGCGACGGGCAGTCCGTTGGCGGTGTTTCGCACGCAGCGGGATTTGATTGACCGCGGGTGCGATCTGGTGTTCGTGGAGTTCGCCGTGAACGATTCGGGGCTGGAGGCGGACCCTCGCATGCGGGCCCGCGAGGGGCTGTTGCGGAAGCTGCTGGCCTCGGGCAGGACGGACGTGCTGCTGACGTACACGTTCTGTCAGCCGATGTACGAGGAGATGATGGCGGGGGTGGTGCCGGCGAGCATCGCGGATTTCGAGCGGCTGGGCGAGCACTACGGGCTGGGGTCGATCTGGATGGGCCTGGCGGGGCTTCGCGACGTGCAGGCGGGGCGGATGCGGTGGGAGGAATGGCTGCCCGACACCCTTCATCCGCAGTATCGCGGCAGTTTATCGTACGCCAGGCCGGTGATCGAGCATGTGCGGCACGCGCTGTCGGCGGACGCGGCGTGTATATCGGACGCGATACAATCGCCGTCCCGGCCGATGCCGGCGCCACTGCATGCGAGGCATTGGCAGGACGCGTACATTCTGGACTGGTCGGTTGTGTCGCTCGACGGGCCTTGGACGCTCGCTCGGAGCGCGAACCTGGTGTGGATGGATCAGGTGCTCAGCACGGCGGCGGTGGGGGCGAAGATGTCATGTGAGTTCGAAGGCCGGGCGCTGTGCCTGGCGTTCGATTTCGGCACGAACGCGTCGGAGTATCGTTACCGCATCGACGGCGGCGAGCCGGTGCGGAGCGACCGCGATCGGCCTGACTGGGTGGGCCCGAGCGGCTGGTATCGCATGGACTGCCTCGCCGACGATTTGCCGCCCGGAAGACACCACGTCGAGATCGAAGTCATCCACGGCAACGGCCCGCGCTGCCTGGGGACGAATTTTCACCTGGGGATGATCGGTGTGGTGCCGTGAGGGAAGATGTGGGGATGCGGTGAGTGTGTGATATTCGGACGATGTTTTCAGTGGCTTGCCGGTTTGCGCTGTAAAACGGTGTGGACTGCAAAACGTTTTGCAGTGCACAACGTTCTACAGCGCAAAAAGGCGAGCCAATGAAGACATTGTTTCTACTTCCGCAACGACTTTACCAATTGCCCATATCGTTCCAATTTGCGCGGGTCGATTTTCACGCCCAATCCAGGTCCCTTTAGTGACGTGAGTTTTCCGCCGTAGCCGAAGCGTGGGGAGGGGCGGGTGAGGTCGTCGTGGAGGAGCCATCGACCATAGTTGCCTTCGACGCGGCGTGGGGCGGCGGGGCCCAGGAGTTGGAGCAGGCGGCGTTGGGCGGCGGAGAGGATGCCGCTTTCGCCAACCATCGCGCCGAGCACGATGCCTCGTTCCGGGCCTATCGCGCGGATCATTTCCGCCGCCCTCGTCAGGCCTCCGTTTTTGCAGATGCGGACGTTGAACCACATCGAGGGCGCGTCCCGTAGCGTACGTGCGTCGTCGAGTGTTCGCAGCGATTCGTCGGCCAGCAGGGGCAGGGAGCATCGGCGGGCGAGGGTTGCCAGCACGTCGGGCGGGCAGAAGGTTGGCTGTTCGACGACGCGAACGTGGAAGGGCACCAGGTCGTCGATGCGGGCGGGCACATCGTCGATGGGCCAGCCGCCGTTGACGTCGACGCGCAGTTCCGCCTGTCGGGCCGTCAGGGCCTTGCCCATGTAGCGTTTGACGAGGCGAAGATTTTCGCGGTCGACGTCATCGCCAAGCCCGAGTTTGAGTTTGAATTCCCGCAGCCCGAACCACCACATCAGCCGCATGCGTTTGAGCGTTTTGGCGGGGTCGGCGGATCCGAGCACGCCGGTGACTCGGGTGGCGAGTTTTGTGTTCGGCCGAGGCAGCGTCCCGGCGTCGATGGCGGCCAACTCGACGGCGCAGGCGGCGGCGTGGATACAGCGTCCGTCGGCGGCTTCGCGGGGCAGGTCGGCCAGCGCGGCGGTGTCGGAAAAATCCAGCGACAGGGCGGCCGGCCAAAGGATGCGTTCGAGGTCGGCTTCGACGGATTCGAGCGTTTCGCCCGTGACGTAGGGCCTGGGCAGGCACTCGCCCCAGCCTTGCGTGCCGTTGTCGAACTCCGCGCGGACAACGACGGCCTCGGCCACCTGCCGTGAGGCGGCGGCATGTTCGAAGCTTCGCATCGCAATCGCGGTGCGGAACAGATCCATGGCGAGCAGCTTCATTGTGGGGAGTATATCACGATTGTCGGGAAACGGCATTCGGTTTTTCGTCGCTCGAGGGTGGAGGCGTTCCGTTTGTTCGAGGGAAGCATTTCGGTGACTCGTTAACTGGTTGATTCGCACAAACGGAACGATTTTTCGGCAGGCAAACGAAAACCGTCCGGTAGCGGCCTACAATACGACGATTCGTCTATTGGGTGTGTCGTTGCGGGTGGTTTCGCGGTTTTTTCAACGGAAAGGACGTCATCATGGTGGCGAATGCTTTGGCTGCGCGCGGGTGGGAGTCGGAATCGGGTGTGGCGACGATGGAGACGATGGAGCCGCGTTGGCTGTTGAGCGACTCGCCCGTCGGGCCGCCGCTGCTGGACGCGGCGAACGATTCGATCATCGTGATGGCCGACGCGGACGACGTGGTCCGGTTCGGCGACGTCGACGGCAAGAAGAACGTCAAAGCCGTCGTGACGGACGTCAACGGCGTACAGGTGACGTTCGCGCTGTCGGGCGGCGGGTACGGCGAGATCGTCGGCGGGGCGTATTTCAGCATGATCACGTTGTCGAACACGACGACCTCGAGTGTGCTGTCGATCACGCCGAAGGACGCCACCATAGGCACGTCGATTGGCTCGATCGTCTCGGCGGGGCCTCTTAAGAGCGTCGACGCGAAAAACGTCGACATTCGCGGCGGCGCCCAGTTTGACGGCGGCGTGCTGAACGTCACGCTGCGTAACGTCTACGGCGCCGAGCAGCGCATGGTCGTGGGCGCGTTCCCGAAGGCCAATGAGAAGGTCTCGTTCAAATTCGACCGCATATACAATCTTTCCATCGCCAGCGAGATGCCGATCAAGTCCATCACGGCCACCGAGTGGCGCGACACCGGCGGCGCGTACGACACCGTCACCGCGCCCAGCCTGGAGACGCTGAAAATCACCGGCGACAACAAGCGGTTCATCAGCGGAAACTTCGAAGCGTCGTTGATCCTTGGCAACGTGTTGCAGCCGGCCCGGTTCAACGACAGCGGCACGGTGGTCGGCAGCAGCCTGGGCATCCATCTCGGGCCTCAGGCGTTCGTGCTTCGCGGCGGGCAGCTCATCAAGCTCGGCACGCTGGGCGGGCTGAACAGCATGGCCATCGGCGTCAACAGCGCGGGGTTGGTCGTCGGCATGGCGGAGACGGGAGCGTTTTCAAACGGCAGGGCGGTGGGGCACGCGTTCCTGTGGGACGGCACGACGATGCACGATCTGGGCACGCTGGGCGGGGCGAACTCGACGGCCTTTGACATCAACGACGCCGGCTGGGTCGTTGGCGTTTCGGAGTTGGACGCGGAGGACGACCGCGGTAATCCGATTTCGCATGCGTTTTTATGGCGTGACGGCGTGATGATTGATCTTGGCGCGCTGGGCGGCACCAACAGCGAAGCCACCGCGATCAACAACAACGGTGTGATTGTCGGGCGGACGCAGACGCTGGTCGTGGACGGGGCTGCATACGCGTATCCGTCGCGGGCGTTTTTGTGGTCCGACGGGTCGATGGTGTTGTTGCCCACGCTGGGCGGCTCGCAGGCCTGGGCGATGGACGTGAACAATCACAACGCGGCGGTCGGGTGGGCGAATACGGGCGAGTCGGTCCACGGCGTCGACACGTCGCATGCCGTGATGTGGGTCAACGGCCAGGCGGTGGATCTGGGCACGCTGGGCGGACAGCAGTCGGCGGCCTTCGGCGTGAACGATCACGGGCAGGTGGTCGGCTGGAGCGAGACGGGGCGCGTGGATTACATGGGTCAGCCGATTTTGCACGCGTTTTTGTGGGAAAACGGCGTGATGACGGACCTGGGCGTGGAGATGGTCGGCGACGCGCAGGCGCAGGCGTACATCAGCATCGACAATCATGGCGTGATTGTCGGCTACACGCCCGAGGGATCCTTCCGTATCGAGAACGGCCGGGTGTTGCCGCTGTCTCCGGACAATCCGTCGACGGTGTCGCTCAAGTCGGCCAGCGTGGCGGGCAGCGTGGGGTACTGCCTCTGGCAGTTCGCGGGGTCGGCCGACAGCATCACCATCGGCGGCATGGCGGACACGTGGTGGTTTTACGCAGCCGGTAACGTCAAGAATCTCAAGATCGGCTGGGGCAACCGCTCGACGGTGGCGATCGGCGGGACGGTGGGCACGTTCCAGACGGCGCAGTGGACGAACGGGCTGTTCAAGGCCGCCGAGGCCGGCACGATCAAAACGACGGGCGACAAAAAGTTGGGCCTGGCGGGCGACTGCACGGGCGGCATCGTGGTGGCCGGACGGATCAAAACGCTGTCGGTGGCTGGATCGTCGGCGGGTCTGTGGGATGCGGGCGCGATCAACTCGGCGGAAGTTCGTGGCCACATGACGAACATGGAAATCCGCCTGCACGAAGTGAACGCCAAGCAGCAGACGCTCGGCAAGCTGGACGTGAAAGGCCTGGTGACCAACACCAACGTGACGGTGGCGGGCTCGGTGGGCACGTTCAGCGTGACGGAATGGAGCGGGCAGTTCGCCGCCGCCGAGGTGGGCACGTTCAAAACGACGGGTGACAAAAAACTGGGCGTTGTGGGCGATTGCACGGGCGACATCGTGGTGGCCGGACGGATCAAAACGCTGTCGGTGGCGGGGTCGGCCTCGGGCTTGTGGGACGTCGGCGCGATCAACTCGGCGGAAGTTCGCGGCGACATGTCGAACATGTTGGTCCTGTTGCGTCAGGTGGACGCCAAGCTCCAGACGCTGGGCAAACTGGAGGTTCGCGGGGCGCTGACCGAAGCCACCGTGGTGTCGGCGGGAACGGTCGGCAACGTGAGGGTCAACGGCCTGGTGAGCCGATGGCTGTTCACCGCGGGCGGCGACGTCAAGGAGATCAAACTCGGCGGGGCCGACCTCTCGAACGTGACGGTGAACGGGACGATCAACACGTTCCAGACGGGGCAGTGGACCCACGGGCGAATCACCGCCACCGAGGTGGGCACGTTCAAGACCGCGGGCGACAAAAAACTGGGCCTGGCGGGTGATTTCAACGGTGAGCTTGTCGTGGCCGGCCGGGTGAAAAATCTGTCGGTCGCGGGCTCGGCGACGGGTCTGTGGGACGCGGGCGCGATCACGTCGGCGGAGGTTCGCGGCGACATGACGGCCATGCAGATCCTCCTGAGCCAGAAGGACGCCAAGCTCCAGACGCTCGGCAAGCTGGACGTAAAAGGCCTGATTTCCGGCGTGATTGTGCAGTCGGCGGGCTCGGTGGGCACGTTCAGCGTGACGCAGTGGACGAGCGGGCAGTTCGTCGCCGACGAGGTGGGCACGTTCAAAACCACGGGCGAAAAGAAACTCGGCATCGCGGGCGACTGTACGAGCGATCTCGTGGTGGCCGGTCGGGTGAAAACGCTGTCGATTGCCGGCTCGGCGTCGGGCGTGTGGGACATGGGGGCGATCACGTCGGCGGAGGTTCGCGGCAACATGACGAACATGGAAATCCGGCTGCACGAGGTGGGCGACGAGAAGACGCAGACGCTGGGCAAGCTGGACGTGAAGGGCATGATGTTCGATACAGCCGTGCTGTCGGCGGGGTCGATCGGCACGGTGAGCGCCGTCGGCGCGAGAAACGTCGACGTCGTCGCGGGCACGGATCTCCGGGCGGACATCGCGGGCCTGGATTTCGACGGCCTGGCGGCGCTGCTGGCGTCGGCAGCCTTCAACGCCAACACGATGATCAAGAGCGTAAAAGTCTCCGCCGTCAAGGGCCTGACGGTCAGCGCGGAAAACATCAACATCCTCGCCGGCGACGTGGGCACGGTGACGTTGGACGGCGTGCAGTTCAATCAGGGCGGCAACCGTTTCGGCGTGATCGCCAAACAAATCGCCCGCGTAACCGCCACCGGCGGCGACGTGAAATTCTCCTGGCCAAACCAAACCGGCACGAACCAGGAGGGGGATTTCGTCGTGCGGGTGGTGTGATGGGCGTGTGAGTGAAGAAGAACCCTGTCGACATTTACTTTCCCGGCTGGAGAATCATCTCGTGCGAGCGGTGGGTGGCGCGGATGGTGAAGGCGGTGACGTCGGGGGCCTGGCGGAGTTCTTTCACGCGGGCGGTGTTGCCGAGGTCCTCGTGCATGATCGCGAGATAGTAGCGCACGATGGGTTGACTTGGCACTCGCGTGGCCAGGGCTTCGAGTTGGGCGACGGCGCGGAAGAACCCCGCCGGGGCGGCCGGCGTCCGTCTTTGCTCCGCTTCGTCGTGACCCGTTGGCGAGTCGGCGGACAACCGCTCGCCCGCGACCCACTCCACTAAGCCCGCGCGGAGTTGGAGTTCCCATTCCCGCTCCGGCGGCAGGTGGACTTTTTCGTACGCCGCGACGGCGTTGGGCAGGTCGCCTTTTCGCATGTACAGATCGCCCAGCGTCAGCCGTAGCATGGGCGTCTCGCCCATGAGTTCCACGGGCGTCTCGCCCGTGGTTGGCATAGACGAGAGTAGCGTTCTGGGATCGTTTTGCATGGGCGGGACGCCCATGCGACTCACGGGCGAGACGCCCTCGCCACGTTCGATTCGCCCAATTTCCGCCTCCAGCGTGGCGACGGCTTCGTCGGTGAGGCGGTACTTCAGGCTGGCCAGCGCCATCGCCCGCGGCAGCGGCGGGAGGTTGTAGATGCCGTCGCGTTGGGCGGCCTCTCGCAGTTGTTGTAGCTTGGTCTGGCGGGCGGCGTCCTCGGTCATCTTGCCCTTCATCTCGCCGTACTGCTGTGTCCACTGTTCAAGCCGATTGAAGTAGGTATCCGTCTGTCCGGCGTGGACCAGGGCCAGCGTCCATTGCTCGAGGTGGTGATTCTGCTCCTCGCCGTTGAGCGAGCCGATGGCGACATCCGCGAATAGATGCAACGCCCGCGAGGAGTGCAGGTCCACCGGCAGCACGGTACTGGGCGCGACATAATGCTGCCAGCTCCGCCAGTGGTACGCTCGCGCCATCAGCGAATTCATGAGATGCCGGTTACTGATGTCCCGCGTCCAGGCCGCGTTGAGGTAGCGGATCGCCAGCAGGTTGCACCGCTTCTGATCGTCGCTGGCGGAGTTGTGCTGGCTGTCGTTGTCCTGCGTGCCCAGCCAGGCGAACATGTAACCGGTCATGAACTCGCCGTCGGGCACGTTCTGGCGATACCACGTCCGCGTGATGACAGGCTGGCCTTCGAGCAGGCCCGCCTCGTTGAGGGGTTTGTCGAAGTCGCCCCAGTTGGCCTCGCCCAGGAGGACGGTTTGCGGCGGCGTGCCGGGCGCGGGCTGCCAGTCGAGCCGCTCGAAAATCACGCCGCACGGGTCGATATAGCGGAGCTTGAAACGCGACTTGCACTGCATCATCGTCGGGAGGATGCGGACGGTTCCGCCGCTGACGAAGATGAAACGGACCGTCGGCGGCAGTGGCGCGAAGGGGCTGGTTTTGTCGATTTGCGCATTGTCCTGCCCAGCCGTGACGGTGCTGGAGAGTTTGGCGCGGATGCGGTCCATGTCGAGGAACCGTTCGAGCGTGTGGGCCTCCAGGCGGCCGTCCATGAAGGAGAGTCGTCGCGGCTGATCGAGGCCGTGATTGGCCCAGTAGATGAAGAGTCCGCCGTCGCCGAAATTTTCGGTGAGCATGTCGCCGGGGAGTTGGAGTTGGCCGAGCCATTTGGCGGCTCCGTCGGCCTGCGCGAACGGCTGCCTGCCGGGGCCCGCGAGCGGTCCGTGGCCGTTCCAGCGAGCGACGGTTCCGGTGAGATAGGCGGCAGCGAGCGCCAGCGCCGCGGCGGCCATGAGGATCGCGAACGGTCCGGCCACACGCGCCAGCGTGGGCTTCCACGCCCGGACGGCCGCCAGGATCGCGCCCCCGTGCAGGGCCAATAGAAATCCCGCCATCGGCCCGAGCAGCCCGACGTTTCGCCGGGCCTTGAACGCCAGAACCGCCAGCACGAACAAGATGACCCAATGCGCCACCGGCACGCGGCGAATGTTCAGGATCATGACGATCCCCGCGGCCGCCAGCAGCAGCATCGCCTCGGTGTGGAACCGCAGGCACAGGTCGTAGACGCGATAGCCCAGCATGCGGAGGTAAGTGTCTTCTTCTTTGGCGAAGACGGCCTTGGGCATGGTGCTGACGACGTTGCCGGCGGCGTCGCGCTGCGGCTGATCCTTGACGATCTCCAGGAGCGGTTTGAGTTCGGTGACGATTCGGCTGTAAGGTCCTTCGGCCAGGCGCGTGCTCAGCAGGAGCGGGTGCAGCGCGGTCTTGTCCGGCCAGGGGGTCAGCAGGCAAACTCCTGTGGCCGCCAGCGCGGCCGCCAACGCGGTGAGACTCGCGATATGGCCGTGGATGGCGGGCTCACGCCAGACGATGAACCGCACCCACCAGGGTTTTCGTCGTGACGCGGGCATCTTGCCCGCGTGTCTCGCGGGCGTCCCGCCCGCGTCCTCCGTAGCACGGGCGTCTCGCCCGTGAGTCTCACGGGCATCTTGCCCGTGCTGATCTGATTCGGGTACGAGCGTTTCGCCGGTCGTCAGCGTTTGCATGGGCGAGACGCCCATGCGACTCACGGGCAAGATGCCCGTGCTACGTGAAGCGTCCGTGTCACGTTTGGCATCACCTTTGCCGTACCGTTGGCGGAGTCTCGTCGTCCATCGGCCCCAGGCGGCGTCGAATGCGCCGCCGATGATGAAGCCCCAGAGAATGGCCAGGCCCAGGAAAAACAGCCCGTGCATGTTGACCCAGAAGAGCATGATCGGGGCCATGAACCAGAGGCGGTTGGGGTTGGCGCCGCGTCGTACGCTGTCGGCCAGGACGATGGTGACGATGAGCAGGGCGAGCGTGAAGAGTTCCGGTCGGATGCGGAGGCGGCTTTGGAAGACGTAGAGCATGAGCATGCCGGCGAAGATCAGCCAGCCGGCAGGCACGTGGCGGCGCAGCGCCAGGCCGAACGCGGTCATCCCGCCCGCGCAGACGAGGCCTTTGAGCCACGACAGCCCCGTGTCGCCCGCGACGGAGTGGATGGCCGCCACGATGACCTGGAAGAGCCAGTGCACGTTGACCCAGACGGCCTGCGGGTCGATGGAAAAATAATCGTGCCCCATGATCGCCTTGTGGCGGAGCATCCATTCGCCGCAGGCGAGGTGCCACGGCACGTCGCTGTCCCAGACGTGGGTGAAGGCGGCGGCAAATCCCGCCACCGCCAGCACGGCCACCGCCAGCCGCCCATGCCACGCCGGTCTGGCGGGCGCGTCCACGGGGGCCAGTCGAGGATGTAAAATCGTCGTTGTGCTCACGGCGATATTGTACGCGCAAGGGCGGGCAGGGCGAAAGGGATCTGTGGGCAGGGCAGGGTAAACGCATGTACGTGACGCGGGCATCTTGCCCGCGTCCGGCTTCGAAATGCCTTGTTTTTCATGATGTCAACCGTGCGGAACGGCTCGCGAGGGCAAGATGCCCTCGCCACACGCGGGCGAGACGCCCGCGTCACGTACCATGCGATGGTCCTGACCACAAGCTCACGTCAATCAATCGACTCGATGACGGGCGCGGTGTTGGCGGGCAGGGGGGTTGGGGTGAGTTTTTTGTAGGCGTCCTTTGTTTTGTTGCGTTCCCACCACGCGGTGTATTGGGCGATAGCGGCGGCGCGGCTTTCGTCGTCGCCGAAGCCGATGCGGGTGTGCGTCGTCGTAGGCTGCACGGTGTGCAGAGTCTGCATGCCGTAGTCTTCGAGCGGCTGATTGGTCAGCCGCAGCATGATGTAGAGGGCGACGTCGGCGGGGACCGTCGTCAGGACGCCTGCCGGGCTTTGGTAGCGGACGGCGGGCTTGGTCCGTTCCAGCAGCGGCAGGAGCGACAGGAGCAGTCCCTTGTCGCCGGAATCGACGGCGGCATCGGCGATCATGAACGGCCGGGCCATGAGGTTGTTGTGGGTGTGTGTACACGCCGCGGCGGCCAATCGTCCCGCGGTCTCCGGCGACGCCAGCTTGCTCAACGCGGCCAACGCCTGTATCTGTGTGGACGCGGGCACGCGCGCTCCGCCGACGGCGCCGCCGGGGAGGGAACCTCCCTGTCCCGACAGGGCAAGGTCCGCCAGCCGGTCGGCGATCCGCGCGTCGGCATAGCCGGACGTCATGACCGCCTCGATGGCGGCCAGTTGCACGGCGTTGTGTCGGCTGTGCAGGCCCAGCAGCACGAGCGGCTCGTACAGCCGTTCGCGGTCGTTGGCCTTGTCGATTTCCCGCAGGGCGGCCAGTTTGGCGTCCTCCGACTCGCCGAGCATCGCGCGGCACAGGGTGGGATGGCTCCGCCGCAGGGCGTCGAGTTTGGCCCGCTGCTGCGGGCCGAGGCAACTCATGGCGCGGGCGTCCTGAATCTCACGTTGCATCTCCGTCAGCATGGTGACGACCCGCGCCCGCACTTCGGGGTCGGGATCCTCGGCGTACGTGGCGAGCGAATCGAGCAGCGCTATCTGGAGCGTCGTCAGCGTCTTGAGCGCCCGCGCCCGCTCGGCGGCGTCGCGAGAGGAGGCCTCGGTGGACAGCCTCGCGATCCGCTGGCCAAACGCGTCCGTGCTAGGATTACGCGATGTCGCGTTGCGCTGCTGAGCGGTCGCTGGCGGCGTAACGGCCACCGCGGCCAGCAGGGCTGACAGAAGAACACACACGGCATGTCGAAGTCGGTTCATGTTTATCGTTGCGCCATCGGCGGCTGGGGCGTGACGGGTGGAGCGTCGTTGTAGGGCGGCTGGTCGCGTTGGCCGTCCCACCATAGTCGCAGCATCTCCATGGCCGCTTTGCGGGACTCGTCGTCGGTGAAGCCGATCATGCTGATTCGGCCCTGGTAGTTTTGCACCTTCAGGCCGTAGAGGTCGGGGCTTTGGCCGGTCAGTTTCAGCACCGCGTAGAGGAGCGTGTCGTCGGTGACGTAGGTGACGGTCTGAGCGCCGATTTTTCCCTGCACCGCCCCCGCCGAGCCGCGCCCGGTGGCGGACATCAGCACGTCGATCGCGCCGTGGGCTTTGTTTTTCACCAGGCCTTCAATGAGCGGGGCGGTTTGGTAAATGTGGCGGTATTCCATCACGGCGTGCAGGAGGATGGGTGGGATGCGGTCGTCCTCGAATTTGCACAGCAGCGGCAGGATCTGCTGGCGGAGATTGGCCAGTGCATTGGCCGCCTGCTGCGGGGTTTGTCCAGGCCGCCGCGGCGCCGATTGGCCGTGGTAGATCTCCAGCAATCCGTCGAGCGTCGCGGGCGTGAGGTAGCGGTTCAACTGGTAGACCGCCAGGAGTTGGTCCATGTACTCGGGCCTGCTGTTCCGCAGGGCGCGCGTGACGAGCGGCTCGGCCAGTTTGTCGGGGTCGCTCCAGCCCCGCAGCGTGTTGAAGCCTACGTTCATCGCAGCGGGGTCGTCGGAGATCAGCAGTTCGAAAATATTCGGCTTGGCGGTTTGCAGTTTGCGAATCCTGGCCATCGGTTCGGCGCCGAGTTCCACGCCCAGCCGGGCCAATCGAACCTCGCGTGCCCACGTGGCGAGGAGGTTGCGGTAGTCCCGCGTGGCGAGGGTTTTTCCGTGAGCGGCGTCGAGGGGTAGCAGCAGTTGGCGGTGGAGTTGGAGGATGGCTGCCTGGGCGCGGTCGCGCTGTCGTGCCCGGCCTGTGCGGATCTGCTGCATCTGCTGGGCGACTTCGAGTTGGACCATGCGGAGGAGTTCCTGATCCGCCGGCGTGAGGGCGGCGGCGGGATTGGCCGGCTGCGTTGTGGCGGGTCGGGTGGTCGGCGTCGGTTTGGGCAGCGGGGGGAGTTGCTGGGTGGGTGTCGACCGGATCGGCGACGGCCTGGTGTTGTCGACACGCTGCGCCCACGCCCACGAGGCGAAGGTCATGGCGGCGACGAGCGGAAACATTCGAAATGCGAAATTCATCACCACACGTCACCCCTCAGGATCACGCCGTCGGGCCAGCCGCTGTCTTCGATGCCCGGCAGGCGGGCCGGGTCGGGCGCGACGGCTGGCAGCGGTTCCAGGTTTTTGTAGGGCGGCTTGCCGGCGTGCTCGGCCCACCACATCAGCATTTTTTTGTATGCGGCCGAGCGGGCCTTGTCGTCGGCGAATCCTACCGACAGGTACTGTCGCTGCTCGTCCGTTTCCAGGGCAGGGTCGAACATATCGTAATCCGTCGGCGATTGCCCGGTGAGTTTCAGCAGGATGTACAGATGGTAGTCGTTCAGGCAGGTGCCGATGGTTTTGCCGGCGGTGGTGTGCTGGCGGGCGATGCCGCGGTTTTGTCCCAGTTGCTCGGTCAGTGCGGGCACGAGGCGCAGGTCGCGAGATGCAATGAGGGCGGCGGCGTACGCGTCGGCCTGGTGAATGGTGTTGCGGGTCATGCGGCCAAGCAGCAGATGCGAGGTTCGCGGCGAGCCGATTTTTTCCAGCGCGCCGAGGACGGTGGGGCTGCTAAAGGAAACGTTGTTGTGTGTCAGCATGTCGCTCAACAGGTCGATGACACGGTCGCTGTGGTATCTCCCTGTCGCGGCGGCCTGGCAGGCGAACTCGCGGACGGCAGGCGACCGGCTGGCCAGGCCGAGGATTACGATCGCCTCGCCAGCACCGGTGGCGTCGTCGCGGTGGATCAGCCGCTTCAATGCTTCCGTCTGGGCGGCCCATTCCAGATGGAAAAACTGGCGGAAAATTTCGTCGTTGCGGGCGCGGAACCCGAGCAGTTTGTCCCGCGACGATTTGTCGAGTGAGGCCGCGTGGGCAAGCCCCTCGCACAGGGCGGCCATGTTGTGCGGCAGTCGCGTCTCCCGCCCCGCCTGGGTCTGGAGCAGCGGGGCGGTCAGATGGCCGTGGAGGGCGATGAGCCGCTGCTGCGCCCGCGTGCGTGCGGCGGGCGTTCTGGCGTCGAGGTCGTCGGATATTTTTGCGACGGTCCGTGAAATCTCCTCGCACAGGTCGGCGACGTCGAGGAGGTCCGCGTGCGGCGAGGCCGCGTCCGTGGCCGCCGGCTTGCCGGGCCAGGGCGGCGGCGACGCCCGCTCGGGTTGGGGCGGCAACGTCATCGTCGGCACGGTTTTGTAGCGATTCTTGTTGTTGGCGTACCACTGTTTGGCCTTGGTGATGGCCTTGGTGCGGTCGGATTTTTTTTCGAACCCGTAGGCGTTGCGGGAGATGTCGTACCCGCTGTATCCGTGGGGCATCGGTTCCATGTTGTACGCGGCGGGCGACTGGTTGGTCAGGCGGAGCAGGAGGTACAGCAGGCCGTCGGCGTGCGTGCGAGTGATGAGCCTGCCGTCGTCGGTGTACAGCCCGTCATAGATGTCGCCGCCCTGTGTCGATGCCGACGTGAGCAGTTTCATTGTCAACGGAACGCACCGCCGGTCTCCGATGTCCACCAGCAGGTCGAGAACGTGGGTGTTTCCCGCACGGCTGGCGTTTTGCAGCGAGCCCATCAGCGTGGGCAACGCGCGAGCCGGTTTCCAGATTCGCAGCAGTCGGCAGGCCTGCTCGATGGCGTTGGCCTCGTCGTTGTTGTGGAGGCGAGGCAGGCTTCGTCCGCCGCCTCGCATCTCCCGAAACTCGGGCCTGTTGTCGTTGGATCCACTCGCGATGACGAGGTCCGTCACCGCATCGATGAGGCCGTCGCTGACGTAGCGTTTCTTCGCGACGACATTCAGGGCGGCCCGTTGGGTGGCCTCGTGCGGCGACCGCAGCGCCATCGCCAGCAGCGGCTCGGCGAGTTGGTTGGGGTCGTGGATTTTCATCAACCCGGCCACCGCGGCGGCGCGGCGGTCGAGATCTTCGCTGACGGCTTCGACAAACAGCCGCGGATGCAGCCGGCGGAATTCCAGGAGTTTTTCACGCTGGGCGGGCGAGAAGTCCGCCAGCACGAGTTCCTCCCGCGTTAGCCTGGCGCATTGGGCGAGCGTGTCGGCGATTCGCGCGCGGGCTTCGGGACTGGCCGACTCGCACTGCGACAGCAGGGCGACGGCGAAGGCATCGTGCAGCGACAGCAGCGACCACGCGGCGGCCTGGCGCGGCGACTCCTCCTGAAGCAACGCCGCCAACTGCCCCACGCGGGCATCGAGAATGCGAACCAGCAACGACTCGGCGTTCGTCGCCGTTGCTGCCGCCGCCGGCGATGTCGACGATTGCGCCACCGCCGCCGTCGCGTGGAAAACCACGGCCGCCAACACGATCCGCCGGATTGTTCCCCATGGTCTCATGTCAAACCGTTATCGGATAGAACGCCATGATATCCACGGGAAATTCTAACGAATTTATGGCGAAAAATCGAGCGGAAGACGCCAGACGTTGCGACGGCTTGCCTCTTTGCGCTGTAAGGCGTTCCTATCGGCAAATGCATGTTCATCCGACTTCACGAAGACCAAGCGGGATTACACGGATTGAAGGATTTAGAGCAATTTCGGCTTTATCGTAGCGGTGTTCGTCGTCTTTCAAGCCAAAAATACACGGAAAATGCCTGTATTTTCAACAGATTATCCCGCTACGACAAAAGTTAAACTGCTCTAAGAATTTCTGACTTTCGTTCCGCACGGCAATCCTTAAATCCGTTAATTCGCGTAATCCCGCTCGGTCTTCGTGAAGTCGGATGGTGTTTCGCGTGTTGCCTTGCACGACGTTCTACAACGCAAACCGGCAAGCCATTGCGAAACGTTTTGTCATTCCATCATATTGTCGTGTTGCGACAAACTCGCGGCGTCGCGTTGGATGTAGGGCAGGACGGCGGGCGGGACGAGTTTCGAGACGTCGCCGCCCATGGAGGCGATCTGTTTGATGAGCGTTGAGGAGGTGAACGCCAACTCCGGCGAGGTCATGATGAACACCGTCTCCACGCCCGTTACCGCGCGGTTGGTCAGCGCGATCTGTAACTCGTACCGCAAGTCGCTGCTGTCGCGGATGCCCCGCAAAATGGCGGCCGCCCCGAGCCGGCGGGCGAAGTCCACCGTCAGCCCGTCGAACTCTTCGACGCGGACGTTGGGCAGGTCGGCCAGCACGTCGCGGAGAATCGTCAACCGCTGGGCCGTCGTGAGCAGGGCGGTTTTGAGCGGATTTCGCCCGACGCCCACCACGATCTCATCGAACAAGGCCGCCCCACGCCGAATGACGTCCACGTGCCCCAACGTCACGGGATCGAACATGCCCGGAAACACCGCAATCCGCCTGGCCGAGTTCATTTTCGCTCCTTTCGAGGGCCCATGGCGATCGCATCGGAAACTCCACAGTGTTTCACAAATCGGCTGTGGGCTGTAGACGCGACGTGGCGTTGCGAAAAATACGTCGCCATGGCATGTCGCGCCTACAGCCTGCAGCTTTTTTACGAAAACATGGAGAACGTGTGATGCGATTTCCCTGTTTTCCTGTTCTTAACCGAATTTCACCCGCGCATGACAAAGCCCCCAGCAGGCCACTGGAGGCTTTGCGTACGATAATCATGCCGTTACAGGCCTACGTGGGGATGCCACTGGGTGAGCATGGAACTGCGTTCCATCAGCCAGATGTAATCCCAGTCCTCATTGGCCATGCGGAGGTTCAGTATCGTGATGTCCCGGTAGGTCCGGCACCGTTCCTTGCCGCTCATTGTCGGCGTGGCGCAGCCCGACGCTCCGAACATGACCACCGCCAGCACCACCCACATCAACGCTTTTTTCATCTTCATACCTCGTCGCTAAAAAAAGGCTTTAGAGATCGTTTGTACGCCGCGCCAACGTCTCCACAGGGCTTCGCCGTAAATGCTATGGAAGTGCCAACGGACTGTCAACGAGAAAAGAAGAAAAAACGAGGAAGAAGGCTGTAGGCTGTAGACCGAAGGCTATCGCATGGTCATTCCTCTTTTTCACACGGGACTCGGATTCAGGCGCGACGGGCCACAGGCCCTGCCATTTTGCGTTGTAAAACGGTGTGAGCGGCTGAACGCTTCGGCTGTCACAGCGATCGACAACGCAAAATGGCAGGGCCTGTGGCCAGTCGCGCCGAACACGAAGGCCACGCGAAAAACCGGACAATGCACAGCGCCCGCGCCCGCGCCCGCGCCTACAGCCTACAGCCTACAGCCTTCTTCCCGTACGCGTTCGATGGCGGCGGTCAGTTCGTTATAGAAGTACGGCACGTTGGCGGTTTCGTGCAGTTGGCGGATTCGGGCGTGGGCGGCCTCGTGGAGGGCGTGGGTGACGCGGTCGTCGGTTCGACAGAAGAACGTGCGACAGCCGAGGGGGCGGTGTTGGCGTGCGTGGCAAGCGGGGCCTCGCTGGTAGGGGCACGTCAGCGGGGGGACACGTAGCATGGGCGAGACGCCCGTGCTACGTTCCAGACGGGTGCGCAGCAGCAGGGCCAACTCGGCGGTGGTCACGTACAGTCGATGCCCCGCCAGCGCGAATCGGCAGCAGCATCCGCCGCCCAGACAAACCGCCTCCGTGCGGCGGATCTGTTCATCGACGTCGCGAAAAATCGCCGCCAGGTCCTCCAGTACGCCCGCATCGCATGCCGCGACGGCGGCGGACAGGTCATCATCGGATGCTCGCCTCATGCGTCCGCCGCGTCGCGTCGCAGGAGGATCTCGGCCAGTTCGAAACGGTCGCCTCGATTGATGCCTGGGCATCGCATGCCGGCCTGGGCCCAGCGGTCGGGGCTGGCGAGGTTGGATTTCCAGAACGGCCAGGTGCGGCATTGCGCGGGCCGGACGTCGTATATCGAACAGCCCTTGCCCGTACAGCCGGCACCCGCGCCCGGCTGAAGGAAAATGCAATCGTGCGTGACCGGGTGCTCCACGATCGTCCGCCGCCCCGAGACGGCCCGCGTGTACTGCTTCCGCACCTGCTCGACGTTTTGCCCAAGAAACGCCGCCAGCCTCGCCAACTCGTCCTCGGCGATCCACACGTACCCTTCGTCAGGCCCCGCGCAGCATCGACCGCACTGTTGACATGCAAACGCCAATCCCCCAGCATACCAGGGAGGTTTTCCGAAAAGACTCATGGCGACACTATAGCAACTTCGCGTCCTCAATGCATCAGCAGCGAACTGTAGTCGATTTTCAATTCGGCGATGCCGGGGATTCAGTCGATTTTCCCGCTGCTGGCCCAGTCGGGGTCGTAGCCCTCGAACCCCAGCGGAATCACGTCCGTCAGCGAGAACTGTGCCTGCGACATGGAGGTGCTGGCGAAGTACCCCATGCACACCAGGGCCATCAAGGCCAGCAGAAAAACGGCAAAACGGTAACGATGCCCCGCCGGCGCGGATGAATAGATGGACGAACCGCGTGTAGTGACGTCATAATGCAGGTGGCTCCCCACGGTGGTGTCGGCGCGCGTGGGACGGAGTTTTAGCAAGGAATGGCATGACGAAATACAAGTTGTTGGCGTTGGATATTGACGGGACGCTGATCGGGCGTGACGAGGTGGTGTCGCCTGCCGTTCGGGAGGCCGTTGGGGCTGCCGCGGCGGCGGGGCTGAAGATCTGTCTCGCGACAGGCCGGTCGTACGTGGAGGCGGCGCCGGTCTGGCGGCAGTTGCCGCTGTCGGAGCCTCACGAGCCGATGGTGCTGTTCGGCGGGGCGCTGGTTTCGGAGGTCGCGACCGCCCGGTCGCTGTATCACAAAACCATGCCGCCGGACGTCGCACGCGAACTCTCCGGGACGCTCTCCGACGCGGGGTTCTGCTCCGTGGTGGCGGTGGATCCGTGGCGGCACGGCGTGGATTACTTCCGGTCCGCCGGCGGATGGGGGCACGAATTTCTGCACCGTTGGCTGGGGCGTCACGAGTTGACGGTGCGCGTCTCGCCTCGCGTGGACGCGGTGAGGGACTTGCCGCCGGCGCTGCGCGTCAGCGCGGTCGTCGAGCCGGCCAAAGCGCCGCCGCTGGAGGCCGCCCTGCGCGAACGGTTCGACGGACGACTCACCCTGCACACGATCTACGTGCCAGCCTACGATTTCACCGTGCTGGAGGCCTTCGCGTCCGGGGCGAGCAAGCTGGCGGGCGTCACGTATGTCGGTCAGCCGTGGCAGATCGGCCCCGGCCTCGTGGTGGCCGTCGGCGACGATGTGAACGACGTGGCCATGCTTCGCGGCGCGGGCCTGGGCGTGGCCATGCCGCAGGCAACCGACACGGTAAAATCCGCCGCCCGCCACGTGGCCGACCAGGGCCTGGCGACGTTTATCCACGAATTGCTCGATGGACGATTCGGGTGACGTGTAGTGAAGGGCAAACGCGTGGACGTGACGCGGGCATCTTGCCCGCGTGTCTCGCGGGCGTCCCGCCCGCGTCGAACGATGAGGTGCCTGGACTTTTTCATTACGCAAGTCGTGTGGAACGATCCGCGAGGGCAAGATGCCCTCGCCCACGCGGGCGAGACGCCCGCGTCACCTACCATGCGCTCGCCCTGACGGGTGACGTGCAGGGCTTGTGTTTTTTCGTTTGGCGTGTACGCTGTGACGGTTGTTTGACGTGGGAGAGTTTTGTTCATGACACACCACAAGCCAGTGATCGGCCTGGTTGGCGGGATTGGCGCCGGCAAGAGCACGGTGGCGGCGGAGTTTTCGCGGCTGGGGTGTTTCGCGATCGACGCCGACGCGGTGGGGCATGCGGTGTTGCGCGAGCCTGCCGTTCGGGATGCCGTCGCGGCGGCGTTCGGCGCGGACGTGCTCGACGCGGCGGGGGAGGTGGATCGCAAAGCGCTCGCCGGTGTGGTGTTTGGCGACGAGGCCGCCCTGGCGACGCTCAACGCGTTGACGCATCCGCGGATCGCCGAGCGGATCTCCCGGCTGGTGGAGCAGGCCCGCCGCGACGAGGCGGTGGCGGCGGTCGTGCTGGACGCAGCCGTGCTGCTGGAGGCGGGGTGGGATCCCGTGTGCACGGATTGCGTGTTTGTCTCCGCGCCGAACCCGGTCCGGCTGGCTCGCGTACGATCCAATAGAGGCTG
Source organism: Phycisphaerae bacterium (assembly GCA_009783465.1). Lineage (GTDB taxonomy): Bacteria > Planctomycetota > Phycisphaerae > SM23-33 > SM23-33 > WRDM01. Next base: position 1,417 of record WRDM01000016.1, on the reverse strand, counting down.
GGACGAGGCGTCCTGGGCACGTCGAGAAAAAACACAAATTTCTCTGGACAAAAAAGCCTCCCGATGCGAATATACGGTCGATAACAGTTCCGATATCCCCCATGTTCGTCAGCAGGTGCAGCAGGTTTTTCACCGAATTCTGGCGAAATCCCGCGCGTGACGTGCGGCAGGGCGGTTGTCGGAGCTACTGCCCGATCGGTTTGAATCCCCCGCGGAGCCTCCGAAATTGGCATACCCAATGGCAATGGTTGTCGAGTTCACTTTGCCAACGCGAACGATTTGTCCGCGGCGAGTGAGCGGCGGGGGTGCGGCATGAACGCCGGTCGTGCGTGTAACGTGACGCGGGCATCTTGCCCGCGACACGCGGGATGATAATTTTGTTGCTCGTGCGGAAAGTGCATGTCATGAGGTTGCGTTTTCGCGGGCACTTTGTTTCCGTCGAAAGGCCTTCCGGGCCGATGACAAGCCACTGAAAATGGAGAGGTGTGACGTATGGCCAAGAGTGTAAAAAAAACATCAACAACGAAAACGACGACACCGCGGACGCGCAAAAAAGCCGCGGCGGCCGCCCCCGAAACGGAGTTCGTCTTCGAAATGCCGATCCCGTACGACCAGCCGGCCCCGGCCGAAACCCCGCCCGTCAAACCCAAACGGAAATACACGCGACGAACCCCCAAGGCGGCAGCGGAATCCGAATCCACGCCGGCAACAGAACCCACCGCGGTCAGTGAGGCCGCGCCGGCTGCCGAACCTGCGCCCGTCGTCGAACCTGCCCCGGCTGTCGAGCCTGCGCCGGTCGCCGAACCGGAACCCGCGCCCGAGCCAACGCCCGAACCCGAACCGGCCGTCGAAGCCGCCACGCCGGCCGAACCCGAGCCGACGCTCGCGCCCGCCGAGGGCAACGCCAATGACACCGCCGACGCGGGCGGCGACGCCGTCTCCGACTTCGACGCGGAAATGCACCAGAAGTACGAACGCGTCAAGCGTGGCGAGCTCCATATCACCGACCTGCAAAAAATGCAGGTCAACGAACTGCACGAGATCGCCAGGCAGGAAGAGATCGACGAATGGGTCGGCCTGGGCAAGCAGGAACTGATCTTCAAAATCCTCAAGGCCCGCATTCAGAAAAACGGCTTGATGTACGGCGAGGGCGTGCTGGAAATCCTGCCCGACGGCTTTGGCTTCCTTCGCAGCCCCGACTACAACTACCTGCCCAGCGCGGACGACATCTACGTCTCGCCGTCGCAGATCCGCCGTTTCGGCCTGCGGCAAGGCAACATCGTTGCCGGGCAAATCCGCCCGCCCAAGGAGAGCGAAAAATATTTCGCCCTGCTCCGCGTGGAGGCCGTCAATTACGACCAGCCCGACGTCGTGACGGAAAAAATCAACTTCGAGGACCTCACGCCCACGCATCCCG
>WRDM01000015.1 GCA_009783465.1 Phycisphaerae bacterium | reverse complement strand
GCGGATCGTTCCACACCGTTTGCGCCGTGGAAAAATCAGGTGTTTCGTCGTCGGACGCGGGCGCTCGCGCCCGCGAGACACGCGGGCAAGATGCCCGCGTCACGTACCATGCGTTTGCCCTGTGGCGGGTTGGCTTGCCGCCACATGCCCGACGCGGGCGGAGGCGTGCGACACGCTCCATGCGTTCGCCCGGTCAGCGTTCCTTCGGCAGTTCGTCGCGCTCCTGCACCAGGTGGCGGGTGTCGTTGAGGAAGAAAGGCCAATCCTTTGGATTCCAGGATTTACTGGGAATGGTCTCGCCGAAATCGCCGCCGTCGTCCTGCTGGTTGTCGTTCAGGCAATACAGCCGCGGATGCGGGCCGTCGGGGATGTATCGCGGCGGCTGGCCGGTTGGCGAAAACGGGTCTTCCGGCAGCGCGGTCAGGTAGCGAGGCACCAGGTCGTCGAGCGTCGCCACCGGCTGTCCGGTCTCCACCTCATACGCCCGCATGAGCAACGCCAACCCCGCCATGCGCTGCGAGGCCAGGCCTCGGTAGACCACGAGATCGTATCGGTCGAACGACGGGCACAGGAGGGATACCGCGATATAGATGGCCTCTTTGACGCGGCCCCAATCGTCCGAGAAGAACTCCTCGAGCCACTGGCGATCCTCCGGGGTGACGGCGTGATCGGGGTTGTAGCGGTTTGCGGTGCGTAGCTTGGCCGACTTGATCGACCAATAACGCAGGGATACCGCGAGATTGGCGTCGATGATGTTGGACGTTACCGATTCGGCCAGGAACGAGGCGTGCCGTAGGTTGTCCTGTATGATGTCGGAGTGCATCAGTTCGTAGGCGCGCACCCGCTCGGAGATCATGGCTTTCCGTGCGACCTCGAGCAGCCGCTCCGACTGGATCAGCCGCTCGGCCAGTTCGCGAACGTCCGCCAGATCCACCTCGCCGGGGCCGTCGCCGATTTTCAGTGTCGGCGTGATGTGTTCGAGGCACTTCGCCGCCAGGGCCGTGATCGAGACCTGCACCAGCGACGGGATTGTCGTCGGATGCTCGCCGACCAAATCGCGAATTTGCAGGATATCGCGCAGGTGCTCGAAGGCTTCGTTGTCGTCGCCCGCCTCGTGCGCCATTGTGGCGGCCAACAGACTGAGTTTGGCCAACTGGCGGGCACCGGACAGATTGGGGTCATCCAGTTCGGGCGGCGCCGATTTGTCCGGGGCCTTCGGTCCGATCGTCGGTACACCGTCCATGCCGCGGGCCTGGCGGATGAGATCCAGCGCGGGCTGGCAGGCGATCAGGAAGGCCGTTGCCTTGTCGGTGTGTTCGCGTCGCCAGTCGGGGTAGTCGTTCAGCAGTTCAAGGGACGATCGGACGGAGGCTTCGTCAAATCCGGGGGCGAGCAGGAGGACGTCGTCGGGCAGAGCTTCCAGTGAGTCGCTCGCCTGTTGGTAGAGCGTGAAGGCGTTCTGTTCTGGCAGGAGTTGGCCTTGGCGGAAATACGTGATTTCCGCGAGCGTCACCGGCTCGCCGCGGGCGTGGATGGCGTCGATCTCCGCCTGAAGCCGCGACTGTGTGTCGCGCGTCCACCAGAAAAACGTCGCTACCGCCGTCACGAGGCACAGCAGAAACAGAATCAGAAACCCCATGGCGATACGGCCCGTAACGCGACGCCGCCGGCGCGGGGCGAAAGCGGGGTCGTTTGATCGGTTGTCGCTCATGGCCGTCATTGTAAAGCGGTAGGCGTGGCGGCGAAAACAGAAAATGGCCGGTCATCTCGGGGCAAACACATGCACATTCTTCAATTGTTCATATAAGATTCGTATTCTGGCGCACCTGGCCGCAGGCCCTGCCATGCTGCGTTGTAAAACGGTGTGAGCGACTGAACCTTCGCCTACCACAACGATCGACAACGCAAAATGGCAGGGCCTGCGGCCAGGTGCGCCAGAATACGAGGATCACGCGAAAATCGGAAGATACACATTCTGTTCGCGTCACGACGAAACAAAAAACCGGAGCCGTCGCGACGTATTTTGGTACACTGCCTCTTCGTACAGGAGTCGCGGCTGTGGGTATGGTGTTTGACATTCAGCGGTTTTCCATTCACGACGGGCCTGGCATTCGCACGACCGTGTTTCTCAAGGGCTGTCCGTTGCGGTGCCTGTGGTGTCACAATCCCGAGGGCATCTCGTCGGGGCCGGTCGTGTCGTTTCTGCCGGAGCGGTGCGTCGGGTGCGGGCATTGTGTGGGCGCGTGTGCTGGCGGCGCCCACGTCGTTCGCGACGGTGTGCACGAACTGCTGCGGGAGCGATGCGTCGCCTGTGGCCGATGCGCCGCCGGTTGCTACGCCGGCGCGTTGGAGCTGATCGGCAAGGAAATGACGACGGAGGCCGTGCTCGCCGAGGTGCTCGCCGACGCGCCGTTTTACGCCAATTCCGGCGGCGGGATGACGCTTTCGGGCGGCGAGCCGTTCCATCAGCCCGCCTTCGCGATGGCGTTGTTGCGGGAGGCCAAACGGCATCGGCTGCACTGCTGCGTGGAGACCAGCGGCGTCGTGTCCGCCGAGGTGCTGCTGCGGGCGGCGGAGTGTGTGGATCTGTTTTTGTACGACATCAAGGACACCAACGATGTGCGGCACCGGGCCAACGTCGGCGCGTCCAACGCGCTGCCGCTGGCGAACGTGCGGGCGCTGGTCTCGCGGGGCGCTGCCGTGCGGCTTCGCGTGCCGCTGATTCCCGGCTATAACGATTTCGCGGACCACCTCGACGGCGTGGCCGTGCTGGCGGGCGACCTGTCGCGATTGTCTGGCGGCGGGCTGTTCGAGGGCGTCGAGCTGATGCCGTTCCACAAAATGGGCCTGGGAAAAATCCGTCGCACCGGCATGGTGGCTCCGTTTGGCGACACGCCGCCTGCCGACCCCGCCGCCAGCGTGCGACACTGGATCGATACCCTCCGCGCCCGCGGCGTGACGGTGCGAAACGAACGGTAGGGCGTTGCGGGCAGGGCGGTTCTACAATTCCTCAGGGGACGAATAACCGACCGGGGAGGAACGCCGTGCAAGCGAGAGATATTATGACGATCGGGCCTCTGGTGGCCGCGGGGCCGGGGGCGGCGGTGGCAGATGTTGCCCAGTTGATGCTCGTGCACGACATCGGCTGTGTGCCGGTGTGCGATGAGGAGGGCAGGCTGTTGGGGATTGTGACGGACCGCGACCTGGCGACGCGGGTGCTGGGCGAGCGGCTGAGTTACGACATTCCCGTCTCGGCCGTGATGACGCCGCAGGTGCACACCTGCCGCGAAAACGACGACGTGCGAGCGGTCGAAGACATCATGTGCCGCGAGCAAATCCGCCGCATGCCCGTCGTGGACGACTGCGACTGCCTGTGCGGTTTCATCTCCCTGGCCGACCTCGCCCGCCACGCCGGCAACGACCTCACCGAATCCGAAATGGCCCACGTGGTCGAGGGAGTCTCCAGGTCGAAGTGAGTGGGGAGACGTTTTTTACCACGGAGACACAGAGAATCAACACGCATCTCTGTGGTTCTCTGTGTCTCTGTGGTAAAAAAATGCTCACAACCCGTACAGTTCCATGCCGTTGTCGCGCCAGATGCGTTTGGCGAGGTATAACGCGTAGGTTTCGTCGATGGCGCCTTCGGCGCACAGGTCGGCCAGGGCGGACGCGATGACCTCCCGGCCGGCCAGCAGCGCGCCGTAACTTTCCTCCGACGTCCACGTGTCGCAGCCCCACAGCATGCGGTGCGCGCCGCACACGTCCAGCGCTTCCCGAACGAACCGCCGGGCCACGCTGGTGTTGACCAGCGGCAGCCAGCAGAGGTCCGCCCAGGTGTTGGGGAAATTGTGCAGCAGCGCGAGCGTGTCGTCTGTCCACGGGAATCCGCCGTGGAACAGGTCGAACTTCACGCCCGGCAACGCGGCGATCAACTCCCGCAGATACAGCGGCGCGGATTTGTCCATCCGCCCAAGCCCGGTATGAATCTGGACGGGAATGCCCAGTTCGCCGGCCATTTCGCAAAGGCGGAAAATCATGTAGTCGTAATAATCTTTTCGATAGGGCGAGGCGGCGCTGGGTTCGCGGAAGGCGGCCTGTGCTTTGCTGTGGTCGAAACGGCGGATGTCGTTATCGCCGTCGTAGGCGACGGCGAATTTGATCGCCTTGAACGGCTTCATGTATTCGAAAATCGCCAGCAGGTACTCGTCGAAATCCGTGAATTCGCGCCCGAGGAACGCGAAGGCGTCGTTGCCGTTATGATCCGCCTCGCCGGGCTTGACGCACACGGCGAACATGTTGCAACGGAGCACCGGCTCGAACAGTTGTCGCCGTCCGAGGTCGTCGCCAGGCCGTTGATAGCGGTCGAGCAGGATCCGCTCGTAGCCACACCGTTCTTCGAGAATGCGAATCGGCCATGAGGGATCGCGATGGGCCTGTTCGACGCGTCGCGAAAGTTCGTCGAAATTCGCCGCCGTAAACGGCAGGCCGTACAGTTCCTCGATGCCCGCCCGCAGCCAGCGAACATAGGTATTGCACCCGTTCCGTAATACATAGGTTTCCGCCTGCGCCGCGGTGTTCGGCGTGGTGTCCATCCATCGGCAGTAACTGTTGTTCAGCACGCCCGGCAGCGTCATGCCGACATGCTCCGCCGCCGACAGATGATGGCTGTGCGAGTTCACCGGCTTGACCGTTTTGAGATACTCGATGATCTGTTGTTTTATCACGCGTTACTCTCGTTACATTTTGTCAACCGCCGCCGCCAGAATATCCATGGCCGAGCCGTAACATGCCGCGGCCTCCCGTAAAAGAACCGTTGCCTGTTCATTGCGGAGCGGATCGAGTTCCCGGGTGCCCCAGCCGATCAATGGGACAAGTTGCTTGAGAAGTTCGGCCTCTTTTTCGAAATGTTCCGCCGCCTGGATCAACAGTTCCGAAGCGTCTGGATAGTTCGGCGCGATGTCCCGCAAAAACGGACCGGCCTGCGCATGAGCGCCGGAATAGACGCCGATGCAATACATGTCGCCATGGCTTCGCTTGTAATCGGATTTGGCGAAATCGTCCGCCCATCGTTGATACGCGGCCTTGCCTTGCAGGATCACCCACGCGCCGCTGCCGAGTTTGTCCGTGTTTTCTGCGTCGTTCGCGTGGCGGATCGCTTCCTTGATCGCGGCGATTTCGGCGGCCCGTTTGTCCAATGTGCCGGAACCTTTCGCGATGACGATGGCCATGACGCCGTGCGAAGCCATGGTGTTTAATGTGTTGTTCCATGGTTTTTTCTGATACTCGGCATGGGTGATATAGGCGCCCCGGCCATGGAAAACTTTTTCGTTGTCGTCGTACCCGGTCACGATATCCCATTCGCACATGGTGAACGCATCCCAGACCAGAACGGGAACCCCGTTGTCGATCGACACGCGGATGGCGTCGATCGCCTTTTCCAACGCCCCTTCTTTATTCGCGTCGTCGTACGGAAATTCTATATAGTCATAACCGAGAAGTGTAATCAACTGTTGCGGGGACATCGCGAGCGAGCAGGTCGGCGCGCACGGACAAATGCCGCCGATACGAAATGCCGAGCCGGCGATACCGTGGAAATATCCCGCCGAAAAGGTCTCGCCCATCGAGTTCAACGCCAGGCGCAAGGCTTCGAAATTCGTTTCGTTTACTTCGTAATTGGAAATACCGTTCACAATTTTCATCTTGTTTTCCCCTCGTGTGGTTGCTGTGGTTGTCGCGGCCGCGAGATCGGTTTGCCGCGCTGCCGGCGTCGTGTTCGTGTCGGCTGGAGGTTTCGAGCAACACGGGGCGGCTGCGTGGTTGCCCGGTTGTGTTGTCGGCGCGGGTTGCGAATCCCGGCACGCCGTGGTCATGCCGATGGTTGTCACAATCGCCATCGAGGCCACAACATTTCTGAGCGTTTCGCCGCACGATGTCGTTTTCGCCTTGTCGTTCATTTCTGGAGTCATTTGCGTGCCCTTTTGTCTGATGGGTTTTACGTCTGTTAGGATGATATTCCGACAACACATCCATGGCAACGAAAAAATATACTTTTTCGCATTTTGTTTGGCTGTCGATTTCTGGTGTCCGTGTCAACGAACGTTTTGCTTTACCCAACATCCTACAGCGCAAAATGGCAAGCCATATGTTCGGTGATGCGAATTCTCCTCACCACGTCATTGGCGGGAGGACTTCTTTCTGTCGTTCGCACATTTCATTGATGAGCGCGACAGCGTTGTGATAGTTGGACACGGTCGGGTCCAGCAGCAACGCCTGCAACAGTTTGTTGCGCGACTGTTCGGCGACGGCTTCGGTGATCAGTCGTTGGATGGTGCCCTGGGTGTTGAGCATGGCCGAGACGGCGGGCGGGAGCGGGTCGCATGGTTCGGGGTGGACGCCTTTGCCGTCGATGAGGGCGGGTAGTTCGATCACCATGTCCGGCAGCAGGCTGGGGGCGTAGCCCTTGTTGGGCACGTTAACCGAGCCGATCGTCGTGGGCACGTCGAAGAACTTCGCCTCGGCGATGGGGATGGCGTATTCACCGGAGCGCCGCGGTTCGCGTGTGTCAGCGTCGAGGGGGTTGTGGCGCGGCGCATTCTTCGCGGGTTCCGGGAAGAGCGGCTGATTGGTCGGGTCGCCCGAGATCGAATAGATGAACTGCCCGCAGGGGTCTGTGTGCACGGGGTCGTGGTAGAACTGCATGGCCGAGCTGGCGAGAAACGCGTCGGACCAGGCGATGTATTCGCCGCAATGGTTGGTGCCGGGGTACGACCACAGGCCGTAGGTGCGGAGCATGATGCGGGCGAGGGCGTATTCCTCCCAGTGGGCCAGCGAGTTGGCTTGCCGCTCGCGTTCGCGGAGCCGCGGGTACAGATCCTCGCCGGTTTCCTTGTCCCAGATTCGCGTGAACCAGCCGAAATGGTTGATGCCCACCGGCGAGGCGCCGATGCGCGCCTTCGGCATGCCCAGGAACAGCGCGAGCTGGTCGAAGCCCATCTGCTCGCCGTGGCAGAGTCCGACGGCTTTGATTTTCGTCAGCCGGCTGACGCCTTCGACGAGTTTGGCTTCGGGGTTGGAGTAGTTGAGCATCAGGGCATCGGGACAGCCTTTTTCCATGGCGCGGGCGATTTCGAGCAGGGGCGGGAGATTTCGTAACGCGTGGAACATGCCGCCAGGCCCGCCGTTTTCGCCGAAAATCTGCCGGAATCCGTAGCGGCGCGGAATGTGGAAATCCATCGCCCAGTAGGCAAAGCGGCCTTTGTCGATGGCGGTGACAACGAAGTCGGCGCCGTCGACCGCCGCGGCCAGGTCGGTGGATGCGTGAACGGTGACGTGTTTCCGCCCCAGTTTCACGGCCATGTTTTCGGCAAACGTTTTGGTGGCCCCCAGCGACTCCGGGCGAATGTCCATGAGATAAATCTCAACGGCCACCTCCGCGAAACGGTCGCTCATCAGAATATCCACAACCGTGCCCGGACAAAAACTCGCACTACCGGCGCCGATGAGGGCGAACTTGGCTTTCCGCATGAGATGCTCCTAAATTGGTGCCCGGATTTTACCAACACGTACAGAAAATCAAGTGGAAATTGGTCGAATTGGGTGTAAGTGGGTGTACAATCGGGTGTGTGGCCATGCTCGACGACATACAGATAACGCCGAAGATACTCCGGTTCATCGCGGAGATCGACGAGTTCAAGGGCGCTTGGCGTGCCTTGGGGACGCTGGCTCCTGAACGCTTGCTGGCGTTGCGACGGGTCGCCTCCATCGAAAGCATCGGTTCCTCCACCCGCATTGAAGGCGCCAAGCTTTCCGACCGCCAGGTGGAGCGGCTGCTGCCCCATCTGTCCGCCACCTCGTTCGCTTCCCGTGACGAACAGGAGGTGGTCGGATATGCCCGCGTCATGGAAACCGTCTTCGAGTCGTGGGAGTCCATCACGCTGACCGAAAATCATATTCGCCAACTGCACCGCGATCTGCTTCGCCACAGCGAGAAGGACATCCGCCATCGCGGCCAATATAAAACTGCGCCGAACCACGTCGTTGCCTTCGCTCCCGACGGTCATGCCGTGGGGGTGGTGTTCGAGACCGCCACGCCGTTCGACACACCCCGTCGGATGCGGGAACTGGTGGAATGGACTCGACAGGTGCTGGAATCACGCGAGCACCATCCTCTGCTGGTTATCGCCGCGTTTACCGTGGTGTTCCTTGCGATCCATCCCTTTCAGGACGGCAACGGGCGGCTTAGCCGCATCCTCACCACGTTGTTGCTGCTGCGGGCGGGCTACGTCTATGTTCCGTACAGTTCGTTGGAAAGCGTGATCGAGCGCAACAAGGAGGCGTACTATCTGGCCCTGCGACGGACGCAGACCACATTGGCCAACGACCGGCCGGACTGGGGGCCGTGGATGGCGTTTTTCCTGGAGGCGCTGCGGCGACAAACGGTGCATCTGCGGCAGAAGATTGACAGGGAGCGGCTGATACTGGAATCGCTGCCGGAACTTGCCGTCACGATTCTCGACCACGCGCGGCGGCACGGACGGGTTGGCATGGCGGAGATGATCCGCCAGACAAAGGCCAGCCGGAACACATTGAAACTACATTTCCGCCGCCTGCTGGCCGGGGGAAAACTAACCAAACACGGTGCCGGGCGCGGTGTGTGGTACTCGCTGCGCTGAGGAAATCCCCTCGTCACTTCTCGCCGCCACGCGGGGCGATGTAGTGTAAACGTTTCTGTGGCGACATTTTTTCGCCCTTGGCCCATTCCTCGGCGAAACGACGGTTTTGTGGTTTTTGCAGATCCTGCTGGAATTCGGATTCGGTGTATCGTTGCACAGAGCCGTTGCTCAGCAATACATTACGGCAGCGGTCAAAACGAAAGACGGCGGCAAGGTGGAAGGGGGCGATGTCGCAGGCGATGATGGAGGCGTCGTCATTGGGCATGTCGTAACCGTCATTGTTCTGTGGTGTACAGTAGAAATAGGAGGAGCCTTCGCGTTCGTCCCACAAGTTGTCCCGCAGGGCGGGGTCATGAGGACACATCAATCCTTTGCCCGACTGGCCGTCGCGAAGAATCGCGTTAAGGTTGGGCGGGTATTGGTTGTCGTACGATACGCGATAAAGGCCGATGGCCTTGCCCAGATTGGAAAGGTTCATGGCGCAGCCGGAGGATTTGCCCATGTCCCTGGCGCGTGCCAGCAGCAGGTTGTAGGTAAAATGAACCGGCATGGCGCTGAGGCACAGGATCAGCCACATGGCGGCACGGCACCGGGGGGCGGGTTTGAACAACAGGGGAAATGCCGACAACGGAATGGCGATCAGCGTTGCCATAAGGCCAATCCACGGGACGAAGAGCAGGAAACTCTTCGCCGCGTCAGTGGGCGAGAGGCGGCGGCTTTCGCCCGGCGCCGGTTTGATGGACGGCCATATCCGCCACAGGATGAACGCCAGCCAGGCCAGGATGACGGCTACCAATACCGCCACGCTGCCGCCGTCGATGATCCACATGAAGCCGACATACGCAACCGCCGGCGGCAGGCCGACCGCGAACAAATCAACCAACCGTCCCCAGGGCGGCCGTCCCCAGGGCGGCGGGGCGGAAACCATCCGTTTCGGCGACTGTGCTGCCGGCGGGTCTTGCGGTGGAGTGGATGTCATCGCTTTTCTCCGACGAAACGGTTATATCGCCGAATGGTCATGAAAAATGGCTCTGCCTGTTTGCGTTGTTGAATGCTGTGTGCAAACGAACGTTTCGTCGCGCACAACATTTTATAGCGCAAACAGGCAGAGCCATATCGGGAATCAGGCGAGCAGTATGGTTTATTCTTCGGGCGCTTCTTTGGCCTGCATCCAGCTGAACATTTTTCGCAGTTGTTTGCCGACGACTTCGATGGGGTGGTTTTTGTCGGCTTCGTAGAGGCGTTTGAAGTTGGGTTTGCCGTTGGCGCACTCGGCGAGCCATTCTTTGGCGAAGGTGCCGTCCTGGATTTCCTTGAGGATTTTCCGCATTTCGGCGCGGGTCTGCTCGGTGACCAGCCGCGGGCCTCGGGTCAGGTCGCCGTACTCGGCCGTGTTGGAGACGCTGTAGCGCATGTAGTCGATGCCGCCCTCGGACATCAGCTTGATGATCAGCAGCAGCTCGTGCAGCACTTCGAAGTACGCGATTTCGGGCTGATAGCCGGCCTCGGTGAGCGTCTCGAAGCCTTGTTTGACCAGCGCGGTCAGCCCGCCGCAGAGAACGGCCTGTTCGCCGAAGAGGTCGGTTTCGGTCTCTTCGGTGAAGGTGGTCTCGATGATGCCCGCGCGGCCGCCGCCGACGCCGATGCCCCACGCCAGGGCCGTCTCGAAGGCCTTGCCGGTTTCGTTTTTCTCGATGGCGATCAGGCAGGGCACGCCTTGACCTGCCTTGAAGCAGTCGCGGACGGTATGGCCTGGGCCTTTGGGGGCGATCATGACGACGTCGATGCCCGCCGGCGGGACGATCGCGCCGAAGCGGATGTTGAACCCGTGGCAGAAACCGAGCGTTTTGCCGGGGGTGAGGTTGGCTTCCATCTCGGCCTTGTAGACCTTGGCCTGGAGTTCGTCGGGCAGCACGGTGATGATGAGGTCGCCCTGTTTGGTCGCCTCGGCGGCGGAGACGGGCTTGAAGCCGTCCTTGACGGCCTGGTTGTAGTTGTTCGTGCCCGGCAGCTCCGCGACGATCACTTTGATGCCGCTGTCGCGCAGGTTCTGGGCGTGCGCGTGCCCCTGGCTGCCATAGCCGATCACCGCGACCGTCTTGCCCTGAAGCGGCGCCAGCGAGCCATCCTTGTCATAGAAAATTTTCAGTGCCATTGTTTCGCTCCTTATTCTGGTGAATGCGAACCGATAACTGTACCCGCACAGCCATGGCGGCGTCAACGGTTAATGCTTTCGTCGTCGGTCGGCCGATGATGTAACGTACGTCGTGTGGTCGGGTTGTACACGGATTTTTCATAGCAAGGACGTGGACACATGAAGCGAAAATTAACACACCGAAAACCTTCGCATGGTTCGCATGCCGCCGTGGAACGGACGCCTGCGGCGTCGGAACAGGAATTGGCCACGCCATCCACGCCGTCGGCCCCGGCGGCGGAAACCTCCAGCGGGCCTGCCTTTGCCAGCGAGCCGATGCTGTTTGAAATTTCATGGGAAGTCTGCCAGCAGGTGGGCGGGATTTACACCGTCATCCGGTCGAAGGTGCCCGGCATGATCGAGCGGTGGGGGCGGCGATACTGTTTGATCGGCCCGTACAATCCCGAGTCCGCCGCGTCGGAATTTGAGGAAGGCCATCCCACCGGGCGGATTGCCGAGGCCCTGCGCGCCCTGGCCGACCAGGGCATCCGGGCGCATTACGGCACGTGGCTGATCACGGGCAGGCCGCAGGTGATTCTCATCGAGCCATGGAGCCTCTTCGATCGGCTGGGGCGGGTCAAGTATTTCCTGTGGGATCATCACGGCATCCCCACACCGGCGGAGGATCCGCTCCTCAACGGCGTGCTGGCGTTTGGCCACGGCGTGGAGCAGTTTTTCCGCTGCCTGACGGCCCAGAACACGCTCCGCCGCCCCGTGATCGCCCACTTCCACGAATGGATGGCCGGCTCGTGCATCCCCGAACTCCGACGCGACCACATCGACGTCGCCATCGTCTTCACCACGCATGCGACCATGCTCGGACGATACCTGGCCATGAACGACCCGTGGTTCTACGACCACGTCCCGTTCGTCGATTGGCAAAAAGAAGCTCGCCACTTCAACATCGAAGCCCAGGTCCGTATCGAGCGGGCGGCCGCCCACGGCGCCCACGTCTTCACCACCCTCAGCGACATCACCGCCTACGAATGCCAGCACCTGCTCGGTCGAGGCCCCGATCTGCTGCTGCCCAACGGCCTGAATATCGAACGATTCACCGCGATGCACGAGTTCCAGAACCTCCACCGCGAATACAAGGAACGCATTCATCGCTTCGTGATGGCGCATTTTTTCCCCAGCTACACGTTCGATCTCGACCGCACGATGTATTTCTTCACCTCCGGACGATACGAGTATCGCAACAAGGGGTTCGATTTGACGATCGAGGCGTTGGCGAGGCTCAATCATCGCCTCAAGCACGCGCGAAGCGACCGCACGATCGTGTTTTTCCTCGTCAGCAAGAGGCCGTTCCGCTCGGTCAATCCCGACGTCCTCAGCAGCCAGGCGATTCTGGAAGAGATCCGCCAGACGTGCAATTCCATCAAGGAGCAGGTGGCCGAGAATCTGTTCCATTCCACGGCCTTGGGGCAGACGCCGCGGTTCGACGACCTGGTGGACGATTACTGGCGGCTTCGGCTGCGACGCACGATGCAGGCATGGAAACGCCGTCGCCTGCCCGCCATCGTCACGCACGATCTCGTCGACGACACGCATGACGAGGTGTTGCAGCAACTGCGAAGTTACGGCCTGATCAACTCGCCGCACGATCCGGTGAAGTTCGTGTACCATCCCGATTTCATCACGGTGACGAGTCCGTTGTTCGGCATGGATTACGATCAGTTCGTTCGCGGGTGCCACCTGGGCGTTTTTCCGAGCTATTATGAGCCGTGGGGCTACACGCCGCCCGAGTGTGTCGCCCGTGGCGTGCCCGCCGTCACCAGCGACCTGGCGGGATTTGGCACGTACCTGATGCAGCACATGGCCGACTATCAACAGCACGGCATGTACGTGGTGCATCGCCGCTACAAGAGCTGGGACGAATCCGCCAACGAACTGACGAACTGGCTGTATGACTTCACGCAACTCGAACGCCGCGATCGCATCAGCCTGCGAAACAACGTCGAAAGCACCAGCGAACGTTTCGACTGGAGCAACCTCCTCCGCCACTACGACCACGCGTACGATATGGTACGGCAGCGGACAGGCAAGTGAGGGGGGCAAGGCTGCAGCCTACAGTCTTTTCGCGAAAAAACGGGGAATTAAGATGCGATCGCCCTGCATTTGCATCACTAGCCTATTGCAGGCTATGCTTTTTCCGGCGATACTGACGGGGTTGAAGGGAGCATGGGAGTTCCCTTGCGTCCGTCGTGGCATGGATGTTGCGTTCGCAAGCCGGCATGTGCGGCAAACTTGCGGCGCGTTACCATCGTAGAAAAACCATTATGATTCCAGTCATCGGCAAGCTGTTTTTAAAACTGCTCGGCGGCTCCCGCAACGAGCGGATCGTGAAAAGTCGGATGAAGTTCGTGCTCGAGCAGGTCAACCCGCTCGAGCCGACCGTGCAGGCCATGAGCGACGAGCAGCTCCGCGCCCGCAGCCTGGAGTTGCGAAAACTCCGCGCCGAGGGCACGGTGCGTCGTGACGACATCAGGGCCGAGGCGTTCGCCCTTATCCGCGAAGCCAGCCGACGTGCCCGTAACCACCGCCACTTCGACGTCCAACTCGTGGCCGCCCAGATCCTCGACGAAGGCTGGATCAGCGAAGCCTCCACCGGCGAAGGCAAAACCATCGCGTGTTACCCTGCCATTTACATGGCCGTGCTGGACGGGCTGAAGGCGCACGTCGTGACCACCAACGATTACCTGGTGCAGCGCGACGCGGAATTCGCCGCGCCGATTTTCGAATTGCTGGGCGTGTCGGTGGGGTTCATCACGTCGGCGATGCCCGCCTACGGCGGCGCGGGCGTTCGCAAGGACGCCTATCAGCGCGACGTGATTTACGGCATGAACAGCGAGTTCGGCTTCGATTACCTTCGCGATAACACCAAAAGCTCCACCGAGGAGCAGGTGCAGACCAGCCTGGATTTCGCCATCATCGACGAAGTGGACTCGATCCTGATCGACGAAGCCCGCACGCCGCTGATCATCTCCGGCCCGGCCCGCGGCGACGCCGAACGCTTCCGCAAAGCCGATGCCGTCGCGCGAGAACTGGTCGGACGAAACCGCGCGTGGGAAAACGCCAACAACCGCGTCGAAGCCCTCAAACGCGAAATCAAGAGCCTCCAGGGTGAACTGCACAAAGGCGACGCCGAGACCGTCCGCAAGCGGCTCGCCAAGGCGCACGAGCAGATGGACCAGGCCGAGGCGGATCAAAACGCCTGCGTGAGGCACTACGAGGTGGAGCGCGACAAAAAGGCCGCCCACCTGACGCACGAGGGCGTGACGGTCGCGCAGGAAATCGCGGGCGTCGGCAGTTTCTACGTGGGCACGAACATGGAATGGCCGCACCTGATGGAGAACGCGCTGCGCGCCCACGTGGTGTACGAACGCGACGTGGATTACGTCGTGCAGAACGGCGAGATCGTGATCGTCGACACGTTCACGGGGCGGTTGATGGAGGGCCGGCAGTGGTCCGACGGGCTGCACCAGGCCGTCGAGGCGAAGGAACGCGTCAAGGTCAAGGAAGAGACGCAGACCATCGCGACGGTGACGATTCAGAATTATTTCAAGATGTACAAAAAGCTGGCGGGCATGACCGGCACGGCCATGACCGAGGCGAATGAGTTCATGAAGATTTACAAGCTGGACGTCGGCGCGGTGCCGACGCACCGGCCTGTGAATCGCGTGGACCACAACGACAAAATTTACGCGACGGTGGACGACAAGTTCAACGCGATTGTCGAGGAGGTTCACGAGTACAGTTCAGCCGGCCGGCCCGTGCTGGTGGGCACGACGAGCGTGGAGAAGAGCGAGCGGCTCAGCCAGGCGCTGACGCGGCGGTACGGCATCGAGCACGAGGTGCTCAACGCCAGGCCGGAGAACGTCGCGCGCGAGTCGGACATCGTCGCCAAGGCCGGGCAGCAGCACCCGCTCAAGTCCGGCAGCACGCAGATGGTCGGCAACGTGACGATCGCGACGAACATGGCCGGTCGCGGCACGGACATCAAGCTCGCGCCCGCCGTCGTGTGGGCCCATTGCAAGGTTCCGCCCGCGGAAAAACTCGCCGAACTCGGCGTCAAGGCCGAATCGCTCTTCCCGACCGGCACGACGAAATGCTGCATCCGCTGTCCGCAGTACAACGCGGCCACCAGGTGCGCCCACTGCTTCAAACCCAAACTGGACGACGCGTTTCCCGACCGGGGCCGAACCGAGTGCTGCGCTCGCGTGCCGTGCGGGCTGCACATTGTCGGCACGGAGCGTCACGAGGCGCGGCGTATCGACAACCAGCTCCGAGGCCGCGCGGGCCGGCAGGGCGATCCCGGTTCGAGTCGCTTCTTCCTGTCGCTGCGTGACGATCTGATGTCGATCTTCGCGGGCGAGGCGACGTTGAAACTGATGGGCCGGCTGGGGCTTGTCGGCAGCGAGTCGATCGAGCACGGCATGGTGTCGCGAGGCATCGCCAAGGCGCAGAAGAAAGTCGAGGAACGTAACTTCGAAATCCGCAAAAACCTGCTGGATTACGACGAAGTGATGGATTACCAGCGGCACGCGTTCTATCGGCAGCGGCAGCAGATTCTTCACGGCCTCGGGCTGGACACGATGGTCCGCGAGATGCTCGACAAGGTGATCGACGACGCGACGGCGGAGTATCTCGGTGGGCGGTACGCGTCGAAGCAGTTGGCCGAGTGGGCGCGCAACACGTTGCAGATGGCCGTGCGCGACGACCAGTTGAAATTCGAGGGTCCCGAGGACGAGCCCCGGCTGGACGCGCAGCTTCGCACCAGCGCGAAGGAGGAAGCCGGCGCCGTCATCAACATGACGCTGGGCGAGTACATGGACGAGGAGACGCCCGCCGAGGAGTGGGACGTCAAGGGGATGGCGTCGTGGGCGATGTCGCGGTTCGGCGTGAATGTGTCACAGGCGAAGCTTCGCGGCATGCAGCCCGACGAGGTGGAGGCGATGCTCAGCGAGGCCGCGTCGGAACGCATCGACGCGATGGACCTCTCGGGCATGGAGCCGTATCTCGACCCGGCCTATTCGCAGCGGATGTTGGCGAAATGGGCGACGGACCATTTCGGCGTCGAAGTCAAGAGCGAGGAACTTGGCGAGGAAGGCCTGGCCACGCCGGAGACGGCCGGGGCGGCGCTTCGCAAGGTCGTTGCCACCATGTATCACCGGCTGGAAGTGAACTGCCCGGTGGAGTTCATCCTGGAGCGGACGCTCGGCGCGGCGGGCGCCGACAGCGCGTACGCGCTGGAGGCCTTGGCGCAGTGGGCCAACAGCAAATTCGACGCGGGGTTCTCGGCCGAGACGCTCAAGGACCGCAAGGTCGAGGATGTCGCGAAAGAATTGCAGGAGTTAAGCGAGCGGTGGTCGAAGGACGAGACGATCGAGCAGGCGGTTCGGACGGCGGTGGGGAATCATCCGAAGGTGGACAAGGCCGTCGAGTTCGCCAAGGCGCGGTTCGACACGGAGCTGGACGCGGCGACGCTGGGCGAGGACACGTTCGGTGTGCTGGTACGGGCGGGCAGGCAGTTTATCCGCCGCGAGGTGACGGAACTGGAGCGGTTCGTGCTGTTGCAGATTTTCGACACGGCCTGGGTGGATCACCTGCTGGCGATGGATCAGTTGCGTTCGGGCATCGGCCTGCGGGGGTATGCCGAGCGTGACCCGCGCGTGGCGTTCAAGAGCGAAGGCTCGTCGATGTTCCAGGAGATGTTCCGCGTCATTCGCGACAAAGTGACGGACATGATTTTCAAGATCCGCATCCGCGCCGGCGAGCGCGTGCGGAATGTCTACAACGTTTCCAGCCAGGTGCATCAGCAGTTGCAGGGGTACGATCACCTGTCGCAAAACCTGGCCGAGCAGGCCGCCGCCAGCACCGCGCCGGCCAAACTGGAACCCATTCGTCGCGACGAACCGAAAGTCGGCCGAAACGACCCCTGCCCGTGCGGCAGTGGGAAGAAGTACAAACAGTGTCACGGAAAAGATGCATGAGAGGCAGGCTGGCCGACATTCACAAAATCAAAAAACGCGCCGCGGCGATTTCGGTGGTCTCCAACACCTGCCTCGTCGTGTTCAAACTTGTCGTGGGCGTGATGATCGGATCGGTCGCGATCATCTCCGAAGCCATCCATTCCGCCATGGATCTCATCGCCGCCGTCATCGCGCTGTTCGCCGTCAAGGCCAGCGCAAAACCCGCCGACGAGGATCACACGTTCGGGCATGAAAAAGTGGAAAATCTCTCCGGCGCGATCGAGGCGCTGCTGATTTTCGTCGCGGCCGGCTGGATCATCTACGAGGCCGCCCACCGCATCGGCAACCCCACCGGCGAGGGCGTCTCCGCGCCGCTGGCGGGCGTGGCCGTCATGGGCATTTCCGCCCTGGTCAACTGGCGAGTGAGTGCCAACCTCTTCCGCGTCGGGCGGAAAACCGACAGCATCGCCCTCCAGGCCGACGCGTGGCACCTCCGCACCGACGTGTGGACTTCCCTTGGCGTCATGGGGGGCCTGGCGCTGATCTTCCTCGGCGGCTTCGTGATCGACCTGCTGCCCATCGACGACAAACAGCACTGGCGGAACCAACTCCATTGGATCGACCCGATTGCCGCCATCGTGGTGGCGGTGTTCATCCTGCGGGCGGCCTGGGACCTCACCGTCAAATCCACGCGCGACCTCACCGACCGCAACCTGCCCAAGGACGAAGTTGCCTGGATCCGCGAACTGCTCATCAAGCACGCGCCGGCGGTGCACGGCTTCCACAAAATCCGCACGCGAAAAGCGGGCAGCCGACGCTTCGTCGATTTCCACATCTGGGTCGAACCCAACATGACCGTCGAGGAAAGCCACCGCCTCTGCCACCACCTCGCCGGCGACATCGAAGACCACTTCGATCCCTGCAACGTCATCGTCCACGTCGAACCCTGCCACGGTAACTGCGAATTCGGGAAACACGAATGACCACGCGTTTATCCTCCGGTGGAATCATCGCCAACTACCGCTGTCCCGCCGCGTGCGGCCACTGCCTGTACGGCTGTTCGCCGTCTGCGGAGCCGGGCTACATGGACGAACCGACTGCCGTCCGCGTTTGCGGCCAACTGCGGCGGCTTGGCTGTCCCGGCGTGCACATCGGCGGCGGCGAGCCGTTCCTGAACGTCGACGGACTGGTGACGTTGTGCCAAGCGATTATCGCGAGCGGCCTGTCGCTGGAGTACATCGAAACCAACGGCGCGTGGATCACCGGCGACGACGCGCGCGACCGGCGGAACCTGGCTACCGTGACGCGCGCCGGCGGCGGGGCGCCGATCATGGTCTCCGCGGATCCGTTTCACGTGGAATTCGTCCCGTTCTGGAAGCCGAAAAAACTGATCCGGCTGCTGGAAGAAACCGGCGTGTCGTATTTCGTATGGCAACAACGGTATCTGCCATTGCTGAGCAAACTCGACCCGATGAAAACCTACACTGGGGCGGCGATGGCGGAAGTTCTCGGCCATGACGTCATCAGCCAATGTGCGAGCGAATACGGCATGCGATTCAATGGACGGGCGTTGAATCTGCACAGAAAATTCGGCAAGAAAAAACCAGCCAGTGAATGGCTGCAACCGTGCGGAGAATTGCGAAACACCAGCCATTTCCACGTGGACTACCTGGGTTGCTACGTCCCGCCCGGCTGCACGGGCATGGGGATTTTGATCGACGACCTGGACGTGATTTTGAGGAATTGGGATAAACCACTCGACCCGATGAACTACCCGGTGCTGTCACGCCTTCTCGCGGGTGGCACGGGCAGCCTGCTGAGTTACGCGCGAACGTTCGGTTATGAGCCCGACCCGGCAGGCTATGTTTCCAAGTGCGATCTCTGCTTTCACATCCGCAAGTTTCTGTTCCATCACGCCCGTCCGACACCCCCGGACCTGACGCCGGGGAGTTTTTACAACCAAAACTATTGATGAGCGGATCGCGTTCGTATGCGGCGAACGTTTCGCGGGGGCTTGCCTCTTTGCGCTACAGGACGTTCCTGTCGGTTGGGCATGTGTATGTCATTTTGTTGAAAATAATATTGACATTTGTAAAAATCATGTCAATAATTTTAAGTAACTATGAAACGAATGCCAACAACCTGTCCGAGTTGCGCGGGAAAGCTTTCGGTCAAGCGTCTTCGATGCGAAGCCTGTGAAACGGAAGTCGAAGGACTGTACTCGCTGCCCGCGCTGGCGAATCTGGATCACGAGGAGCAGGAGTTCATCCTCAAATTCATCCAGGCCAGCGGCAGTCTGAAAGCGATGGCCGACCACATGAACCTCAGCTATCCGACGGTGCGAAGCCTCCTGGACGCGATTATCGAAAAACTCAACGAGAAAAAATCCTCCCCGAATAAGAAAGATAAAAAATGACTTCGGCAAATCCCCACGAAGAATTGGCCACGCCCAGCCGCTATAGAATCACGACGCTGTTGTTCAACCCGTTTCACTACGTCGCGGGCGGCAAGGCGCTGCTCATTGGGCTGGCCGTCATTTTGTTCATCGGCTGGCTTGGTTCGTTGAAAAACATTCATTTCAACGGTGTGCTCAGCCTGCATGTGCTGCACCTGACGTTTCCGTTGTGGGCATTCCTGGCCGAGGGCGTCATCGCGTGGGTGAGCATGGCCGTGCTGCTGCTGATCGCCGGGAAAATTTTTTCGAAGACGTCTTTCCGCGCGATCGACGTGTTTGGCACGCAGGCGTTGGCACGCTGGCCGTCGCTGTTTACGGGGCTGCTCCTGTTCGTGTCGGCCGATGCGCTCATGCGGCTTGGCGATCGCAAGGTGCAGCAGATCCGGCATCCCGAGGCGGCCATCGACAGCAGCGTGATGGACATCGTGGTGGTCGTGCTCGTTGTTATCGTCGGCATTTCGCTCGTCTGCTGGATGGTGTACCTGATGTACAAGGGCTACAGTGTCTCCTGCAACATCAAGGGAGGCAGGGCGATCGGCACGTTCATCGTCGCGTTGATATTGGCTGAACTGTTGGCGCAGGGCGGTTTCCAGGGACTCATGGCCGTGACGCAGCAACATATAACGCCGCCGGCGATGACGGCGTCGCAGACGGCCGCGCCGGCGATGGAGTCTCTGCAACAATCCGGTGAGCAGTTTGTCGATCTGTTGGTCCGGGAAGATTTCGATGCCGCCGTCGCGCAGTTCCACCCCGTCATGAAAAAAGGCCTGTCGGAACCCGCGTTGCGCAAGGCATGGCGGGATTTGATGACACAATGCGGCCCGTATCAAAAACAACTCGGCAGCCGCACCGCCACGCAGGGCGACTACCGCGTTGCCTTCGTGACGTGCCAGTTCGAACGCGCTACCGTCGATGTGAAAATCGTCTTTGACGCCAACGATCAAATCACCGGCCTGTGGTTTCAATAAAGGAAAACGCCATGCGAATCCTGTTTTTGCTTCTCTGCCTGGCGAACATCGCGGTGGCGGTCGGGATGATCTGGTGGATGCCCGATCCGATGGCGACGCATTTCGGCCCCGATAACCAAGCCGACGATTTCATGTCGCCTGCCGGCTACGTCGTCTTTTTCAGCGGTCTGGTCGTGTTCTTTGCCGGCCTCTTTCTGTGCATACCGTGGCTGATGCGTGTGCTGCCGGTGTCGGCGTTCAACATGCCCAATCGCGATTTTTGGATGAACCAGGCGAACCGGCCCCGGACCCTTCGCCGCGTCGAGGTCTACATGGACTCGCTCGGCATCGCGATGATGCTCCTGTTCCTGCTGCTTCAGTGGCTGACGTTCCACGCCAACCGGACGGACCCGCCGCAACTCATCATGCCCATATTCTGGTGTGGCCTTGCGGGCTTCCTCGCCGCGATGACGGTGTTGACCGTTCGGATTTTCCTGTCGTTTCGGCTGCCGAAAAAATCGGGAGAGGAACACGACGGGCATGCACAGCAGCCGTAAAGGAGACTACATGCCCGTCCGGCGACAATAATCAAAAAGGGGCATTGGCCAAAACCACGATCATCTTCGGAGAGGCGCAATGACGACGGATTCTCGCAAAAAAGCCTATGTATTTATCGTCATTACATTGATTTTATCCTACGCGGCCGGCTTGGCTGGGTGGATGTTGACACGCCAGCAGGGGGGCCGATTATCTGTCGGCTTCCTCATGGGGTATATGTTCATTCCCATGATCGTCGCAATCGTCTTGCAGGTTTTCATCTACAAGGAGCCTCTTCGAACGCTCGGTGTGACATGGAAATTCAATCGCTGGTTTGTGATCGGTTGGCTATGCCCGTTGTTTCTCTCGTTGGCCTCTCTTGGCGCGAGCAGCTTGGTCCCAGGCGTCCATTTTTCTCCTTCATCGGCCCTGATGGATCCACAGCCCAGTCCGATACCTGAACCCGAAACAGGCCAAGCCGTCGATGCCATGCAACATTGGCCACCTTGGGCCATCCTTGTCTTTGCCCTCGCCTTTGGACTTGTGGCGGGGGCCACCGTTAACGCCATCGCGGGTTTCGGTGAAGAATTGGGTTGGCGCGGCTTTCTCTATCATCACCTGGAGTCGATGGGATTTTGGAAATCGAGTTATGTGATTGGACTGGTCTGGGGCGTCTGGCATGCGCCAATCATTCTTCAGGGACACAATTACCCGGATTACCCTGTTGCGGGTGTTTTTATGATGATCGCCCAGATGGTGCTGCTGTCTCCGTTGTTCACATATATTCGCATACGGTCGCAGTCCGTCATCGCCCCGGCGATCATGCATGGAACCATCAACGGAACCTATGGAGCATCCACACTGTTCATAATGGGCGGCACGGATCTCACGACAGGCGCGATGGGGTTGCCTGGCTTGATCATTCTCGGCATGCTCAACGTGGCCTTGTTCCTGTTGACGCGTAAGCGCACAAAGAAACACATGGTGTCGTGAACCGCTTAGCGTCTTCACTCTGAGTGCTCTGTGTCTTTGTGGTAAAAAACGATTTGCCCTTTACATGGCGTCCGCGATCCCATCCGCCAGCGCCTCGCGGAGCGGGTCGAAATCGGCGCTGCCGGCGAAGCCGATGTGTGCGTGGCGGCACCAGCCGTCGGCGTACTCAAATTTGCCCGACTGCTGTCCGACTTCGCTGGCCATGCGGCGCGCGGTGAGGAGATAACTGTCGTAGCCCTGGCTGGCGTCGAGCCATTCCTTCTGGCTGCGGTGGCAGGCGAGGGCGGCGAGTTTTTCTTCCATGGCCGAGGCGATGTCCACGTAGAAATCCGCGCGGACCGGGCGGCGGAGTTGATCCGCCAGGCCCATCGGCATGGCGTGGTAGACGGCCAGTTCATTCAGCACCGGCGCCACGGGCGGGAGCGTGGCGAAGTTCCGCATGTTTCGGCAGAACGCCGCCGTCACGCCCAGCCGCGACGTGTTGACGTGATCCTCCATGTAATCGTGCGGATGCGGCAGCAGCAACACGCTGGGCCGGACCTGCCGAACGACCGCGCACAGCCGGGCCACCAGCGACGGCTCGTAGTAGATCATCAAATCGTCCACGAGCGGCGGATGGTACGTCGCGCCGAGTTTCGCCGCCGCCTCGGCAGCCTCCGCCGTCCGGGCGGCCACGATCGCGTCGCGGTCCATCACCGTCGTGCCGCACGAACCGTTGGCCAGCGTCATGTAATGCAGCGCCCATCCGCGCTGCCGCAACAGCACCATCGTGCCGGCCATCATGAACTCCACGTCATCAGGATGTGCGACGACCGCGAATGCCGTTGGATTATTTTGTGCCATATGGGGTTCCTATTCCGGCTCTTCTAACTCACCGGAGACTTCAAGCCCGCCGCCGTCGCCTCGGCCCAGGAGTTGAATTTTTTTCTCCGCCTGATCCAGGATGGCCCGGCACTGCTTGATCAAGTCGATGCCCAGGCCGTACTGCTCGATCGACTCTTCGAGCGAGACCTTGCCCTCCTCGATCTGCGTGACGATTTTTTCGAGGCGGTCAAGGGCGTCTTCGAATTTCAGCGATTTTGCGTTAATGGGGTCCATAGGGTTTTCCACGCGAATGGCGTCCGTCATTTCTTGGGCCTGCGGCGACGTTTTGCTGGCTGGCGTTTAGCCTCTTTTTGCCGTTGCATGATCGAATCCCACACTTCGGTTTCATCAAGCGGGTCGGCGATCATGTTTGTGTCCTCAGTGGCCGTTGTCAATCAAACAATCCCGGTCCGCTTTCTTGTGGTTTCGTTTTTCGCTTTGTCATTGTCGGCAGTGCCGCCATGGGTTTTCGCGTCGCTTCGCCGTCCACCACGCTGCGGAACGTGCCGTCGGTTACTTCGGTGTGGACCGATTGGCCTGGCGTCACGCTGGCGGCTTGTCGAATGATATCACCATTTTCGTTCCGCGTCACGCTGAAGCCTCGCCGCAGGATGCTGCGGTGGCTTAGGGCTTCCAGATGCCGGGCCGTCGCGTCGACCTGTTGACGGGCCAAGGCCAGGCGGTGTCGCGGGTGCGCCGTCTCCAGCCGGGCGGCGAGGGCGGACAGCGTGTCGCCGGCCCGTTTGCTCTGCCCGCCCAGTACCCACCGCAGACGGTGCGTCAGGTCGGCGAGTTTGCGGGCCGCGTCGGCGTGCAGCCGCGCGGGATGCAACGCCTGCAACCGCCCCTCCGGCCCGGCCAGCCGCTGCCGACGCCGGGCCACGTCGTGCCTCGCCGCCGCCGGCAGGCGATGGGCCAACTCGTCCACGCGTTGCATCGCCGACCGCAGCCGATGGGGCGGGTCGCGAAACACCACGCTTCGCAAACACGCCTCCAGCGACCGCCGCCAATAATCGAGCGACTCCCGCATGGCCCGCGACGCCCGGCCGGCCAACTGTGACACGTGACGCCGAACGTCCGCCGCGTCGGGGACGGCCAACTCCGCCGCCGCCGTCGGCGTGGCCGCCCGAACGTCCGCCACCAGGTCGGCGATGGTCACGTCGACTTCGTGCCCCACGCCGCTGATGATCGGCGTGCGGCAGGCATGGATTGCCCGCGCGACGGCCTCCTCGTTGAACGCCCACAGGTCCTCCAGGCTGCCGCCGCCGCGACCGACGATAATCGTGTCGATGCCCAGTCGCCCGGCGGAGGCGTCCATGGCTGTGATGGCGGCGGCGATGTCGGCGGCGGCGCCGTCGCCCTGCACCAGCACGGGCATGAGATACACGCCCGCGCCGGGCCAGCGGCGGGCCAGCGTGCGGCGGATGTCGCGAATGGCCGCCCCGGTCGGCGACGTGATGACGCCGACGGCCCGCGGGAATCGCGGCAGCGGCACTTTGTGGGCGGGGTCGAACAGCCCTTCGCGGGCGAGTTTTTCCTGCAACTGTCGAAAGGCCAATTCCAACGCCCCGGCCCCGCGCGGCGACATCGATTCCACGTAAAACTGCAACTGCCCGCGGGCTTCGTAGACGTCCACGCGACCGGTGACGACGACTTCCAGGCCGTCGTGGGGCGAAAACCGCAGCCGGGAGGCGGCGAAGCGAAACATGGCCGCGTTGATGCTGCCGGAGGCGTCCTTGAGGCTGAAGTACAGATGCCCGCTGGTATGGGCTTTGAAGTTGCTCAATTCGCCGACGACGGTAATCGACGCCGGCAATGCCGACGCGAGCGCGCCCTTCACGGCGGCCAGCAATGCCGAGACACTCATCGCTGCCGGTTTCGCCGCCGGCATGCTCGACGCGCCGCCATCCGGCGCAGCCGTCGTCGGCGGCGATGATGTTTTTCGCCGACCTCGCCTGGGACTCTCAGAAAACGGAAGTTCCGTCGCCATACGCGAAGGATTCTACCACATCCGGAAAGCCAGAGCGAACGCATGTGCATGCTGGCGCAAGTGGATGGTCAGGGAAATGTCATGCGTTTGCCACAGGGTGTGGTTGGATTTTCTGACACGGCGAAAAGGTCTGGTTTTCCACGGAAAACCAGACCTTTTCACCGTACCGGAAAATCCAACCACACCCTGTGCCACACCCGGCAAACACGATTACGTGAAAACACAACCGCTCTGTGGTAAAAAAAGTGTGATGACGAATACGGAATCATCTTCGCGTGAATTGGCTGCGCAGTTTTCCCTGCTGACCCCGCCAGGCCGGGGCGGGATTGCTGTGTTTGTGGTGCGGGGCGGTGGCGCGGACGCGGTGTTAACGCGGTTGTTCGCGCCATGGCCTTCGCATCGCGACGACGCGGACGGGGTGTTGCGGCTGGGACATGTCATTGACGAAACGGGCGCGGTGCTGGATGAAGCCGTTGTGGTCCGTCGCGGCGAGGCGGTGGAGATTAACATTCACGGCGGGCCTTTGGTTGCCCGCAAGGTAGCCGACGCGTTGGAGCGGCTTGGCGTGCGGCGTGCGGCGGGGGAGGCGGATGTCGCGTTGCCGGCGGCGCATCGGGCGTGGCGGAACGGTGCTGTTGGGGCGGAGTTGCTCGAATGGCTGCCGCGGACCCGCGGCGAGTTGGCGGCGCGGGCGTTGTCGTCGCAGTGGGCAGGCGGGGTGAGTCGGCTGGCGCGGGAAACGCTCGACGCCCTCACGGCCTTGGTGCCGGCCCCGCGGCGCGACGACGCGGCGGTGATTTCGCCGTTCGCGAAGTCGCTTCGCGATGCGGCGGTGCGGTTTGAGAAGATCGACGCATTGCTTCGGCCTCGCGAGATTGTGTTTGTCGGGCCGCCCAACGCGGGCAAGAGTTCGTTGGTGAACGCGTTGGTGGGCCGGGCGGTGAGCCTTGTGCACGATCAGCCGGGCACGACGCGGGACTGGGTTCGCGAGTTGGCCCTGCTGCACGGCGTGCCGGCGTATCTCACGGATACCGCCGGCCTGTGGGAACAGGCCCAGGACGTCGATGCCCAGGCCGTCGCGCGGTCGCGCGAACGCGCCCAGGCCGCCGACGTGGTCGTCCTCTGCGGCGCGGGCCGACCGCCCGACGAACCGTCATGGCTGGCCGACCGGCGAGTCGTCCGCGCGGCGCTGCAAATGGACCGCTTCACGCCCTGTGCTACGCACAACGCGGGCGAGACGCCCGCGTCACGCGAGACGGCCGTCCGCGTTTCCGCCGTGACAGGGTTTGGATTGGAACAACTGAAGCACGCGCTCGTCGATGCCTTAGGCGTTGCCGAAGTCGACCTGGCCAGCCCGGCGGCATTCACGTTGCGGCAACGGGATCTCCTCTTCGCCGCCGCGGACGCGACGGAACGATACCATCCCGCCGAGGCCGCCGCGAAGTTGCGACAACTGTTGGAAGGTGTATGACATGGGGTTTCTATATATACTGTTGGCCGTGCTCGGGATCGCGTTGCAGTTCAGTTGCGTCAAATGGTATCAATCGCGCACGGTGCATGCCTCGATGGGTTCCGCGCTCGTGGCGGAAAAAAGTTTTTTCCTCTCCATGGTCCGCAGCGTCTTCTGTATCCTGATCTTTTTTGCGATTCTCCGCGTCAATAACATCGAGTGGGCCTTCTCCGATTTTTCCCTCCGCGCCGCGATGATTATGGTTGGGCTGGCCACGGCGATCGGCTTGGCCGGCGTGATGGCGCTGTCGCGGGGCACGGTCGCAACCTATACATTGTTTATGATGCTCGGCGGCATGATGCTGCCGTTCCTGGCCGGCGTGATCTTCTGGAGCGAACCGCTGTCGATCTTTCGGGTCGCGGGATTTCTCCTGCTGGCCATGGCGTTGTACGGCCCGGTCATGGATTCGAAAAAGGCCCGGAGCACCGCCATATTTTTCTTCTTATGTTTTTGCATTTTTATGCTCAACGGCGGGATCAGCGTCATTTCGAAATATCATCAAATGGGGCCTTTTCGCGTGAACGAACTCAACTTCGTCCTGCTCGCCGAAATGATCAGCGTCCCAGTCAACGCCATATTGTGGATAATTTTCAAAACCCGTCGAGGCCGTGGCGAACGGAGAGAATCTATACAATTCGTTGGCGTTAATATAGGTATTATCGCGGCGTACGCGTTGGTGTCGGGCGTGGCGTTTCTATTGTTGCTTCGCGCCGCCGTGACGCTGGACGCGTCCGTTCTATACCCGCTGGTAACGGGTGGGACCATTATCACCAGTGCGGCGGCTGGGTATATATTCTTCCGCGAAAAACCCGGTACCTATTCCGCCGTCGGCATCCTGATTTCCGTGCTCGCGACAGGGTTGTTTCTTGTTGGCTGAATGGTGAAATCGTGCCGTTTGTTCGAGGGGGGCAAGCCAGTAGCCAATAAGTATGGCGGGATTTATTGCTTGTCACACGACTATGAGTTTTATCGTTCGTGTGTCCGTTCCCGTTTTCATTGCCGTTTCGTCCTGTGTCTCTCCATACCTATTGGCTACTGGCTATTGGCTTGTTTCTATTCTTCCTCTCCGGCGGCCTGTTTTTTCTGTTCGCCGCGTTGCATCGCGATGACGCCGGTGCGGGCCAGTTCGCGGATGCCGTACGGGCGGGCCAGGTCGATGAACGCTTCGAGTTTTTCTTCCGTGCCGCTGAGTTCCACGACCACGCTGGTGCGGGCGACGTCGACGACGCGGCCTCGGAAGAGGCCCACCAGTTGCACGATTTCGCTGCGTTTTTCCGGCGCGGAGTGAATGCGGATGAGCATCAGATCGCGTTCGACGAAATCGACGTCGGCGAAGTCGCGCACCTTGACGACGGTGACGATTTTGCCCAATTGTTTCCGCACCTGTTCCAGCACGCGGTTGTCGCCGATGACCACGATGGTCATTCGCGACTGGCCTGGGTCCTCGGTTCGGCCAACGACGAGCGAATCAATGTTGAATCCGCGCGCGGCAAACATGCCGGCGACGTGGGCAAGCACGCCGGGCTCATTCTGAACCAGGGCGCTGATGACGTGTTTCATTTCGTTCATTGTATTTATCCTTGTTAACTGGTTGACTAGTTAACTAGTTAATAAATTAACTGGTTAATTAGTTGTTGGTCGGTCGTTATTCTGGAGATTCCTCTGAACAACTAGTTAACAAGTCAACCAGTTAACTAGTTAACCCAAACGGTTCCCTCGACAAAAGGTTTATATTTACCCGGTGGTTACACAAAACCAATATGACGTCACGCCAGCGTTCCCATGAGCATCTCGTGGAGACTCTTGCCGGCGGCGACCATCGGGAAGACGTTTTCTTCGGGTTCGACCTCGACGGCGAGCACCACGGGGCCTTCGTGTTTGAGCGTCGCGTCGACCGCGTCGCGAAGTTCGGAGCGGTCCTTGATGCAGATGCCCTTGGCGCCAAAACCCTCGGCGATCATGTCGAATTTCGGACACGGGTGTGTCACGGCGGAGTACCGATGGCCGTAGAACAACTCCTGCCACTGCCGCACCATGCCCAGATAGCCGTTGTCCAGGACGACGAATTTCACGGGCAGTTTGTATTGGACGGCCGTGATGACCTCGACCATCGTCATCGAGAAACTGCCGTCGCCGTCGATGTCGATGACGGTTTTTCCCGGCGCGCCCACCTGCGCACCGATGGCGGCGGGGCAGCCGAACCCCATCGTGCCAAGCCCGCCGCTGGAGATCATCTGTCGCGGGCGGCGCCAGCCGTAGTATTGGCATGCCCACATCTGATGCTGCCCGACGCCGGTGGCGATGATCGCGTCGTGGTTGGTCATTTCACCCAGCGTGGCGATGACTTCCTGCGGCTTGATGTTGCCGGACGCGTCGTAGCGGAAGGCGTACTTCTTTTTCCATTCGGCCAGTTGGGCTAGCCAGGGCGAGCGGTCGCGGGGTTCGATGAATTCGAGCATTCGCGAGAGGATGTCCTTGGCGTCGCCGACGACGGGGATGTCCACCTCGACGTTTTTGGAGATGGAGGCCGGGTCGATGTCGATGTGGATGATCTTGGCCTTTGGCGCGAAGGTGGCGACGTTTCCGGTGACGCGGTCGTCGAACCGGGCGCCGACGGCGATGAGGCAGTCGCACTCCTGGACGGCGTAGTTGGCGGCGGCGGCGCCGTGCATGCCGAGCATTTGCAGGGCGAGCGGGTCGCTTTCGTCCACCGTGCCCAACCCCATCATCGTGGTGGTGACGGGGAGTTTTCCCTTGGCCGCGACGGCGCGGAGGGCATCGGACGCGCCGGCGATAATCACGCCGCCGCCGACGTAGAGGACCGGTCGCGTCGAGGCGTTGATGGCCTCGGCGGCCATCTTGATCTGCCGGATGTGCCCGGCCGTCCGCGGTTTGTAGCCGGGCAGGTCGACGGTGAGATCCGGTTCGGTGTCGATTTTGCTCATCGAGACGTCCGCGGGCAGGTCGATGAGCACAGGCCCCGGCCGGCCGGTCGTGGCGATGTGGAACGCCTCCCGCATGATGCGTCCGAGGTCCTCGACGCGTTTGACCATGAAGTTGTGCTTGGTGATCGGGCGCGTGATGCCGGTCATGTCGGCCTCCTGGAACGCGTCGTTGCCGATCAGGGCCGTCTTGACCTGCCCGGTGAACGCGACCATGGGGATGGAGTCCATGTAGGCGTTGGCCAGGCCGGTGACGATGTTGGTCGCGCCGGGGCCGCTGGTGACGAGCACCACGCCGGGCCGCCCCGTGACGCGGGCGTAGCCGTCGGCCATGTGCGTGGCGCCCTGCTCGTGCCGCGTGAGGAAAAATTTGATCGGCGACGAATACAGCACGTCGAAAATCGGCAGCACCATGCCGCCGGGAAATCCGAACATGACCTCCACGCCCTGCTCGAGCAGGACTTCATGAAAAATCTCGGCGCCTTTTTTCCCGATCAGGCTGGGCATCTTGTGTGGGTTCGATGGACTCATAATGTTCCTTGTGTCAGGTTCCTTGAAAATTTTGGCCGCGCAATGATACAAACAAAGCGGGCCGATGGCAAACGATTGGAGGCCGTTGGAGAAAAACGCTCGGGGAAGGGGACGCCGCCGCTACGCGCAGCGTCCCTGGCGTACAACGACGACGACACCCGCCATCCGCGCAACCGCGACGCGCCGGGACAGACCCAGCCAAGAGAACATCACGTTGTTACGGGCGGCGACCATGACATAGTATCCTATCGGCCAGTTGCGGGGGTGTCAACAGGATGGTTCGTGTGTTTGGTGGTATCATCGGGTGCGTGTCACGCTTGCAGATGGATATCGTCGCAAAGCCCAACCTGGCCACAGGCCCTGCCATTTTGCGTTGCCAGACGGTGTGTGCGACAGAACGTTTCGGTTGTCACAACGATCAACAACGCCAAATGGCAGGGCCTGTGGCCAGGTTGGGCCATCCATGAAACGACTGTACCCTTCGTGCCTCCGCATGCGCGCTACGTCAGCGTGACGACCGTTTCTTTGCCGGCGGTGGCGGTGGTGTTGGGCGTGGCGTGGTAGTCTTTTTCGCCGTCGCGGACGTGGATCGCCGTCAGCGGTAGTGTGCCTTCGATCATGTGGATCGTCAGGCGGCGGTCGGCGTCGAGTCGGACCGTGCCGAATCCGCTGGCCGTGCTGAAGAAGGTTTGGAATGGCCGGTGCGCGGTTTTTGGCGCCAGATGCAGCGTGTGGGAGACGGCCGAGTAGCGCAGGCCGCTCCAGGCGGCCAGCAGGGCGTAGCTGGCCATGGCGCGGGCGTAGTAGCTGCCGCATTCGTATTCGTTGAAGGGGTTTCGCGTTACGCCGTCGTAGCGGGCGCGGACGGCGGCGACCATCGTCATCGCCTCGGCCACCAAGCCTTCGTTCATCAAATGCGAGGCCACCTGGTACTCGATGCCCGTCCAGACCTCGTCGCTGTAGACGAACGGCAGCGTCGGCTTGCCTCCGCGAGGCCAGGTGCACAGCAGCAGCCCGGCCTCGTGGCCCATCGCGTAGCCGGGCCGCTGCGGACAGGCGTGGTCCCACAGGTCGCGTTTGAAGTTGTGTTCGAACACGGCCTTCAGGTGCGAACGGACGTGCTCGCGCGACGCCGGCGTCGCCAGGCCGTACGTGTCGGACATCCACAGGCCGATGATGCCGTCGGACAGACAGCCGCTGCCGTACTGATATGTTGGTCCCTCGGCGCGGAGCAGTTGGAGCCTCTCGGCGTTGTCGCTTGGCGTGTCGAGTAGTTTGCGGAAGGAGTTGTCCCGCAGCTCCCGCCACATGACGTTCTGTTGGTAGTACTCGCCGTTGAAGAGTTCGTCGTCCATGTGGGCGGCGATGCATTGGGCCAGCGCGTCGTATCGATCCGCATCCGCCGTCAGGCCGAGTTCGTCCGCCATGGCCGCCATCGCGGCACACGCGCCGAGGTAGACGCTCGAGCCCATGCCGTCGGGGCCCCAGAACTCGATGTCATACGTGTTGTGATGCGGCTCGAACAGCGCGCCGCGCTGATCCGGGTCCCAGGTGGCGATGGCGTACTCCAGGCCACGACGGGCGAGCGGGTACATGCGCTCCAGCCACTCGCGGTTGCCGGCGATCTGCCAGTCGCGATAGAGTTTGAGCATGCCGCCGAGCTGCCCGTCGGCGGCGGCGTGGAAACTGTGGTCGACGGGTCCGTCGCCGAGTGTGGCGCGGAAGTTCACATGGCCGCGGTCGTCCATGCCACGCTGCCATTCCTGCTGGCGAAACGTGCGTTCCAGGGCGGGGAAGAGGTGGGGCATCGCCTGGGCGTAGTTCCACACGTGCGTGCAACTGCCCGGACAACAGCCGACGTTGGCGCCGCAGCCTTCCCACGCCCAGAGGTCGCCGTTTTCCTGGCGGAGGACGGTGGGGGACTTGAGGATGGCCAGGTTGGAGGCGACGGCGTCGAGCAGTTCCGGCGGGGCGGTGGTGGAAAACAGCGCGTCGGCGAAGGCCCGCGTGCGGGATTTCAGCGAGTCGTAGTTAGCGGCCACGTGGGCGAGCACGTCGGCGGCGTCGCGCCATTGACTGGCGTAGTACGGTCGCCAGGCCGGTGCGGGCGGTCCGTTGTCGCAACCACAGCCGCCACAGTCGCACGCCGTGTCCGGCGCGGGCGGCTGCACGGGACCGCCGTTGGGGAAGTGCCACGCGATCACGACGGGGATCGTGACGGACTGCCCCGGTTCGAGGTGGGCGGGCACGAGCAGGCTGGCGCCGTTTCGTCCGTCGAGTTCGCGGTCGCCCGTGCCGTCGTTGGTGGTGAATTCGCCGCCCGACAACTCACGCCAGAGGCAACTGATCGCGTCGAACCATCCGCCGCGAAACCACATGCCCTTCATCAAAACCCGCGGCCTGTGCCCGTCTTCGCTTCGCTTCGTCGCGGCAGGCCCGACCACGCCAAACGCAGCCGACCCGAACGTCTCGTCGCGCGGATGCTCGGT
The DNA here is from genome assembly GCA_009783465.1 of Phycisphaerae bacterium. Taxonomy (GTDB): domain Bacteria; phylum Planctomycetota; class Phycisphaerae; order SM23-33; family SM23-33; genus WRDM01. The sequence goes on along the minus strand of WRDM01000015.1, from coordinate 20,995 downwards.
GTTGGACATCGCCACGCCCAGGCCCGCCAGCACGCGCGTGCGCGTGCCGCGATGCCCGCCGCGCCCGACGGCCAGGTGCGAGAGGTGGTACGAAAACTCCACGTCGACAGGCCCGTCGGCGTTGGCGGCGTGGGTCAGCCGATATTCGAGAATCGCACACGGCAACGAACTGTGACGGTCGTCCAGCGGAATGAACGGCGAAAAGCCGCTCACGCTCACCGCCACCGGCACGTGCGGATCGCGCAGCTCCACCAGGCCAAACGGATACGACGACGTGAAGGAACACTCCGCCATGCGAGGCAGGCCTTCGTGTCCGCCGTTACGGAACCCCGCCGCCTGCAAGCCCTGGTTGTAAATTTTCCCACGCGGCATCGGCCCTTCGAGCAGCCGCGTGATGCCCGGCCTGCTGTACGCACCGCGTCCGCTTCGCACGTGCAGGACGGCAAAGGCGGCCTCGCTTTCGGCGAAACCCAGCGGCGGCAAGGCGCTGAACGCGGGTCTGTTCCGCAACGAAAAATCCTGCAACCCGCCATGCCCGTTCAAACACACGCACCCGGCCCCGATCCCGCCCATCGGCATCGCGATTTGCAACAACTGCTCGCCGGTAAAGGAACGATAACCGTTATCGCTCATAGACTGTCACCACCTTACCGATGTGGAGTTTCCCCGGCCTCGTCAACGGCAGTGTCACCACGTCAACCGGGTGGTTCAGGCGATTCTGGAGTTCTTCCTTGAATCCCATGACCTTGAAAATGGAAGGCACTTTCGCACGAAACGTAACCAGAAAATCGGCGTCGGATGTTTCCGTGGCGTTCCCGTCGGCGTACGAGCCGAACAAGTCCACTTTGGCGATATGGTATTTGTCCGCCAGCGGCATGACGGCCTGCCGAATGATATCCATGGTCAGCATGACATTTCTCTTTCGATTTCGACGCACGGCATGCGGTCAGTTAATTTCCATCAGCTCTTGCCTTTGGCGCGTTTCTTGGCCTGATCTTTGGCGGTTTTGAGGTCTTTCTCCGCGCGGTCTCGTTGGGATTTGAGGTCTTTTTTGTTCTGTTCTTCCCGCGCGACGGCGATTTGCCATTTCTGCCAGGCATCTTCCAGGTCGGCCTGCCGGGCGCGGAGGCGGGCATTTTCCGCGCGGATGTCCGCGATGGGCCTGCCGTCGTCCCGCAGCTCAGCCGGAGGCGGGGTGCTCCGCCGGGACGTGATGTTCACGTCCGCACACCCGGCGAGAATCGCCACCGGAATCAACATCGCGATGAATGTCCATATCACTGGTTTCATGGGGGTCGCCTTCTCGAAAAGTCGTCTCGGAAAATGCACGAAATTCGCGTCATTCGCGGCCACTCTGCTTCGCTCGCCCCGCTCCGCCCTTCAGGCTACGCAGGGCAGGCCCGGATGCCGCTTCGTCACCGGTACCGTTCCGTCTCGCGCTGCGTGCGTTTGATGTCGGCCTGAATGTTGTCCTGGTCGCGAAGGAGTTCCTTGTGTTTTTTCTGCCGGCCTTCGACTTGCCGTTCCAGCCACGCGTTGCGGGCGTGGAGTTCCTGATTTTCACGAATCACGTCGGATTTGTCGTTGGGGTCGGCCTGGTGGACGCGGTCTGGCGGCGGACTGCCGACCACCAGTTCCGGCGCCTCCGCGCGAAAACTGAAGCACCCCGCCGACATCAGCATCCCCGCGGCGGCAAGCAGTACCATGAGCTTGTTCATCGGATCACCCTTTCACGACGTATGGTACGCGAATATCAGGACAAACGCATGTGCATTTTTCGGTTTTCCATGTGACCTCCGTGTTCGGCGCGACTGGCCGCAGGCCCTGCCATTTTGCGTTGTAAAACAGTGTGAGCGACAGAACGCTTTGCCCTGTGCATGTCGTCCGAAGCCGTATCCATACGACTGCGTGTCCTCCGCTAGTGGCGTCAGGCACGATGAGGAAAAGAAAAAGCATTCCGGTTCCCAGGGTTCGCCGAGTACGGCTCACTCTGCGTAGCTCGCAGAGCGAAGCAGGGGGCTACCCAGCGCCCCTTCCGGGGCTAAGACCGATTTTGGCACTCCAAACGTCCGAATGAAAGCGTCACGCCTACGGCTTCTTTTCCGCATTGCCCTGGAGTTCCGCGATTTTTTCCAGTGCCCAATCGCCTGCCGGGTCGCCGGTGAATTTGTCGGCCATGGTTTGGAGGAATTTTACGATCTCCTCCTTGCCGGCGCGTTGGTTTCGCAGGATGTCGAATTTCCGCCTGACGGCGCTGGTTTGGATGTGCTGGATGTTTTCCCACAGGCGGGCCCGTTCTACCATCAGGCGGTCCTGGCCTCGTTCGTCGTCGTTGTCGGGCCAGACCTTGTACTCGGCCAGTTCGATGTTGCCGAAGTCCATGTTCAGGATCGCGTCCATGTCGCCCAGGCCCATCTGGATTTGTGCCCAGAGGAGTTGGCCGGGGCTGGCCAGTTCGAGGGCGCGTTTCCACCACTGTCGGCCTTTGTCGCGGTCGGTGGGGGTGTTGAAACTGTACATGCCGCCGATGCGATTGGCGAGTTCGGCGTTGATCTTCGCGCCCGGCTGGGCGGCGATGGCTTTTTCGTACAGTTCGACGGCCTTTTCCCGATCAAAATTCCCGGACGTGTTATCGCACTTGCGGGCCTGCATCACCAGATCGTACGCCTCCTGTGTGTCGTAGATGAAATCGTTCTCATCGACGATGAGATTCAGCTGCTTGGCCTCCTTCTGGGTGATAATTTTCACCGGCGCCACCGCGCCCGCCGGCGCCGTCGTGGTCGCTGGTATCGTTGTGGCCGCGACGGCCTTCGCGGTCGTCGGTGTTTTTTCCGTCTCCTGGGCCAGGACGGCCGGTGGCGCCGTCAGCAAACCCAGTAGGCCGCAGGCCACGATGAGCAAGCGGTTGCGAAAACGATTCATGTCACGAACTCCCGTCATGGGCGTCGCCGCGGCGAGCGCCAAATACATTTATACCCTTGGAGTTCGGAAACGCAAAAAAGTTCCCGTCAGTCGTTTTCCACGTCCAGTACGATGACGGTCACGTCGTCGTCGACGAGGCCGTGGGCGTGTTGGCGTTCGAGGCGGTCGGTGACGGTTTTCAGCAGTTCGACGCACTCCAGGCCGATCCAGGGGCGGACCACGTCGAGGAAGATCATGTCGTGCGACGCGGTGGGGGGGCGGAGGGCTTCTTCCGCGCCGTCGGTGAAGAGCAGGACGCGGTCGCCCCGTTCGAGCTGCACGGTGGCTTCGGTGAACTCCACGCCGGGGAAGACGCCCAGCAGCGTGCCGGGTGTGTCGAGTTGTTCGATGCGCCCGTCGGCGCGGCGGAGGATGGGCGGCGGATGGCCGGCGCGGGCGTACGTCAGCCGAAGCGTCTCGGTGTCCAGCACGCCGTAGACGGCCGTGCAGAACTGCGATGACGACAGGTTCTGATTGCTCATCTCCGTGTTGAGCATGGCCAGCGACTCGCCCGGCGGAATGATTTCGTAGTTCCGCCCGGTGATCCGCTTGGATTGGAGCGAGCGGTCGATGAACATCGTCAGCAGCGCCGCGGGCATGCCGTGACCGACGGCGTCGGCGACGTAAAAATACAGCCGCGTTTCGTCCAGCCGGGCGATGTCGTAAATGTCGCCGCTGACCCACGAAAACGGCCGATACAGCACGCCGAACCGCACCGGGCCGACTTCCGGCAGTTGGCGGGGCAGGAAATCCCGCTGGATTCGGGCGGCCAATTTCAACTGCTCGTCGACCTCCTCGAGCACGTGCTCGGTGGTGAGGCGTTGGCTTCGCACGGCGGCCAGTTCGTCGCGGAGCGACCGCAGGGCGGGCTGAAGTTCGACCGCCGCCTCGATCCGGGCGGCCAGTTCTTTCGCGGTCGCCGTCTCGCTGATGCACAGGAACGGCCCGCGGCGGTCGGTGATCATTCGTCGAACCACGCGGGCGTGTTCAGGCAGGATCACCAACGCAACGGCGTCGGTGCGGGCGATGTCGTCCAGCAGCGGCTGGAGTTTCTGGACATTGCCAGCAGAATCGTTCAGCCGCAGCATCGCGACGGCGACGTTCTTCAATTGTTCCGCCAGCGGCCTGGCGCCGGACGCGTGGACGAACTCCCAATGTCCGTCGACGGCCTGTCGGACATTGGGCGGCGGGCCTCCAAAGCCTTCGCCAATCCACAAAATTTTCGGCAACTGCGGCATGGGACCTCGCGCAGAATTTCGCACGGCTATTTGTATAGTATCGGCTCGGCGAAGGGGGTGGTTAAACAGACTATTAGACTGTTAGGCTATTAGACTGTTAGGCGCGGGCTTATGGAGGATTGGTCTAAATCCTCATAAGCCTCTCCCTAACAGTCTAACAGTCTAACAGCCTGTCGTTCACAGCGCCGCCACCACCGCATCGCCGACTTGGGTGGTGCTCATGCCCATTTTGCCGGCGGCCTGCGATGCCATCGTCGGCGTGACTTTCATCATGGCGGCCTCGATCATGTTGCCGGCTTTGGTCAGCGTGGCGTTGTTCTGATTCACGCCCGTCTCGCGGAGCAGCATGGCCATCGCGCCGATGGCGGCCATCGGGTTGATTACGTTTTGTCCCGTGTACTTCGGCGCGCTGCCGCCCATCGGCTCGTACATGCTCACGCCCTTGGGGTTAATGTTCCCGCCGGACGCGACGCCGAGCCCGCCCTGGATGACGGCGGCCAGGTCGGTGATGATGTCGCCGAAAATGTTGTCCGTGACGATCACGTCGTAGAACTCGGGGTTCTTCACGAACCACATGCAGCAGGCGTCGACGTGGTTGTAGTCGCGCTTGATCTCGGGATATTCCGCCTGGCCGATTTCGTTGAACGCCCGCCACCACGTGTCGCCCGCGAACGTCAGCACGTTGGTCTTGTGCACCAGCGTGAGCTGCTTCTTGCCGTTGCGGCGGCGCGTCAGTTCGAACGCGTAGCGGATCGCCCGCTCGGCCCCGAACCGCGTCGTGCAGTTGACCTGCGTGCTCACCTCGGCGGGCGTGCCCTTGTACTGCACGCCGCCCATGCCGGTGTAAATGCCCTCGGTGTTCTCGCGAACGACGACAAAATCAATGTCCGCCGGGCCTTTGTCCTTCAACGGCGTCTCGACGCCGGGGTACAGCTTCACCGGCCTGAGGTTGATGTACTGGTCCAGCTCAAACCGCAGCCGCAGCAGCAGTCCCTTTTCGAGAATGCCCGGCGCGATCTTCGGATGTCCCACCGCGCCAAGGTAAATGGCGTCGTAGGTTCGCAGTTCGGCGATTTCGTCGTCGTGAATGACGGGGATCGACGCCTTGGCCGGATCGCCGCCGGCGGAAAGGTATCGCTCACCGCCCAGGTCGAAGTCGTGTGTGCTGTAATCGAACCCCGCCTTGCACGCCACCGCGCGAAGCACCTTCAATCCCTCGGCCACCACTTCAGGCCCCGTCCCGTCGCCGCCAAGTACCGCTATCTGCATGGGAAATCCTTTCGTTTTATTGGTTTTGCGTATCGTACGGGGAAAAACGTGTGATTTGCAACAGGGAAACGAAAACGTATAATCATCGCCGATGTCGCGTCTTGGGCAATTCGTGTCGGGTGTGTTGTTTCGGCGTCGGCCGCGGTCGTGGCGGTATGTGTCGTCGCGCCGGCGGAGCGCGAGTTTGATCGGGCTGATCGTGGTGATCAGCCTGACGTACGCGTATTGGCATTTCACCAACGACCGCCGCGTCACGCGCGTGACGGAGAGGCACCTCGCGCAGGCGTTGGGCGGCAAGGTGCGCGTCGACCACGCGCGGCTGAACATTTTCGGCCCCGTCGAGGTGCGCGGCGTCCGGCTGTGGCTTCCGGAAGACCCCGACGTCCCCGCTGACGCCGCGCCGGCCGATCCGTATTTCCAGGCCAGGCTGATTCAGGTGAGGCACAATCCGTGGTCGCTGCTGGCGGGGCGGTTCGAACCCACGGACATCTACTGCGACAGCGCGACGCTGACGATCCACCGCGACGAAACCACCGGCGAAATCGACCTCCAGCGACTCCTGCCGCTGCTCCAGCAGAAAGACGGTGACGGCGAGCCGTTCACGCTGCCCTCTGTCACCGTGCGAACCTGTTCGCTCCGCATGGTCAAAGTGCAGGGGCAACTGCGGCAGACGCTGCTGTGGCGTGTCGGGCTGACAATGGGCTACCACGCGCCCGACGTCTACCGCGTGCTCTGGAACACCACCGACGATGCCGAACGGTCGCAGCACCAGGGCATCGACATCGACCTGGCCAGCGGGCAACTCACGCCCATGGGCGCCATCGACATCGAACAAACCGCCGTCCTCCTGCCGCCGAAATATTACGACTGGGTCCGCCGCTACGACATCAAGGGCGAAATCCGCCTGGGCGCATACGACGCGACCGGCGCCGCCACCACCTCGCCGGCCAACGACGAGTTCGGATGCGAACTCGCCGACGTCTCGATCCAGTTTCCGCCCGAAGAAGGCGGGCTGACCGTCCATCGCGTCTTCGGCACGTTACGGATGTCGCGCGACGGCATCGAATTCCAGAACGTCCGAGGCCGGCTCAAACAGGCCGGCGACGCCGAGTTCACCCTCACCGGCCGATACGACGGCTTCCGCGCGGACAGCGCCTTCCAGGCTGCCTTGACCGTGACCGATCTCGCGCTGCCCGACCACACCGACGTCGGCGGTCCGCTGGCCGGCGCGCTGGAATGGATCGACGATCACTTCAAACTCCGCGACGGCGGGTTCGACATCGCCGCCACCGTCCGCCGCGACGCCGACGGCACGCTCGACTACCACGCGTCGGCCAAACCCAAAGGCATGTCGATGACGTTGGACTGGTTCCCCCTGCCCGTCACCGACGTCACCGGCGACATCACGCTCGACACGGCGGGCGCCCACATCCGCAATATGACAGGCCGCCAGGGCCCGACGACGCTCAAGATCTCCGGCGACGTGCACCAACTGGTCTACAACGCGCCGCTGCGCATCACGGTCGAAACGCCCGACGTGCACGCCACCGACGCTCTCGGACGGGCCGCCGATCACGTCGCGCGCGGCGTGTGGGAGGCGCTGTCGCCGTCGGGGCAGGCGGGCGTGAAAGTCAACGTCGTCCGCTTGGTGCGCGACGGGCCGATGACCGTCGACGTCGATCTCAAACTCGACGGCCGACTCGCCATGACCTACAGCGGCTTCCGCTATCCGCTGGAGGAACTCACCGGCCTGGTGCACATCCACAACGACGACGCGACGATCAACCGCGTGACGGCCAAACACGGCAAGGCACGCTTCCGCCTCGACGGCAAATTGATGAGCCTGGCCCATCACGACACGCAGCAGATCGACCTGGCCGTGGAGGCGTCCGACCTGCCGCTGGACGACACGCTGGCGGACGCGATCGACTCGGCGCAGTCCGTCTGGTTGGGCCGTGACGCGAGCGTCTCGCCCTCGTCCGGCGACGAACAGCCTGTTTCCACCGCGCAGGCCGTGCAGAGCGATCCGCGAGGGCAAGATGCCCTTGCCACACGCGGGCGAGACGCCCGCGACACGGTACCACCGACTGGCGCCGGTCATGCGATGTTCGCCTCGCTGGGGCTGCGCGGAACCGTCGAGCGGCTGACCGGCCGCGTCACCAAATCCGCCGACGGGCCGATGGGATACGACCTGCACGCCGATCTCGCCAACGCCCGCATGAAGCCCGAAGGCTTTCCTTACGAGCTAACCGATGCCAAGGCCCGCGTGCGGATCACGCCCGAGAAAATCGAATTCCAGCAATTCGTCGCCCGTCACGGCCCGGCGCGGATCAGCGGCGCCGCCTACGCGCTGCCGCGTTCTTCGCCCTCCGGATTATGGCTGCACGTCCATGCCAGGGACCTCGAACTGGGCGAGGATCTGCTCGCCGCCCTGCCGGCGGACTCGGCCGCCCTCGTGCGGAAATTCTCGCCGAAAGGCTCCGCCGACGTGGAGTTGCGATACAACGCCCACGTGCCCCAGACGCCCGACGGCTACGCCGTCACGATCCGCCCGCGGGGCATCGACATCACGTTCGCCGAATTCCCGTATACCTTCCGCAACGTGACCGGCGAACTCGTCGCCACGCCCGACGAGATAAAAATCCAGCCGCTCCACGCGAAAATGGATCAGGCCCAGGCGGAACTTCGCGGAACCGTCCGCTTCCACGGCGAGCGGGTGGAGGTGGATCTGACGTCGGTCAAGGCGGAGAATTTTCCGCTGGACGAAGCCCTGCTGGCGGCGGCGCCGGCCGATTTCAACACAGTGACACGGCACCTCTCGCCGGGCGGCACGTGCACGGTGGCGCTGACGAAGCTGTCGTTGCTTCGCGAGCCGGCCCCGCCGGCGACCTCGGCGCCAACGGACGAATCGTCCGCTCCCGCCGACGCACTCCGCGTCACCTGGGCGTGTCAAGGCTCGGCCACGTTCCACCAGGCCGTCGTTAACCTCGGCGAGGATCCCCAGCCAATCACCGGCACGTTTACCGGCGACGCATCCAGCACCACCGAAGGGTTCGCGTTCCACGCGGAAGTCGCCGTCGAGAGCCTGATGGTCGGGCCTCGACAGTTGACCGACATCCATGGCCGAATCGTCAAGCCGCCCCAACGCGACGTGATTCGGTTCGAACAACTCGCCGCCAAGCTCTACGACGGCCTGGCCGCGGGCGAGGCGGAACTGAAACTCACCGACCCGCTCCAATACGCCGTCCGAATCGAATTCGATAACGTCGACCTCGACCAGCTCGTCAACGCCGGCGCGAAGGAAACCGACCGCGTCAACGTCGTCGGCCGACTCGGCGGCAGCGCCACCTACACCATGCGCCCGCCCGACAAAAACAAACCCGCCGCCCGCGAAGCCGCAGGCAGCTTCCAGATCACCAAGGCCAAAATCGGCAAGCTGCCCATCATGCTCGACATGCTGAATTTTCTCTATCTCTCGCTGCCCGGCGACAGCGCGTTCACCCAGGGCCACATGACCTATCACCTCAAGGGCGACACGCTTGTGCTCAGCGACATCCGTTTCACGGGCACGGGCTTGTCGATCATCGGCTCGGGCACGCTGGCGATGAGAACCGAGCGGCTGAACCTGACCTTCCTGACCGCCCCGCCCAACAAACTGCCCGACCTGGGCCTGCTCCGCGACGTGATCGAAAGCATCAGCCGCGAAGTCAGCGAAGTCCGCGTCACCGGCACGCTCGCCCACCCGAAAATCGCCACCCGCTCCCTCCAAAGCGTCGACGAAGTGCTCAAACTGCTCGTCAGCCCGGAAAGCAGAAATTGACGTGGGTGGGTGTTTCGTTTCTCGCGGCGAAAACGAATAATTCGTTCGAGGGAAACAAGCCAATAGCCAGTAGCCAGTAGCCAACAGGTATGGAACGACCAGGCCAAAATGGCAATGAAAGCGGGGGCAGCTATACGCGTAACGGAGAACTCCGATCGTGTGACGAATAACAAACCCGGCCATACCTACTGGCTACTGGCTATTGGTTTGTTTCCCTCGAACGAACGGTTCGCCTGCGCCTACGATGATCCATGCTTTCCATTCTCCGTTCCATTGGACTGGTCTTCCAACACGCCTGGCGGCGGCGGGAGACCGTTCGTTATCCTGACGTCCAGCCGTACCTCGCGCCGCGATGGAAAGGGCGAATCATTCTCTCACGCGACGCCGACGGGCGGGAACGCTGTGTGGCCTGCTACCTCTGCGCGGCCGCGTGCCCGGTGGACTGCATCGCCCTGGCGGCAACCCAGGACGAGCACGGCCGGCGGTTTCCCGCGTGGTTCCGCATCAACAAGGCCCGGTGCATTCTGTGCGGCTACTGCGAGGAGGCCTGCCCGACCTACGCGATCCAACTCACTCCGGATTTCGAAATGGGCGAATACGCCCGCGAAAACATGGTGTACGAAAAAGAAGATTTGCTCATCGCCGGCGAAGGCAAATATCCCGGCTATGATTTCTACCAGGCCGCCGGCGTACGGATCGGCAACGGCGAGAAACCCGGACAGGAACCGCCCACCGACCCGCGGACGCTGCTGCCGTGAGGCGGCGTTTTTTACCACAGAGGCACAGAGAATACAGAGATGGACACTGGGAATTCGAAAAAATCTTCGCGATGGCTTGCCTCTTTGCGCTGTAGAACGTTTGGCGGCAAAGAACATTTCGTATGGCACAACGTCCTACATCGCAAAGAGGCAAGCCATCGCAAGCGATCTTACGAGTTCCCTGTGCCACTCTCTGTGTTCTCTGTGCCTCTGTGGTAAAAAAACGCCACGAGGAACCCATGGATCTCGTCTTTTACATTGCGTCCGCCCTGGCCGTGGTGGCGGCGTTGCTCGCCGTTACGCGGGCCGAGGCGGCGCATGCGTTGGTGTGGCTGGTGGCGTCGCTGCTGGCGACGGCGGCGGTGTTGTTTACGCTCGGGGCACCGTTCGTGGCCGCGATGGAGGTGATTCTCTACGCTGGCGCGGTCATGGTGCTGTTCGTGTTCGTCGTGATGATGCTCGACGTCGCGCGGCCTCGGGAGACGAACCGCCGGCTGGCGAACCCTCGCGTTTGGCTGGGGCCCGCCACGCTCTGCGCCGCGCTGCTGATTCTGCTGGTTTTCGTGCTCTCTCGTGCTACGGGAGAGGCTGGCGACGTCACGCCCGCTGACGTGATGGAGATTACGCCGAAGCGGATTGGCGTGACGTTGTTCACGCATTATTTGCTGGCTGTGGAATTGGCGGGCATGTTGTTGCTGGCGGCGCTGGTTGGCGCGGTGCATCTTGGGCGACAACTTCGCCGGGAGGGCCGCCGCGTATGAATATCCTGTCGGTTGTCAGTGGTCATCACGGCCTGGCGGTGGCGGCAGCGTTGTTTGCGGTCGGGTTGCTGGGCGTGTTGACGCGGCGGAATCTGCTGTTCGTGCTGTTGTCGTTGGAGATCATGCTCAACGCAGCCGGCCTCGCGTTCGTCGCCGCCGGCGCCCTCTGGGGACAGGCCGACGGGCAGATCATGTTCCTGTTCATCCTCGCGACGGCGGCGGCAGAAACCGCCATCGGCCTGACGCTGCTGCTGATCGTCTTCCGCGAAAAACGCAACCTGAATTCCGACGCAATCGCCGACGTGCCGCACGTCAGTTCTCGTGGCGTAAAATCGAACCATCCGTTCGAGGGAGACAAGCCAGTAGCCAATAGCCAGTAGCCAATAGGTATGGAAAGGTAAAGGCGAAAAGGCAAAGAGAGCGGGAATCGTTGTACACAGAGCGAAAGATTTTGATCGTATGATGAACAGCAAACTTTGCCATACCTGATGGCTACTGGCTATTGGCTACTGGCTTGTCTCCCTCGAACAAATGGTTCGTCTGTGCCGCGAGAGCAGAAAAACCATGAGGCACGCATGCTTGACTACCTCTACCTCCTGCCCGCTCTGCCGGGGGCGGCGTTTGTTGTGTTGGCGGTGCTGGGCAAGCGATTGTCGCAGCCGGTTGCCGCGTGGGTGGGCGTGGCGCCGACGGCGGCCGCTGCGGCGGTCACGCTGGCGATCGCGGCGGAATGTCTTGCAGCCCCGCCGCGCGGCGGATCGTTCCGCCAGACGCTCTGGACCTGGCTGGCGGCGGAAAATTTCCGCGTCGACGTCGCGTTTTATCTCGACCCGCTGGCCATCGTGATGGCCGCCACCGTTGCCGTGGTCGCGGTGTTCGTTTTGCTTCACGCCGTGGAATACATGGCCGGCGACGACGGGTTTTCGCGGTTTTTCGCCGTCATGAATCTCTTCGTCGCGGCCATGCTTGTGCTCGTGCTGGCGGATAATCTGTTGCTGCTCTACGTCGGCTGGGAGGGCGTGGGGCTGTGCAGTTACCTGCTGATCGGCTTTTGGAAACGCGATCCCGCGAACGGCCGCGCGGCGCGGAAGGCGTTTCTCGTCACGCGGGTTGGCGACACGGCCTTGCTGATCGGCATCGTGTTTTTACTGGTGCATTTGGGCACGTTGGATATTCACGGATTGCAGGTGGCCGCCCGCAACGCGTGGGCGCCGGGCGCGGCGTGCGCGGTGTTGGCGGCGGCGATGATGTTGGCGGCGGCCGTCGCCAAGAGTGCCCAGTGGCCGATGCACATCTGGCTGCCCGACGCGATGGCTGGGCCGACGCCTGTCAGCGCGCTGCTTCACGCGGCCACCATGGTGACGGCGGGCGTGTATCTCGTCGCGCGGCTTGGCGTGCTGTTCACGCTCGCGCCGGCGGTGCAGTGGGCGACGGCGGGGATCGGCTCGGCCACCATGCTGCTGGGCGGCGCGGCTGCCCTGACGCAGACCGATCTCAAACGCGCGTTGGCGTACTCCACGATGAGCCAGATCGGCTTGATGTTCGCGGCCCTGGGCGTGGGCGCGGCGACGGCGGCGATTTTCCATTTCCTTACGCACGCGGTGTTCAAGAGCCTGCTGTTTTTGGCGGCGGGGTCGGTCATGCTGGCGGTCGGGCACTCCAGCGACATGGCCCGCATGGGAGGCCTGCGTCGGTCGTTGCCGCGGGTGTACGTGGCGTTTCTCGCCGGCGCGGCGGCGTTGGCGGGCTTGCCGTTTTTCAGCGGGTTTTTCAGCAAAGAGGCCATTCTGGCGGAACTCTGGTCGCACGGCGACGGGGCGCATGTTCTCTGGGCGGTCGGTTTGGCTGGGGCGTTTTTGACGGCGTGGTATGCGTTTCGCTTGGTTTTCCTGGTGTTTCACGGGCCCGCGCGAGTGGTCGTCGCGCATCGGCCGACGTGGGTGGCCAGGGTGCCGATGCTGTCGCTGGCGGCCCTGGCCGTGCTGGCGGGATGGGTTCAGTGGCCCGGCGTGGTGGAAAATGGCCAGTTTGTCGCCCATTTTCTCGATGCCAGCTTCGATCGCATCTTGCCGTCGATGTCGCTCGCGCCCGAGCCGACGCCCGCGACGCGATGGATGCTGCTGACGTCGGCGACCGCGGCAGCCATCGCCGGCGCGACGTTGGCGTGGTGGACGACACACCGGGTGCACGCTCGTGCCGCCGAAAAAATCACGCAGCCGGCCTCGTTGTTCACGCGAGTCCTCCGCTACGGCGTTGCCGACCGCGCGTGGCGTGCCGTCGCCTTCGCGGGCCTGTGGATCGGCAACCAATTGGCCCGAATGCAAACCGGCCGGGTGCGATGGTACGCCGCCACCCTCGCCGCCGTCACCGTGTTGGCCGTGCTCGCGGCGGTGTTCCTGTGAAGGCGGTGGCCACATGACGAGCGAGTCGCTGTGGGCGTTGTCGCCGCTGCTGGCCGTGACGGCGGCCGCCATCGCTGTTCTGCTGCTGGCGTGCTTCCGGCGAAATCACGCCGCGGCGGCGACGATTTGCCTGTTGGGTTTGTCGGCGGCGCTGTGGCTGGCCATTCGAGCGGCCGCTTGCCCCGCCGCGCCTGTGCGGTTCGACGACCACGCGCCGACGCTCCTCCTGCTCGACGCCTACGCCGCCTATATGCAGGCCGTCCTCTTCGCCGCCGCGCTCGCGGTCGCGCTGTTTTCGCACGACTATTCCTCGCGACAACCATCCCATGCCATTTCGCCGCATATGCCGCGACGAAGCGAAGCGAAGACGGGGCCGGCGGAGGAATTTTACGTCCTCCTGCTATGGGCGACGCTTGGCGGCGGCGTGTTGGCGGCGGCGACGCATGTGGCCAGTTTGTTCCTCGGCCTGGAAATCCTCAGCGTCAGCCTGTACGCGATGATCGCGTATCGGCCGCATCACGCCAAGGGCGTCGCGGGCGGCGTCACGTATCTGGTGCTTGCGAGCGTCGCGTCGGCGGTATTGTTGTTCGGCATGGCCTTGCTGTACGCGCGGTGGGGCACGATGGACTTCGCGCATCTCGCCGCCGCGATGCGGGCCGCCGAATCCGCGGACGCGCCATGGGGCGGTGCGGCGGCCGAGGGCTTGACGTTGGCGGGGGTGGCGTTGGTGGTTGTCGGCGTCGGCTTCAAACTTGCGATCGCGCCGCTGCATCTGTGGGCCGCCGACGTCTATCACGCCGCGCCACCGCCGACGGCCGCCTTCGTCGCCACCGTCTCAAAAGGCGCCGTTTTCGCCTTGTTTTTTCGGTTTTTCACGACCATCCCGCACGAACAACTCGGAGGCGTGCCCACTCTCTTCGCGGTATTGGCCGGGCTGAGCATGTGCGTCGGCAATCTGCTCGCCTTGCGGGAAAACCGCCTCACGCGGCTGCTGGCGTACTCCTCCGTCGCGCAGATGGGTTATCTGCTGACGGCCTTCTTCGCTGGCGGAGATGGGGAAAACCGCCAGGCCGTTTCGCGGGCTTTCGAGGCGGCCGCGTTTTATCTGCCTGTCTATTTCGCCGCCGTTTTGGGCGCCTTCGGCGTCGTGAGCGTTCTCTCCGCCAGCCGTGATGCCACTCGCGACGACGGCGGCGACAGCGATCATCTTGACGCGGTTGGCGGCCTGTTTTTCCGCCGCCCCGTTCTGGCGTGCGTGCTGACGCTCATGATGATGTCCCTGGCGGGCCTGCCGCTGACGGGCGGCTTTGTCGGCAAATTCTTCATCGTCCGGGCGGGCATCGGCACAGGCCTGTGGACGCTCTCGGTCCTGCTGATTCTCAACAGCGCCGTCAGCCTGTATTACTATCTCCGCGTCTGTGCCGTCCTGTTCGCACGTGACATGAACGAAACGCTCACGACGAAATCGTCCGCAAACAAAATCCATCTCTCTGCCACAATCGCCCTGTTCGTCCTGTCACTGATTGTTCTGGTCCTTGGTCTCTACCCAAGTCCGTTCATCGAGTTCATTCGACAAACCGTCACATGGGGACCAGGATAGGCGTGAATCTGGCTTGCCGTTTTGCGCTGTAGGGTGTTGTGAAAAGCGAACGTTTCATTTCGCACAACATCCTAACAGCGCAAAACGGCAAGCCGCTGAAAACAGTTCACACCGTAAACACCGTTTCACCGCCGATCACGGTTTCCGCGACGCGGACGTCGCTTGTCAGAATGGCCTCCAGTGGGTCATCGCACGTCGTTCCGACAGGCACGAGGATGAAATCCGCCGGGCAGTCCGGCGCGAGGCGGCCGAGGTCGCGTCGACCGATGGCGGTGGCGCCGTTTGTTGTTGCCATGCGGAGGATCGTCGTGTTGTTCACCAGGCCTTGCCGGCGGAGGCGGCGCATCTCTGCCAGCATGTCCAGGCCGTCGTTGCTCGACAGGCCGTCCGTGCCCAACGCCACGTTCACGCCCGTCGAGAGCATGTCGGCGTAGCGATGGCCCGGTCGATTGAAAAACTCCGCACAGCCAGGACAGAACACCACGCTGGCGGCCGCGCGGGCGATGCATTCGATTTCGCCGTCCGTCACGTCGTGGCAGTGGATCAGCAGGATGGGCGCGTTTTTTACGAAAAACCGGGCCTTTTTCAGGAATTCGATCGGCCCGTCCGCTTGGCCTCGGAAGCAAGGCGGAATCAGCCCGCGTCGCCGCGCCCAGTCGGCCAGCGGGCCGAGGCCGTGGCGGAGGAACTCGCGTTCGTCGGTCGTCTCGGCCAGGTGCGTGCCGATCGGCCAGCCGCGTTCGTTGGCCAGCCGGGCGGCCTGGCGGAAAATCGCCGGCGCGGTGGAGTACGGCGCGTGTGGACTCACGCCAAACCACTGCCGCCCGTCGGCCCGCGGCAATCCCTCCAGACTGCGACAAAACCGCAGCCATCCGCCGCGGGCTGACATGCCACGACCCAACGCCTCGGCCAAACAAAGCCGCCGCAACGGACTGCCCGCCAACGCCGGCCAGGCGAGGTTGGCATGGCTGACGTCGGCGACGCACGTCGTCCCGCCTGCCAACAGCCGGGCTGCGCCGTCCCGCACCGCCGCACACATTGCCTCGAGCGAACCCCGCCGACGCACCAACTCGTCAAGCCATTCCGGAAGCGAAACCCCACGCGGCAGCAACCCTTCGAGATGCCCCAACTCCAGATGAGCATGCGCGTTGATCAGCCCCGGCAGCATGGCCATGCCCGTGGCCACGCGATGCCGTTGCGAAGTCGCCACTGTTCCGGCAGGCCCCATCGCCGCCACCCGCCCGTCGTGAACGCGCAGCACCGCGTCGCGAATCGCCGCGGCGTTGCCCGGCAGCAACCAATCGACACGGATGGACCATTCGGACATTTTGCCTCTCGAAAACGCCAATGATTGCGGGAAAATCAGCCGATAAAACGAATAATCATAGGCGGAAGTTAAAATTTCTTCGCATTCCCGCGGAACTACATCATGCGGGAGTGGTTGAATGGATAGGTACGATAGCTAGGTTGCGAGTGACGATATGACCCCTGTGGATCCTGACATGCTGAGCGCGTACTTCGACGGCGAGTTGTCGCCGGCGGAGATGGCGCGCGTGGATCGGCTGGTTGCCGACGAGCCTGCCTGGTCGGCGGCGTTGGCGTCGTTGCGGTCGTTGGACGGCGTGTTGGACGCGTACACGTGTTCCGAACCGCCGCGGGCGTTGCCGTCGCGGATCGTGGCGGCGGCGCGTCGTCAGGAGAAATCCGTGTGGGTTCGCGTGTTCCGCCTGGCGGTCCCGGCCGCGGCGGCTGCGGCGGTCGTACTGGCGGTGACGCTTATCGGGCCATGGCGAAGCGGTGACGACTACAACGTCGCCCAGCCGATCGTGCCGAAGACCGAGCAACTGGCCTTGGCGGAAGTGGACCGCCTCGCCAGTCAGCAATTGCTGTTTTTCTCGAACATGGAATCGATTCAAACGCTGGCGGATATTGATCCTAACGAGTCGCTGTTGAACTCCGCCACGATGGACGCGTTGGCAAAACTGGAGGGCCGGGAGCCTGGGGCGATCGGCAGCACGAAATGACGAAATGGTTGAACATCACGATGGGTCTGGCGCTGGCGGCGGCGTGTACGTCGGCGGCGTGGGCGCAGGCGGCGGACAAGGCCGACGCGGGCGTTGCCG
Organism: Phycisphaerae bacterium; assembly: GCA_009783465.1. Lineage (GTDB taxonomy): Bacteria > Planctomycetota > Phycisphaerae > SM23-33 > SM23-33 > WRDM01. Next base: position 4,063 of record WRDM01000015.1, on the reverse strand, counting down.
AGAAGGGCATTGTCACCAAGGCCCAGCAGTTGCGGATAAAAATGCAACTGTTGACGATCAACGATGACCAGACGATGGCGGCGCGGATGAATCATGGCCTGGAGTGGGACAAGCTCTCGCCCGACCAACGGGAGACGATCCGCCAGGAAGTGCTCGCGTTTATGAGCAAGAGCGAAGCCGAACAGGAAACGCTGTTGACGCACTACCAGCGGCTGATCAAACTCAACAACCAGCAGCGCGAAGCCTACCTCGAGCGGGCGGCCTGGCTGCGGGTCGTCGTGGAAAGCTTCACGCCCGCCGAGCGGGGGGCGCTGGAATCGCTTCAGCCCGAGGAGCGGGCAGCCAAACTGCTCGAACGCAAGGCGCTCCTGATCCGCGAAGGCAAACTACCCGCCGAAACGATGCCGGCCTCCACGCCAACCACGATGCCGGCGAAAACGCGGATTCCCTGAGTGTCCGGGGCTCGAAAAACGCATCTACATGCTGTTATTTTCATGCGATATCTCGCGAAGGGACCGTGTTGAGACTGTTAGGCTGTTAGGGAGAGGCTTATGAATCCTCAGGCCTAACGTCTCGAAGCCGGCGCCTAACAGTCTAATAGTCTAACAGTCTAACAGCCTTTTTGAAAGAATCCCGTTGCCATCCTTGGCCCGATCTGTATGCTGATGCGACCCTGAATACCTTTTGGGAGAGGCGAGTCGTTTATCGTGTTGGCTGAAACTGGGATGTGGTTATCCAGTGTGAAGGTGCTCGTGGCCGTGTTTATCATCGGCTTCGTCGCCGCTGCGCCGATCGGGCCTGTCAACATGGTGGCGATTCGTCGGGGCATCGTCGGTCGATGGACGCACACGCTGGCGTGCGGGATCGGATCGGTCATCGGCGACCTGCTGCTGTTCGCGCTGGTGCTGATGGGCGGCAGCTTCCTGTTGCCTGACCTCACGCAGCCGGACAAGGCCAAAACCGCGCAGATCGTCCTCTCGCTCGTTGGCGCGCTGGTGTTGTTGCCGCTGGGCAGTTACTTTCTTTACAAGGCGTTCAAAAATCCGGTTCAGGAATACGCCCGCGCCCGGCGGAGTCTGCGGGCCGCTCCGCCCAAACACCTGATCATGGACGTCCTCACCGGCGGCGCCCTGACGATCGTCAATCCCGCCAGCATGCTCTACTGGGTCTTGCAGACCGCCGCCTGGCTGCATTTGGCCGAAGGCACCGAACTGGGCAAGAGCGCCAAATGGTGGGGGCTCGCCTTCGCCGGCGCGGGACTGATGACCTGGTTCACCATCCTCACCTTCTTCGTCCGCTTCATGCCCGACCGTTTGGGGCCTGGCTTCTTCCGCGTCGTCAACATCCTCTCGGGCCTGCTGCTGATCGGCTTCGGCATCGCGTCGGCCGTCATGTTCATCCGCGGCATGTTCTACATGTAATGGGCCGTGATGGTCGTTCAGGGCAAACGCATTCTCGTAGCACGGGCGTCCCGCCCATGCGTCCCACGGGCGTCTCGCCCGTGGCGGAACAGGCACAACCGGCCTTTTGGAACGTTTGCACGGGCGAGACGCCCATGCGACTCACGGGCGGGACGCCCGTGGGACGGAGAATGCGATCACCCTGGATGATCGTTGCCGCCTCTTTTCTTCGCCACGTTTTCCGTGTACGCTGTCATTTCAATTGAGGAGACATCCGATGCCGAGCAAGAATGACATCGCCGTGGTGCGAGAGTTGGCCAAGCGGGTCGCGGAGATTGCCGCGTTGCCGATCCAGGAGACCCGGCGGACGTTGTGGCGGAAACTGAACGGCCTCAAGCCCGAGCGACCGATGGTGATGATCGACCAGATCTGTTGGAACGAACTGGCGTGCGACGAATTGACGCTCCGCAGCGAGGACGCCGAGTGCCGCATGTACGAGGATCATTTCCGCCGGCAGTTGTATCAATGGGAACACTTCGCGGCGGACATGGTGGTCGAGCCGTTCGTGTCGGTGGGCAAGGCGGTCGAGGGCTATAGTTTCGGCCTGGGCGTGGAGGAGGAGACGGTCGTTGGCGATCCGACCAACGCGGTGGTCGGGCATCGGTTTATCAATCAATTCGCCCATGACGAGGATGTCGAGAAGATTCAATTGCCGCACGTGACGCACCATTCAGCGGAGACGGCCCGGCGTCGCGCCGTCGCGGAGGAGTTGTTCGACGGCGTGCTGGAGGTGCGGGTTTCCGGCGCGGATAATTTCATCGGCTTCTGGGATCCGATCAGCACGTGGATGGGCGTGGAGGGCGCGTTGTACGCGATGATCGACAGGCCGGAATTTATGCACCGGCTGTTGGAGCGGATGACGCTGGCGTACGAGATGCGGTTGGATCAGATGGAGTCGCAGGGGCTGCTGTGCGGGCCTCAGACGTCGGTTCACTGCACGGGCGCGTACACGGACGAGCTGCCGGCGGAGGGGTACGATCCCGCGCGGCCTCGGACGAAGGATTTGTGGACGGCGGGGCTGGCGCAGATGCTCGCGACGGTGTCGCCGGCGATGTTTGAAGAGTTCGAGGTGGCGTACGTCAAGCGGCTGGCGGCGCGGTTCGGGCTGGTGTATTACGGCTGCTGCGATCCGCTGGACCGCAAGATGGCGCAGGTGCGGATGATTCCGAACGTGCGGAAGGTTTCGATGAGTCCGTGGGTGGACCAGTCGCTCGGCGCGGCGGAGATTGGGCGGCAGTACGTCTTCTCGCGCAAGCCCAGCCCGGCGATGCTGGCGACTGACCGCTTCGACGCCGACGCGGTCCGCGCCGATCTGACGGCCACGCGAGACATCTGCCGCCAGCACGGCTGCCCGTTGGAATTCATCCTCAAGGACATCAGCACGATCCGCTACGAACCGCGCCGCCTGGACGACTGGGCCCGCATCGCCATGGACGTGGCGGGGGCGTGAATAGAAGACGGTTAGGCGGTTAGACTGTTAGGCGCAGGCTCATGAATCACTTGGCCTAAACTTTCATGAGCCTGCGCCTAACAGCCTAACAGTCTTCTCCGAAGGAGTACCATGAGTCTTCTCGTTACCGGCAGTATCGGCATTGATACGGTGGAGAGTCCGTTCGGGCGTGTGGTGGACACGTTGGGCGGGTCGAGTATTTATTTCGCGTACGCGGCCAGTTTTTTTTCGCCCGTGCGATTGGTGGGCGTGGTCGGCGAGGATTGTCCTGCCGATTTTCTCGCGCCGCTGCACGCCAATGAACGGATCGACATGGGCGGCCTGGAGATTCGCCGCGGCAGCAAGACGTTCCGCTGGCACGGGCGGTATCACCAGGACGTCAACATCCGCGACACGGTGGGCGTGGAGTTGAACGTGCTGGCCGAACGCGGGCCGACCATCCCCGAGTCGTTTCGCGACAGCCGATATGTCTTCCTCGCCAACACGCACCCGGCCTTGCAGATCGAGCTGCTCGGGCAGTTGCGGCGTCCCGCGCTGGTGGTGGCCGACACGATGGACCTGTGGATTCAGACCGAACGCGAGACGTTGATGAAACTCATCGACCGTCTCGACGGCCTGGTGCTCAACGACGGCGAGGCGAAGATGCTCACGGGCGAGTCGAACGTGGTGGCGGCCGGCCTGGAGCTGGGGACCCGCGTGCGGAATTTTATCGTCATCAAGAAGGGCGAGCACGGCGCGTTGCTGTTTACGGGCAGGAACGTGTTCGCGCTGCCGAGTTACCCGACGTTCTGCGTGGTGGATCCGACGGGCGCGGGCGACAGTTTCGCCGGCGCGATGATGGGCTATCTCGCCAGCCAGGACAACACCGACGCCGCCACCCTCCGCCGCGCCATGGCCTACGGCACAGTAACCGCCAGCATCGGCATCGAAGGCTTCAGCCTGCAAAAGTTCTTCACGGCAAGCCGCGACGCCATCGACCGGCGGATGGGCGAATTCGAGGAGATGATTACGTTGACTCGTTGACTAAAAAGCTCCCCTCGAACCCACAGGGCCATCGCATCTACATTCTTTTGTTTTCGTGCGATTTTCCGCAACGGGCCGTTTTCAGGCTGTTAGACTGTTAGACTGTTAGGGAGAGGCTTATGAAAAATTT